>NZ_SAYU02000012.1 GCF_004025965.2 Phycicoccus flavus | reverse complement strand
GGGCTCAGGTGTTGGCCTTGCGCGAGGCGAGCACCTCGTCGACGAGGCCGTACTCCTTCGCGGCCTCGGCCGAGAGGATCTTGTCGCGGTCGATGTCCTTGCGGACGGTCTCGACGTCGCGGCCGGAGTGCTTGGCGATCGTCTCCTCCAGCCACTCCCGCATCCGGATGATCTCGTTGGCGTGGATCTCGAGGTCGGAGGCCATGCCGCCGGTGCCCTCGATGGCGGGCTGGTGGATGAGCACCCGGGCGTTCGGCAGCGCGAACCGCTTGCCCGGGGCGCCGGCGCCGAGGATGACCGCGGCGGCGGAGGCGGCCTGCCCGATGCAGTAGGTCTGCACGTCGGGACGCACGTACTGCATCGTGTCGTAGATGGCCGTCATGGCCGTGAACGAGCCGCCGGGGCTGTTGATGTACATGAGGATGTCGCGGTCGGGGTCCTGGGACTCCAGGACGATGAGCTGGGCGATGACGTCGTCCGCGGACGCGTCGTCGACCTGCACCCCGAGGAAGATGATGCGGTCCTCGAACAGCTTGGTGTACGGGTCGAGCCGCTTCATGCCGTACGAGGTGCGCTCCTCGAACTGCGGCATGATGTAGCGGCTGCTCGGGGCCGGGACCTGGAGGCGACCGGTGATGTCTGGGTTCATGTCTCTACTCTCGCGTCGTCTCGGCGGGCTTCAGTCGGAGGTCACCGGGTTGTCGCTGTGCCGGCCCGCCATGTCCGCCTTGGTGATGACGTGGTCGACGAAGCCGTACTCCTTGGCCTCCGGGGCGGTGAACCACCGGTCGCGGTCGGAGTCGCGCTCGATCTGCTCCTTGCTCTGCCCGGTGTGCTCGGCGATGAGCTCGGCCATCTGCTTCTTGATGTGCAGCAGCTGCTCGGCCTGGATCTTGATGTCGGACGCCGTGCCGCCGATGCCGCCGGACGGCTGGTGCATCATGACCCGCGCGTGCGGGGTGGCGTAGCGCTTGCCGGGGGTCCCGGCCGACAGGAGGAACTGGCCCATCGAGGCGGCCATGCCCATCGCGACGGTGGCGACGTCGTTGGGGACCCACTGCATGGTGTCGAAGATCGCCATGCCGGCGGTGACGGAGCCACCGGGGCTGTTGATGTAGAGCCAGATGTCCTTGCCGGGGTCCTCCGCCGCGAGCAGGAGCATCTGGGCGCAGATCGCGTTCGCGTTGTCGTCGCGGACGTCGGACCCGAGGAAGATGATCCGCTCCTTGAGGAGGCGGTTGTAGATGTGGTCGTCGAGGCCGGCCTGGGGGCCAGGGCCCGCGGCGACGATCTCCTTGTCGTCGGTCACGCTGGTGTCGCTCCTCGGTTGGTCTGTTCGTGCCTTGCTCTCGACCCTAACGTCCGGCCCCGACGCCGGTACTCCCGGACCGCGCCGTGTTCGCCGTGAGCGTAGGCCCGGCCGCGCGGACGGACCGGCGGGCCGGGGGCCGTGGGGGCTCAGCGGTCGGCGGGCTCGGGGCGCGCCGCGTTGCGCGGCAGCCCGTCGGGCTCGCGCACCGAGGGGACGAGCGAGAGGGCGAGCAGCGCCAGCGCCCCGACGACGAGCAGCGCGTGCAGCACCCCGGCGTGGTCGCCGAGGTAGCCCAGGAGCGGAGGCCCGGCGAGGAACGCGACGTAGCCGATGGTGGCGACGACCGACATCCGGGCCGCGGCGCGGGCGGGGTCGTCGGCCGAGGCGCTCATGCCGACCGGGAACCCGAGCGCCGCCCCGACACCCCAGACGGCGGCCCCGACGAAGGCGACCCAGGCGCTGCCGAACACGACGAGCGCCGCCCCGAGCACCGCCAGCCCGAAGGAGATTCTCAGCACCGGCACCCGGCCGTGGGTGTCGAGGAGCCCGGTGCCGAGGATCCGCCCGACGGTCATGAAGGTGAGGAAGGTCGCGAAGCCGAGGACCCCCACCCACTCGGGCACCTCGTGGCCGACCGTGAAGGCCACGGCGAGCCAGTCGTTCGCGGTGCCCTCGGTGAAGGCGGCGGCCAGGACGACGACGCCGATGAGGAGCGTGCGCGGCTCCCGCCAGGCCGAGCGCTGCGGCCCGGCGGCGACGGGCTCGGGGTCGTCGTCGGACCCGGTCTCGGGGGCCGCGGCGACCGGAAGGAAGCGCGGCACCGCCCAGAGGGCCAGCCCGACGGTGAGCACGGCGCTCCCGGCGAAGTGGGCCAGCAACGGCACCCCGCCCCACGACATGCCGGCCCCGACGAGCGCCGAGACCACGGTCCCGGCGGAGAAGGCGGCATGGAAGTGGGGCATGACCGAGCGGTCCAGCAGCCGCTCGACGGTGGCGCCCTCGAGGTTCATCGAGACGTCCCACAGCCCGACGCCGAGACCGAGGAGGAACAGCCCGACGGCGAGCAGCCACCGCGACCCGCCGGCGCCGACGACGGCACCGGCGAGGACGAGCCCGACGAGGGCGACGCCCATCCCGGCCGCGACGCTGCGGGCCGGGCCCACCCGGTCGCTGACCCGTCCGGCCAGCGGCAGGCCGAGGACGGAGCCGGCGCTCAGGGCGAGCAGCGTCGTCCCCAGCTGGCCCGGGGTGAGGCCGAGCGTGCTCTTGGTGTCGGCGATCCGGGCCGCCCACGACGCGAAGACGACGCCGGCCAGGGCGAAGACGACGAAGACCGCCGTGCGGGCGGCGGTGACCCGCTCGCGGGGCAGGGCGGGGGCGGTGGTCATCGACGTGCTCACGGGTCTCTTTCGGCGGGTCCTCGACGGGTCGAATCGATTCGATCGAATCGATTCGATATTGTGCGACGCATGCCGTCGTCGCGTCAAGCCGGATCCGCGGGCCCGCCCCGCCGGGCGACGCTGCGCGACGTCGCCGACCGGGCGGGGGTCTCGACCTCGACCGCCTCGCTCGTCTTCAGCGGCAAGGGCCCGGTCGCCGTCGCCACGGCCGAACGGGTGCGGGCCGCCGCCGCCGAGCTCGGGTTCTCCGGGCCGGACCCGCTCGCCTCGTCGCTGCGGCAGGGCCGGGTGGGCACGGTCGCGGTCGTCGTCGAGGGCCCGCTGCGCGACGCCTTCCGCGACCCCTTCGCGCTCGGGGTGCTCGACGGGCTGGCCGAGGAGCTCGACTCCGCCGGCCGCTCGATGCTCCTCGTGGCCCAGCCCCCCGACGACCCGGGCCGGGCCGTCGACCAGCTCGCGACCCAGGCCGTCGACGCGGCCGTCTTCCCCCTCTGCGGCATCGCCACCAACCCGCTCGTCGACCACCTCGCCGCCCGCGGCGTCCCCCTCGTGGGCAGCGGCGCCCCGGTCGACCGGCGCGTCGCGCACGTCCTCACCGACGAGGCCGCCGCCATCGCCCTCACCACCCGGCTCGTGCTCGGGCTCGGGCACACCCGCGTCGCGCACGTCTCGATGCCCCTCACGCCCGGTGCCGCCACCGGATGGGCCGAGCCCGCCGAGGTCGCCGCTGCCGCCTACCCCGACGCCGCCGGCCGGGCCCGGGGCTTCCTGACCCTCACCGGGGACGACGCGCCGCTCGTGCAGACCGCCGACCTCACCGTCGGCTCCGGGGAGGCCGCCGGCCGGCTGCTGCTCGACGTCCCGGTCGCCCGCCGCCCCACCGCGGTCGTCTGTCAGGCCGACCTCCTGGCCGCCGGCGTCGTCCGGGCGGCCCGCGCCCTCGGGCTGCGGGTGCCGCAGGACGTCTCGGTCACCGGGTTCGACGGGGTCGACCTGCCCTGGCTCGACGAGACGCTGACGACGGTGCTGCAGCCGGGACGGGCCAAGGGCCGCGCCCTCGGGCGGCTGGTCCGGCGGCGGCTGGAGGGCGAGGACGTCGCCGACGAGCCGTTCCCCGTCGAGCTGCGCGTCGGGGAGACCACCGCTCCCCCGCCCGCCTGACGCCGGGCCGCCGAGGGCCGCACGACGACGCCGCGCCCCCCGTCGGGGAGCGCGGCGTCGTCGGTGGTGCGGGTGGCCTCAGGCCTTGGCGGGGGTGTCCTCCGCCTGGGTCGCGGCCACGTCGGTGGCCTCGTCGACCGCGGCCTCGTCGACGGCGGCGTCGGCGGCGTCGGTGTCGGCCTCGGCGTCCGCCACCTCGGGCTGCTCGGCCTCCGGCACGAGCTCGTTGAGGTCGATCTCGTGACCACCGGCGTCGGTGATCCTCGCGTCGTCGAGGACCGCCGCGAGCGCCTTGCGCCGCGCGACCTCCTGGACCATCGCCGGGATCTGGCCCTGCTGGTCGACGGCCTGGGCGAACTGGTTCGGGTCCATGCCGTACTGCTGCGCGCTCATCACGAGGTACTCGATGAGCTCGGGCTGCTCGACCTCGACCTCGAGCTTCTCGGCGATGGCGTCGAGGAGGAACTGGGCGGTCAGCGCCTTGCGGGTGGAGGTGTCGACCTCGGCCCGGTGCTCGTCGTCGTCCATCCGGTTCTCACCCTCGAGGTGGCTGTCGACCTCGGCCTTGACGATGCCCTCGGGCAGCGGCACGTCGACGGTGTCGACGAGGTGGTCCAGCAGCCGGTCGCGGGCCTGGATGCCCTGCTCGTACTTCTTCGCCTGCTCGGCCTGGGTGACCAGGTCGGCGCGCAGCTCCTCGAGGGTGTCGAACTCGGAGGCGAGCTGGGCGAACTCGTCGTCGAGCTCGGGGAGCTCACGGACCTTGACCGACTGCACGGTGACCGTGCACTCGGCGTCCTGGCCCTCGCGGTCGCCCCCGGCGAGCGGGGCGGTGAAGGTCTTGGTCTCGCCGGCGGTCATGCCGACGAGCGCGTCGTCCATGCCCTCGAGCATGTTGCCGGAGCCGACCTCGTAGGACACGCCCTCGACGGAGTCGATGTCCTCGCCCCCGATGCTGGCGGCGAGGTCGATGGACACGTGGTCGCCGGTCTCGACGGCGCGGTCGACGCCGACGAGGGTGCCGAAGCGCTCGCGCAGCGAGGTCATCCGCTCCTCGACGTCCTCGTCGGACACGGCGACGTCGTCGACAGAGACCTCGATGCCCTCGAGCTCGGGCAGCTCGACGGTCGGGCGGACGTCGGTCTCGACGGAGAACTCCAGGTCCTGTCCGTCCTCGAGCGGCACCGCGGTGACGTCGACCTCGGGCTGGCCGATGGCGCGCACCTCCTGCTCCTCGGCGGCCTGGGCGAAGAACTGGGGCAGCCCCTCGTTGACGGCCTCCTGGACGACGGCGCCGCGCCCGATGCGCTGGTCGATGATCCGGTTCGGGACCTTGCCCTTGCGGAAGCCGGGCACCTGCACCTGGGCGCCGATCGTCGCGTACGCCTTGTCCAGGAGGGGCTTGACCTCCTCGAACGGGACCTCGACGATCAGCTTGACCCGGGTCGGGCTCAGGGTCTCGACGGCACTCTTCACTGCGGGCACTCCACCTGGGGTGTCGGGTTCACGGTCGTGCGTCGCGGACCGGGAGGACCGGCCGACCGGGGCCGCGCAGCGCGCGGACGTCCGGGGCGACGCCAAAGACCCATGCTAGCGGCCCGCACGAGGCCCGCCGAATTGGGCGATCCCGGGCGTCACGACACCTCCTCGGGTGCCCTCCGGGCGGGTACCGTCCCGCTGTCGTGTGTCCCGGACAGGGGGCGCACCCGAGCACCGAAGGACATCCATGAGCCCAGTGACCACCACCCGCGGTCGCGTCTCCGCGGCCGGCGCGCTCGCCGCCGGCCTCCTCGCCGCCGCCTCCCTCACCGGGAGCACCGTCGCCGCGACGTCGGCCGCCGCGGCCCCCTCCGAGGCCGTCGTGGCCTGCGACCCCGCGAGCGCCGCCCGGGTCGCCGACGGCGCGACGGCCAAGGAGCCGAAGCTCTACCCGGACAACGAGGCCAAGGCCTACGGCGTGCTGGAGGACGCCCCGCGGATGGCGGACGGCTCGGTGACGGTCGACACCGTCTTCCACGTCGTGTCCGACCACGAGCTCGTGGGCGGGGAGCGCACCCGGATGGAGACGATGATCGCCGACCAGGTCGGGGTCCTCAACGCCTCCTACTCGGGGGCGACGTCCGCGACGGCCTCCGACAGCCCGTTCCGCTTCGACCTCGTCGACACGACGTGGACGGTGAACGAGGACTGGTACCACGTCGCGCCGGGCAAGACCGAGAGGGACATGAAGAGGGCGCTGCACACCGGCGACGCGACGACGCTCAACGTCTACGTCGCGGACATCGGCGGCGGCCTCCTCGGCTGGGCCTACTTCCCCAAGGGCTACAACAACGGCCGCGACTACATCGACGGCGTCGTCATCCTCGACGAGTCGATGCCCGGCGGCACGGCCGGCAAGTACGCCGAGGGCGACACCCTCACCCACGAGGTCGGCCACTGGATGATGCTCGAGCACACCTTCGCGCACGGGTGCAGCGCCGCCGGCGACTACGTCGCGGACACCCCCAAGGAGGCGTACCCGCAGTTCGACTGCCCCGAGGGTGCCGACTCCTGCCGCGCGCCGGGTCTGGACCCCATCCACAACTTCATGGACTACACGCAGGACTCCTGCATGGACGAGTTCACGCCCGGCCAGGTCGAGCGGATGAACGACGCCTGGGTGCAGTTCCGGGAGAACGCCAAGGCCTGACGCCTTCCCGGAACAGGCCGGACGGCCGGTGACCCGAGGCATCACCGGGCGTCCGGCGTGTGCGACCGCCCACCGGGCGGCCGGGTCAGAACCTCAGGTAGCGGGGGTTGTCCTCGCCCTCGACGGCGGAGTGGCCCGCGACGTCCTCGCCGCCGTCGGTGCTCGGCGCACGGGTGCCGTCCTTGCGACGCGCCTCCGTGCCGCCGGGCCCGCGGAGGGCCAGGTGGCCCTCGACGTCCTCGGTCCCGGTCGTGGTCTCGTTCTCGTCCTGCGGCTGGCTGCTGGTCATGTCCTGCTCCCCGTTCGGGTGGATCGTGCTGACAGGAGGAACTCTGCCGCTGCGGGACCCGCGTGTCCGTCATGCCGCTGACACAACGACGGTCCGGTCGGCGACGCCCGCTCGTCCCGGCGCGCTCAGTCACTGTTGCCGGCGACGGCGTGGAGCACCGCCTTGACCTGGAACGGCGTGAGGCCGGGGTGCTTGGACAGGATGCGGGCGGCCAGCCCCGCGACGTGCGGCGTCGCGAAGCTGTTGCCGCTGGCCCGGATCGTCCCACCGGCGGTCCACGCCACCTCGACGTCGAGCCCGCGCGCACCGAACTCCACCGGCGGGGCGGTGTTGTAGACGAGGGTGTCCGCCTCGTACGCCGGGAGGGCCGCGACGGACACGACCGACGCGAACTGCGAGGGGAACGTCGCCCCCGGGGTGTTGCTGGCGGCGCAGACGAGCAGGGTGCCCGCGAAGTAGGCCTCGTCGGCGACCTCGTGGAAGGCCGCGAACCAGTCCTCGTTCTGCGAGCTGAGGCTCATGTTCACGACGTCCATCCCGTGCTCGACCGCCCAGCGGATGCCGCCGTGGAAGGCCACGCTGCGGCCCTTGAGGTTCCGGCCGAGCACCCGCACGCTGTGCAGCTCGACGTCGGGCGCCAGGGACCGGATGATGCCCGCGCACGCCGTCCCGTGGCCGTACAGGTCCTCCCCCGCCCCGTCGACCACCCGGTAGCCCTCCTCCGCCTCCGGGTCCGCCTCGACGGCCACGGACCCGGCGAGCCGCCCGACCGCCGGGTGCGCGGCGTCCACCCCGCTGTCGATGACGGCCACCCGCACGCCCGCGCCCGTCGCGCCACCCCAGGCCCAGTCGCGCCGCTCCCCGGGCAGCGGCAGGCCCCGGCTGCGGCCCGGGCCCTCCCCCGCGAAGGCGCGCGACCACTCGGGCAGGTCGGTCATCGCGGGGCGCGCGGGCGGCCCGGGCCCCGGTGGCCGCGCCGGGCGAAGTCCGCGACCTCGAGGAGCACCCGCTCGGCGAGCCGCGCGGCGTCGGGTCCGGCGGCCGCGAGGTCGCGGAAGGCCCGGGCCAGGTCGCCGAGCGAGGTGGCCTCCTCCGCGTCGACCAGGGTCGCGAGCGCGTCGTCGAAGTCGCCGTCGCCGTCGGGGTCGACGAGGCTGCGCAGCAGGCCGGTGCCGAGCGCGTCGTAGAGCGCGCGGAGCCGGACGACGGACCCGAGCTGCGCCGCGAGGAGACCGAGCACGGCGAGCTCGCGGCCGGACCCGGTGTCGTCGGGCGCCGGCTCGAGCACCTCGACGACGCCCGCGACGGCCCCGCGCGGGCCGGGGACGGGGGCGGCGAGGATCGTCGACGGGACGAAGCGGGTGGACTCCGCCACGTCCCGGGCGAACCGGCCGTCGGCCGCGACGTCGGCCACCCGGATGGACTCCCCGGACATCGCCACCCACCCGGCGATGCCCCGCCCGACGGGGAGCACGACCCCGACGATCTCGGCCGCGCCCCGGCCGTCGGCGGCGATGAAGCGCAGGGCGGAGCCGTCCGGCTCGACGAGCGCGACCGAGCAGGCGGCGGCCCCGAAGACCTCCCGGATGCCCGCCACGGCAGCCCGCACCTCCTCCCCCAGGCCGTCGGGAGCCGTGGCGGTGCCGAGCGCGTCGCCGAGGGCGGCGACGAGCGCCGCCTGTCGGCCGTCGGGTGGATGCATGACCGCAGTGTGGTGGTAAACGCCGGTCCGTGGGTGCGATGCGAGTAGACATGCGGCCATGGACTGGCCCCTTCTCGCTCCCCTGCCGGCGGAGGCGAGGGACGCCGTCCTCGCCGTGGCCCGCAGCCGCACCTTCGCGCGGGGCGAGGTGGTCTTCCACGAGGGCGACCCCGCGAACGCCCTGCACCTCGTGCGCTCCGGCCACCTCATCGTCCGGGTGACGGCCCCCGACGGGGAGCGGGCCACCCTCAACCTGCTCGGGCCCGGCGACCACGTCGGCGAGCTCGCGCTCATCCCGTCGGCGACGCCGCAGCAGCGCTCGGCCACGGTGCTGGCGCTGGACCGGGCCGAGACCCTCGCCCTCCCGGCCGCCGCCTTCCACGACCTCTGCGCCCGTCACCCCCCGGTCAACGGCCTGCTCGTCGGGCTGCTCGCCGAACGGGTCCGCGAGCTGAGCGCCCGGCTGCTGGAGACGATGCACCTCGGCCTGGACCGCCGGGTCTACCGGTGCCTCCTGCGGCTGGCGGACGTCTACGCGGGCGGCGCCGGACCGGTCGTCCTGCCGGTGACCCAGGAGCAGCTGGCCGACCTCGTCGGCGGCACGCGGCCCTCGGTGAACCAGGTCCTCGGCCGGCTGCAGGAGCAGGGCGTCATCCGCCTGGCGCGCGGTCGCACCGTCCTGCTGGACCTCCCGGCGCTCACCCGCAAAGCGGGTGCCTGACCGGCGCGGCGGGGGTCAGGCCTCGTTGGAGAAGCGCTCGACCCTGGACCGGTCGCCGGAGACGATGATGACGTCGCCGGACTCCGGGACGGTCTCGGGCACCGCGTAGGTGAACTCCTTGCCCCGCGGCTTGATGCCGACGATGGTCACGCCGTACCGCGAGCGGATCGAGGACTCGGCGAGGGTGCGTCCGACGATGCTCTCCGGCGGGGTCGTCTTCACCATCGCGTAGCCGTCGTCGAACTCGATGTAGTCCATCATCCGGCCGCGCACGAGGTGGGCGACCCGGCGGCCCATGTCGAACTCCGGCCGGACGACGTGGTGGACGCCGACCTGCTCGAGGATCTTGCCCTGCGACTCGGTCGTCGCCTTGGCCCACACCTCGCGCACCCCGAGCGAGCGTAGGACGAAGGCCGTGAGCACGCTGGCCTCGAGGTTGCTGCCGATGCCGACGACCGCCCGGCGGAACTCGCCCACCGAGAGCTGGCGGAGCGCCTCGACGTCGGTGGTGTCGGCCTGGACGACGTGGGTGAGCCGTCCGGCGAGGTCCTGGACGCGCTTGGGGTCCTTGTCGACGCCGAGCACCTCGACCCCGTCGCGCTCGAGCTCGAGGGCGAGGGCCTTGCCGAAGCGCCCGAGACCGAGGACGACGACGCCGCCGGACTCCACGATGTTCCTAGCCAATGATCGGCGCCCCTTCCGGGAGGGAGTAGCGGCGCGTGTGCTGCCGGAGGGCGAGCGCCGACACGAGGGTGATGGGTCCGAGCCGCCCGATGAACATGAGGACGACGAGGACGAGCTGCCCGGCGACCCCCATGTTCGGGGTGAGACCGGTGGACAGGCCGACGGTGGCGAAGGCCGACGTCGCCTCGAAGAGGACCTGCGGGATGGCGAAGTCGGTGAGCTCGGTGAGGAGCATGGTCGAGCCGACCACCGCCGCCATCCCGAGCAGCGCGACGGTGAGCGCCTGGCGGATGACCCGCGGCTCGATGCGGCGGTCGAAGGCGGTGACCTGCGGCTCGCCACGCACCTCGGCGACGATGACGAAGAACAGGAGGATGAACGTCGTCACCTTGAGGCCGCCGGCGGTGCTCGCCGACCCGCCCCCGACGAACATGAGGATGATCGTCCCGAGCAGCGTCTCCTGGGTGACGTCGGCGTAGTCCCAGGCGTTGAACCCGGCCGTCCGCGGCATGACCGCGTGGAAGAACCCGTCGAGCAACTTGACCGGCCAGCCCAGGGTGCCCACCGTGTCCGGGTTGCTCCACTCGCTCACCGTGACGAAGAGGGTGCCGACGACGAGCAGGCCCACCGTCATCGTCAGGGTGAGCTTGGTGTGCAGGCTCCAGCGGCGCGGGCTCGTCCGCTTGACGAGCTCGAGGATCACCGGGAAGCCCAGCCCGCCGACGATGACCGCGACGGCGATGGGCACGAGGATCCAGCCGTCGCTCTGGTAGCGCACGAGGCTGTCGCCGTGCAGCGAGAAGCCCGCGTTGTTGAAGGCCGAGACCGAGTGGAACACCCCGAGCCACAGGGCGCGCCCCGGCGGCTGGCCCTCGACGAGCAGCCGGCCGGTGAGCAGGGCCGCGATGACCGACTCGACGACGACGGTGATGGCGAAGACGCCGCGCACGACGGTCCGCACGTCGCCGAGGCCGACGCTCTTGGTCTCGGCCGCGGCGTTGAGCCGGGTCCGCAGCCCGAGCCGGCGCGAGACGAAGAGGGCGAGCAGCGAGCCGAGCGTCATGAGCCCGAAGCCGCCGACCTGGATGAGCGCGAGGATCACCGCGTGCCCCGTGCTGCTCCAGTAGCGCTCGGTGTCGACGACGGTGAGCCCGGTGACGCACACGGCGCTCGTCGCGGTGAACAGGGCCGTGAGCAGGCTCGCGCCGTTCTCGGCGGTCCGGCAGACGGGCAGGAGGAGGAGCACGGTGCCGACGGCGATGGCGCTGCCGAACGCGGTGGCGACGACCTGCGCGGGATGGCGGAAGCGGCGCTTGCGCAGGCCGCCGCGCCGGCCCTCCCCGATCGTCACCGAGACAGCATGGCAGGCCCGTCGCGTGCGGGTCGGGAGGAGGGTCCGCGGGTGCAGACTGGCGACGTGCTGTCCCTGCGCATCACGGTCCCGGCCGGGCTCACCGGCGCCGTGCTGGACGTCCTCGGCGACTGCGAGGCCGTGAGCGGGATCGCGGTGCTGCGGGGCGCCTCGCTGCTCCCGCCGGGCGACCTCGTGCTCGCCGACCTCGCCCGCGAGGGGGCCAACCCCGTCCTGGACGCCCTGCGCGACCTCGGGGTGCACGAGGAGGGGACGATCCGGCTCGACCCCGCGCCGGCCTTCCTGTCGCACGCGGCGTACCGCGCCGAGAAGCGGGCCCCGGGGGCGGCGGCCGACGCCGTCGTGTGGACCGAGGTCGAGCAGGAGGCGTACGAGGACTCGGAGCTGAACTGGACCTACCTGTCCTTCATGACGCTGGCGACGCTCATCGCCGGCGTCGCGGTCCTCACCGACAACCCCGTGCTCGTCGTCGGGGCGATGGTCCTCGGCCCGGAGTTCGGACCGATCGCGGCCCTGGGGCTGGCCCTCGTCGCCCGGCGGCCGCACCTGCTCGGGCTGGCGGCGCGCACCCTCGTCGTCGGGTTCGCCGTCGCCATGGTCCTCACCTGGCTCGCGGCGCTCGTGGGCCGCTGGGCGGGATGGGTGACCTACGACGCGGTGACCCGGGACCGCACGCTCACCGCGTTCGTCGCCAACCCCGACCACTGGAGCCTCGTTGTCGCGGTGCTGGCGGCGGCGGCCGGCGTGCTGTCGCTCACCTCCGGGCGCACCCGGGGGCTGGCGGGCGTCTTCATCTCCGTCGTCACCGTGCCGGCCGCCGGCAACATCGCCGTGGCCGCCGCCGTCGGCGCCTGGGAGCAGGTGACGACGGCGGGCGAGCAGCTGGGGATCAACCTGGCCGGGATGGCGGTGGCGGGCTGGTTGACGCTGCTGCTGCAGCGCACGCTGTGGTCGCGGGTGCGGCTGCGCCGGCCGTCGATGATCGGCCGCCCGCCCCCCTGAGCGGGCCGTCCGGCCGCCCGGCCGGGACGCGAGCGGGCGACGGGAATCGAACCCGCGTAGCCAGTTTGGAAGACTGGGGCTCTACCATTGAGCTACGCCCGCGCACCTCGTCGGCGTGCACCGCGAGGGCAGCGCTAGCCTAGGGCGGCGCGCGCGGGAATCAGAAATCGCCAGGACCGCCGGTGTCCCCCCTCCTGGGCGCGCACCGGGGTATGGCGCAGCTTGGTAGCGCGTCCGCTTTGGGAGCGGAAGGCCGCCGGTTCGAATCCGGCTACCCCGACGAGCGAGCGAGCGGCCCGGCGCCGGCGCCCGGTCGAGGGGTCACGACACGCGGCACCGGTGGTCGTCGGTGCAGCGCGTCGTGGCTCCTCGACGCCCCGCGGGTGACCGGCGCCGACCGTGGTGGACCTCACCGCACCGTGCAGGTCAGCTCGGTGACGGTCCGGCCGTGCCGCAGCCCCTTGGCCTCGAAGCCGTCGTCGGGGCGCCAGGCCGGCCGCTCCCCCTCGACGACGTCGAAGCCGCCGTGCGCGGCCAGCTGCTCGCGGCAGTGCCGCGCGTAGGAGTCGATGTCGGTCGCGACGCGCAGCACCCCGCCCGCGACGAGCCGCGAGGCGACGAGGTCGAGGCTGTGCTGCTGGACGAAGCGCCGCTTGGCGTGGCGCCGCTTCGGCCAGGGGTCGGGGAAGAACAGGTGCACGGCGGCGAGGGTGTCCGGCCGCACGCGGTCGGTGAGCAGCGGCAGGGCGTCACCGACGTGGGCCCACACGTTCGCGACCCCGGCGGCGTCGGCCGCGGCGAGCATGCGCGCCACCCCGGGCACGTGGACGTCGACGGCCACGACGTCGGCCTCGGGGTGCTCGGCGGCGTACGCGATGGCGGCGGCGCCGTGCCCCGAGCCGATCTCGAGGACGACGGGTCCGCTGCGCCCGAACGCCTCGGCCGGGACGAGCGGGCCGTCGGGGAGCGAGCGCGCGGGCAGCAGCGTGGCCATGCGCTCGTCGGTGAGCGGGCTGTTGCGCCAGCGCGGGGTGAAGGTGCGGACCCCCTCACGGGGGGTGCGGTCCAGGACCGGGCGGGGTGCCACGGGGAGGTCCTCCGGAAGTCGGTGACGGGGTGACGGGCCGCGCGGCCCGTCGGCGGACGGGCTCAGACGCGGCGCACCGCGAGCGCGGCGCGGTCGTCATCCTCCCCCGAACGGGCCGACTCGCACACGTCGCGGGCCACGTCCCCCTCCCGGAGCACCGACATGGCGGCGACGCCGAGCATCCGGTCGATGCCGTCGGTGAGGTCGCGGTCGCGGGCCTCGATGACGCCGTCGGAGTAGACGAGCAGGGCGTCGCCGCGACCCAGGCTGCCCTGCTGCCTCGGGAACTCGACGTCCGGGACGATGCCGAGGATGGGCCCGCGTCCGGCGTCGAGCACGGTCCAGCGGGCCCGGCCGGAGGTGTAGCGCGCGGGGGCGGGGTGGCCGGCGCTGGCGGTGGAGTAGCTGCCGGTGCACAGGTCGACGTCGAGGTGGACGGCCGTCGCGAACCCCTCCTCCCAGCCCTGCCGGAGGAGGTACTCGTTCGCCGCGCGCAGGAAGTCCTCGGACGGCACGGCCCCGAGCAGCCCGCCGAGCGCGCCGGACAGCAGCAGGGAGCGGGTGCCCGCGCCGGTGCCCTTGCCCGACACGTCGACGAGCGCGACCTCGAGGCGGGTGCCGGACGGGTGCAGGTGGGCGATGACGAAGTCCCCGGAGAACCGGTCGCCGTGCGCGGAGAGGATGCACGAGGTCGCGGACCAGCCGGCGGGCAGGGCGGGCACCCGTCCCCCCGAGGAGATCCGGTCCCGCAGCTCGGCGAACATCCGGTCACCGCTCAGCCCGCGGGTGCCGACCCGCGCGCGGGAGCGGGAGATGACGACGACCAGGCCCATGACGGCGACGACCGCGACGAGCACGCCGACGACCCGGAGCGGCGCGAGGAGCGAGTGCGGCACCCAGACGGCGACGACGACGGCCACGACGGCGAGCACGACGGTGAGGCGGCGCGGCTCGAGCAGCAGGCCGGAGACGACGAGGAAGGGGAAGACGAGCGAGATGGGCACGATGTCCGGGACCTGGGTCACCCCGACGCCGAGCAGCACGACGACGGCGATCAGCGCCGGCATGATGTAGCGGCTGTCGTCGAGCACCGCGAACCGGTTGGTGAAGACGTAGCGGTGCAGCTCGTCGGGGGCACCGTCGTCGGTGCCCGGGGTTCGGCTCATGCCCACCTCTCGGACGCTCGACCGGGCCGCGGTAACAGTAGTGCCGCGGGCGGCGCGCCGCCACAGCACCGCCGCAGGTCAGCGGCGGTGTGTCGCACGGCGTCCCGGGGTCAGGGCAGCGGCGGCAGGGTGCCCTCGGCCTCGTAGGCCTCGAGCATGGCGATCCGGCGGGCGTGCCGCTCCTCGCCGCTGAACGGCGTCGCGAGGAAGGTGCGGACCATGGCCCGGGCGAGCGCGGTGTCGGTGGTCCGGCCTCCGAGGGAGATGACCCGGGCGTCGTTGTGCTCGCGGGCGAGGCGGGCGAGCTCCTCGTCCCAGCACAGTGCGGCCCGCAGGCCCTTGACCTTGTTGGCCGCCATCTGCTCGCCGTTGCCGGAGCCGCCGAGCACGATGCCGAGGCTGTCGGGCTCCGCGGCGACGGCCTCGGCGGCCCGCAGCACGTAGACCGGGTAGTCGTCGAGCGCGTCGTACGCGTGCGGCCCGTGGTTGACGACGTCGTGGCCCTCGGACTCCAGGAACGCGACGAGGTCGCCGAGCATCTCGAACGCGGCGTGGTCGCCGCCGATGTGCACGCGGGCCACGGCTCAGTCCTCCGTGTCGAAGATCGGGCCCTCGGTGCGCGAGCGCTTCAGCTCGTAGAAGCCGGGGGTGCGGGCGACGAGCACGCAGCCGTCCCAGAGCAGCCCGGCGGCCTCGCCCTTGGGCGCCGGGGTGACGACGGGACCGAAGAAGGCGACGCCGTCGACGGCGACGACCGGGGTGCCGACGTCGTCGCCGACGAGGTTGATGGCCCGCTGGTGGCTGGCGCGCAGCTCCTCGTCGTACTCGGTGGTGCGCGCGGCGTCCGCGAGGTCGGCGGGCAGGTCCAGCGCCGCGAGCGCCCCGGCGACGGCGTCGCCGAACTCCATCTTCTCGTGGTGGATGCGGGCGCCGATCTCGTCGTAGAGCGGCTTGACGATCTCGTCGCCGTGGTCGCGCCGGGCGGCGATGACGACCCGCACGGGGCCCCAGCCCCGGTCCATGAGGGCGTCGTAGTCCTCCGAGAGGTCCCGATCCTGGTTGAGGACGGAGAGGCTCATGACGGACCAGGTGACGTCGACGTCGCGGACCTTCTGGACCTCGCCCATCCAGCGCGAGGTCATCCAGGCCCACGGGCAGAGCGGGTCGAACCAGAACTCCGCGGAGGCGCGGTCGGACGCAGTCGTGGAAGTGCTCACGTCGTCATCCTGCCACCGACGCGCGGGCGGTTCGGAGGCAGCGCCCGACCGTGACACCATGGTGGGTCGACGCGGCCCGATCGGCCCGCCGGCGACCACCCCCCGACCACCCCGCGAGGAGTCCTCCGTGCCCGGTACGAACCTCACCCGTGACGAGGCCGCGGCCCGCGCCGCGCTCGTCACCGTCGACACCCACGACGTCACGCTGGACGTCACGACGGGGGACGAGACGTTCGCCACGACGAGCACGATCCGCTTCTCCTGCACCGAGCCCGGCGCCGAGACCTTCCTGGACTTCGTCGGCGCCTCGGTCGAGGAGATCCTCGTCAACGGCACGGCCCTGGACCCTGCGACGCACTACGCCGACAGCCGCGTGCGCGTCACCGGGCTCGCCGCGGAGAACGAGGTGACGGTGCGGGCCACCGGCCGCTACACGAACTTCGGCGAGGGCCTGCACCGGTCCGTCGACCCGGTGGACGGCGAGGTGTACCTCTACACCCAGTTCGAGGTGCCGGACAGCCGTCGCGCGTTCCCGGTCTTCGAGCAGCCCGACCTCAAGGCCGCCTTCGCCTTCACCGTCACGGCGCCGGAGCACTGGCAGGTCGTCTCCGTCTCGCCCACGCCCGAGCCCGAGCCGGCCGGCGAGGGCAGTGCGACGTGGCGCTTCGCCCGCACCCCGCGCCTCTCCAGCTACGTGACGGCCCTGGTGGCCGGGCCCTACGACGTCGTCCGCGACTCCGTGAGCACCCGCGGCGGCGAGGTGCCGCTCGGGCTCTTCTGCCGCCGCAGCCTCACCCCCTACCTCGACGCCGACAACCTCTTCCGCCTCACCAAGCAGGGGTTCGCCTTCTTCGAGGAGGAGTTCGACCTCGCCTACCCGTTCGAGAAGTACGACCAGCTCTTCGCGCCGGAGTACAACATGGGCGCGATGGAGAACGCGGGTTGCGTGACGATCTCGGAGACCTACGTCTTCCGCTCCCGCGTCACCGAGGCCCTCGAGGAGCGGCGCGCCCTCACCGTCCTGCACGAGCTCGCCCACATGTGGTTCGGCGACCTCGTGACCATGACCTGGTGGAACGACCTGTGGCTCAACGAGTCCTTCGCCGAGTGGGCGTCGACGACGTGCCAGGCCGAGGCCACCGACTGGGCCGACGCGTGGACGACCTTCTGCACCTACGAGAAGGACTGGGCCTACACCCAGGACCAGCTCTCGACGACGCACCCGATCGTCGCCCCGATCGAGAACCTGCGCGACGTCGAGGTGAACTTCGACGGCATCACCTACGCCAAGGGCGCCTCGGTGCTCAAGCAGCTCGTCGCGTACGTCGGCCGGGACGCGTTCCGGGACGGCCTGCGCGAGTACTTCCGCACGCACGCGTGGGGCAACACGACCCTCGCCGACCTGCTCGTGCCGTTGGAGAGGACGTCCGGGCGCGACCTGCGCGCCTGGTCGAGGGCCTGGCTGGAGACCGCCGGCGTCAACACGCTGCGCCCGGTGGTCGAGGTCGACGAGTACGGGCGCGTCACCTCCGCGGTCCTCGAGCAGACCTGCACCGACGTCGGCGTCTTGCGCCCGCACCGGCTGGGCGTCGGCCTGTACGACGTCGAGGACGGCGCGCTGCGCCGCACCGACCTGCTGGAGGTCGACGTCGACGGCGAGCGCACCGAGCTCCCCGCCCTCGTCGGCCGGCCGCAGCCGGACCTGCTCCTCGTCAACGACGACGACCTCGCCTACGCGAAGATCCGGCTCGACGAGCGGTCGCTGGCCACCGCCCTCGCGCACCCGCGGGGCTTCACCTCCTCGCTGCCGCGCACCCTCGTCCTCGCGTCCGCGTGGGACATGACCCGCGAGGCCGAGATGGGTGCGCGCGCGTTCGCCGAGCTCGTCCTCGCGACCGTCCCCGGCGAGACCGACTCCACCCTGCTGCGCACCCTGCTCGGTCAGCTGCGGACCGCCGTGCACTTCTACTGCGCGCCCGAGCACCGGGAGGCGACGCGCTGCTCCACCCGCGACCGGCTCTGGGAGGCCGCGCGGTCCGCCGCCCCGGGCAGCGACGCCCAGCTGCAGCTCGTGACCGCCGTCGCCGGCTTCAGCAGCGCCGGTGACGACCCCACCCCGATGCGCGCCCTGCTCGACGGCAGCGGACCCCTCGAGGGGCTCCGGGTCGACTTCGAGGTGCGCTGGACCCTGCTCACCGGGCTGGCCGCGGCCGGCGACGTCGACGTCGCCGAGATCGACGCCGAGCTCGCCCGCGAGGACACCGTCACCGGACGCGAGCGCGCCGCCCGGACCCGGGCCGCGATCCCGACCGCCGAGGCCAAGGCCGCCGCCTGGCACACCGCCGTCGAGCAGCGCGGCACGACGAACGCCGTCGTCCAGATGACCGGGCTCGGCTTCGCCCGGCCCGGCACGCCCGCGGACCTGCTCCGCCCCTACGTCGAGCGCTACCACGCGATGCTCGACACCGTCGACGACATCGGCTCCTCGGCGCTCGTCGAGTCCGTCGTCGTCGGCCTCTACCCCCTGCCCCTGGCCGACCGCGAGCTCCTCGACGCGACGGAGCGCTGGCTGGCCGACCACCCGACCGCACCCGCAGCGCTGCGCCGGCTCGTCGCCGAGAACCGCGACCCGGTGCGGCGCGCCCTGACCGCCCAGGAGCGTGATGCCCGTGACTGAGGCCGTGACCGCCCTCACCACCCTGCCCGACCTGTCCGTCCTCGACGCCCGCGTCGTCATGTCCGCGGCGCAGCGCGCCCAGGAGTGGCTGCTGTCCGACGGGCTGCGGGTCCTCGCGACGATCGCCATTGCCCTCGTGGCCCGGTGGGCCCTGCACCGGGTCGTCGGCCGCACCGTCGCCCGGATGACCGAGCGCTCCACCCAGCGGGCCGGCGAGACCGACGCCGAGGGGAACCTGCTGAAGACGACGACCGGCCTGTCCGGCGAGCGGCACCGCGCCCGGGTCCAGACCGTCGGCTCGCTGCTGCGCAGCGTCGGGACCTTCGTCATCGGGATCGTCGCCGGGCTCACCGTCATGGGCCTCATCGGCCTCCCCCTCGGGCCGCTGCTCGCCTCGGCCGGCGTCGGCGGGGTCGCCATCGGCTTCGGCGCCCAGAGCCTCGTCAAGGACTTCCTCTCCGGGATCTTCATGATCTTCGAGGACCAGTACGGCGTCGGCGACGTCGTCGACACCGGCGAGGCCATCGGGACCATCGAGGAGGTCACGCTGCGCATCACCCGGCTGCGGGACGTCGACGGCGTCGTCTGGTACGTCCGCAACGGCGAGATCGTCCGGATCGGCAACCGCTCGCAGGGCTACGGCGCGGCCTGGGTCGAGCTGCCGGTGTCCTACCGCGAGGACATCTCGCGCGTCCTCGGCGTCGTCCGCGGGGTGTGCGAGACGTTCGCGGCCGACCCCGAGTGGGAGCCCAAGCTCATCGAGCCGCCGACCGTGCTCGGCGTCGACTCCATCACCGGGCAGACGGTGACGATCAAGGTGCTCGCCAAGTGCCTGGCCGGCGAGCAGTTCGCCGTCCAGCGCGAGCTGCGCGCCCGGGCCAAGGAGGCCTTCGACGCCGAGGGCATCCAGGGCCCGCCGCTGCCGCCCTTCGCACCCGGGACCCAGCCGTGAGCCTGTACGAGGAGGTCGGCGGCGCCCCGACGTTCGAGCGTCTCGTCCGCGCGTTCTACGAGGGCGTCGCCGACGACGAGCCGCTGCGCGCGCTGTACCCGGAGGAGGACCTCGGCCCGGCCGAGCGCCGGCTGCGGATGTTCCTCACCCAGTACTTCGGCGGTCCGGGCACCTACAGCGAGGAGCGCGGCCACCCCCGGCTGCGGATGCGGCACGCGCCGTTCCCGGTGACCCTCGACATGCGCGACCGGTGGATGCGGCACATGCTGCACGCCGTCGAGGTCGCCGCGATTCCGGAGCCGCAGGCCGAGCAGATGCGCGACTACTTCCTGCGCGCCGCCCACATGCTCGTCAACACCGCCGACGACCCCCACGCCGGCCACCCGCCCCTCACCCCCTGAACTTTCTCGCCTGATCCCGGAACCTTCACCTTCGCCGCCCCACCGAACCCCCGCGAACCCGAACTTCCTCGCCTGATCCCGGAACCTTCACCTTCGCCGCCCCACCGAACCCCCGCGAACCTGAACTTCCTCGCCTGATCCCGGAACCTTCACCTCCGCCGCCCCACCGAACCCCCGCGAACCCGAGCTTCCTCGCCTGACCCCGGAACCTTCACCGTCCTCGGACGACGCCCCGCGTCGGGCGTCAGCCCACGAACGCCACCGCGGCGAGGACGTGGACGACGACGACCGCGAGCACCGACGTCCCCACGAGCACGCGCCCGAGGACCGGCCCGGTCCGCCGCCGCAGCGCCCCCGCGCCGGAGAGCTGCCCGAGGGCCAGCAGGGCCGTGAGCACGAGCCCCGTTCCGGTCCCCCAGTACTGCTCGCCGTCGTTCCATGTCGGGTCCCCCCGGCCGACGGCGACGCCCACGCCGGTCCACAGGAGGAACGCCGCGGGCACCGAGAGGACGACGAGGGCGCCGGTGCCGACGAGCGCGGCGACGACGGCCCACACCGCCGTCCGCCGGGTCGTCCCGCCCCGTGGGCTCGCCCCCCGCGCCATGCACCCATGCTCACACCGCACACGTGCCACCGGCACGGCGCCCACCCTCCACGACCCGTTTCCGACGACGCCGGAGCAGCCACCGACCGGGTGCTGAGAGCACCCCGGCGCCGGTTTCCCCCACGGGCCGCGGATAGGCAACGATGGGGCGGGTGACCGCTGCGACCACGCCGCCCCTGACCGCCGCCGGAACCCTCGTCCACCCCGCCGACTCCCCGGACGCGGAGTGGTGGCGCGACGCGGTCATCTACCAGATCTACCCGCGCTCCTGGGCCGACGCCGACGGCGACGGCATCGGGGACCTGCCGGGCATCACCGCACGGCTCGGCTACCTCGCCGAGCTGGGCGTCGACGCCGTCTGGCTCAGCCCCTTCTACGTCTCGCCGATGAACGACGCCGGCTACGACGTCGCCGACTACCGCGACATCGACCCCCGCTTCGGCACCCTCGAGGACGCAGACGCGATGCTCGCGCGTGCCCACGAGCTCGGCCTGAAGGTGCTCGTCGACCTCGTCCCGAACCACACGAGCAGCGAGCACGAGTGGTTCCGGGCCGCCCTCGCCGCCGGCCCGGGCAGCCCGGAGCGTGCGCGGTACGTCTTCCGCGACGGCCGCGGGACCGACGGCGAGCAGCCCCCGAACAACTGGCCGTCGGTCTTCGGCGGCCGCGGCTGGTCGCGGGTCACCGAGGCCGACGGGACGCCCGGGCAGTGGTACCTCCACCTCTTCGACGTCACCCAGCCGGACCTGGACTGGACGAACCCGGAGGTCCACGCCGAGTTCGAGTCCGTCCTGCGCTTCTGGTGCGACCGCGGGGTCGACGGGTTCCGCGTCGACGTCGCCCACGGGCTGGTCAAGCGCGACGGCCTGCCCGACTGGCACGGCAAGGTCGGCCTCTACGACGACGTCGTCACCGACGACGGCCCGCAGGAGGAGGGGTCGCCGCCCGAGGAGAGCGGGGTGCTCGACCACAACGCCACCTCGGACTCCCCCATGTGGGACCAGGACGGCGTCCACGACATCTACCGCGCGTGGCGCACGGTCCTTGACTCCTACGGCCGCCCCGACCGCATCCTCTGCGCCGAGGCCTGGGTCACCCCCGACACCCGCCTGGCCCTGTACGTCCGCGACGACGAGATGCACCAGGCGTTCAACTTCGCCTTCCTCGAGACGCCGTGGGACGCCGCGCCGCTCGCGGCCGTCGTCGAGTCCTCGCTGCGGGTCAACGACGACGTCGGCGCCCCGACGACGTGGGTGCTGTCCAACCACGACGTCGTCCGGCACGCCTCCCGCCTCGGGCTGGACCAGTCCGGCCCCCGCCCCAACGGCGTCGCGGCGGACGACCCGCAGCCGGACGCCGAGCTCGGCCTGCGCCGGGCCCGGGCGGCGACGGCCATGATGCTCGCGCTGCCCGGCGGTGCGTACGTCTACCAGGGCGAGGAGCTCGGCCTGCCCGAACACACGACGATGCCGGACGAGGTCCGCCAGGACCCCACCTTCCACCACACCCACGGCGAGGTGACCGGCCGCGACGGCTGCCGGGTGCCCATCCCGTGGACCAAGGGCGCGCCGTCGATGGGCTTCGGGCCGGGCGACCACCCGTGGCTGCCGCAGCCCGAGGCCTACGACGACCTCGCGGTCGACCAGCAGGAGGGCGTGCCCGGCTCCACCCTCGAGCTGTACCGCACGCTGCTCCGCCTGCGCCGCGAGCACCGGCTGGGGCGCGCGTCGCTGGCCTGGGACGAGCTGTGCTCCGAGCACGTCGTCGCCTTCCGGGTGTCCGCGCGGGACGGCGACGAGGTCCTCGTCGTCACGACCGTCGGTGGCGACCCCGTGCCGCTGCCGGCCGGCGAGGTGCTTCTCGCCTCGGGCCCGCTCGGCGAGGACGGCACCCTGGGCCCGGACACGACGGTCTGGCTGCGCCCCGCGACGGCCTGAGGTGCGTGCCGCCGACGTCCCCTACCTCGCCGGCGACGGCCCGGTCGGGCTCGCCCACCGCGGCGGGCCCGGGCTGGCCGCGAACGCCGGCGTCGAGAACACCCTCGCCGCCTTCGGGCGGGCCGTCGCGCTCGGCTACCGGTACCTCGAGACCGACGTCCACGTGACGGCCGACGGGCACGTCGTCGCCTTCCACGACGACGTGCTCGACCGGGTCACCGACGCCCGCGGCCGGATCGCCGACCTGCCCTGGTCGCGGGTCCGTGAAGCCCGGGTCGCCGGGACGGAGCCGGTGCCGCTGCTCGCGGACCTGCTGACCGCCTTCCCCGACACCTTCGTCAACATCGACGTCAAGGCCGACGCGGCGCTCGAGCCCACCCTGGCGGTCCTGCGCGCCCACGACGCCCTGGCCCGGGTGTGCCTCGGGTCGTTCTCCGAGCGCCGGATCCGCGCCGCCCGCCGGGCGCTCGGCCCCCGCGTGGCCACGGCCGCCGGGCCGGTCGGCGTCGCCCTGCTGCGCTTCTCCCCCGGCCCGCTCGCCCACCTGCTGCACACGCCCGCCCCGGTGCTGCAGATCCCGGCCGAGCACGTCGTCGCCGGGCGGCGCGTCGCCCTCGTCACGCCGGGTCTGGTCCGCCGGGCCCACGCGCTCGGCAAGCACGTGCACGTGTGGTTCCACGCCGGCGCCAGGGAGGACGCCGCCGAGTTCCACCGGCTGCTCGACCTGGGCGTCGACGGCCTCGTCGCCGACCGCATCGACGTCCTGGCCGCCGTGCTCGCCGAGCGCGGCCACCCGCTCGCTCCCAGGTCGGCGGTCTAGATTGGCGACGATGCGACAGGAGGCGACGCCCGCGGCCACCGGCCCCCTGGATCGCCCCTACCTCGAGGTCACCCTGGCCGCCCTGGCCCTCGTGACCATCGTCGCGTTCGAGTCGATGGCCGTCTCGACGGCGATGCCCGACGTGGCCCGCGAGCTGGACGCCGTCCGGTCCTACGGGTTCGCGTTCTCGGTGATGCTCACGGCGCAGCTGCTCGGCATCGTCGTCGCCGGGGTGTGGAGCGACCGGTCCGGCCCGCTGCCCGGCGCCTTCGTCGGCCAGCTGCTGCTCGGCGCCGGGTCCCTGACGTGCGGGCTCGCCGGGCGGCTCGACGTCTTCCTCGTCGGCCGGGCCCTCACCGGGCTCGGCGGCGGGCTGCTCGTCGTCATGCTCTACGTCATCGCCGGACGGGTCTACCCCGAGACGATCCGGCCGCGCCTGTTCACGTACGTCTCCGCGGCGTGGGTGCTGCCCGCGCTCGCCGGCCCGCCGATCTCGGCCTGGGTCACCGAGACCCTGTCCTGGCGCTGGGTGTTCCTCGGCGTCGTCGTCCCGGTGCTCGTGACGATGGTCGGGCTCTGGCACGCCCAGAAGCGGGTGGACACCTCGGGGCTGCGGGCGGCCGTCAGCTCGCGCGACCACCGCACCCACGTCCGGACGGCCTGGGCGGGGCTCGGGGTCGCCGTCGCGGCCGGCGCGCTGCAGTACGGCACCCACGAGCTCGAGCTGCAGTGGTCGGCGAAGACGCTGCTCGCGGTGCTCGGGCTCGTCGGGGTGGCCGCGGTCGTCCCCGTCCTGCTGCCGCGCGCGACGTGGGTCATGGGCCGTGGGCTGCCGAGCGTCGTCCTCGCCCGGGCGCTGCTCTGCGCCGCCTTCTACGCGGGCATCACCTACGTGCCGCTCTTCCTCGTCGGGCAGCGGGGCGCGAGCCTGCGGACGGCGGGCCTGGCCCTGGCCGTCGGGTCGGTCGGCTGGGCCGTGGGCGCCTGGTACCAGGGGCACGACGCCCTGCACCTGCCGCGGCACCGGCTCGTCGAGGTCGGCGGCGCGCTGCTCGCGCTGGGGATGGGCTGGCTGGCCCTCGTCGCCTGGGCCAACCTCCCGGCGTGGCTCAGCGTCCTGGCGCTGCTGCTCGCCGGGCTCGCCATGGGCACCGGGGTGACGACGACGACCGTCCTCGCCCTCGAGCTCGCGCCCGTCCACGACCACGGCGAGACCTCGTCGGCGCTGCAGCTGTCCGACGTGCTCGGCAGCGTCCTCGGCATCGCCGGCGCCACGGCGGCCTTCGCGGCGGCGCACCACCCGGGCCGGGACAACCCGCTGTTCGGCGCCATCTTCCTCGGGCTCGCGGTGACCGCGGCCGTCGTCGTCCCGGCGGGTCAGCGCATCAGGACGTGACCGCCGACGGCGGTGAGGCGGGTCCACCGGTTCGCCCGGTGCACCCGCACCGGGCTACCGGGGGCGAGGAAGCCGAGCGAGAACGCGGCGAACGCCCCGCCGGCGCGCACGCCGGGCGCCACCTCCTGCGCCCAGACCCGGTCGCGCACCAGCCCGGCGGCGGCGCCGCGCTCCCGGACGGCCGTGCTCACCGTCGCGAGACCGGACCGGGCGGCACGCACGAGGTCGTCCGAGGCGATCTCGCCCGCGACCTCCCACCCGGACCGCGGCGGGGTCACGGCGGACCAGGCCGCGAGCGCGCGGGTGGGCGGCACCGGGAGGTCGGCCGAGCCGGCCGCCCGCGTCGTGCGGTCGGTGACGGCGCCGAGCGGGACGACGGCGTCGCAGTCGGCGGGCTCCAGCAGCCCGAAGGTCCGCAGCCCGAGGACGGTCCCCTCGGCGAGGATGCCGCTGCCCGGCACGACCCCCACCCAGGCGGCGAGGACGTCGCCCGACGCCTGCAGCCGCATCGCGCCCCCCTCGTCGAGGGCCCGGGCCCGGGCGGCGTAGCGACCGAGGTCGTCCAGCGACGCGGCGTCCGCCAGCCGCAGGACGGGGGTCACCGGCGCTCCCACCGGAACGCGACCGGCTCGCCGCGGTGGCGGTCGAGCACGGCGGTCACCTCCCGCGACAGCCGGCGGGGACGCCCGGCGGCGAAGTCGTAGAGGACCAGGCCGGTCTCGGCGACGGCGTAGACGGTCTCCCCGAGGTCCTCCGGGTCGCGCACGACGTAGCCGAGGTCGAACCCGGCGCCGTGGGTGCGGGTCACCCACATGTCGACCCGCACCGGGGCGGGACGGAAGGACAGCGGCGCGCGGTACTCGATGGCGTGCCGGGAGACGACGATGCCCTCGTCGAGCATCGAGGGTCCGTCGCCACCCCACTCGGCGATGCCGATGACGCGGGCGTCCTCGAGCAGCCGCAGGAACTGGACGTTGTTCACGTGGCCGTAGGCGTCCATGTCGGACCAGCGCAGCGGGACCAGGGCGACGTAGGGCTCGGCCATGGCCTCATCCTCGCAGCGATCGCGCAGCGTCCGGACCTAGGGTGGCCCGCGTGACCATCGCCCCCAGGACCGCCGCCCTGCTCGAGCACCGTCTCGCCACCGCCCAGCACGACGGACGCCTGCCGTCCGTCGTCGCCGGGCTCGTGCGCGACGGGGGCCTGGTCTGGAGCGGCGCCGCGGGGACGCTGGACGGCCGGGCCGGAGGGGAGCCCGCGGACGACGACACCCAGTACCGGATGGGGTCGATCACGAAGACCTTCGTCGCCGTGTGCGTCCTGCGGCTGCGCGACGCCGGCCGGCTCGACCTCACCGACCGCTTCGAGCAGCACGTCCCCGGCTCCGACCTCGGCCCCGCGACCCTGGAGCAGCTGCTGAGCCACGCCGCCGGCGCCCAGGCCGAGACCAACGGCCCGTGGTGGGAGCGCACGCCGGGCGGCGACTGGGACGCCCTCGCCGGGTCCCCGGTGGGGCGGCGCTTCCGGCAGGGCCGCCGCTTCCACTACTCCAACGTCGGCTACGGGGCGCTCGGCCGGCTGCTCGAGGTGCACCACGGCACCTCGTGGTCGGAGGTCGTACGCACCGAGCTGCTCGAGCCGCTGGGGATGCGCCGCACGACGACCCGTCCGAGCGGCCGGGCGGCGCAGGGCCTGGCCGTCCACCCCTTCGCCGACGTCCTGCTGCGCGAGCCCGAGCACGACGGCGGCGCGATGGCGCCGGCCGGGCAGCTGTGGACCACGGTGGCGGACCTGGCCCGCTGGGCGACCTTCCTGGCCGGCGACACGGCCGGCCTCCTCGACGCCGCGACGCTCGCCGAGATGTGCGAGCCGCACCACGTCGTCGACGAGCCCGGCCAGCCCTGGACCGGGGCCCACGGGCTCGGCTTCCAGGTCTGGAACGTCGCCGGGGTGCGCTACGCCGGGCACGGCGGGTCGATGCCGGGCTTCCTCGCCGGGCTGCGGGTACGGCTCGACACCGGCGACGGGGTCGTCGGGATGACGAACACGACGTCCTCCCCCGCCCTGCGCGCACTCGACGACGACCTCCTGTCGACGCTGGAGTCCGAGGAGCCGCGAACGGTGACGCCGTGGAGCGCCACCGGCGACGCCGGGCTGCTGGACCTCGTCGGCACCTGGCACTGGGGCGCGTCGACGACGGCCGCCACCCTGCGCGGGGGCCACCTCGTCCTCGGCGAGCCGGGCACCGGCCGCGGCGCCCGCTTCCGCCCCACCGGCGAGGACGCCTGGGTCGGGCTCGACGGCTACCTCACCGGCGAGCCCCTGACCGTCGTACGGCGCCCCGACGGCACGGTGTCGCACCTCGACGTCGCGTCCTTCCGGTTCACCCGGACGCCCTACGACCCCGACGCCGACGTCCCCGGCGGCGTCGACGACCTCGGCTGGCACTGACCCTCCCCGAGGCTGTGGACACCGGGCTCCGGGTGTCGGAGCGCGTGCGTACGGTGGGCGGACCATGACGACACCGCTCGACGCCCCCGCCCCGCCCTCCCCCGAGGTCACCGAGCGCGCCCGCACGGCGCTGCGACGGCTCGTCGGCCGCGACGACGTCGACTTCCGCGACGGTCAGCTCGAGGCCGTCTCGGCCCTGGTCGCCGACCACGCCCGCGTCCTCGTGGTCCAGCGCACCGGCTGGGGCAAGTCGGCCGTGTACTTCGTCGCCACGGCGCTGCGCCGGGCCGAGGGCGCGGGTCCCACCGTCATCATCAGCCCGCTGCTCGCGCTCATGCGCGACCAGATCGCCGCCGCCGGACGCGCCGGCATCCGCGCGGTGACGATGAACTCGGCCAACGCCCAGGACTGGGACGAGGTCCGTCGCGCCCTCGCGGACGACGAGGTCGACGTCCTGCTCGTCAGCCCCGAGCGGCTCAACAACCCCCGCTTCCGCGACGAGCAGCTGCCCGACCTCGCCCGCCGCTGCGGGCTGCTCGTCGTCGACGAGGCGCACTGCGTCAGCGACTGGGGCCACGACTTCCGGCCCGACTACCGCCGCATCCGCGACCTGCTCACCGAGCTCCCCGACGACGTGCCGGTCCTCGCGACGACGGCCACCGCCAACGCCCGGGTCGTCGCGGACGTCGAGGAGCAGCTCGGCGTCGGCGGCCGGCCGGTGCTCACCGTGCGCGGCGGGCTGGCGCGGGACTCGCTGCGGCTCGGCGTGCTGCGCTCGATGTCCCCGGAGCAGCGGCTCGGCTGGCTGCTCGCGCACCTCGACGAGCTGCCGGGCTCCGGGATCGTCTACGCCCTCACCGTCTCGACCGCCGAGGACGTCGCCGCGTCCCTGGCCGAGGCCGGGCACCCCGTCGCCGCGTACACCGGCCGCACCGACCCCGCCGACCGCGAGCGGCTCGAGGGCATGCTGCGCCGCAACGAGGTCAAGGCCCTCGTCGCCACCTCGGCGCTCGGCATGGGCTTCGACAAGCCCGACCTCGGCTTCGTCGTCCACCTCGGCGCCCCGAACAGCCCCGTCGCCTACTACCAGCAGGTGGGCCGCGCCGGCCGCGCCACCGACCGCGCCGACGTCCTGCTCCTCCCCGGGCCGGAGGACCGTGACATCTGGCAGTACTTCGCCTCGGTGTCGATGCCCCGCGAGGAGCAGGCCACCGCCGTGCTCACCGCCCTGGCCGAGGCCGGGCGTCCGCTGTCGACCGCCGCCCTGGAGACCGCGGTCGACGTGCGCCGCACCCGCCTCGAGCTGCTGCTCAAGGTGCTCGACGTCGACGGCGCGGTCCAGCGGGTCTCCGGCGGGTGGACCTCCACCGGCCGGCCCTGGGAGTACGACGCCGAGCGCTACGACCGGGTCGCCGCCACCCGACGCGACGAGCAGCAGCTCATGGTCGACTACGAGCGCACCGAGGACTGCCGCATGGCCTTCCTGCAACGGACCCTCGACGACGACTCCGCCGTGCCGTGCGGCCGCTGCGACGGCTGCGCCGGCCCCTGGTACCCCACCGACGTCCCCGACCGGGTCGTCGGCGCCGCCCGGGAGCGGCTGCAGCGGGTCGGGGTCGCCGTCGACGCCCGCGCGCAGTGGCCCACCGGCATGGACCGCATCGGCGTGCCGGTCAAGGGGAAGATCGCCCCGGGCGAACAGGCCGAACCGGGCCGCGCGCTCGCCCGGCTGTCCGACCTCGGCTGGGGGCAGCGGCTGCGCGAGGTCCTCCGCGAGGACGGACCCGCCTCCCCCGAGCTGCTCCGGGCCTGCGTCCCGGTCCTCGCCGAGTGGGGGTGGGCGGAGCGCCCGGTGGCGGTCGTCGCCATGCCGTCCCGCACCCATCCGCAGCTCGTGCAGTCGCTCGCCGCCGGGCTCGCCGAGATGGGCCGGCTCCGCCCGCTCGGGTCCCTCTCCTACGCGCACGACGGCCCCACCGGCGAGATGGGCGGCAACAGCGCCTACCGGCTGGCCGGCGTCTGGGACCGGGTCGTCGCCGGCCCGGACCTCGCCGCGGCGCTCGACGGGTGCCCGGGGCCGGTGCTGCTCGTCGACGACGTCGTGTCCTCGCGCTGGACCCTCACCGTCGCCGCCCGGGCCCTGCGCCTCGCGGGCGCACCGGGCGTGCTGCCGTTCGCCCTCGCCGTCGACGGCTGAGCCGCCGGTAACCACCGCCGCCGAACACCGCCGCGGAGACCGGCGGGTCGTCGGTCAGACGTCGCCGCCGAGGTAGGCGGCCTTGACCGAGTCGTCACCCGACAGCTCCGCGCCGGTCCCGGACCGGACGATCTCCCCGGTCTCGAGGATGTGCGCGGTGTCGGCGAGCTTGAGGGCCTGGGCGGCGTTCTGCTCCACGACCAGGACCGTCGTCCCCTGCTCGTTGATCTCCTTGATGATGGAGAAGATCTGCTGGATGAGCTTGGGCGCCAAGCCCATCGACGGCTCGTCGAGCAGCAGCAGGCGCGGCCGGGCCATGAGGGCACGGCCGATGGCGAGCATCTGCTGCTCGCCGCCGGACATGGTCCCGGCGATCTGCCGCTCGCGCTCCTTGAGCCGCGGGAAGAGGTCGAAGACGCGGTCGAGGTCCTCGCGGTAGGCGGGCGTCTTGACGTCCTTGCGGACGTAGGCACCCATGTCGAGGTTCTCGCGCACCGACATCCCGACGAACACGCCGCGTCCCTCGGGCGACTGGCTGAGCCGCAGCGCCACCCGCTCGTAGGCCGGGACGTTCGTGATGTCCTGGCCGTCGAAGCGGACCTGGCCCTCGCGCACGGTCCGCAGCCCGGAGATGGTCTTCAGCGTCGTCGTCTTCCCCGCGCCGTTGGCGCCGATGAGGCAGACGATCTCGCCCTCCTGCACCCCGAACGAGATGTCCCGGATGGCCTCGATGTGCCCGTAGTTGACGCAGAGGCCCTCGACCTCAAGAAGCATCCTCATCCACTCCCAGGTAGGCGGCGATGACCGCCGGGTCGTCGCGGATCTCGGCGGGGGTGCCCTCGGCGATCTTCTTGCCGAACTCGAGGACGACGATGCGGTCGGTGACGCCCATGACCAGGCGCATGTCGTGCTCGATGAGCAGGACGGTGAAGCCGCGGTCGCGGACCCGCCGGATCAGCTCCATCAGCTGGACCTTCTCCTGCGGGTTGAACCCGGCGGCCGGCTCGTCGAGGCACAGCAGCTTCGGACCGGTGGCCATGGCCCGGGCGATCTCGAGCCGCCGCTGGTCGCCGTAGGAGAGGTTGGCCGCGAGCTCGTCGGCGCGCGAGGCCAGGCCCATGAACTCCAGCAGCTCCATGCCGACGGTGTGCGCCTCGTCCTCCTCGCGGCGGTGCTTCGGCGTCCTAAACAGCGCGGAGAGCACGCCGGCGGAGTGGTTGGAGTCGGCGCCGACCAGCACGTTCTCCAGGGCCGTCATCGACCGGAACAGCCGGATGTTCTGGAAGGTGCGGGCGATGCCGCGCTTGGTGATGGCGTGGCGCTTGAGCCCGGCCAGGCTCTGGTCCAGGAAGCGCACCTGCCCCGACGTCGGCTGGTACACGCCGGTGATGGCGTTGAAGGCCGTCGTCTTGCCGGCCCCGTTGGGGCCGATCATCCCGAGGATCTCGCCCTCCTCGATGTGGAACGTCACCGAGTCCAGGGCGGTGAGCCCGCCGAAGCGGAGCGTCACGTCGTCGAACTCGAGGATGCGGCGACCGTGCTCGTTCGTCGTCTCCACCTCAGACCACCTGCCTCGGTGCCTCGTCGCGTCCCTCGAGATGCTCGATCTCCTTGTCGGCGGCCCGGGCCCGCAGCGTGCGGCGGGCCGGGACGAGCCCCTCGGGCCGGTACACCGGCAGGATCATCAGGGCCAGGCCGAAGACGAGCAGGCGCCAGTCGGCGAACTCGCGGAAGCGCTCGGGCAGGTAGGCGACGAGGGTGCCGCCGACGACCGCGCCCCACCGGCTGCCCGCGCCGCCGACGAAGACGGCGGCGACGAAGAGGATGGACAGGAGCAGCGGGAAGCTCTGCGGGTTGATGTAGCCGCTCTGGCTGCTGGCGTACAGCGACCCGGACAGCCCGCCGATGGCGGCGCCGAGCGCGAACGCGAGGAGCTTGAAGCGGAAGGTGGGGACGCCCATGAGCTCGGCGGCGTCCTCGTCCTCGCGGGTGGCCTCCCAGGCCCGGCCCACCCGGCTGTCCTTGACGAGCCGGTCGGCGAAGAGGATGAGGATGAGGAAGCTGAGGACGAGCCAGTAGTACGGCACGGCACTGACGGCACCGAACACGAGGAACGGGGTCTCGCGGCCGGTGTCGAGGGAGGGCACGAGGCCGTCCCACTGCAGGGCGGGGATGTTGAACAGCCCGCCGGTGCCGAACGGCGGCTCGGGGTCCGGTCCGATGTTCGGCGGGTGCGGGATGTCCTTGATGCCGCGGGCGGCGCCGACCCAGCCGAGGTTGGTGACGGCCAGCCGGATGATCTCCCCGAAGCCCAGGGTGACGATGGCCAGGTAGTCGCCGCGGACCCGTAGGGTCGGCCAGCCGAGCAGCAGACCGCTGAACATCGTCACGCCGACGGCGACCGGCAGGGCGAGGAAGAACGGCCAGGACGCGTGCAGCGAGGTGAGGACGCCCGTCGTGTACGCGCCGATGGCGTAGAACCCGACGTAGCCGAGGTCCAGGAGGCCGGCGTAGCCGATGACGATGTTGAGCCCGACGGCCACGAGGGCGAGGGCGGCGACACCGAACATCACCCCGCCGAAGTCGATCTGCTGGGTCGTGATGACCGGCGGCCGGATGAGGGGCAGGAGGTACACGAGGATGACGAGCAGCACGGTGAGCGCGATGCGCGCGCCGCGCGGCAGCCTCGCCCACCCGTCGTGCATCCGCTCCAGGCCGGTGCGCACCCCGCGGCCGGCCGTGGCGCCCCCCTCACGCAGACGAGCGGCGGCGCCGGACGACGCGGCGTTCTGCCGGAGGTTCTCCACGACGCCCATCACGCACGCGCCTTTCCGAGCGACTCACCGAGGATGCCGGTGGGTCGGACCAGGAGGATGAGGACGAGCAGGACGAAGGCCACGACGTCCTTCCACTGCGAGCCGAAGATGGCGGCGCCGTAGTTCTCGGTGACGCCGAGGACGAGGCCGCCGACGAGGGCGCCGCGCAGGTTGCCGATGCCGCCGAGCACGGCGGCGGTGAAGGCCTTGACGCCGAAGATGAACCCGGTGTTCTGCCGGGTGGAGCCGACCTTGAGCATGTAGAACGCGGCCGCCGCGCCGGCCATGATGCCGCCGAGGACGAACGTGCCGCGGATGACCCGGGTGGCGTTGACGCCCATGAGGGCCGCCGACTCCGGGTCCTGCGCCACCGCGCGGATGCCGCGCCCGAACCGGGTGCGGCGCACGAACTGGTCGAGCGCGAGCATCATGAGGAGCGAGGCCACGATGACGAGCAGGTCGACGTCCTTGACCCCGTAGCCGCCGATCGTGAAGACCGTCTGCGGCTGGATGGTCACCGGGTTGGGGTAGATGTCCCGGGCGTTGGCGACGTACGGCCCGAGGGCCTCGCGCAGGCCGAACCAGCCGGCGACCCGGTCACGCAGGCCCATGAGCTCGGAGAGCGCGAAGGAGGCGCCGATGGCCGAGATCAGGGCCATGAGCCGTGGTGCCTTGCGCTTCAGCAGCGGCCGGTAGGCGACCCGCTCCAGGAGCAGGGCGATGAGGGCCGACATCGCCATGGCCGCGAGGATCGCCACGACGAGGAGCCCGGCGGTGCCGCCGAGGGTCTGGGTGGCCGGCTCGGTGCCGTGCAGCAGGACGAACACCCAGGCCACGGCGAAGGTGCCGTACATGAAGACCTCGGAGTGCGCGAAGTTAATGAGCTGCAGCACGCCGTAGACCATCGTGTAGCCGAGCGCCACGAGGGCGTAGATCGCGCCGAGCGCCAGGCCCGTGATGCTCAGCTCGATGATGTTGTTGAACAGGAACGAGAAGTTCACCGCACTCCCCTACGAGGGCAGCGACGGCGGCCGAGGGCGGGGCGCGCCCCCGGCCGCTGTCGACGGTCGGATCAGAGCCGGTCGGTCACTCGATGGCGGTCGGGTTCTCGACGTCCATCTTGCCGTTCTTGACCTCGTAGGCGTAGATCTTCGAGGTCTTGATGTCGCCCTTCTCGTCGAACGAGATCGGACCGCTGACGCCCTCGCTGTCGTAGGAGCCGATGAAGTCGTTGATGTCCTTCGGCTCGGTCTTCCCGTCCTTGATGGCCTGGAGGAAGATGTTCGCCGCGTCGTAGGACTGCGTCGTGTAGAGGCCCGCGTCGTTGCCGGTGGCCTCCTTGACCTTGGCGGCGAAGTCGGCCGGGGCCGGGGCGGCGGGGGCGGAGAGGACCGCCCCGTTGGCGGCCTGGCCGGCGACCTTGACGAACGCCGGGTCCTGCGAGCCGTCGCCGGACATGAAGGTGCCCTTCCAGCCCGCCTGGCGCAGCTGCTTCACGAGCAGGCCGGCCTCGGTGTAGTACCCGCCGTAGAAGACCGCGTCGGCCTTGGCCGCGGTCACCTTGGTGACGACCGCGGACATGTCGGTCTGGCCGACCTGGATCTGGTCGGAGCCGGTGACGGCGCTGCCGAGGCTGTCCTTGACGACGGTCGAGAGGCCGACGCTGTAGTCCTGGGCGTCGTCGACGACGTAGACCTTCTTGGCCTTGACCGTGTCCATGAGGTACTTCGCGTCGGCCTCGCCCTGGGCGTTGTCGTTGCCGATGACGCGGTGCCACGTGGTCCAGCCCTGGTCGGTGATCGTCACGTTGGTCGCCGAGGGCGAGACCGACGGCATGCCGGCCTCGAAGAAGGTCTTGCCCGTGGCGAGGGACTCACCGGAGAAGCCGGGGCCCACGAGGCCGATGATCGTGTCGTCGCCGACGATCTGGGTGGCGAGCGCGGGCGCCTTGTCGGGGCTGCCCTGGGAGTCGAACTTCTTCAGGCCCACCTTGCACTCGGCGTCCTTGTTGTACTCGTCGACCGCGAGCTGGATGCCGTTGGTCATGTTGACGCCGAGGGCGCCGGCGTCGCCGGTGAGGGCGCCGAGGAAGGCGAGGTTCTGCTCGGTGCAGTCGCTGCCCCCTCCGCCGCTGCTGCTGCTGTCGCCCGAGCCGCCGCCGTCGTCGCTGCTGCCGCAGGCGGTGAGCGCCAGGCCGGCCGCCATCGCGACGGCCCCGACGCGCCAGGTGCGGGTGGTGCGGTTCATCTGCCCTCCGAGGGGTGTCCTTGCGTGGGAACGCTGTGGGTCCGGCTGCGTCGGTGCAACCGCGGTGGCCGGAAGTTAGCACGACGGACGGCGGCGGCAGCAGAGGTCCGGGAGTGTCGGTGGGCGACGTGACGACATTGTGACCGGCCGGTAGGCGCTCACCGGCGCGGGGGCGTCCGTCCCGGCGTCCCCCGAGGGCCCTGTCGAGGGTCGGGGGTGTGGGCACGGAGGCGTGGGGACGCGGCGTAGCGTGGATGGGTGAGCCAGGAGACCGAGGAACGGGCGTCCACGACGCCGTCGACGCCCGACCCGCAGCGGTGGCGGGTCCTCGGGGTCACCCTGACCGTCGGCTTCATGGTCCTGCTCGACGTGACCATCGTCAACGTCGCCATCCCCTCGATGCGCACCGGGCTGGACACGTCGGCGGGCGCGATCCAGTGGGTGGTCTCGGGGTACGCGCTCGCCCTCGGGCTCGTCCTCGTCATGGGCGGCCGCCTCGGGGACGCCTACGGCCGGCGCCGGATGATGTCCCTGGGCCTGATCGGGTTCGTGCTGGCCAGCGCCACCGCGGGGCTCGCACCGCACGTCGTGGTGCTCGTCGCCGCCCGGCTCGTCCAGGGGTTCGCCGCGGGGCTGCTCACCCCGCAGAGCTCGGGGCTCATCCAGTCCCTCTTCAGCGGCCGCGAGCGCGGCATCGCCTTCGGCCTGTTCGGCCTCACCGTCTCGATCTCCTCCGCCATCGGGCCCATCGCCGGTGGGCTGCTCATCGCCGCCTTCGGCGAGGAGAACGGCTGGCGCTGGATCTTCCTCGTCAACGTGCCGATCGGCGCCGTGCTGCTCGTCGCCATCGCCAGGCTCGTGCCGGGACGCGTCGACGACGACGGCCCGCCCGACACCCGCCTCGACGTCCGCGGCGCGCTGCTGCTCGGCGGCACCGTCCTCGCGCTGCTCTACCCGGTGGTGAGCATCGAGACCGGGCAGCGCTGGCCGCTCGTGCTGCTCGTGCTCGTCCCGGTCCTCGGGGTCGCGTTCGTCCGGCACGAGCGTGCCGTGGTCGCCGACGACGGCGCCCCGCTGCTCGACCTGTCGCTGCTGCGCACGACGCCGGGGTACGCGAGCGGCATCATCATCGGCAGCCTGTACTTCACCGGCTTCACCGGCATCTTCCTCGTGCTCAGCGTGTACTTCCAGGACGGACTCGGGTACTCGCCGCTGCACGCGGGCCTGCTGCTCACGCCGTTCGCCGTGGGGTCGGCGGTGGCCTCGCCGCTGGCCGGGCGGCTCGTCAGCAAGGTCGGCCGCCCCCTCACCGTGGGCTCGCTGGCCGTGATGATCTCCGGCATCGTCGTCCTCGCCGTCCTCGGCCCGGCCTCGGAGGGCAGCCCGTGGATGTGGCTGCTCGTCGCGGCCCCCCTGCTCGTCGCCGGGCTCGGCGGCGGCGCCACCGTGTCGCCGAACATCACCCTCTCGCTCGACGAGGTCCCGACGCGGATGGGCGGCGCGGCGGGCGGCGCCCTCCAGACCGGACAGCGGATCGGGGCCGCCATCGGGGCCGCGGTCATCATGACCGCCTACCAGGTGGCGGTCTCCCGGGTGTCCGACCCCGGGTCGGCGCTGCGCTGGGCGCTCGCGGTGTCGTTGGTGCTGCTGACCTCCGCGCTCGCGGCGGCGGTGTGGTCCTGGCGGCACGAGCCGGACGCCCGCAAGCTCGACGACTCCGACTGACGCGGCGCCGGCGGGTCGACGGGCACCGTGAGCAGCGGGAGGAACGCCTGCACCACCGGCCCGACGAGCAGGGCGTAGACGACCGTGCCGACACCGAGCACCCCGCCGAGGAGCCAGCCGACGGCCACGACGGTGACCTCCAGGGCGGTGCGCACGAGCCGCACCGAGCGCCCGGTGCGGCGGTGCAGGCCGGTCATCAGTCCGTCGCGCGGGCCGGGCCCCAGCTGGCTGCCGATGTACAGGGCCCCCGCGACCCCGTTGCCGACGACACCGAGCAGCATGAGCGGCACCTGCCGCGCGAGCCCCTCGACCGGGGGCACGAGCGCCAGCGTCGCGTCGGTCGCCAGCCCGACGACGAGCGCGTTCGCCACGGTGCCGAGCCCCGGCCACTGCCGCAGGGGGATCCACAGGAGCAGGACGACGAACGAGCTGATGACCACCATCGCGCCGTAGGAGACCGGCACGTGCTGGATGAGGCCGTAGGTGAGGACGCCCCACGGCTCTAGGCCGAGACCGGCCCGCAGGATGAGCGCCATCGTCGCGCCGAAGAGCACGAGGCCGACGACGAGCTGGACGAGCCGGCGCGGCAGACGCCCGGCCCGGACCTGCTGGAGCGGCGTCATCGGGACGAGGGGGACCCGCCGGGCGGTGCCGTGGCGGAGCAGCTGCATCGGGGTCACGCGCTCCAGCATGCGCGCCGGTGGTCTGGTAATCGAGGGCCACTTCTGGGACGGTGGCCTTCGTGTCCGCCCCCGCCTCGGTCAGCGCCGCCCGCACCGCCCGCCTCGTCGGCGACGTGTCCGCGTCGCGTCCCGCCTACCGCGCCCTCGCCGACGCGCTGCGCCGTGCCGTCGCCGACGGCCGGATCCCCGTCGGCGCGAAGGTGCCGAGCGAGCGCGACCTCACCACCGCGCTCGAGGTCAGCCGGACCACGGTCACCCGCGCCTACGACCTGCTCCGGGAGAGCGGCTACCTCGTCTCGCGCCGCGGCAGCGGCTCGGTGACCGCGCTCCCCCACGGCGAGCGTGACCGCGCGAGCGGCGGGCTCTACCACCGCGAGGTCGCCGAGGGCGTCCTCGACCTCACCTGCGCCGCGGGCCGGGCGCCGGCGGGGATCCTCGAGGCGTACGAGCGGGCCCTCGAGCGGCTGCCCGCCTTCCTCGCCGGCACCGGCTACCTCACCGTCGGGGTCCCGGAGCTGCGGGAGGTCATCGCGGCGCGGTACACCGCTCGCGGGCTGCCGACCACCGCCGACCAGGTGCTCGTCACGAGCGGGTCGCTCGCGGCCGTCGGGATCGCGGTCCGCGCCGTCGTCGGCCGCGCGGACCGGGTGCTCGTCGAGAACCCGTCCTTCCCCAACACCGTCGACGCCCTGCGCGGGGCGGGCGCCCGCCTCACGACGCTCGCCGTCGACCCCGAGGGCTGGGACCTGGAGGAGGCGCAGGTCGTCGTCCGGCGCACCGCGGCCCGAGCGGCCTTCCTCATCCCCGACTTCCACAACCCGACCGGGGCCCTGCTGGACGACGCCGGGCGCGCCCACCTGGCCGCGTCGCTCGACCGCGTCGGCACGGTCGCCGTCGTCGACGAGTCCGTCGTCGACATCGACCTCTCCGGGGGCGAGCCCCTGCCGCTGCCGTTCGCGGCGCACTCCCCCTCGGCGCTGCTCGTCGGCGGGGCGTCGAAGTCGCACTGGGGCGGCCTGCGCACCGGGTGGCTGCGCGTCCCCCGGGGCGCGCTCACCCGGCACGTCGAGGCCCGGGTCACCGGCGACCTCGGGGCGCCGGTGCTCGAGCAGCTCGTCCTCCTCGAGCTGCTGCGCGAACGCCCGACCCCCGCCCCCGAGCACCTCGACGCCCTGCGCACCTCGCGGACCGCGCTGGCGCAGGCGCTGCGCCGCGAGCTCCCGGACCTCGCCTTCACGGTCCCCCGCGGCGGGCTCTCGCTGTGGTGCGCGCTGCCCGACGACCTCGGCGCCACCGCCCTGGCCGCCGCCGCCGAGGACGAGGGGCTCGTCCTCGCCCCGGGCCCCCGGTTCGCCGTCCACGGCGGCCTCGACGGGCGGCTGCGGCTGCCGCACGCCCTGCCGCCGGAGACGATGACGGAGGTGGTGACGCGCCTGGCGCGGGCCGCGGCGCGGCTGCGCACCGGGGGGCGGCGACCCGTCGGCCGGGGCGGTGTCCGGGCCGCCTCCGGGCCCCGTCCGATCGTCGCGTAGCCGGGCGGGCCGGCCTGGATAGGGTGACGCGCGTGACCCCCGACCCGCCCTCCTCCCTCGTCGACCTGCTCGCGACGCTCGACCTCGAGCAGCTCGGGTCGGCCCAGGTCCGCGTCGAGCCCCGGCACGTCGACTCCGACCCGGGGATCACGCTGCCGGAGACCTTCGCCGAGGACATCACGCTCTTCCGGGGGGCCAGCCAGAAGCAGCCGCACGGGCGCGTGTTCGGCGGCCAGGTCCTGGCCCAGGGGGTGGTGGCGTCCGGGCGCACCCTCGAGTCCCTCCCGGGTGAGCGACGCCGCCTGCACTCGATCCACGCCTACTTCATGCGCCCCGGTGACGACACCCGGCCGATCACCTTCAGCGTCGAGCGGATGCGCGACGGCCGGTCCTTCTCGACCCGCCGGGTCCACGCCATCCAGCACGGGAAGCCGATCCTGTCGATGAGCGCGTCGTTCCAGGTGCCGGACGACGGTCTGGACCACCAGGACCCGATGCCCGAGGTCCCGGCGCCGGAGTCCGTGCCGTCGCTCAAGGAGGCCCTCGGGTCGGTGGACGACGCGCGGGCCCGGCACATCGCCGACCGCGCCGTCGAGCTGCGGCACGTCGAGGGCAACCTCTACACCGGCGTCGGCGAGCCGGTGGCGGAGCAGCACGTGTGGATGCGCACCGTCGGCGCCCTCCCGGACGACCCGCTGGTGCACGAGGCCGTCCTCGCCTACGCCTCCGACTACAGCCTGCTCGAGCCGGTCATGCGCAAGCACGGCATCCCGTGGACGACCCGGGGCCTGAAGATGGCGAGCCTGGACCACGCGATGTGGTTCCACCGGGCCGCCCGCGCCGACGACTGGGTGCTGTACGCCCAGCGCTCACCGTCGGCGCAGAGCGGCCGCGGGCTCGGGCTGGGCCGGATGTTCGGCGCCGACGGCACGCTCGTCGCCACCGTCGCCCAGGAGGGCATGGTCCGCGTTCCGACCTGACCCAGGCGCGCGCTGGGAGCGCTCCGGGAGCGCTCCGCAAGGGAAACCCGGGGTTCGCGTGGTCGGTCTTCCCTTGCGAACCCCGGCGTTCCCGGATGGGGCGGGAAAGTCGGGACGGGGGTGGGGGTCGGGGGGCGGGGGGGTCAGGGGGTGGGGGGTCGGGGGGCGGGGGGGTCAGGGGGTGAGGGAGACGACTGCGGCGCCGGGGCCGTCGAGGGTCACGGCGCCGTCGGCGACCGAGGCCTCGCCCCACGCCAGCAGCACGTCGGCGGCACCGGGGACCGGCACGTCCAGCCGGCCCTCGTCCAGCGCCACGACGACGGCGTACGGGGCGGAGTCGGCGGGGGCGTGCCGCAGCACGAGGGTCCGGGCCCCCTCGTCGACGGCCACGGTGACGTCGTCGAGGCGGGTGGGTCCACCCGGGAGCAGCCGCGTGCGCAGCCCGATGAGGTCGGCGTACCAGCGCAGCATCCGGGCGTGGTCGGCGTCCTCGACCTCGGACCAGTCGAGGACCGAGCGGTCGCGGGTGGCGGGGTCCTGCGGGTCGGGGACCTCGTCGGCGGACCACCCGTGGCCCCCGAACTCGGCCCGCCGGCCCTCGCGCACGGCGTCGGCCAGCCAGTCCTCGGCGAAGCTCGTGAAGAACTGCCACGGGGTGGACGCGGCCCACTCCTCGCCCATGAAGAGCATCGGCGTCGTCGGGGCCAGCAGGTACAGCGCGGCCCCGGCGGCCTGGAGCCCGGGGTCGGTGACGAGGGCGGAGATGCGCTCCCCCGTCGCCCGGTTGCCGACCTGGTCGTGCGTCTGGAGGTAGCCGAGCAGCCGCCGGGCGTCCAGCGTCGCGGTGTCGACCGGGGCACCCCAGTCGCGGCCGCGGAAGGAGGAGTAGGTGCCGTCGTGGAGGAACCCGCGGGTCAGCACCTTCGCCAGCACCGCGAGCGGTGTCGTCCCGCCGCTGCCGGGGGTCCCGCCGAAGTCGGTGTAGTAGCCCTGGGTCTCGCCGGTCAGGGTGACGTGCAGGGCGTGGTGCACGTCGTCGTCCCACTGCGCCGTCATCCCGCGGCCGCCGTCGGCGGTGGGCGTGACCATGACGGTGTCGTTGAGGTCGGACTCGGCGACGAGGTCCAGCGGCCGCCCGAGCTCGGCGGCGAGCGCGGCGACCTCGTCGGACAGCTCGGCCAGGTAGTGCCGGGGCGAGTCGTCCTTGAGCTCGTGGACGGCGTCGAGCCGCAGCACGTCGACGTGGAAGTCGCGGAACCAGCGGCGCACGCCGTCGAGGAGGAAGGCCCGGACGACGTCGGAGCCGTCGTGGTCGAGGTTGACCGCCGGCCCCCACGGCGTCTCGTGGGCCTGCGTGAAGTAGGGGCCGAAGCGCGCCAGGTAGTTCCCGGAGGCCCCGAGGTGGTTGTGGACGACGTCGAGGCAGACCCCGAGCCCGCGGGCGTGGCAGGCGTCGACGAACCGGGCGAAGCCCGCCGGGCCGCCGGTGGAGTCCTGCACCGCGTACAGGCCGACGCCGTCGTAGCCCCAGCCCCGGTCGGTGGGGAACGCGGCGACCGGCATGACCTCGACGACGTCGACGCCGAGGGCCGCGAGGTGGTCCAGCCGGGCGACGGCGGCGTCGAACGTGCCCTCGGCCGTGAAGGTGCCGACGTGCAGCTCGTAGAACACAGCGCCGAGGCTGCCCGCGCCCTCGCGGGGGCCGCGCCAGGCGTCGTCGGTCCAGGGGAAGGCGCCGGTGTCGACGGTGCGGCTCGGGCCGTGGACGGTGCCGGGCTGCCAGGCGCTGCGCGGGTCCGGCAGCGGCGGGTCCTCGCCGTCGAGGACGAAGGCGTAGTCGACCTCGCCGCTCCCCTCCGGCAGCTCGTGGCGCCACCAGCCGTCACCGGCGGGCGTCATCGGCTCGCGCCGGGGGTCCTCGCCGGACCCGGCCGGGGCCCACTCGAGCTCGACCCGTTCCGGCAGCGGCGCCCAGACCTCGACGACGCGGCTCACGCGGCGTCCTCGTCGTCGGCCCGCACGAGCAGGGCCACCGGGCGCTCGGCGAGCAGGTCGGTGAGGGCGACGGACGACCCGCCGGTCACCTCGCGACCCGAGAGCACCTCGTGCCACGTCCCGGGGGGGACCTCGAGGGCGGCGTCGCCGAACCCGCCGGCCTCCGCCAGCCGGCCGGCCGCCCGCGTGACGACGGTGAGGGCGCGCGGCCCGTCGTCGTCGCCGCGGGCGAAGGCCAGCGCGTGCTCGCTGCCGGTGTCGACCGGCGTGTAGGTGGCGTGCTCGCCGACGAAGGCCCCGGGGTGCGCCCGCCGCAGACGCAGCGTGAGGGCGACGAGCCGCAGCTTGTGGTCGTCGAGGTCGAAGCACGGCTCGTCGTCGTCGACGCGGGAGAGCCGCAGGGCGCGGTCGGCCCAGTCGACGGGACGACGGTTGTCGGGGTCGACGAGCGCGAGCCGGCCGATCTCGCAGCCCTGGAAGACGTCCGGCACTCCCGGCATCGTCAGCTGGACGAGCTTCTGGCCGAGGATGTTCGCGACGACCGACGCCTCGTGCGGCTCGGTCCACGCGTCGAGGTGGGCGTGCACCTCGGGGTCGCGCCCGAGGGCCCGGGCGAAGGCCACGACCTCGTCCTCGTAGTCGGTGTCGCCGTCGATCCATGCGGTGTGCACCTTCGCCTCGCGCACGGCCTTGAGCAGGTACTCCTCCAGCCGGGCGCCGGAGATGGGCCAGGTGCCGACGAAGGTCTGCCAGACGAGGTACTCGGTGGGTGCGTCGACCCGCTCGGTCCGGTGCGGCGCCGCGAGCGCGCGGGCCTGCTCCAGCCACGCCTCCCAGCCGGGCGCGTCCTCGGCGAGGACCATGAGCCGGGCCCGGGTGTCCTCGGACCGCTTGGTGTCGTGCGTCGTCAGCGTCGTCATCGACGTCGGCCAGTCGGCCTGCTGGCGGGCGCACCACTCGTGGAAGGCGGCGGTGTCGATGGCGAGCACCTCGGGGTGCCCGCCCACCTCGTTGGCCCCGGCGAGCCGGAACCAGCGGTAGAACGCGGTGTCCTCGATGCCCTTGGCCATGACCGGCCCGCAGGTCTGCTGGAAGCGCACCCGGAACTCGTCGGCCACCCGTCCGGTGTCGGAGGCGGCCTCGGACACCTCCCGGTCGAGCACGAGCCGGACGACGAGGTCGAGGGCGTCCTCGTCGCTCGGGGCGAGGACTCCGCGGGCCCGGGCGGCAGCGTCGTCGACGACGGCGGCCTGCTCGGGCTCGACCCCACGGCCGGGCACGAGGTAGGCCCGGTAGCGGTCCATCGAGACCAGCAGCGCCTCCAAGGCGCGCCGCAGCGCGGAGGCGTCGGCGTCCGGGACGACCCGGCGCACGAGCCGCATGAGGCGGTCGACCTCGGCGGCCTGGACGTCGTCGACGACGAGCCGCTTGCTGTCGGCGACGACGTCGTCGAGGTCGGTGAGGTCGGGCGCCACCTGCGCCCACAGCCGGTCGAGGGTGCCGGTGGTCTCGGGCGGGGTGAGCACCTGCTGCACCCGCAGCAGGGCGTCGTACCCGGTGGTGCCGGCGCAGCGCCAGGCGTCGGGCAGGCGCTCCTCGCCCTCGAGGATCTTCTCGACGACGACCCAGGCGTCGCCGGTGGACTCCGCGAGGCGCTCGAGGTAGCCGCCGGGGTCGGCGAGGCCGTCGGGATGGTCGATGCGGAAGCCGTCGACCTCGCCGTGCCCGAACAGCGCCAGGAGCAGCGCGTGGGTGGCGGTGAAGACGACGGGGTCCTCGACGCGCACGGCGACGAGCGAGGTGACGTCGAAGAAGCGCCGGTAGTTGAGCGCCTCGCCCTCGCGCCAGCTCGTGAGCCGGTAGCCCTGCGCCTCGACCAGCTGGGGCAGGGGCAGGGTCTCGGTGCCGGACGCCACCGGGAACTCGTGGTCGTAGTAGCGCAGGACGTGGTCGGCGCCGCTCGGGCCGCCGTCGTCGGCGAGGACCAGCTCACCGCGGTCGAGCACCTGCTCGAGGCTGCCGCCGAGCACCGGCATGAGGATCCGCTCGTCCTCGGCGACCCAGTCGACGTCGAACCAGCCGGCGTACGGCGAGCGTGCTCCCTCGCGCAGCAGCGACCAGAAGGGGGCGTTGAGGTGCTCGGGCGACGGCACCGCCATGTGGTTCGGCACGACGTCGACGACGATGCCGAGCCCCGCTTCACGGCAGGCGGCGACGAGCCGCTCGAAGGACCCGCGGCCCCCCGCCTCGGTGAAGACCCGGGTGTGGTCGAGCACGTCGTAGCCGTGCGTCGACCCGGGCGCCGCCTGGAGGATCGGGCTGAGGTAGACGTGCGAGACCCCGAGCGAGGCGAGGTAGGGCACGTGGTCGGCGGCGTCGTCGAAGGTGAAGCCGCCGTGCACCTGGAGGCGGTAGGTGGCCGTCGGGACGACGCGGCCGGGGCCGGGGCGGTGGACCGTCACGTGGCGTCAGCTCCTCGTCGCGCCGGCCGCTCCCGAGGCCGGGGTGGGCGTCTCGCGGGGGTTGCGCAGGACGATGACCGAGCGGGCGGTGACCCGGACGGTGCTGCCCGCCTCGTGCCACTCCGGGTCGACGTGGTCGGCCGCGGTGTCGACCTCGGTGCACCACCGCTCGCCCCACTCGGCGGGCGGCAGCTGGAACTCGTTGTCCTCGTGGTGGGCGTTGAAGAGGACGAGGAAGTCGTCGTCCTGCACCTTGCGGCCCCGCACGTCCGGGCCGGGGATGGCGTCGCCGTTGAGGAAGACCGCCATGGCCCGGGCGGCGCCGTCGGACCAGTCGGACTCGGTCATCGCCTCGCCGCTCGGCTGGAGCCAGGCGATGTCGCCCATGTCCGACTCTCCGCCGTGGTCGGCGCTGCCGGCGAAGAACCGGCGCCGGCGGAACACGGGGTGGTCGTGGCGGATGCGGGCCATCGCGGCGGTGAAGGCGTAGAGGTCGCGCTGGGTCTCGTCGAGGTCCCAGTCCATCCAGGAGATCTCGTTGTCCTGGCAGTAGACGTTGTTGTTGCCGTCCTGGGTGCGGCCCATCTCGTCGCCGTGGGCGATCATCGGCACGCCCTGGCTCAGCAGCAGCGTGGCGAGGAAGTTGCGCTGCTGGCGGCGCCGCAGCTCGATGACCTCGGGGTCGTCGGTCGGGCCCTCCGCGCCGCAGTTCCACGAGCGGTTGTGGCTCTCGCCGTCGCGGCCGTCCTCGCCGTTGGCGTCGTTGTGCTTCTCGTTGTAGGAGACGAGGTCGCGCAGGGTGAAGCCGTCGTGGGCGGTGACGAAGTTGATGGACGCGATCGGCTTTCGGCCGTTGTGCTCGTACAGGTCGCTGCTGCCGGTGAGGCGCGAGGCGAACTCGCCGAGGGTGCTCGGCTCGCCGCGCCAGAAGTCGCGCACGGTGTCGCGGTACTGGCCGTTCCACTCCGTCCACAGGGGCGGGAAGCCGCCGACCTGGTAGCCGCCGTCCCCGACGTCCCAGGGCTCGGCGATGAGCTTGACCTGGCTGATCACCGGGTCCTGCTGGATGAGGTCGAAGAAGGCCGAGAGCTTGTCGACCTCGTGGAACTGGCGGGCGAGCGTGGCCGCGAGGTCGAAGCGGAAGCCGTCGACGTGCATCTCGGTGACCCAGTACCGCAGGCTGTCCATGATGAGCTGGAGCACGTGCGGGTTGCGCATGAGCAGGCTGTTGCCGGTGCCCGTCGTGTCGTAGTAGTGCTCCTTGCGGTCGTCGACGAGCCGGTAGTACGCGGCGTTGTCGATGCCCCGGAAGCAGATGGTCGGGCCCATCTCGTTGCCCTCGGCGGTGTGGTTGTAGACGACGTCGAGGATGACCTCGATGTTCGCCTCGTGCAGCGCCTTGACCATGGCCTTGAACTCGGTGACCTGCTCGCCGCGGTCGGAGCGGGCGTACCCGTTGTGCGGCGCGAGGAAGCCGATGGTGTTGTAACCCCAGTAGTTGCTGAGGCCCTTGGCCTGGAGCGAGGTGTCCTGGACGAACTGGTGCACCGGCATGAGCTCGATGGCGGTGACCCCGAGCTCGGTGAGGTGCTCGATGATCGCCGGGTGGGCGATGGCCGAGTACGTGCCGCGGATCTCCTCGGGGATCTCGGGGTGGGTCATCGTCAGGCCCTTGACGTGGGCCTCGTAGATGACGCTCTCGTGGTACTCGTGCCGCGGCGGGCGGTCGTGGCCCCAGTCGAAGTACGGGTTGGTGACGACGCCGTACATCGTCTTGCCGAGGCTGTCGTCGGTGTTGCGCTTCTTGGGGTTGCTGAACCGGTAGCTGAAGAGCGCCTGGTCGTTCTCGATCTGCCCCTCGACGGCCTTCGCGTAGGGGTCCAGCAGCAGCTTGCTGGGGTCGCAGCGGTGGCCGTTCTCGGGCTCGTACGGCCCGTGGACGCGGTAGCCGTACCGCTGGCCGGGCTGCATGCCGGGCACGTAGCCGTGCCAGACGAAGCCGTCGACCTCGGGCAGGTCGATGCGCGTCTCCTCGCCGTCGTCGTCGACGAGGCAGAGCTCGACGCGGTCGGCGACCTCGCTGAACAACGCGAAGTTGACGCCACTGCCGTCGTAGGTGGCGCCCAAGGGGTACGCCGTCCCGGGCCAGATCTCCACTGCGTGCCTTTCGAGGGGTGTCCGTGCAGGCCAGCCACGCTGCCGGCGCCGCGTCCGCCGGTCGGCCGGACGCGAGGCACCAACCTACCTGCACGAACGTCGCGGCCGTGCCGCCCTCGACAGCACACCCCCCCATCGCGCCCGGAGAGGGCCGGAGGCGCATCGGCGAAACGGCCGACGGTCGGCGCCAGCGCCGTCTACGGTGACCGCCGGACGGGTGGACAGGTGGGCGGGAGGCCGGATGGACGCGGACGCAGCGGGCGGATCGAGCACCCCCGTGACGCGCGAGGTCGTCGTCGACCGAGCCGTACGTCGCCGGTGCCTGCGCGCGGCCAGCCCGGTCGGCGTGCTGGGCGCGGTAGTCCTGGTTCCTGTCGTCGGGCTTCTGCTCGGAGCGCTTCTCGCGCTGGCGTTGCCGGGGGTGTCGTTCCTCGTCGGCCTGGTCGCCGGTCTCGTCGTCGCACCGCTGGTCGTCGGGGCCCTGGTGCTCTCGGCTGTCCTCGACGCCCGACGCTCCCTCCCCCTCGGGACGACCTTCAGGGCCAGGGTCGGCATCGACGCCCTCGCCTTCGGTCCAGTGGGCCAGGAGCTCCCCTACGCCTACGCCGAGATGAGGGCCGTGAAGGCGCAGCGCGGCATGCTGACGTTCTCGACACCGGGAGCCGCGCAGCTGCGGGTGATCCCGGCCGAGCTCCTGGGGGACGGTGATGCCTCGTTCGTCGAGGGGCGGGCCACCGGACGTATCGTGCCCCTGGACCGGCTCGACCCGCAGGCGCGCGAGTCCCTGCTCACCGCGCACGGGTGGACGCCGTCCGAGCACCCGCCGGGACCGGTCGGCGACCCCCCCGCTGCACCGGCGGTCCTCGACGTCACGCTCGCCGACCGGGTCGCGAACGACGCCGCGGCGCTCCTCGCCCGGCGCCGGCTGCCCTGGCTCCTCGCGGCTCCCGGCCTGGTCCTCGCCATCGGCCTCCTCGTCGGAGGCGGCTGGCTCCGCTGGCTCACCAGCGCGACGTTCCTCGTCACGGTGGCGGCCCGGCTCCTCGTGCCGCGGCTGACCCGGCGCGCGGTCCGCAGGGAGCTGCTGCCCCCGGGTCGGGCACCGCACCTCGTGCACCTCGCGCTCGACGACGCCGGTCTGCTCCTGGAGAAGGACGGCACGCCTACCCGGGTGCCGTGGGGGCAGGTGCGCCGGGCGCTGCGGCGCGAGCACGCGCTGGTCCTTCTGGGCCGGGACGTCCGGCATCGACTCGTCGTTCCGGCGGCTGCCGTCGACCCCGACGTGCTCGTCGCCCTCCGCGAGCGCTCCCTCCTGCGCTGAGGGTTCCGGCGGGTCGGAGCCCGAGCACGTGCCCACCGGGCTTGCCGGCCGGCTGAGGATGCGACGTCAGGGCTTGGTCCGCGTCTGCCACCTCGACGTCCGGGGTCTCACGCAGGAGGTCGCTGCCCGGGTGCTCTCGGACCAGCGGGGAGCGCAGTCAGAGGCCGAGGTCGCGGCCGATGAGCTCCTTCATGATCTCGTTCGAGCCGGCCCAGATCTTCGACACCCGGGCGTCCCGCCAGGCGCGGGCGACGCGGTACTCGTTCATGAAGCCGTAGCCGCCGTGCAGCTGCACGCACTCGTCGAGGACCTGGTTCTGCACCTGGGCGCTGAACCACTTGGCCTTGGCGGCGTCGACCGGGGTCAGCCTGCCCTCGACGTGGGCGGCAACGCAGTCGTCGACGTAGGCCTGGGTGACCTCGAGCTGGGTCAGCAGCTCGGCCATCTTGAACTTGTTGTGCTGGAAGGACCCGACCGCCTGGCCGAACGCCTTGCGCTCCTTGGTGTACTCGACCGTCTCGCGGAAGATCTGGAAGGCGTGCGCGGTGTTGGCGACGGCGGCGCCGATGCGCTCCTGGGGCAGGCGCTGCATCATCGCGACGAAGCCCATCCCCTCCTCGCCGAGCCGGTTGGCGTCCGGGACGCGGACGTCCTCGAAGAACAGCTCGGAGGTGTCGGCCTCCTCCTGCCCGACCTTGTCGAGCTTGCGGCCGCGGCTGAAGCCCTCCATGCCGTCCTCGACGACGAGCAGCGTGATGCCCTTGGCACCCTTGGACGGGTCGGTCCGGGCGGCGACGATGACGAGGTCGGCCTGGTAGCCGTTGGTGATGAAGGTCTTGGACCCGTTGAGGACCCAGTCCTCGCCGTCGCGGACGGCGGTGGTCTTCAGCGCCGCGAGGTCGGAGCCGCCGGACGGCTCGGTCATGGCGATGGCCGCGATGAGCTCGCCGTTGGCCATGCCCGGCAGCCAGCGCTCCTTCTGCTCCTGGGTGCCGAGGTCGACGATGTACGGCGGGCAGACGTCGCTGTGGATGCCGAAGCAGGAGGAGACGGCGAAGTTGAAGCCGGCGATGACCTCGGCGGCGATGGCGTTGAAGCGGTAGTCCTCGGCGCCCATGCCCCCGAACTCCTCGGGGATGTCGAGGCCGAACAGGCCCTGCGCGCCGGCCTCCTTCCACAGATCGCGCTCGACCTGCTTGACCTCGAGCATCTGCTCGGCGCGCGGCTTCAGGGTGCGCTCGACGAACTCCTGCACGGAGGCGCGGAAGTCCTCGTGCTCGCTCTCGTACAGGTTGCGCGGCATGGTGCTCCTCGATCTGCTCCGGGTTCGGCGGTGCGCCGGGGTCGACGGCTCGGCCACAGTGTGACTAAGCGCTTGCTTAGTGTGACTCGGGTGAGGCATGCTGTCAACCGTGCCGGGTACCGCTCCGCTGTCCGAGAGCGCCGTCCTCGCCGCCATCGCCCCCGAGGGCGGGCGCGCCGACGGTGGCGCCGGCGACGCCTCCGACACCGCGGTGCGGATCATGCTCGCCGCGGCGGACGCCTTCGCCGCCCGGGGCTTCCCGGCGACGACGACCCGCGACATCGCCTCCCGGGCCGGCCTCTCCCCCGCCGGCGTCTACGTGCACTTCGCGTCCAAGGAGGTCCTGCTCTTCGAGCTGAGCCGCCGCGGCCACGCCCGGGCCCGCGACCTGCTCGTCGCCGCCGCCCGGGACGCCGACAGCCCCACCGCGGCGCTGCGGGCCATCGTCGGCGGGTTCTCGCGCTGGCACGCCGAGCACCACCAGCTCGGGCGGATCGTGCAGTTCGAGTTCCGCCACCTCAGCGACGAGCACCAGGCCGAGGTGCTCGACCTGCGCAAGGAGATCGACCACGTCGTCGCCGACGTGCTGTCGGCGGGTGTCGCCACCGGCGAGTTCGCCGTCGACGACGTGCGCACCACCGCGCTCGCGCTGCTGTCGATGGCCATCGACGTCGCCCGCTGGTACTCCCCGGGGTCCCGGCGCACCCCGGAGGCCATCGAGGCCGCGTACGGCGAGCTCGCCGTCCGGCTCGTCCGCGCCTGAGCCCCGGCGCACGCCCGCCGCCGCCGGACCCGACTGCCCCGACGCGCCCCCGGGTCCCCGTCACCGCGACTACAGTGGCGGCCGGGTCCGCCGCCGGCGGCGCCCACGGCTCGCGTCCCCGAGGTGTCCGACATGTCCGCGCCCCCCCGCATCGCCGGCCCGGCCGCGCCGGTGCGCTCGCGGGCCGACCTGCTCGGCGTCCTGCGCGACCCCGGTGCCGAGCCCACCCGGCTCGTCGACCTGCTGCTCGGCGCGCTCGTGCTCCTGGCCTGGATCCCGCCGCGGATGCCGAGCGGGGTGTCCGTCGGCCTCATCGCCGGCGCCGCCCTCGTCGTGCTCGGCCTCTCCCGGCGACCCGCGTTCACCCTGTCGGGCCCGCAGTCGCGACTCGGCTGGCTGGTCCCGGCGATGTCCCTCGTCCTCGTCTACGCGGTGGCGGTGTCCATCGCGAGCCCGGACACGTCCCTCAACGGCTGGCCCCGCCGGCTCTCCCGGCTCCTCCTCGTCCTCCTGCTCTTCGTCGTCCTCGCGCAGGGGCGGATCCACTACCCCTCGCTCGTGCGCGGGATGGGCCTCGGCCTCGTGGCCAACGCCGTCCTGTTCGAGGTCGGCCTCGCCCCCCGGCCCTACGGCGACTACCTCTCGGGGTTCCTCCTCGACAAGAACGTCGCCGGGCTCGTCTGCGCCGTCGTCGGGCTGCTGCTCGCCGGGCTGGCCCGCACCCCGCCCCGGGCCGCCCTCGTGCTCGGGGTCACCGTGGTCCTGCTGTGGCTCACCGGGTCGCGCACGTCGCTGGCCGCGCTGGGCTGCGGCATCGCCTGGTTGTGGCTGCGCCCGCGGCTCGGGGTGCTCGGGCGCATCGTCCTCGTCGCGGCCCTCGCCTTCGTCGTCGAGTTCGTCGAGGCCAACTACGCCCGGATCGGCGTGTTCGCCGGCCGGTTCGGGTCCGACCAGCTCCGCGAGCGGATCGACGACGCCTCCTACGAGAAGGTGCGGGAGACCCCCTGGACGGGGTCGGGGCTCGGCGAGGCGTACGTGCGCGTCGACGGCGACACCTTCTTCTTCCACAACTCGTACTGGGCCGCCTTCGTCGAGGGCGGCTGGGTCCTCGTCGTCGCCTACGCCGCGGTGACCCTGCTCGTCGGCGTCGGCCTCCTCCGCGCGGGCCGGACGACGCGCCCCTGGGCCGCGGCCGAGGCGGCCAACCTCGCCGTCCTCGTCTGCGCGCTGCGGCTCGGCGAGGTCTTCGGCACCACCGTGGCGATGACGGCCCTGGCCGCCGGTGTCCTCGGCCTGCTCGCGACGCGCACGGGGGCCGACGGGCCGCCCGTCCCCGAGGAGGCCCCACCGCCGGTCGCCTCTACGCTGACGCGGTGACTGCGACTCCCGGACACGGCGGCTCGGCCTCGATCGCGACCCCGGACTACTGGTGGTACGTCGCGCGGTCCGACCTGCTCGAGACCGCGCTCGGTGAGCACGCCGGGTCGCCCGCGCTGGCCCTCGACCTCGGCAGCGCGGACGGACCGAGCGCGTCCTGGTTCCGCGAGGCCGCGGTCCGCACGGTGTCGCTGGACATCGACCCCCGGGGCCTCGACGCCGCGGGGGTGTGCGGGTCGGCACTGGCGCTGCCCTTCGCCGACGAGACCTTCGACGCCGTGGCCGCCTTCGACGTCCTCGAGCACTGCGCGCCGGAGGCCGACGCCCTGGCCGAGATCCGCCGGGTGCTGCGGCCCGGCGGGCGTCTGCTGCTGTCGGTCCCCGCGTACTCGTGGGCCTGGAGCGACTTCGACGTCGCCAACGGCCACCACCGTCGCTACACGCGGCGGCGGACGGTCGCCGCGCTGCGCCGCGCGGGCTTCGCCGTCGAGCGCGCGACCTACGGCTTCACGACCGTCTTCCCGCTCTTCGTGGCCGAACGCCTGGTCCGCAAGGTCTCGCGACGCGGGGCCCGTGGTCCGGTCGACATCGTCGAGGTGCCCCGGGTCCCGCGGGCCCTCAACACGGCGCTCACCGCGATGTGCCGGGTGGACCGCGGCGCCCTGGCCCGGCGTGACCTGCCGTTCGGCTCCTCGGTCTTCGCGGCGGCCACCCGCCGGCCCTGACCCGGCCGGCCGCCGTCAGGCGCCGGGGTCGAGCGGCCCGCCCGAGGTGACCCGGGCGCGGACGTCGGCGGCGGTGGCGGCCAGGCCGGCGACGAGGGTCGTCGCGGCGAGCGACTGCACCTGCGGCCAGCGCACCGAACGCAGGCGCAGGTCGAGCACCTGCCCCCGGCCTCCCGGCGCGGTCACCGTGCGCAACGGACGGTGGAAGGCCCGCCGGGCCTCGCCGACGAGGTGACCGACGGTGACCGGGCGTCCCGAGGCCAGCACCTTCGGCACCGCCGTGCCCGGGGGCTCGCGGCGGACGAGCTCGGTGCACCGCAGCACCATGGCGGCGAGGTCGGCGGCGTAGACGTAGTCCCGGATGGTGTCGAGCGAGACGAAGACCGGCAACGGGCGCCCCGTCGCGTCGGAGAGGCACAGCTGCGAGAGCAGGCCCTGCGGCTTGGCCAGGGTCTGGCCCGGGCCGTAGACGTTGGCCAGCCGGCCGAGGACCGCCCGCAGCCCGGTGGCGGCGATCGCCTCCGTGAGCGCGGCCTCCATGGCGAGCTTGGTCCGTCCGTAGGCGACGAGCGGCGCCGGCTCGGTGTCCTCGTCGAAGGGCGGGTGGGACGACCCGGCGTAGAGGCCGCCGGCCGAGGAGGCGAGGAAGACGACGCCGTCCTCGCCGGGGACCGCGGTCTCCGCCAGCCCGGCCACGAACCGCTCGAAGACCCGCTGCTCGGCCAGCAGGTCCTCCTCCGGGGTGGCGACGACGCCCGCCCCGGCGCACCAGGCGAGCAGCCACGGCCGTCCGGCGCGGACGGCCCCGAAGTCCGCGAGGTCGCGCTCCAGGGTCGCCGCGGCGTCGTCCTCCTCCGACCACGGGACGACCGAGGTGCGCACCTCCCAGCCCCGCTCGTGCAGCAGCGCGACGAGGTGCCGGCCGACGAGCCCCCGGGACCCCAGGACCCAGGCGACCGGCTCGCTCACCCGGTCCCCGCGGGGGCGTCCCGGGTCTCCGGAGCGGGGTGATGCGCGGTCGGCGGCGCGGACGGCGGGGCCGACGCGACTGCGGCCCGGGGGTCCGTCGCCGCCGGGACGTCGGCCCCGGACCGGGTCTCGCGCCCGAGCGGGCCGTCCATCCGGTCCCGCACGGGCAGGTAGAGCGGCTTGCCCATCGCCATGTTCACCGACATGCCGACGTACTCGGCGATGACGCCGAGGGCGAAGAGGATCGCCCCGGTGGCCGCCATGAGCAGCACCATCGTCGAGGTCCACCCGGGCGCCTGCCACCAGCGGGCGGCCTTGCCGGCCACGAGCACGACCGCGATGAGCGGGGCGAGGACGACCGCCCCGATGCCGGTGACGCTGACCCACCGCAGCGGGGTCGTGCCGCTGGACAGGACGAGCCGCCAGAAGTGGGAGAGCAGGCGGCGCAGGTCGTAGCCGGAGGGCCGGTCCCCCTCGTCGCGCATCCGCACCGGCGCGGTGGTCACCCGGCGCGCGACCCAGGAGATGGCGACGTCGAGGTAGATGCCGGGGCCGGCGTAGGCCGCCACGGAGCGGGCGACCTCGCCGAGGACGAGCCGGAAGCTGTTGAAGTCGGCGGCCGGTGCGCCGCGCGCCATCTTCGTGACGAACCACTTCGCGCCCCGTGAGGCCAGGTTGCGCCGGAACCCGTGCGGCGGCGGGTTGCTCGGGCGGGCGTACACGACGTCGGCCTGGGCGTCCAGGGCGCGGTCCAGCAGGACCCCGATCGCGCCCGGGTCGTGCTGGCCGTCCTCGTCCATCGTCACGACCCACTCACCGCCGGACGCGGAGATGCCGGCCAGCGTCGCCGCGTGCTGGCCGAAGTTGCGGCTCAGCCAGACCGGACGCACCCACGGGTGACGGGCCGCGAGGTCGCGGATGACCGTGTCCGAGCCGTCCGGGCCGCAGTCGTCGACGAGGACGACCTCGTCGACGACGAAGAGCCGGCCGCCCGGCGTGCGGCCCTGCTCGCGGAGCACGGCGATCTCGCCGACGACGTCGGCGAGGGTGCGCGCGCCCTGGTAGACGGGCACGACGACCGACACGCGGTGCGGCGCCGCGGCGCCGGTCGGGGTCTCCACGCCGCACACCCTAACGGCGCGCCCCGCCGCCGGAGGTCAGTCCCGGGTGAGCTTGCGGTAGGTCACCCGGTGCGGGCGCGCGGCGTCCTCGCCGAGCCGCTCGACCTTGTTCTTCTCGTAGGCCTCGAAGTTGCCCTCGAACCAGTACCAGGCGGCCGGGTCCTTCTCCGTGCCCTCGTAGGCGAGGATGTGCGTCGCGACCCGGTCGAGGAACCACCGGTCGTGGCTGATGACGACGGCGCAGCCGGGGAAGTCCAGCAGCGCGTTCTCCAGCGACCCCAGCGTCTCGACGTCGAGGTCGTTGGTCGGCTCGTCGAGCAGGAGGAGGTTGCCGCCCTCCTTGAGGGTGAGCGCGAGGTTGAGCCGGTTGCGCTCGCCCCCGGAGAGGACGCCGGCCTTCTTCTGCTGGTCCGGGCCCTTGAAGCCGAACTGGCTGACGTAGGCGCGGCTCGGGATCTCGACGTTGCCGACCTGGATGTAGTCGTGGCCGCCGGAGACGGTCTCCCACAGGTTCTTGCTCGGGTCCAGACCGCCGCGGCTCTGGTCGACGTAGGAGATCTTCACGGTGTCGCCGACGTCGACCGAGCCGGCGTCCGCGTCCTCGAGGCCGACGATGGTCTTGAAGAGCGTCGTCTTGCCGACGCCGTTGGGGCCGATGACGCCGACGATGCCGTTGCGCGGCAGGGTGAAGGACAGCCCGTCGATGAGGACCCGCTCGCCGAAGCCCTTGCGCAGGTCCTTGACCTCGATGACCTTGCTGCCCAGGCGCGGGCCCGGCGGGATCTGGATCTCCTCGAAGTCCAGCTTGCGGGTGCGCTCGGCCTCGGCGGCCATCTCCTCGTACCGGGCGAGGCGGGCCTTGGACTTGGTCTGCTTGGCGCGGGCGTTCGAGCGCACCCACTCCAGCTCCTCGGCGAGGCGCTTGGCGAGCTTGGCGTCCTTCTTGCCCTGGACCTCCAGCCGGGCCTGCTTCTTCTCCAGGTAGGTCGAGTAGTTGCCCTCGTAGGGGTAGGCCCGGCCGCGGTCGAGCTCGAGGATCCACTGCGCGACGTTGTCCATGAAGTAGCGGTCGTGCGTCACGGCGACGACGGCGCCCGGGTAGGCGGCGAGGTGCTGCTCGAGCCAGAGGACGGACTCGGCGTCGAGGTGGTTGGTGGGCTCGTCGAGCAGCAGCAGGTCCGGCTTCTGGAGCAGCAGCTTGCACAGGGCGACCCGGCGGCGCTCACCACCGGAGAGGACGCTGACGTCGGCGTCCGGCGGCGGGCAGCGCAGCGCATCCATGGCCTGCTCCAGCTGAGAGTCCAGGTCCCAAGCGTCGGCGGCGTCGATGGCCTCCTGGAGCTGGCCCATCTCGGCCATGAGGGCGTCGAAGTCGGCGTCCGGCTCGGCCATCTCGGCCGAGATCTCGTTGTAGCGGTCGAGCTTGGCCTTGATCTCGCCCGCGCCCTCCTCGACGTTGCCGAGGACGGTCTTGTCCTCGTTGAGCTCCGGCTCCTGCATGAGGATGCCCACCGAGTAACCCGGCGTGAGCCGCGCCTCGCCGTTCGAGGGCTGGTCCAGGCCCGCCATGATCTTCAGGACCGAGGACTTGCCGGCGCCGTTCGGGCCGACGACGCCGATCTTGGCGCCGGGCAGAAACGAGAGCGTGACGTCGTCGAGGATGACCTTGTCGCCGTGCGCCTTGCGGGCACGCGACATCACGTAGATGAACTCGGGCATGGAGCCCAGCCTATCGACGGCCGTCCACGGCTCCGAATCCGTCGCGGCCGCTGCCGGATGCGCCGCGCCGGCGCCGGTGTCGCAGGACGGGGACGGCGACGAGGAGCAGGAGCCCCAGCACCCAGGGCAGGGACCACAGCACCCACAGCGGGCGGGGCGCCGTGACGGCGGGCGTCCCCTCGCCGACCGGGCGGGTGCGGGCCCAGAGGAGGAACGCGTCGCCGACCGGCAGGACCCCCGCGGCGTAGCGCCGCTGGCCCGCCGCCTGGACCGGCAGGCCCGCGACCTCGGCCTGGGCCAGGAGGTCGCGCGCCAGCCGCTCGTCGCCCGCGCGCCGGGCCGCCGCGAGGGCGACGGCGGTCGCGGACAGCGAGACCCCCGCGACGAGGGGTCCGGAGTCGACGTCCCCACCCCCGGGGGTCCCGCGCGGGTACTCCCGCACCCCGATCGCCCCGACCACGCGGGTGACGAAGGTCGCGACGAAGCGCGGGTAGTCCGCCGCCGCCGCCTCGGGGTCGGCGTCCGGCCAGAACACCTGCGCCAGTGCCGACGAGCTGCCGCGCGGCCCCTCCAGGCCCGTCCCGTCCGGCGCGACCCGGTGCGGCAGCAGCCGCGTCACCGGGTCCCGGTGGAGCTCGACCCGGGCGACCCACCGCCGCAGGGTGCCGGCGGTGCCGGGCACCGGCTCCACGCGGTCGGCCCGGGCCAGGGCCGCCGCGGCGACGACCGTGTCGACCGGCCACGCCTGCCCCGGGTAGGCCTGGAGGAAGCCGCCGGCGGACCGGTCGAGGGCGTCCCGCAGCCGGGTGGCCCGCGCCCGCATCGCGTCGCGCTCCGCCGGCGTGCCGTCGAGCCCGGCCACGTCGGCCTCGAGCAGCAGCGTCCAGGCCTCGGCGAAGACCCCGTGCGGGAGCTCGGCCGTGGCCGGGAACGTCGCGAGCAGGTCCCGTGACCGCAGGTCGGCCAGACGGCGTCGGGCCACCTCGAGCGCCGCGGTCCGCTCCGGTCCGGAGGCGCCCTGCGCCGTCGCCGTGCGGGCCAGGCCGTCCAGCACGGTCGTGAAGAACGCGCCCTCGGGGAACAGCCCCTGCATCCGCCCCGCCGCGTCGTGGTGGTCCAGCTCGGAGCCCAGCCACCGCAGCTGGCCGCTCACCCGGGCCGCCTCGCTCCCGGACCCCGTCGCGTACCAGGCGGTCCGGCCCAGCCCGGCGACGAGCACCACGACCAGCGCCCACCACACCGCGCGACGGACGACCCCTCCCCCCGACCGTGGCACCCGGCCAGGGTAGGCCCGAGGTCGGGCCCTGGGGCCCGGGTGCCCAGCACGGTTCGCCGCTAGCGTGCCGGTCATGCTCCGGAGGGGAGAAACCGTGACCCGTCGACGAAGGACCGCCGCCGCGACCGCGAGGCCCGCGGGCGTCGGTGCGGCCGAGCGCGGCGGATCGTGCGAGCGGGGTGGCGCGAGCGTCGAGTTCGTGGGGATGGCTCTCGTCGCCGGCGTCTGCGTCGCGGCGATCGTCGGCGTCGTCGGCGTCGGCCCGGTCACCTCGGCCATCGGCTGCGCGTGGCAGCAGGTGACCGGCGGCGGGTCGTGCACGACGTCGAGCATCACCGGTCCGGTGGGCGCGAGCGCGGACGACGGCGACCGCCGCGACGCCGAGCGCGACACCCGCGGCAACCGCCGCGACGACGCGCGCGGCGACCGCCCGAGCGACGAGGACCCCGGCACCCCGCCCGAGGGCGGCACCGAGGGCAGCGACGCCTATCCCGGTGGCCTCGGCCCTGGCGTTCCGGGGACCACCGTGCCCGGCGGGCAGCAGCCGCCGCCCTGGACCCCACCGGACCAGGGGGCCGGCCCCTACGCCGGGGAGGACCCCTCGATCCGTGACCGCGCGACCCTGGCCGCGGCCGAGGCGGCCGCGAACGCGCTGTCCGGGACCTGGCCGGACGCCGCCCGCAACCTCCTTCACTTCCTTGGCAACTCCGGCGAGACCTACGAGCAGGACGTCGACTCGATGCTGGAGTCGAGCAGTGCGCTGACGGAGGCCGTCGACGCCCAGCAGCTGAACCTCGCCGCGCTCGCCGTCGAGCAGGCCCGGGCGGCCGGCGCCACCGGACCGATGACCTTCCCGGTGAACACCCCGTGGAACGGGGTCTACATCACGAAGGACGACTCGGCGAACTGGTTCTACGCCCTCGGCGGCATCTCGTACAACCAGACCGGGTCGGTCACCGTCACCCCACCGGCCTCCCCCGGGGAGCCGTGGACGTACACGACGACCACCCAGGTGAACATCCGCGACCGGTACAACTGGGACGGCGGGAAGTCCACGCGGATCGGGCCGCTGACCATCACCGACGAGCAGCTGGCCCGGCTGCACCGGGTGGGCCTGGCCCAGGAGTTCACCGCCGTGGGAACCTCGTCGACCCAGAACTCGTCAGGAGAGGTGCCATGACCCGTCTCCGCCCCGGCCCCGCCCTCGTCGTCGCGACCTGCGTGGCCCTCACCCTCGCCACCGGGGCCTGCGGGCTGTCCGACGACGCGGCAGGCGCCCGCCCGGACGCCGCCGGCAGCACCCCGACCTCGGAGTCACCCTCCGCCTCCCGGTCCTCGTCCGCGGCGGACTCGCCCGAGGCGGTCCTCGGGCTCGCCGGCCTCCAGCTGCCGCCGGGCGCCGGTGGCGCCCAGGTCGAGACCCGCACCGGACTCCCGGAGAACGTCGAGGAGGCCTACCGGGTCACCTTCGTCGTCGACCGGGGGGCCGCGCTCGGCTTCTGCGCCAGCGGCGGCCTGGGCGGCGACCTCCCCGCGGTGGCGCTGACCGCGGACCAGACCGAGGCCCTCGGTGTCGAGGGCACGCCGGCGCAGGGGTCGCGGATCTGCGCCTCGCAGTGGCCCGAGAACCCCGCGTGGCAGCGCACGGTCCTCATCGAGCCGGACGACCCGACCACGGTGCACGTCGGCCTGGAGCGCTGGAGCCGCTGACCCGCCGGGCTCAGGCGGCCTCGGTGGGCCGGGTGAGCGGCCCGGAGTCGCCGACGCCGGTCGCGGCGGGCCCGCTGGCGTCGACGACGTACACGTCGCGCTCGGGGTCGCCGAACCCGCCGCCGGCCGCTCCCCCGCCGCCACCGGCGGCCGCGGGTGCGAGGTCGCCGTTGCGGGTGTAGGCCGTGACGCCCCACCGCAGGTCGTGCCCGAGGCCGGAGGCGTCGAGCTCGACCGAGGCGCCGTACGAGCCGTCCTCGCGCCGGAACTGCCGGACCCGCTGCTTGCCGGTGACGACCACCGGGTGGCCCTTGCGCAGGCTGCGGGCGGCGTTCTCGCCCATCCCGCGGAACACCGAGACCTCGTAGAAGCTCGGGTCGGAGTCGACCCAGCGGCCGGGCTCGGCGCGGTCGGGGTGGCGCTCGGACTGGGCGATCCGGAAGCTGGTGAACGGGCCGTTGCGGCTCGGCTTGACGACGGGGTCGGCGACGAGCCGCCCCTGGACCGTCACGTGGGTCTCGTACATCTCGGTCTCCCTCCCGCGGGCCGTCCCTCGGCCCGCAGGGTCCACGCTGCGCCCCGGCGGCGGCCCGCGGAACGGGGCACCACCGATCTGTGGACGACCGACCGCGTCCCGGCCGCCTGTGGACGAGCGCGCCCGGGCCGGGTCGCGGTCCGCGGCGACGACGCACCGGCGACCGCCTCACCTGTCGGGTCGCGGAAACCGGCGCGGGTCGCGGCAGTCTCCGCGACGGGCGACGACATCCGCGACCTCACAACGCGAAACCGGGGCTCCGCCGGCGCCCACCGCCGCCGCGCGAGCGCTCAGACGTCGGCGGCGTGCCGCAGCGCCTCGCGGGTGGCGGCGTGCCGGTCCAGGACCCGGCGCACCGGGGCGAGGATCTCGTCGTCGGCCACCGTCTCGATGGAGGAGCGCAGCCGCGCGTCCATGACCGCGCCGCGCCGGCGGGCCCCGATCCGGGCGAGCCAGGCCGACAGCGCGGCGAGCAGGGGACCGAGCACGAGCCCGCCGAGCAGGAGCAGGAACGGCACCGGCAGCACCCCGACGGCCGGGGCGTCGGGCAGCAGCGCGTCCAGCTGGAGCCAGCCCGCGACGGCGTACGCGACCAGCCACAGCGCCCCGGCGATGGCGGCCCAGGCGAGGACGAGCTGGACGAGCCCCACGACCCGCCACCACACCGGCCGCCGGGCGTGCAGCGAGGTCCCGACGACCGCCTGGTCGAGGGCGTCGCCGAGCTCCGGTCCCGGCGGGGTGGCGGCGCGCTGCACGGCCTCGGCCCACGGGGTCGGCAGGTCGGCGCCCGCCCCGTCCGCCACGCGCCGTGTCGCGAGCTCGACCGCCGCGCGGGCGGCGGGTGAGGGCGGCGGCAGCGAGGAGCGGCCGAGCACCGAGCGCACGTCGGACTCGGTGACGCCCACGTCCCGGCCGTCGAGCCGCAGCCGCCGCAGCGGCCGGGCACGCAGCCGGTGCACCCAGCGGGTGAAGGGCCAGCTGGTGTCTGCGGCCGCCTCCATGCGGTAGTCGCGTCGCACGGCCTCGACGACGGCCGGCACGCCGGCGCTGCGGGCCAGGGCGTCCAGCAGCTCGGACCGGGAGGCCTTCGCCACCCCGCCCTCGCCGGTCGCGACGTGACCGGACAGCGTCCCGGCCGCGGTGCGGACGTCCGCGGCGAGCCGGGCGCGGGCCATCGCCCGGCCGGCGACGGCGTTGGCCAGGCGCTGGCGCAGCTCGTCGACACCGGCTCCCGTGCGGGCCGACGTCGCGAGCACGGTGGCGCCGGGCAGCCCGTCGCGCTCCATGAGGCGGACGAGGTCGGTGCGCAACCGGCCGAGGTCCTCGGGGGCCAGCCGGTCGGACTGGTTGAGCACGGCCATGGTCACGACCTCGTGCGAGGACAGCGTCGCGACGTGGTCGTCGTGGAGCCGGGAGTCGGCGTACTTCTGCGGGTCGGCCACCCAGACGAACAGGTCGACGAGCTCGAGGACGCGCTGGGCCTCGTCGCGGTTGGCGGTCTCCCGCGAGTCGACGTCGGGCAGGTCGAGGAGGACGAGCCCGTCGAGCGAGCCCACCTGGGGACCAGAGTCGTCCGCCCCCAGGAGGTGCCGCGACCCGACGCCCAGCCAGTCGAGCAGCTCGCCGGCGGGCTCCGTGCCCCAGACCGCCGCCGTTGGCGTGCTGGTGGTCGGACGCCGCACCCCGACCTTGGCGACGTCGGTGCCGACGAGGGCGTTGAAGAGCGAGGACTTGCCGCTGCCGGTGGCCCCGGCCAGCGCGACGACGGTGTGGCCCCCGGCGATCGAGGTGCGCCGCTCGACCTTGGCGACGACGTCCCGGGCGCGGGCGCGCTGCGGCTCCGGGAGCTCCTCGCCCCCGGCGTCGACGGCCGCGGCCAACGACGCCGACGCCGCCGCGAGCCGCTCCGGCGACACCGCGGCACCGCCGCGGGCGGTGCCCGTCCGCACCGGGCTCACGAGGCCACCCGTGCGAGCCGGGTGGCGGCGGACTCGATCCGGGACGCCTGGTCCTGCGGGGCGGTGTGCTCGGCGAGGGCCGCGGTGAAGCGGGCCCGCTCGTCGTCGTAGAGCTCGTCGACGAGGGTGAGCAGCCGGTCGCGGGCCTTCGCGGCCATGTCGCGGACGGCCTGGTCGCCGAAGATCGCCTCCAGGACCCGCTGCGCGAGGATCGCGGTGCCGCCGGCGATGCCGACCTCGGCGCCGACCAGCCCGCCGGTCTGGGCGAACGCGACGAGCATGAGGAACAGCCCGATGGCGTTGACGCCGTACGCGGCGACCCGGGCGTTGGTGCGGCGGCCCTGGCCCTCGGTGCGGACGAGGTCGAACACCTCGCCCTGCCAGGCCCGCACGAGCCGCTCGACCCCCGCGGTGGAGGCGGAGGTCGTCGCGCCGAGGCCGTCGCCGGACGCGAGCACCGCCGGGCCCCCGGGCATCCGGCGCCAGGCGCGGGCGGTGTCGGAGGTGGCGGCCTCGAGGTTGGCGAGCACGAGCGCCGCGACCCCGGTGTGCAGGGCCTCGCCGAGGGTGTCGACCGGCGCCGGGGTGCCCTTGATGGCGGCGCTGATCCGGTCCCGCCAGCGGGCGATGGTCGACTCGACCTGCTTGAAGAACTCGCCGGTGCCGACGAACTCCTGCCACCGGGCCAGCACCTCGCCCCGGAGCAGGGTGCCGTCGGTCATCCCGTCCGACACCCGGCGGCGGGCGAGGTCGAAGGACTCCTGGGCCGCGGCGGCCAGGGCAGCGGCGGCGGCGTCCTGCGCCCGGCTGGCCGTGGCGAGCTCGTCGGCCCGGCTGCCGAGCGAGGCGACCGCCCCGCGCAGGGTCTGGCTGACGACGATGTCGCGGGCCCGCGCGTCCCCGGCGAGCGCCTGCAGCCAGTCCCGCAGGCGGGTGAACGTCCAGGCCGGCAGCCGGCCGTCCTCGAGCGCGACCTCGGGGACGCTGAAGATCGGCGAGGTCGACAGGCCCTGCTCGCGGAGCATGGACGCCAGGTGCGGTCGGATCTCGTCGACGGCCTCGGGCGGCACCCGGTCCAGGACGATGGCGACGGCGGTCCCGCGCTCGGAGGCGGTCCGCAGCAGGTCCCAGGGCACGGCGTCGGCGTAGCGCGCGGCGGTGGTGACGAAGATCCACAGGTCGGCCGCCGCGAGCAGCTGGTTCGCGAGCTCCCGGTTGGCGGAGACGACGGAGTCGATGTCCGGGGCGTCCAGCAGGGCCAGACCGGACGGCAGCGCCGCCGACGCGGTGAGGCGGACCGTGCCGGGCTGGTCCTCCCCCGTGTCGTGGCCGGACAGCCGCGCGAGGCCGGGGAGGACCCGGTCGCCCTCGAACCAGTGCCCGTCGTCGGGGTGGTGGACGAGGACCGGGGAGGTCGTCGTCGGACGGAGCACCCCGGAGCGGCTCACGGGCTCGCCGACGACGGAGTTGACGAGGGTCGACTTCCCGGCGCCCGTCGACCCGCCGACGACGGCGAGCAGCGGGGCGTCGAGGGAGCGCAGTCGGGGCAGCACGTAGTCGTCGAGCTGGCCGAGCAGGCGGCGGCGGGTGGTCTCGGCCGCGTCCCGTCCGGGGACGTCGAGAGGCAGCCCCGCCGCCTCGACCTGCGCCCGCAGGGCCTCGACGGCGGAGACGAGTGCCTCCACGTCACGGTCCGCGCCCACGTCGACAGCCTAACGACGCCGCCGGGGGTCGCCGTACATTCACCGGGGCGTGGGCATGATGTCGGGGTGCGCCTGTTCGTCGCGGTGCTCCCGCCGGAGGAGGTTCGCGAGGACCTCGACGCCTTCCTCGACCCCCGCCGCGACGTGTCCGGGCCGCGCTGGGCACCGCCGGAGCAGTGGCACGCGACACTGGCCTTCGTGCCCGCCGCGCCGGAACGGACGGTGGAGCCCCTCGTCGAGGCGTGCACCACGGCGGCCGCACGGTTCGCCCCGGTGCCCCTGGCGCTGGCGGGCGGCGGGTGCTTCCCCGACGTCACGCGGGCCCGGGTGCTCTGGGCCGGCTTGTCCGGCGGCGAGGCCCTGTCCGGGATCGCCGGGGCGTTGCGCGCGGCCGCGGCCACGGTCGGGGCCGCACCGGACGGCGGCCGGTTCCGGCCGCACGTCACCCTCGGCCGCTTCGGCCGGCCGGGGGACGCGACCCGCTGGGTGCGGGTCCTCGACGCCTACCGGGGTCCGCCCTGGACCGCCGAGGAGGTCGTCCTCCTGGAGTCGCACCTGCCCCGCGAGCGAGGGCACCGGCCGCGCCACGAGGTCCTGGCCCGCGTCCCGCTCGGCGGCTGAGGCGCGTCGACACCCAGCGGCGAGGCTCAGTCCGAGGGCCGCCGCACCTCGGCGTAGACCGTCTCCGGGATCCGGTCCGGCGAGTCCGGCGCCCGGCCGAGCAGCGGGGAGCTGCCGCCGGGGGTGACCTCGGCCCCGGGGAACCCGCCCTCCTGGAGCACGAGGCGGAGCGTCTCGGCGTCGTAGGCGGAGACGTGGGCGTGCTCCTGGAAGACCTCGCGCAGCACGAGCATCCCGGTGGGTCGGCCCCAGCGACCGGCGGCGAGCGCCTCCGGGTCGTCCGCGTAGGACCGGGCGTACATCCCGGCGTCGGGCACCCCGACCCGCAGGACGCCTCCCGGGCGCAGCGCGCGGCGGGCGTGCCCGAGCACGGTGAGGGTCTGCGAGTAGCGCAGGTGCTCGAAGACGTGCTCGTAGAAGACGGCGTCCACCGACCCGTCCTCGAACGGCAGCGGCCGCAGGATGTTCCAGTCGAAGTCGCCCGCGGCACCGACGAGGTCGGAGTTGATCCACCCCTCGATCCGGGTCCAGCCACAGCCCAGGTGCAGGCGGACGGGCGACGCCGCCTCGGCGAGCGCCCGGGCCTTGCGTCCCTCCCGTCGCGCGAGCGCGTCCGTCGCGAGCACCTTGGCGCGGAGCCGCGTGGCCGGGGGCATGACGTGCCGGAGGGCGTCCGCGAAGGGGACGGTCGAGCGGCCGTAGGGCGTCTCGTACTTGTCGATGTACCAGCGCAGCGCGGCCCCGCGCTCCAGCTCCTCGGGTGCGGGGGCGGGCTGGTCGTCGTCGGTCTGGTCGGGCCGTGCTGCCGGTTCCATGCCGGAACCCTAGTGCGCCGGCTCCGCCGACGCGGCGCCGTCGGCGCGCCGCCGGGCGGTCCGGCCGCGAGCGCCCCCGGCAGGACTCGAACCTGCGACCTCGAGATTAGAAGGCTCTTGCTCTATCCGGCTGAGCTACGGGGGCCCGGCGCTCGCGCGCCGCGCCCAGTCTAGGGACGGGCGGCGAGGGAGCGGCTGCGGACGAGGGCCGCCTCGGCCAGGGCGGCGGCGACGTCGGGCACGACCGAGTCGTCGAACGCGGCCCGCGGCGAGTGGTTGTCGTCCGCGTCCTGGGGGTCCTCGGGCACGCAGGCGGAGACGAACAGGTACGCACCGGGCACCTGCTCCAGGACGAAGGACATGTCCTCGGACCCGGCCTCGGGGTGGGGCATGTCGGCCCAGCGGTCCTCGCCGAACAGGTCGACGACGACCTCGCGGAAGGCGGCGAACTCCGTGGCGTCGTTGACGGTGACCGGGTAGCCGACGGGGATGTCGACCTCGGCGGTCAGCCCGTGCGCCTCCGCCACCGAGCGCGCCACCCGGGTGAAGACCTCGTGGGTCCGGGACCGCTGGGCGGGGCTGAAGGTGCGCAGGGTCGCGGCGATCCGTGCGTCGTCCGGGATGATGTTGTCCTTGGTGCCCGCGGCGATGGCGCCGACGGTGAGCACGACGGGGTCCCACACCGAGAACTGCCGGGTGAGGGCGACCTCCCAGGCCAGCACCGTCTCGCAGGCCACGGGCACCGGGTCGCGGGCGCGGTCGGGTGCGGAGCCGTGGCCCCCGCGGCCGCGCACGACGACGTGGACCTCGTCGGCGGCGGCCATGATGGGTCCGGGGCGGCCCCACCACGTCCCGCGGGCGTGCTCCGCGGAGGTCACGTGCACGGCGTACGCGACGTCCACCCGCCGTCCGGCGGCCTCCAGCAGCCCCTCGGCGAGCATGTCCCGCGCCCCGGCCTCGCCCTCCTCGCCGGGCTGGAACATGAGGACGACGTCCCCGACCAGCCGCTCCCGCTGCTCGGCGAGCACCCGGGCGGCGCCGACGAGGGCCGCGACGTGCAGGTCGTGCCCGCAGGCGTGCATGACCCCGGCCCGCTCCGAGCGGTAGGGCACGTCGGTCTCCTCCGCGACCGGCAGGGCGTCCATGTCGCCGCGCAGGAGCACCACCGGACGCTCGCCGTCGCACGGCGCACCGCCGCGCAGGACGGCGACGACCGACGACAGCCCGCGACCGGTGCTCACCTCGAGGTCGAGGTCCGCGAGCGCCTCGAGGACGGCGGCCTGGGTGTCGGGCAGGTCCAGTCCGATCTCGGGCGCGCGGTGCAGCCGGCGCCGCAGCGCGACGAGGTCCGGGCCGATGCGACGGGCGATCTCCGTGGACGAGGGCACGGGCGTCATCGTCCCACCGGCATGCCGACGAACTCGTGGCGGCGGGCCGACAACGTCGTGAGGAGGCGGCGCTCCTCGTCCAGGGCCGAGGCGTCCGCGGCGTCGTGCTGCATCCGCCGCCGCAGGAGGGCGAGCTCGCTCGCGGTGTCCTGGAAGGCGCGCATCGCGGCCAGCCCCCGGCTGCCGGCGTTGACGCGGGCCCACATCCGCGCCTCGCGGCGCGCCGGCATCGACGACAGCATCGCCACCTCACCGGCCGAGACCCACCCGGCGTCGGCGTAGGGCCGCAGGAAGTAGCCGATGAGCCGTCCCTCGCGTCGCCGGACCCACACGACGAAGGCGACGAAGGTGAGGAAGACCGGGACCTCGACGAGGACGTAGACGACGACGAGCCCGGAGCCGCCCGACACCGCGGCGAGGTTCCACAGCCCGTGCGCGAGGACCGCGAGGACGTAGCCGCCGACCGGTGCGAGGACCTTCGGCGCCCACCCGCGGCTCGTCGCGGCCACCCCGACCCCGACGCCGGTGAGCACGGTGAACATCGGGTGGGCGAAGGGCGAGAGCAGGCAGCGGGCGACGAAGGTCGCGGTGAGCGCCTCACCGCCCCCCTCGGTGTAGGCCTCCGCGAGGTACTGGATGTTCTCGGTGAACGCGAACCCCGCGGCGCAGACGCCGGCGTAGACCATGCCGTCGGTCAGTCCGTCGAACTCGCGCCCGAGGAACCGCCAGACGAGGACGACGAGCAGGCCCTTGAGCCCCTCCTCCACGACCGGTGCGACGAGGACGGCCGTCGTCGCGAGCGCGGCGTCGGGGTCGGTGGCGGTGCGCAGCACGGCCATGGCGCTGGTGTTGAAGACGGCGGCGACGAGGGCGGCGACCAGCGCGCCCCAGAGGAAGGCCCCGACGAGGTAGCGCGTCGGCTCGGCCTCGAACCGGTCGAGCCACATGAAGGCCGGGATGACGATGGCGAGCGGGACGACGGCGACGGCCAGGGCGAGCAGGGCCGTCTGCACCCCGAAGGCCGCGCCGAGGTAGGCGGAGACGACGAGCGCGGCAACGAGGAACCCGAGCCCGGCGACGCCGGTGATGACCACCGAGCGCAGCGTCGAGCGCGACGACCTGCCCCCGTGCGGCGACCCCGCCGTCCGCGCCCCGTGCACCCCGCTCACGGCATGGACCCTAGCGCCAGAGTCCCCGAGCGCCCCCGGTCGCCCGCGGGGTTGCCTAGCATGGCGCGCATGCCCAGCCCCTCCGACCGCGCCCTGTCCGACCGGATCGTCTGGATCGACTGCGAGATGACCGGCCTGTCCCTCGAGGCCGACGCCCTCGTCGAGGTCGCGGCCCTCGTCACCGACTTCGAGCTCACGGTCCTCGGCGACGGCGTCGACGTCGTCGTGCGCCCGCCGGACGCCGCGCTGGCGCAGATGGGCGACTTCGTCCGCCGGATGCACACGACGTCGGGGCTGCTCGAGGAGCTCGCCGCCGGGACCACCCTGGAGGAGGCCGAGGCGCGCGTCCTGGACTACGTCCGCGAGTGGGTCCCCGAGGCCGGCAAGGCTCCGCTCGGCGGCAACACCGTCGCCACCGACCGGGCCTTCCTCGCCCGGGACATGCCGGGCCTGGAGAGCCACCTGCACTACCGGATCATCGACGTCTCCTCGATCAAGGAGCTGTCCCGGCGGTGGTACCCCCGGGCCTACTTCTCCGCACCGACGAAGTCCGGCGGGCACCGGGCGCTGGCGGACATCCGCGAGTCCATCGCCGAGCTGCGCTACTACCGGGAGGCGGTCTTCGTCGAGCCGCCGGGCCGTCCGACCGACGAGCTGCGCGGCCTCGCCGCCCGCCACGTCGTCGACCACGACGCCGGCCCGGCGGGCGGTGACGAGCCCGGCGAGGGCGTGGTCGGGAGCACCCCCGGGTAGCCGGTACGATGGTCCGCGCTGCGGGCGCACGACCTCCGGATGTCACGGACGGCATGCGCCCGCCGTGGTGGGTGTAGCTCAGCTGGTAGAGCATCGCGTTGTGGTCGCGAGGGTCGCGGGTTCAAGTCCCGTCACTCACCCCAGGGCACCGCCCCGGTCCGTCCCCGGACCGGGGCGGTCCGCGTTCCGGCTCGCCGGGGCGGGTCTCAGCCGGCGGGCAGGTCCATCGGGCGGGCGTCGCGCAGCATCGGGTGCTCCCGGTCCTTGTCCGAGAGGATCGCCCGCTCCAGCGGCACCGGCCAGCGCACCCCGAGGTCCGGGTCGGCGAGGTTGACGAAGGTGTAGCGCTCGTAGGCGTCCGGGGTCCAGTGCCGGTTGACGCTGTAGAGGTACACGACGTCCTCGAGGCACTGGTAGGAGTTCCCGACGCCCGCCGGCAGGAACACGGCGACGTCGGGCCGCAGCTCGACCTCGACGACCGTGCCGTAGGTCGGTCCCCGGCGCAGGTCCACGTACGCGCCGTGCGCCCGGCCGGAGACGATGGAGACGTACTTGTCCCACGGCTCGGCGTGGAACCCGCGGGTGACCCCGGTGACGCTGGCGGCGACGTTGGTCTGGACCACCCGGAACCCCGGCGGGAGGCCGGCGGCCTCGAGCTTCTCCTGGTGGAACTTCTCCTGGAACCAGCCCCGGGCGTCGTCGACGCGGGTCACCTCGAAGGTCAGCAGCCCGGGGACGGCGGTCTCGGCGGCGGTGAACTGGGTGCTAGCGGCGGCCACGGGCGGCAGTGTCTCACCGGTCAGGGACGCCTGTCACACTGGCGTGCATGTTCTCCCGCCGGACCACCGCCGTCATCACCGCCCTGCTCGTGGCCCTCGTGACCGTCGCCCTCGTCGTCTCGGCCGTCCCCGTCTTCGCGCACCCGGCGGCGGCGCTGCCCGCCCACGCCCAGCTCACCGGGACCGCTCCGCGCGACGGGTCCACGGTCCGCACCGCGCAGGAGGTGCGCCTGACCTTCAGCGAGGACGTGAACCCCCGCTTCCTGCAGGTCACGGTCGAGGGTCCGGACGGCGACGAGACGGACGGCGACGCGACGACGGACGGTGGCCAGGTGCGCCAGGCCCTCGTCGACGACCTGCCGGCGGGTGAGCACACGGTCACCTACCGCGTCGTCAGCGTCGACGGGCACCCGGTCTCGGGCACGTTCTCCTTCTCGACGACGGCGACCCCCCGCTCCGCCTCCCCCACGGCGTCGCCGAGCACGTCCGCGGACCCGACGGCGACGCCCACCCCCACCGGACCGTCCGCCGAACCGAGCCCGGCGACGGCCCCCACGGCGGAGGTCCAGGGCTCGTCGTGGACGCTCCCGCTCGCCCTCGTGGGGCTCGTCGCGGTGGTCCTCGTGGCCGTCGTGCTGCTCGCCCGGCGGCGGGTCCGCGGCGGCGACGGACCCCCGCCGGACTCCCCCTGACCGGATTTCACGACCGGGGCGGGCGGCTGATAATGTCTCCCGTCGCGCGCCATTAGCTCAATTGGCAGAGCAGCTGACTCTTAATCAGCGGGTTCGGGGTTCGAGTCCCTGATGGCGCACCACCGCTCGCCCGAGCACGAGGCTCCCCGGTCCCCGGGGAGCCTCTCCCGTCTCCGGACCCGGGAGGACCCATGGCGCGCCCGGCGCTCGCGGCTTCCGTGGTCGTCCCGTCCTACCGCGGCGCCCACCGGCTGCCCGCCCTCCTCGCCGCCCTCGCGGCCCAGGACACGACCGAGCCGTGGGAGGTCGTCCTCGTCGTCGACGGGGACACCGACGGCAGCGAGCGGGTGGCGAAGGCGCACCGGGGGCCGCTGGACCTGCGGGTGGTGGTGCTCCCGGAGAACCTGGGGCGGGTGACGGCCCTCAACACCGGGTTCGACGCGGCCCGGGGTCGGGTCCTCGTGCGGTGCGACGACGACCTCGAACCCGCGCCCGGCTACGTCGCCGCCCACGTCGCCGCCCACGCCGGCCGGGAGGTCGGCGCCGTCGGTCTCTACCGCAACGTCTTCCCCGAGACGCCCTTCGCCCGTGTCTACGGCCGCCGGGCCGACACCGCCCTGCGCGAGGCCGCGTACGCGAGCGCGGAGTCCACCCGGTGGCGCTACTGGGCCGGCAACGCCTCGGTCACCCGCGAGGCCTGGGAGGAGGTCGGGCCCTACGACACCGCCTACCGGGCCTACGGCTGGGAGGACGTCGACTGGGGGTACCGGCTCGCGGCCACGGGACGGCCCGTCGTGCTCGACCCGGCGCTGGAGACCGTCCACCGGCTCGTCGCGACGACGACGGGCCTGCGCGCCCGCCGGGCCTTCTACAGCGGCAGCGCGCGCGAGATCTTCTCGGCCAAGCACGGCAGGGTCCTCGCCGAGCCGGAGCCCACCGGGGCCTGGGGGCGGCTGGTCCGCGGCACCGCCCGCAGCCTCAGCGAGAGCCGCCTCGGCCTGGCCGCCGACGCGGTGGACCGGCTGCTCCCGGTGCTCCCGGACGCCGCCGGCCGCAAGGCCGTCGCCCTGCTCGTGGAGTCCGGGCACCGGGCGGGCGGGCGCATCGCCCGGGTGTCGGACCCCACGGCGGTGTGACCCCGCCCTCCGGCCGGCCCGCGGCTCAGAGGTACAGCCCGGTCGAGCCCTCGTCGACGCGCTGGGCGGCCACGGCGTGGATGTCCCGTTCACGCAGCAGGACGTAGTCCTTGGCCCCGATCTCGACCTCGGCACGGTCCTCGGGGTCGAAGAGCACCCGGTCGCCCGGCTCGACGTGCCGGGCGACGGGACCGGCGGCCACGACCGCGGCCCAGGCGAGCCGCTTGCCGACGCTGGCCGTCGCCGGGATGACGATGCCGCCCCCGGACCGGCGCTCGCCGGTCTCACCCTCCAGCGACACGAGCACCCGGTCGTGCAGCATCCGGATCGGGAGCCGGCTGCGCGACTCGCCCACGCTCAGCGTCGTCGCCAGGCGCGGAAGGCCAGCGCCCCGCCGACGACGGCCACCACGGCGACGACGGCCGCGAGACGCTCGACGCGCAGCTCGCCCTCGGGCGTCTGCGCGACGTCGGCCCAGCGGGCCTTGGCCTTCTCGACCTCGCGGGCGAGGATGTTCTTGGGGTTGGCGGTCTCGACCAGCTGGTCGACGGTGCGGGCCAGGCGTTCCCGGCGGGCGACGACCTCGGCCTCGAGCTCGGGGATGGTCTTCTGCTCGCTCATCGCCGACTCACTCCCCGAGCCCGAGGTCACGCCGCAGCTTGGCGACGTGGCCCGTGGCCTTGACGTTGTACCAGGCGTGGCTCACGGTGCCGTCCTCGGCGAGGACGACGGTGCTGCGGATGACGCCCTCGACGGTCTTGCCGTACAGTTTCTTCTCCCCGAAGGCGCCCCACGCGGTCATCACCGAGCGGTCGGCGTCGGAGAGCAGCGGGACGGTGAGGTGCTCCTTCTCGCGGAAGGTCGCGAGCTTCTCCGGGGTGTCCGGCGAGATGCCGAGCACGGTGTAGCCGTCCGTGGCCAGGGCGTCGAGGTTCTCGCTGAAGTCGCAGGCCTGGGTGGTGCACCCGGGCGTCATGGCCGCGGGGTAGAAGTACACGATGACCTTCCGGCCGCGCAGGTCGCCGAGCGTCACCTCCGACCCGGTGTCGTCGGGCAGGGTGAAGTCGGGCGCGGTGTCGCCCGGAGCGAGCCGGTCGGCCACGGGTGCCTCCTGTTCGTCGGTGGTCCACCCGCCGTCGGCGGTGGCCGGTCCCAACCTAACGGACGGGACGGACCCGCCGGTGTCGTGCGCAAGGCGGGACTCGAACCCGCACACCCGAAGGCACCAGGACCTAAACCTGGCGCGTCTGCCAGTTCCGCCACTTGCGCGTGCCCGGCGAATCGTATCGGCCCCGCGGAGGCGCCCCCGGGGGTGTGCCACACTCGCGCCATGCGCCGGCTGCGAGTGCTCGTCGTGGCTCCGGTCCTGCCGCACGAGGACACGCCACACGCCGGCGGGCGCTACGTCCTCGCTCTCGAGCGCGAGCTCCGGCAGCACGCGGACGTCGTCCTCCTCACCCGCAACACGCCGTCCACGCGAGAGGCCGAACCCGCCCGTCGGACGCTGGGTCTCCCCTACGCGATGGCCCGGCGCGCCCGGTCGCCGGTGGTGGGGGCCCTGCGGCGGCTGGGCGCCCTCGTCGACGACCACCTGACCCGGCGGGACCCCGGGGCGGCGTCCGTCACGTTCGTCGCCGAGGTGCTCACCGATCCCCGACTCCGGGACCTGGTGCGGACCGCGGACGTCGTCGACCTGCAGTGGGACGAGATGGTCCGGCTCCTACCGGTGCTGCGACTGCTGAACCGCGGGGCCCGGTTCGTGGGCACCTACCACGACGTGCAGTCCCAGCGCTTCGAGCGCCTGGCCGCGTCCGCCCCGGACCCGGGGGACCGTGACCGCTACGCCCGGGGCGGGCGGACAGCCCGTCGCCGCGAGGCGCGCCTGCCGGCGCGGCTCCACCGGGTCCTCACGTTCAGCGACAAGGACGCCGACCTGCTCCGGTCGGCCCGCCCCGAGGCGCGGGTGACCGTCGTCCGTCCCCCGCTGGACGGGACCCGGGGGCGTCGCACCCAGGACCGGGACGACACCACGGACCGCTCCGTCGGTTTCGTCGGGTACCTGGCCCGGGCCGAGAACGAGGACGGCCTGCGCTGGTTCCTCGACGAGGTCTGGCCCCTGGTGCGCGCGGGGGTGCCGGACGCCACGCTGACCGTGGCCGGGGCCGGGGCGTCGGACGCGTTGGGGTCCGCGGTCGCCGCCGCCGAGGGGGTGTCGCTCGAGGGGTTCGTGCCGGATCTGGAGGCGTTCTGGGCGGGCCGCGCGGCGGCCGTCGTCCCGCTGCGTCAGGGCGCGGGAGTGAAGTTCAAGACCGTCGAGTCCCTCGTCGCGGGAGTACCGACCGTCGCGACCGGCGTCGGCGCGGAGGGTGTCGGGCCGGCAGAGTGGTTCGCCGCCGTGGTCGACGACGCCGGGACCATGGCCACCGAGCTGGTCCGGGTGCTGCGCGACCCGAGCGGGGCGCGCGGCCGGGCGGCCGCACGCGCTGCGGACGTCGCGCGCGCGTTCTCGTCCGAGACGTTCTCGACGACCGTGCGGGAGGTCTACGTCGAGGACGGGCGGGAGTCGCGGGTCAGCGCCGCCGGCCCGCCTTGAGGGCGGCTCCACCGACGCGGCTGACGGCGGGCCAGGCCACCTCGGGGACGTACCGTCGCCACGGCAGCACCGGCTCCGGCCGCGGCAGCGACCAGAAGCGGAGGAGGTCCAGGTCGTTGACCCGTTGCACCTCCGAGCGCACGACGCCCGTGTCGGCGAGCTCCTGCAGCGCGGGCTGCCACCTCGCGGGGTCGCCGAAGGTGGCGTAGAGCTTGAACGGCGAGATCGCGAAGGGCCTCAGCCCGTCACGCAGGACCGCCTGCCAGGCCGCCGCCGCCACCCCGGGGGTGTGCTCGCTGCGGATGTCGTCCAGGACGAGGACCCCGTCGTCCTGGAGGATGCGGTGGGCGGCCTCGATGTCCTGGACCACGTGCTCGTACAGGTGCGAGGCGTCGACGTGGACGAAACGGTGGGTCCCCGGGGGGACGTGCTCGACGACGGTCTGGCTGAACCCCCGGACGACGACCGGCAGGGTGCCGTGGACGCGCCGGTAGTTGTCCTCGAACGCCGCCTGGGTCAGGCCCGGGTAGGAGTCCGCGTTCTCGGCGGCGTTGGACGCGTCGTCGGCCTCCTGGCCGAAGAGGTCGACGACCGTGAAGGTCTCGCCCGCGCCCAGGGAGGAGCCGATGAGGACCGCGCTGCGCCCGTAGAACGCGCCCAGCTCGGCCAGGTCACCCGGCAGCTCCGCGGCCGTGCGGGCCAGGAGCGCACGGAACGCCGCGATGTCGGGCTCGTGGAACGCGCCGACGATGGACTCCAGCTGTGCGGTGGTCACCGGGTTCATGAGAAGGACCCCTCCGTTCGTCGGGAGCATCCTGCCGTACTTGCGCCGCGGGCGCGTCGTGCGTTCAGGGGCAGGGCACCCCGAGGCGACGGGACTCGCGGACCTTGCCCGCCTCGAAGGCGACCTGCGTCAGCCACCGGCGCCGTGCGTCCGGGCCCCCCGTCGCCGGGAACCGGGAGAGCAGGACGAGCTCGTGCCGCAGCCGGGCGCGACCGGTCCGCGGCCTCGCGTCGGAGGGCCGGTACCGGGCGTGCAGCGTCGCGTGCCCACGGCCGGCGTTGAACTGCTGGCGCAGGAGCCGGCGCAGGTCGGCGCGGATCCGGTAGTGCACGAGGGCGTCGGGCACGTACGCGGCGACGTAACCCGCCTGCCGGGCACGCCAGGCGAAGTCGATCTCCTCCGCTCCCGGCGGGTAGTCCTCCGGGTAGGCCCCGGCGGCCTCGAAGACCTCCCGGCGGAACGCGGTGTTGCAGCCGATGGGGTAGGCCAGGCCCGACCACGAGACGAGCAGCCCGTCGGAGCGTCGCGGGATGGCCGTCCACGCCGCCGCGGGCCCGGAGAGGGTGCCGGTCTCGAAGGAGCCCCCCACGAACGCCTCGGTCTCCAGCGCGGCCAGCAGCGCCGCGACCCATCCGGGACCCACGACGTCGTCCGCGTCGCAGATGAGGATGCGGTCGGAGCGGGCCGCACGGACGCCCTCGTTGCGGGCCACGGAGACACCCCGCGCCCGGGACGCGTCGACGATGCGCAGGCCGGGCAGGCGTCCGGTCCACTGCTCGACCAGCGCCCGCAGGTCGTCGGTGGACCCGTTGTCCGCGACGACCACCTCGCAGTCGGCGATGCCCTCCTGGGCCGCCAACGCGGCGAGCTGCTC
>NZ_SAYU02000119.1 GCF_004025965.2 Phycicoccus flavus | reverse complement strand
TGGATCTCGGGCTGGATGAGCTGCAGCTTGCGCGAGGCGTTGATCTGCTTGACGAAGAGCGGGATCATCGCCGCGCGCATCACGAGGACGAGCCCAACGATGGACAGGCTCCAGGTCCACCCGGACGCCTCGGGCATCCCGATCGCGGTGAACGCCGAGTGGAAGCCGTACATGATCCAGGCCACGAGCCACTCGATCGGGGCGATCAGGCTGCTGAAGAAGTCGATCATGATGTCCTTCGACGGGCCGGACGACGCCGGCTGGTGTGGTCACCGAGGTGACGGGGCAAGGTCATGGGTGCGACGCGCGGGCCGGCGGCCGCGCTCCGTGGGGGACGGTCTCGGGCGACACCGACCCGGCACGCGGTGCGGCCGGCGGACCGGCGTCCTCGGGCGGCCGCTCCACCAGCCGCTCGGCCGGGCCCGTTGCCGGCCCCCGCGCACCGTCAACGTCGGAGTCGTCGGTGGCGGTTCCACCGGCAGCCCGGTACGGCTTGGGACCGGTGGTGCCGGGCACGGGTCGACCGGTGGCCGGGTCACGGTCGGGGACGTGGTCGACGCCGCCCGGGGTCCACGGGTGGCACCGCAGCAGCCGCCGGACCGCCAGGCCGAGCCCCCGGACCGGTCCGAACCGCTCCAGGGCGGTGACGGCGTAGGCCGAGCACGACGGGTAGTACCGACAGCTGGGCGGGGTGAGCGGGCTGACGAAGCGCTGGTACCCGCGCACCAGCCACAGCAGGGGCAGGGCGACGACCCGTCCGACGCCGCTCATCGCACGACCTCGAGACGACCAATGACCTTGTCCCACAACGGTTCCAGTGCCGTCGCCAGCTCAGCGGACGTCAGCGTCGCCGTCGCCGGGTTGGCCCGCACGACCAGATCCACCCCGGACGGCACCGACCCGACGCGGGCCGAGACGAGCGCCCGGAGCCGTCGCTTCACGCGGTTCCGCACGACGGCGCCCCCGACGGCCCTGGACACGACGAAACCGACTCGCGGCGGGAGTCCCGCACGCGCGTCGGTTCGAGTGGCATGGACCACGAGGAGGCGTGAGCCGGCGCGAACGCTTCCGCGACCGCGGACCGCCGACGTGAAGTCCGACCGCGTCCGCAGTCGGTTCGGCGCCGGCAGCACCGACGGCCTCAGGCGGAGAGCTGCGCGCGGCCCTTGCGTCGCCGGTTGGCGAGGATGCTGCGACCCGCGCGGGTCCGCATCCGCAGGCGGAAGCCGTGGACCTTGGCCCGGCGGCGGTTGTTCGGCTGGAAGGTGCGCTTGCTCACGGTGATCTCTTTCGCACGTGGCGGGCCGGGGGCCCGCGGTGGTCGGGGGGCGCCTCGTCGGCGGTCATCGAGGGTCCGCGATAACGGGGTGCCCTGGACACGAACGGGCGAAAACCGCCGACGAACAGACGGACGTCACGGTACCCGAGCGGCGGGGTCGCGGCCAAACCCGCGCACCGGTTACCCACGAGCAGGGACAACCCTCTACCATCGCACGGAGCATCGGCCGGTCCGGGTAACGACACGACGTCACCCGCGCCACGCGCCCGTACCCACAGCCTGTGGACAACGGTGTGGATTCCACTGTCGGCGGTGCCTGCGCACCGCACCCGGGAGCGCGCGGAGAGGACGGGGACGAGACACGTGGCGGACGCGAAGATGGCCCAGCTCTGGAGCGCGACGCTCGACGCGCTCGACGAGAACGGGATCCCCGTCCAGCAGCGTGCCTTCCTCGGCCTGGCCCGCCTGGTCGGGCTCCTCGACGACACCGCGCTCATCGCCGTCCCCAACGACTTCACCAAGGACATGGTCGAGACCCGGCTGCGCGAGCCCGTCGCCCGCAGCCTCGGCGAGCGCCTGGGCCGCGAGGTCCGCCTGGCCGTCACCGTCGACCCCGCCCTCGGTGAGCTGCCGCCCGAGACCGGGGACCTCGGCGACGTGCCCGACCTCCAGGCCGGCCACGACGAGCGGGCCGCCGACCGGCGCCGGCAGATCCACGACCTCGCCCTCGACGACGACGGCCACGAGTCGTCCTCCACCATCCCCGGGACCCTCCCCGGGTTCGACGCCGGCGGGGCCGGCGGGGGCGACCACGGCGGCGACGGGCTCGTCGCCATGCCGGGGATGCGCCGGCCGCGGCCGGGATCGGCCGTGCCCGAGCAGGTCGAGCTCACCCGGCTGAACCCCAAGTACACGTTCGACACCTTCGTCATCGGTGCGTCCAACCGGTTCGCCCACGCGGCCGCCGTCGCCGTCGCCGAGGCACCGGCCAAGGCGTACAACCCGCTCTTCGTCTACGGGGACTCCGGGCTGGGGAAGACCCACCTGCTGCACGCCATCGGCCACTACGCCCGGGCGCTCTTCCCCAACGTCAAGGTGCGCTACGTGAACTCGGAGGAGTTCACGAACGACTTCATCAACAGCATCCGCGACGACAAGGCGGCGAACTTCCAGCGCCGCTACCGCGACGTCGACGTCCTCCTCATCGACGACATCCAGTTCCTTCAGGGCAAGGTGCAGACGCAGGAGGAGTTCTTCCACACCTTCAACACGCTGCACAACGCGGGCAAGCAGGTCGTCATCACCAGCGACGTGCCGCCGAAGCTGCTCACCGGCTTCGAGGCGCGGATGCGCAGCCGGTTCGAGATGGGCCTGCTCACCGACGTCCAGCCGCCCGACCTCGAGACGCGCATCGCCATCCTGCGCAAGAAGGCCATCCAGGAGCGGCTGTCGGTCCCCGAGGACGTCCACGAGTTCATCGCCAGCCGGATCTCGACGAACATCCGCGAGCTCGAGGGCGCCCTCATCCGCGTCACGGCTTTCGCCAGCCTCAACCGGCAGCCGGTCGACATGTCCCTGGCCGAGATCGTCCTGCGCGACCTCATCCCCGACGACACCGCGAGCCAGGTGACGCCGGCGACGATCATCGCCCAGACGGCCGCCTACTTCGGGCTGACCATCGAGGACCTCCAGGGGCAGTCCCGCAGCCGCGTCCTCGTCACCGCCCGCCAGATCGCCATGTACCTGTGCCGCGAGCTCACCGACCTGTCGCTGCCGAAGATCGGCCAGCAGTTCGGCGGCCGCGACCACACGACGGTCATGCACGCCGAGAAGAAGATCCGGCAGCTCATGGCCGAGCGACGGGCCATCTACAACCAGGTCACCGAGCTCACCAACCGGATCAAGCAGCAGTCCCGCTGACCGCGGAGGAGCCGGCCCGCTCGTCCTGTCCGCCGGTCGCTGGGCCGCGGCCCGCGACCCCCCACCCGCCTTCGGCGTCGACCGGCGCGGGTCGCCACGTCCACCCGCTGCCCGACCTCCGGGCGGCGTCGCTGCCCCGTCCACCGGCTGTCCACAGCCGCAAGCTTCGACAGTCCACCGGTCGTCAACAGGTCGTCCACACCCCCGCCGACGGCCGACCGCCGACGCACACCGCGCGGCGGCGCGACCCGACCCTTCCGAGCGCCGTCCGTGCCGTCCCTCGAACCTTCGACACGCGTCGTCCACCGCTGCGGACAACCCTGTGGACAACTTCGCACCGAGGGACCGGGGGCGAAAGGCACGGGCCACATATCCACAGGACCTGTGGACGAGTGTGGACAAGCCGGGTCGCGCCGTGGACGCGCCGCGACCCGGCGGTGGACCCGCTGTGAACGCCGGATGGCCGTCCCCCGACCGGGCCCGTCGTCCACGGACCCCTCCACCGGTCCTCCACACCCGCCGCGAACCGGCTGACCAGCAGGGACGCCCGGTCGTCCACAGGGTCCACAGCTCCTACGACCCCGATGAGACCTGGAGATGAAGGGTCCACCCCGATCAGGGCCCTGCTGTGCCCCCGACCCCCGGACGACCCGAGGACGCGATGCCGGGGGAGGGCGCCGGACTCCCTCGCCCGGGCCCACGCGCCCCGATCGTCCCCGTCCGGTTCCCCCTCCGGGATCCGTGCACTAGTGTCGGGCTCCCGTCTGCCGGGAGCGCTGCTGCGCGCGGCTGCGGAGGGAGAACCAGCACGACTCATGGGCGCGCAGCGCGCCGGATAGGGCGGTAAGCCGTGAAGTTCCGCGTCGAGCGCGACGTCCTCGCCGAAGCGGTGACCTGGGTGGCCCGCGGGCTGCCCGCCCGTCCGCCCGTCCCCGTGCTCGCCGGCATCCTGCTCGAGGCCTCCGACGACGGCACCCTCACCCTCTCGGCCTTCGACTACGAGGTGTCCGCGCGGGTCACCGTCGCCGCCGACGTCGCCGAGTCCGGCACCGTCCTCGTGCTCGGCCGGCTGCTGGCCGACATCTGCCGCAACCTGCCGGACCGCCCGATCGACCTCGCCACCGACGGCAGCAAGGTCCAGGTGACGTGCGGGGCGTCGCGCTTCAGCCTGCTGATGATGCCGGCCGACGACTACCCGACGCTGCCGGCCAACCCCGAGCCGACGGGCACCGTCGACGGCCACCTGTTCACCCAGGCCGTCGCCCAGGTGTCGGTGGCCGCCGACCGCGGCGACACCCTCCCGATCCTCACCGGGGTGCGGGTCGAGGTCGACGGCGACACGATGACGCTCCTCGCCACCGACCGCTACCGCCTCGCGATGCGCGAGCTGCACTGGAACCCCAGCGACACCGGCGCCAGCCACGTCGTCCTCATCCCGGCCCGGACCCTGTCCGAGACCGCCCGCAGCCTCGGCGCGAGCGGGTCCATCGACGTCGCGCTCGGCGCCGTGGCGGGTGGCGACGGGCTCGTCGGCTTCGAGGCCGGCCGCCGCCGCAGCACGACCCGCCTCCTCGACGGCGAGTACCCCAAGGTCTCCTCCATCTTCCCCACCTCGTCCGAGACCGACGCCGTCGTGCGGACCGCCGAGCTCGTCGAGGCCGTGAAGCGCGTCGCCCTCGTCGCCGAGCGCAACACGCCCGTGCGGCTCCGCTTCTCCGAGGGCCAGGTCGCCATCGAGGCCGGCACCGGCGACGACGCCCAGGCCAGCGAGGCCGTCGAGTGCCGGCTCACCGGGCCGGACATCGAGATCGCGTTCAACCCCGGCTACCTGCTCGACGGCCTGGGCGCCGTCGGCACCGACTGGTC
>NZ_SAYU02000118.1 GCF_004025965.2 Phycicoccus flavus | reverse complement strand
CCGATGAGCGCGGAGATCACGCCCCAGGCCGTCACCGACAGCGCGGGGAAGAGGCTGTAGAGGGCCAGGCCGGTGCCGGCCATGGCCGCGGCGCCGTAGACGAAGCCCCAGACCACGATGTACGGGCCGAAGTACCACGTGGTCCAGCGGCCGAGGGTCTGCCAGCCCTCGAAGATCGTGCGGCCCGTGGCCAGGGAGTACCGCCCGGCGCCCTCGACGAGCACGATCTTCATGACGCACCCGAGGACCACGGCCCAGAGCAGGGCGTAGCCGTAGCGGCTGCCCGCGACCATCGTCGCGACGAGGTCGGCGGCGCCGACCCCGGTCGCCGCCACGACGAGACCCGGCCCGACGAGCCGCCAGCGTGGGGCGTCGGCCTCCGGTCCGCTGGTCGTCGTGGTCTCTCCCGCATCCGTCGCCATGGCCGGTCTCCTTCGGTCCGCCGCCACGTCGCTGTGGCGGTCCGGGAGGGAGCATGCCCACGCTCCGGCGGGCAGGACCAGGGTGCGGCGGCCGTCGCGGGCCGATCCTTACGTGATCCGAAGACTGACCGCGACGGCGCGACTGCCTAGGGTGGCGGCATGGACGCCGATGTCGTCGTCGTGGGGGCCGGGATCGCCGGCCTCGTCGCCGCCTGCGAGCTCGCGGACGCCGGCCGGTCCGTCGTGCTCCTGGACCAGGAGTCCGAGGCGAACCTCGGCGGGCAGGCGTGGTGGAGCTTCGGCGGGCTGTTCCTCGTCGGGTCCCCGGAGCAGCGACGGATGGGCGTCAAGGACTCCGTCGAGCTCGCCTGGCAGGACTGGGAGGGCTCGGCCGGGTGGGACCGGCTGACCGGGCCCGACGGCTCGCCCGGCCCGGACCACTGGGGCCGGGAGTGGGCGCGGGCGTACGTCGACTGGGCCGCCGGGGAGAAGCGGGCCTGGTTGCGCGCGCAGGGTGTCTCGTTCTTCCCGGTCGTCGGCTGGGCCGAGCGCGGGGACGGCACGAGCGGCGGGCACGGCAACTCCGTGCCGCGCTTCCACATCCCCTGGGGCACCGGCACCGGGGTCGTCGCGCCCGTCGAGCGCCGGGTGCGTGAGCACATGGCCGGCGGGCGCGTCGTCTACCGGCCGCGGTACCGGGTGGACGCGCTGGTGACGACGGGCGGGGCCGTGACGGGGGTACGCGGGAGCGTCCTCGCGCCCGACGCCGCACCGCGCGGGGTGGCGTCCTCGCGGGAGGCGGTGGGGGAGTTCGAGCTCGGGTCGCAGGCCGTGGTCGTCACCTCCGGGGGCATCGGCGGCGACCACGACCTCGTCCGGGCCGCGTGGCCCACCGACCGGCTGGGCCCGGCGCCGTCGACCCTGCTCACCGGGGTGCCGGCGCACGTCGACGGGCGGATGATCGGCATCACCGAGGCCGCGGGGGGCGCGGTCGTGAACCGGGACCGGATGTGGCACTACGTCGAGGGGGTGCGCAACTGGGACCCGGTGTGGCCGGGGCACGGCATCCGCATCCTGCCCGGGCCGAGCTCGCTGTGGTTCGACGCCCACGGCGACCGGCTGCCGAACCCGTACCTGCCGGGCTTCGACACCCTCGGGACGCTGGCCCACCTGCGCCGGACCGGGGCCGACCACTCGTGGTTCGTCCTCAACCGCTCGCTCGCCGGCAAGGAGCTCGCGCTGTCGGGGTCGGAGCAGAACCTCGACCTCACCGAGCGGCGCTACCGCGACGTGCTGCGGCGGCCGGTGACCCCGGTGCAGCCGTCGGTGCAGGCCTTCCTGGACCACGGGGAGGACTGGCTGACCGCCGACTCGGTGCGCGGGCTCGCCGCCGCGATGAACGCCCTGGAGCCGGACCACCCGGTCGACCCCGCGCACCTGGAGCGGCAGGTGGTCGAGCGGGACCGGCAGGTCGAGAACCCGTTCACCAAGGACGCCCAGGTGGCCGCGGTCCGGGTGGCGCGCCGCTACCGCGGCGACCGGCTGACCAAGCGCGCCCACCCGCTGCACCGCATCCTCGACCCGAAGCACGGGCCGCTCGTCGCCGTCCGGCTGCGGGTGCTCTCGCGCAAGACGCTCGGCGGGCTGCACACCGACCTCTCGGGGCGGGTGCTGGACGGCGCCGGTGACCCGGTGCCGGGGCTGTACGCCGCCGGCGAGGTCGCCGGGTTCGGCGGCGGGGGCCTGCACGGGTACCGGTCGCTCGAGGGCACCTTCGTCGGCGGCTGCCTCTTCAGCGGCCGCACCGCCGGACGCGCCGCCGCCGGCGCGCTCTGACCCGACTACCCGGTCGGCCGCGCGCCGGCCCGGCGGACATTTCGGGGTCACCCCGAAATGTCCGCCGGAACGCGGTTCGTAAGCCGGGTCTCGCGGACGATCCGGGGTCTCGACAGCCGCGCGCGACGGGTCGCGGCGCGCCCTCGTCACGCGGTGGGGTCGAGGAGGACCTTGAGGCTCGTGGGGTCGGTGCGCAGGGTCTCCAGCGCCTCGCCGTACGCCGACAGCGGGTAGCGGTGGGTGACGAGGCCGTCGGTGCGGACCCGGCCCGAGCGCAGCAGGGCGAGCGCCCGGTCCATGCAGTCGACCTGCGCGAAGGAGCCCTTGACGGTCAGCTGCCGGCGGAAGACGTCGTAGGGGCTCCACGAGACGCGGGCGTCCTCGTCGCACATGCCGTAGACGAAGACGGTGCCGTTGGTCGCGGTGAGCCCGGGCAGGACCTCGACGACGGACGCGGCACCGGTGACGTCGACCGTCACGTCGAACCCGCCCGGCTGGAGGTCGTGGAGGGTCGCGGCGGTGGCGGCGGCGTCCCGGGTGACCTGCACGACCCGGTCGGCGCCGTAGGTCCGCGCGAGGTCCAGCTTGAACGCCGTCGGCGCCGCCACGGTGACCCGGCCCGCGCCGCCGTGCAGCAGCAGCTGGGCCAGCAGCAGCCCGGTGGTGCCCGCCCCGACGACGAGGACGTCGGCGCCCGGGCGCAGCGCGAGCACGTCCGCCCCGTGCACGGCGCACGCCAGCGGCTCGGCGAGGACGGCGACCTCGGGCGGGAGGTCCTGCGCCGGGTAGACCTTGTGGGCCGGGCTGAGGAGCGACTCCGCGAAGCCGCCGGGGGCGTTGACGCCGAGCGATCGGAAGTCCTCGCAGTACAGGTGGTCGCCGCGCGAGCACGTGGGGCACCGGCCGCAGGCCGACGCGTTGTCGACGGCCACCCGCTGCCCGACCTCGACGTGCCCGACGCCGACGCCGACCTCGCGGACGGTGCCGGTCGACTCGTGGCCCGGCGTCAGCGGGAAGGAGGCGAAGAAGCCGCCCTCGTGCAGGTGCAGGTCGGTGCCGCAGAGCCCGGCCAGGTCGACGTCGACGACGACCTCGCCCGGGCCGGCGACCGGCCGCGGGACGTCGCGGACCGCGAAGGAGCGCGGCTCGTCGTAGACCAGGGCCCGCATCGTCGGGGCGGGGCCGGGGGCGGGGGCGGCGTCGGCGCTGGTCGTCACCCGCCCATCCTGGCCCACCGCACCGTCCGCGACGCCTCGCGCGTCGGGGCGCCCGGGTGTCGGGCCGCGGCGACGGCGGACAGCGACGCCGTGGCGCAGAGGGACCAGGTGCCGCAGAGCACGGCGAGGACGACGGCACCGACGGCGGTCAGCACCGTCGATCCGGTGGCCGCCCCGAGGAGGTGGGCGCCGAGGGAGAGGGTCCCGACGGGGAAGGTGAGGGCCCACCAGCCGGGGGTGAAGGGCATCCGGCCGAGGAACCCGCGGGCCGTGACGACCACCGCCCACGCGACGAGCGGGAGGCCGATCGTGAGGACCACGACGCCGTAGCCGGCGGCGACGTCGTGGGCGAGGGACGCGGCGTCGGGCGCGAGCACCGGGGCCGCGGCGGTCGCGATGGCCTGGGCGGCCGCCGCCGACTGGCCGACGATGCCGAGCGGGATCCAGGTCGAGGGCGAGGCCGCGAGGGCGACGGGCGAGACGCGCCAGTGGTGGTGGTAGCCGATGCCGAAGACGAGGAGGCCGAGGACGAGGGCGAGACCGAAGCAGGCGCTCGTGACGAGGACGACGAGGAAGCGGCCGCCGTCGCCGAGGTACGGCGCGAAGGCCGTCCCCGTCGTGGCCGACACCATGGGCGGCACGATGGGCAGGCCCCAGACGAGGGTCGGCGGGCCGGGGTGGCCGCGCAGCAGCACGACGGAGAAGCCGAGCGCGGTGGCCAGCCCGAGCACGGTCCCGGCCGTCCACAGGACGGCGTCGACGCCGACCGCGAGCGCCTCGGCGCCGGGCACGGCGACCGGGAGGACGGTCACGGTGGCGGAGCCGACGGCGAGCAGTCCCATCGCGACGGTCCCCCACATCGGCAGGACGACCGGGTCGGTCGTCGTGGCCCGCAGGGTGCCCGGCCGGCGCGCGACCCGGACGGCGAACGCCCCGCCCAGCCCGAGCAGGACGGCCCAGGCCAGGACGAGGACGACGACGGCGGCCAGGTGCAGCGGCCCGGTGGCGGACCCGCCGTGCAGCTGGAGGAGGGTCGCGAGGATCCCCGTGCCCATGACGGCGGGGAACCACGACGGTCCGGGTGGGGGGAGGGCGGGGCGGCTCACGCCTCGATGCTCGCGCCGACCGGGCGGGCCCGGTAGCCCTCGCCACCCTGGGATGTCACAGGCTAGTCCTGTGGCTGACCGCTCCGCGCGATGAGGGCGACGAGGTCGCGGGCCGCGCCCCGGGGCGGGACCCGGCCGCCCACCCACAGCGCCGTGAAGACACGACGCGTGGCGATGCCGCGGGTCCGGACCTCGACGAGGGCGCCGGTCGCGAGGGCCGGTGCGGCCGCCCGGCGGCTCACGACGACCGGCGGGCCGCCGGAGGTGGCGGAGGCGAGGAGGGCCGCCGTCGTGTCCAGCTCGACCTCGGGCGGGGCCGGCTCGGCGCCGGCCGCCCGGACCGCGTCCTCCCACACCCGCCGGGTCCCCGAGCCGGGCTCCCGGCTGCCGAGGGGACGCCCGGCCACGGCGGGGGCGTCGACCGGGGTGCGCCGCCGCGCCCAGGGGTCGTCGGGGGCGGCGACGAGGACGAGGGTGTCCTCGCCGACGTCGGCCGCGGACAGGCCGGTGCGGTCGACCGGTCCCTCGACGAAGCCGAGGTCGGCGACGCCGTCGCGCACCGCGGTGGCGACGGCGGCGGAGTTCGCGGCGTGGAGGGTGACCCGGGTGCTT
>NZ_SAYU02000117.1 GCF_004025965.2 Phycicoccus flavus | reverse complement strand
CCATGCGGGTCATGCGCCTGGACAACGTCACCGCCTACGTCGTCACCGGCCTGTTCGTCATCGCCACCCTCGTCGTCGGCGCCGAGCTGCTCTACTCCGCCGGTATCGCCGTCGAGACCGGGGACCAGGGCCTGGTCCAGCTCGGCGACGTCCTCACCGAGCGGTACGGCTCGGTCGCGGGCACGGTGTTCGTGATCGGCTTCTGGGCCGCGGCGATGAGCTCGCTGGTCGGGGTGTGGAACGGCGTCAGCCTGATGTTCGCCGACTTCGCCGGCGGGGTGCGCCACCAGCCGGCCGACCACCCGGACCGGCTCGCCGGGGGCCGCTACTACAAGGCCTACATCCTCTGGCTCACCTTCCCGCCGATCGTCCTCATGCTGCTCGGCAAGCCGGTGTACCTCATCCTCGCCTACGGCGTGCTCGGGTCGCTCTTCATGCCCTTCCTCGCCGTGACGCTCCTGTGGATCCTCAACACCGACCGGGTGCCGCGGCAGTGGCGCAACAAGCCGCTGACCAACGTCCTGCTCGGCCTGTGCGCGGTCGCGTTCCTCGTCCTCGGGGTCAACGAGCTCGTCGGCGCCGTCCAGAAGGCCTTCGGCGGCTGACCGGGCACCCCGCTCCGCCCGCCTCGGTCCCTATCCTGACCCCGATGCGGATCGTCGTGGTCGAGGACGACGACGGCGTCGCCGAGGCGCTGGTCGACACCCTCTCCGACGCCGGGTGGGAGTGCGCCCGCTTCTCCCGCGGGGACGACGGCCTGCGCCACGTCCGCGACGCCGACCTCGTCCTGCTGGACCTCGGCCTCCCGGACATGGACGGCCTGGAGTTCCTCCGGCTGCTGCGGCGGGCCAGCGAGGTGCCCGTCCTCGTCCTCACCGCCCGGGACGGCGACGGCGCCGTCGTCCTCGGCCTGCGGGCCGGGGCCGACGACTACCTCGTCAAGCCGGTGCGGGCCCCGGTGCTCCTCGCCCGGGTGCACGCCCTCGCGCGGCGGGCGCGGGTGTCGGCCCCGGACAGCGGCCCCGACGGCGTGCTGGCCTGGGGCGGGCTGCGGATCGACCCGGCCGCCCGCACCGCCACCCGGGACGGCGCCCGCGTCGACCTCACCGCCACCGAGCTCGAGGTGCTCCTCGTCCTCGCCGAGCGACCGGGCGAGGCCGTGAGCCGCGAGACCCTCCACCTGCGGGTGTGGGGCAGCCCCGACTCCGGCCGCTCCCGGGCCCTCGACGTCTTCGTCGCCGCGCTGCGCCAGAAGCTCGGCCGCGACCTGCCCCTGACGACGGTGCGCGGGTTCGGCTACCGCCTGGAGGCCTGATGGAGCGGCGGGTCCGGCTCGTCGTCGCCCTCCTGCTCGCGCTGGCCGTCGGGTCGTTGGCCGTCCCCCTGGCGCTGGCCCTCGCGGACAGCCGCACGAACGCCGTCTCGCTGGAGCGCCAGCGGCAGCTGACCAGCCTCGCCGAGGTCGCCGACACCCCCGCCGCGCGCAGCCATGCCGAGCGCTACCGGGCGCTGTACGGCGAGCCGGTGCTCATCGTCGACGGCCAGGGACGGACCTCGGTGGGCGCCGGCGGGCTGAGCGCCCGGGACCCCGAGGTCGCGTCGGCGCTGCGCCTGGCGCTCGTCGACGACGCGACCCGCCCGCTGTCGCGCATCCTGCCGTGGACCCGGGACCACCCGGTGGCCGCGGCGACGGCCACCGCGGACGGCGAGGTCGTCGGGGCCGCGCTCACCCGGGTCGACACCGGACCGGCCGCCCGGGCCGTCGCCCTCTCGTGGGCCGCCATCGTCGCCGGTGCCGCCGGCCTCGGGGTCCTCGCCCTGCTGCTCACCCGGTGGGTCACCCGCTGGGCGATGCGCCCGGTCCACGCCCTCGAGGACGCGGCCCGCGCGCTGGCGCACGGCGACCGGTCCGGTGGCGTGCTCGCCGAGGGCCCGGACGAGCTGCGCGAGCTCGTCACCGAGTTCAACCGGATGGCCGACGCCGTCGACCGCTCGCTGCGGGACCAGCGACGGCTCGTCGCCGACACCTCCCACCAGCTGCGCAACCCCCTCGCCGCGCTGCGCCTGCGGGTCGACGCGCTCGCCCCGTCGCTCGACCCCGCCGGCCGGCGCTCGCACGCCGCCCTCACCCGCGAGCTCGAGCGGCTCGAGGGCCTCCTGGACCAGCTCATGGCCCTGGCCCGGGCCCAGGAGGTCTCGGGCAGCCGGCGCGGGCGGGCGGCCGGCGCCGACGGGGAGGCGTCCCTGGCCGAGGTCGTCGCCGGGCGGGTCGAGGCCTGGGAGGCCTTCGCCGCGGAGCACGGCGTCGACCTCGTCGTCGACGGGTGCGGGCGCGGGGGCGAGGCGCGGGTGGCGGCGTCCGCCGACGTCGAGCAGGCCCTCGACGTGCTGCTCGACAACGCCGTGCGGCACACCGCGCCCGGCACCACCGTCACCGTCGCGGTGACGCGCTCGGCGGACCGGGTGGGGGTCACCGTCACCGACGACGGCCCCGGGGTGCACGGCGGCGAGTGGGACCTCGCCACCGACCGGTTCTGGAGCCGCGGCCGCCGGGGCGGGTCGGCCGAGGGCAGCGGGCTCGGCCTGGCCATCGCGGCGGAGCTGGCCGAGGGGCGGGGCGGCTCCCTCGTGCTGCGGCCCGCACCGGCGGGCGGGACCCGGGCCGTCCTCGACCTCGGCCCCGCCGAGGGGGAGCGGTGACGACCCGTCGCACGGTGCTGCGGGCCGCCGCCGGGCCGGCCCTCCTCGGCGGGCTCGGGGCACTGGCGGGCTGCGCGCCGGACCTCCCGCCGCGGCTCACCATCGCCGCCGGGGACGACCGCGGCATCTACATCGCCTTCGCCCGCCTCCTCGCCGAGCGGGTCGCCGACCGCACGGGCGTCGAGGTCGAGGTCCTGCGCACCGAGGGCAGCGTCGACAACGTCCGCCGGGTGCGCTCCGGCGAGGCGGACCTCGGCCTCACCCTCGCCGACGCCCTCGGGGACCCCGTGCCGGCCGAGGTCCGCGCCGTCGCCCGGGTCTACGAGAACTACCTCCAGCTCCTCGTGCGCGCCGGCGACCCGGTCCGCACCCTCGCGGACCTGCGCGGCCGGACCGTGAGCCTCGGCGCGCGGGGGTCCGGGGCGGCGGTCACCGGGGCGGCCCTGCTCCGGGCGGCCGGGCTGCGGGAGGGCCCGGGCGCGGACGCCGTCCGGGTGACGCACGCCGGGCTGGCCGCGGCGCTGGGGTCGCTGCGCGCGGAGGAGGTCGACGCCGTGCTGTGGTCCGGCGGGATCCCGACGCCGGCCGTGTCCGCCCTGGACCGCGAGGTCCCGCTGCGGATGCTCGACCTCGCCCGGTACGTCGACCCGCTGGCCGCGTCCGGCTTCCCGTACGCGCCGCGGCGGGTCCCGCCCGTCGGCTACGCCCCGCCCGGGGCGGACGCGCGCACCGTCGGCGTGCCGAACCTGCTCCTGGCCCGGGCCGCGCTCCCGGACCGGGTCGTCGGCGCGGTCGTCGAGGTGCTCGTCCGCCGGGCGGCGGTCCTGCTCCCCGACTACGTCCGCGGCCTGCAGTACCTCACGCCGGCGACGATGATCCAGACCTCACCCGTGCCCCTGCACCCCGGCGCGGTGGACAGCTACCGTGCGCTCCACGGCTGAGACCTCCCAGGTGAGCCCGGTGAGGTCGGTGACGACGAGGTCGGCCACCTGCTCCAGCTCGGCCCGCGGCGTCGTCGACGTGACGGCGACGAGCCCGCCGCAGCCGGCCTCCCGCGCCGCCCGCAGTCCCGCGACCGCGTCCTCGACGACGACGCAGCGCCCCGGGGCGACGCCGATCCGCTCCGCGCCGAGCAACCAGGGGTCGGGGTGGGGCTTGCCGCGCGGGACGTCGTCGGCGGTGACGACGACCGGCGGGTGCGGCAGCCCCGTCGCCGCCAGCCGGGCCTCCGCCAGCGGCGCGCCCGACGAGGTGACGATGGCCGTCGGCACCCCCGCGTCCCGCAGCCGCAACAGCAGGTCGGCGGCGCCGGGCAGCACCTCGATGCCGTCGACGTCGTCGACCTCGAGCTGGAGGATGCGCGCGTAGGCCTCCTCGCGCCGGTCCTCGGGCAGCAGCTCGGCGATGAGGCCCCGCGCGGTGACGCCGTGGAAGCTCCGCAGCCGCTGCGGGTCGACGCCGTACTCGCTGCTCCACGTCGTCCAGTTCCGCTCGACGGCCCCGATGGAGTCGATGAGCGTGCCGTCCATGTCCAGGAGCACCCCGTCGAACGCGGTGTCGAGGGCGTCCGGGAGCGGGGTCTGCGCCATGCCGTCCAGCCTACGGCGGGCGCTCGGGCCTCATCGAACGACCTACTGTGGGAGCCATGTCGCGCCCCGCCGGTGCCCTGCGCACCGCCGTCCTCAGCTCGGCGGTGGCGGTCCTCGCGCTCGTCGGCGGCTGGACCTGGGCGGCGGACCTCGTCGGCCCCGGCTACGACCCGCGCGCGGAGTCGATCAGCGCGCTGGCCTCGCTGGCCACGCCGCACCGCTGGGTGATGACGGCGGCGCTCGTCGTCACCGGGGTCGCGCACTGCGGGACGGCCGCGGCCCTGGCGTCCGCCCGGCGAGCCGGGCGGCTGACGCTCGCGGCCGGCGGGCTCGCCACGATCGGGGTGGCGGCCGCCCCGCTGCCCTCGCGCACCGAGTCCTCGGCGCTGCACACGACCGTGGCCGTCGCCTCCTTCGTGCTGCTCGCGCTCTGGCCGGCGCTGGCCGCCCGCCGGGGTGGTCCCCCGGTGCTGCGGCCCGTCGTGGCCCGCCCGCTCGCGGGGGTGCTGCTGGCGGCGGTGGCCTCGCTCGGCGTCGGGCTCTCCGGCGGCTCGTTCGGCCTGCACGAGCGGGTCGTCGCCGCGCTCACCGCGCTGGGCCCGTTCGCCGTGGCCGTCGGGGTCTGGTGGTCGGGCGGGCACCGGGTCGGTTCGCGGCGGCTGCGCCACGGGCTGGCCGCCCTCGTGCTCGTCGTGGGGTGCGTCCTCGCGGGAGTGGCGGCCACGGCGCTCGCGCCCGCCACCGCGCACACCCGCACCTACCAGGCGACGGTGTCGCTGGACGCCGACCCCGCGCACGTCGGCCGGATCGTGGCCGAGACGACCTTCGGCGACGCGCGCGTCGGCTTCTCCGGGCTCGCCCCCGGCATCCGCGCCGTCCCGCAGGTTCGGGCGAGCATCGCCGACGTCCTCGCCCGGCCGCAGCTGAGCCTGGCGAGCCTGCGCCCGGGCCCGGGCGAGCTCGACGCCGCGGTCCGCGAGGTCGCCACCCGGCTGCTCGGCCGGTTCGCGCTCGGGGCGCTGCTGCTCGTCGTCGTCGTCCTCGCGGTGGCGGGCGGCGCGCGCCGTCGCCGCCCGCCGCGCTGGCTCGTCGGCGCGGCCGCGGCGTCGTGGCTCGTCGCGACCGTCGGGACGTCGGCGGCGATCTACACGACCTACCAGCCGAGCCGGCAGCAGTCGTTCACCGCCACGGAGGTGCTCGGCACCCTGCAGCGCAACCAGGGGCTGCTCGGCGACGTCGAGACCCGCGCCACCCAGGTGACGCCGTACCTGCGCAACCTCCTGGCCCTCTCGACCGCCCTGCAGCAGAAGTACGCCGCGGGGGCGCTGGAGTCCGACCCCGCGCTGCGGGTCCTGCTGGTCAGCGACGTCCACGGCGGCAACCAGTACCCGCTGATGCGGACGGTCGTGCGGGACCAGAGCATCGACGTCGTCGTCGACACCGGCGACCTCGTGAACTTCGGGACGGCCGAGGAGGGCGAGGCCGCCGGCGTCTTCGACGGCATCGCCTCGCTCGGCGTCCCCTACCTCTTCGTCCGCGGCAACCA
>NZ_SAYU02000116.1 GCF_004025965.2 Phycicoccus flavus | reverse complement strand
CTGGGCGACCGGTTCGGGATGGACATGAAGATCGGCGTCGCCTACTCGACGAGCAACACCGTCATCGAGCTCGAGGAGAACCGGCGGATCGCCTGGCAGACCCTCGCGGGGGGCGCGCTGTCGCGGCTCGTCGGCGGCCGGATCTGGCGCTACGAGCTCGAGCCGGTCGACGGCGGGACGCTCGTCACCGAGACGTGGGACATCTCGAAGGAGGCGGCGACGTCCAAGCCGGTCGTCCGGCGGATGGAGGGGATGACTCGGCGCAACATGGCCGCGACCCTGGAGCGCATCGAGCAGCTCGTCACCGGCACGGCCTGAGCGCTACGCCGACTCGGCCGCGGAGACCCGGCGCTCCTCGGCCACCCCGGCCATGGCCCACCGGACCCCCTTGGTCCCGGCGAGGCCGAGCACCCCGGCGGCCGCCGCGACCGGCCCGGCCACCGGCAGCCGCAGCTCGCGCCGCGCCCAGCCCGGGAGCAGGGCGACCCCACCGGCCGCGAGCAGCCCGTACCCGGCGCGCTGCGACCAGGGCAGCGGCGGGTCCAGCAGGAGGAAGCGCGCGGCGTCCCGCGCCGCGTCGCTGGCCCGCAGCACCGCCCGGTACGCCTCGAGCGCGGCCTCCAGGCCCGCGACGTCGGTCGGCACGTCGGTGGCGCCGAGCAGCCCCGGGACGACCGCCGCCTGCTCGACGTAGCGGTCGGCCTCGGCTGCCGTGAACGGCTCGGAGGAGAAGCGCTGGTAGGCCCCGAGGAAGCTCCAGGCCTCGGCGACGTGCACCCAGCGCAGCAGGTCCGGGTCGGACGCGCGGTAGGGGACGCCGCGGTCGTCGCGGCCGCGTACCCGCTCGTGGATGCCGCGGACCCTAGCGATTGCGGCCTCGGCGTCCTCGACGGTGCCGAAGGTCGTCGTCGCGAGGAAGTGCGAGGTGCGCTGCAGCCGCCCCCACGGGTCGCCGCGGTACCCGCTGTGACCCGCCACGCCCGCCATCGCCGAGGGGTGCAGCGACTGCAGCAGCAGCGCTGCGACGCCACCGGGGAACATCGACGCGTCGGCATGCACCTTCCACACCGGGTCCGTCGCGGTGAACCAGCGCCGCCCCTGCCGGCCCCAGATGACGGCCGCCCGCTCGGGCGCGTCGTCCCCGGCGACCCGGGAGCGCAGCGCCAGGCCCAGGCGGCGCTGGGCGCTCCGGCTCAGCGTGTCGATCGCGGTCATGGTCCTCCTCGTCGTCCGGACCCATTCCAACCCACGGACGGAGGGATCGACGCCGCGGTGTCGAAGGTTGCCCGGCGGTGTCGAGCGTCAGCGGGCGAGCGTCGGCGTGGCCGAGGCGAGGACGAGGACCGCGCAGGTCAGCCCGGCCGGGGCGAGCCAGCGCCAGGGGATCCGCATGCCGCGCGAGCGGCAGCGCTGGATCCACAGCAGGGTGGCCAGCGAGGCCCACGGCGTGACCAGCGGCCCCGCGTTCGTCCCCACGAGCAGGGCCAGCAGCCGCGGCACCGACCCGTCGGCCACCGGCTCCAGCGCCAGGTAGGCAGGCAGGTTGTTCGCGACGTTCGCGAGCCCGGCCCCGGCGCCGGCGACCGCCAGCAGGGCCGGGGCCGAGGTGCCGTCCGGCAGGCCGCCGACGAGGGGGTCCAGCACGCCGAGGCGGTGCAGCACCTCGACGAGCGCGGACACGGCGACGAAGCCGGCGGCCATGAGCCACGGCACCGGCAGCGACCGCAGCAGCGTCCGGTCCCGCACGAAGGTGACCACGCCCAGCACCGCGGCCGACCCGCAGGCGACGGCCCAGGGGGGTGCGCCGAGCGCGAAGAGCGGGGCGAGGACGACGCACACGGCCCCGGCCGTCCGCAGCAGGACGGGGTCGTGCGGCTCCGGCGGCGGGGCGGTGGCGTAGCGCGCGCCCAGCGTCCGCCGGTGCAGGAGGGCGACGAGGGCCAGGGTGACGAGGACGGCGACGAGCGCCGGGGCCCACGACGCGCGGACGTAGTCGGCGTGGCCGGCCCCGTCCTGCTCGAGGGTGTGCAGGGCGAGCAGGTTCGTGAGGTTCGAGACCGGCAGCAGCAGCGAGCCGGTGTTCGCCACCCAGAGCGTCGTCACCGCGAAGACGCGGGGGTCCAGCCCGACCTGCGCCGCCACGGCCAGGCCCACCGGGGTCAGCAGCACGGCGGTCGTGTCCAGGGACAGCACGACCGTGGCCGCCACCGCGAAGAGCGCGAACAGCAGCCAGAGGACCCCGGCGCGGCCCCTCCCGAGCCGCGCGACGGCGTGGCCCGCGACGTCGAACACCCCGGCCCGCTCGGCCAGCTCGGCCGTCACCGTCACGGCGAGGAGGAAGACGACGACGGGGGCCAGACGGGCGAGCAGCGCGACGGCGTCGCCGGTGCTCACGGCGCGCTCACGGGGCCTCGACGTCCAGCACCCAGGGCGCGCCGCGGCGGGCGGGCTCGTGCAGCGTCACGGCGAAGGCCCCGGCGACGACGTCGGCCAGCAGCGGCACCGACCGGGCGGACACCCCGGCCTCGCACACGTGCCGGGCGACGAGGCCGCGGGTGTGCTTGGCCATGTGGCTGGCGCCGGGGACCCGCACCTGCACCCACCGCGGGGCGAGGTCGGGCCCGGGACGCCAGGCGGCGGCGTAGGCGGCCGAGCGGCAGTCGACGACGACCCCGCGGCCCGCGGCGGCCGTCAGCGGCGCGTCGAGGTGGGCCCGCCAGAACCCGGCGAGCGGGCCGACGCCCGGCAGGTCGACGCCCATGGCCAGCCGGTAGGCCGTCACCCGGTCCGCCGGACGCACGGCACCGTGCAGGGCCGACACGACGACGAGCCAGCGCTGCGCCCGGCGGCGGGCGGCGGCGTCGAGCGAGGCGAGGTCGAGGGCGTCGTAGAGGACGCCGGTGTACACCTGCGCCGCCGGGGTGGCGGGCAGCTGCTCGAGCCGGAGGTTGCGGGCGACCTCACCACGGAGGGACTCCGGCACCCCCAGCACCGCAGCGGCCTCCGAGCCGTCGCCCAGGGCCTGCAGGCTCGTCGCGACACGCTGCCGGGCCTGGGCGAGCCCGGGGAAGGACCAGGTGCCCGGGTCCGCCGGCCGGCCGCGCGGGCGGTTCCACTTCGACTCCGACGGCGGGAGCAGCACGAGCACGGGGGCGAGCCTACTGACGGGGCTAGGGTGCGAGGATGCCGCGCCCCCGGATCGTGCTCCGCCCGACCGACGCCGACGCACCGCGCGAGCTCGTGCAGGCCCTGCGCGACCGGTTCGCCGCCGTGCGGGCCGAGCTCGGCATCGACGGGCCCTACCCGGCCGACGCGCAGGCCGAGGCCGAGCGGGTCGCCGCGCAGCCGCCGGCCCCGCCGGAGCGCGACGAGACCGACACCCCGTACGTGACGCTCGACCCGCCGGGGTCGATGGACCTGGACCAGGCCCTGCACATCGAGCGCGAGGGCGCGGGCCACCGGGTCCGCTACGCCATCGCGGACGTCCCGGCCTTCGTCGTCACGGGCGGGGCGCTCGACCGCGCCACCCGGTCCCGCGGCCAGACCGTCTACTGCCCGGACGAGCGCGTTCCGCTGCACCCGCCCGTGCTCTCGGAGGCTGCCGCGAGCCTCCTGCCGGACCAGGTGCGCCCGGCCTTCGTCTGGGACCTGCGCCTCGACGCCGACGGGGTGCTCACCGGCGCCGAGGTCCGCCGGGCGCTCGTGCGCAGCAGGGCCCGCCTCGACTACGCCACGGTGCAGCGCCAGGTCGACGACGGCACCGCCGACGAGATCCTCCTTCTGCTGCGCGAGGTGGGGGAGCGGCGCATCGCGCAGGAGCGGGCCCGCGGCGGCGCCAGCCTGCCGATGCCCGAGCAGGAGGTCACCGAGCGCGAGGACGGCGGCTTCACCCTCGAGTTCCGGCCCCCGGTCGCGGCCGAGGAGTGGAACGCCCAGCTGTCGCTGCTCACCGGGATGGCGGCGGCGACGATGATGCTCGACGCCGGGGTCGGGGTCCTGCGGACCATGCCGCCGCCCACCGACGAGGCCCTCGCCCGCTTCCGCCGGGCCGCCCGGGGCCTGCACGTCGACTGGCCGCAGGAGGTGTCCTACGGCGACCTCGTCCGCGGCCTGGACCGCCGCGACCCTCGTCACCTCGCCCTCATCCACGAGGCGACGGCGCTCTTCCGGGGAGCCGGCTACACCGCCTTCGACGGCGCGCCGCCCGAGCAGCGGGAGCACGCCGCTGTCGCCGCCCCCTACGCGCACGTCACCGCCCCGCTGCGGCGGCTCGTCGACCGCTTCGGCCTCGTCGTCTGCGAGGCGGCGGGCCGCGGGGCGCCCGTCCCGGACGAGGTCCGCGCCGCGCTGCCGGACCTGCCCGACCTCATGCGCGACTCCGACCGGGTGGCCCGCAGCGCCGAGCGGCTCTGCGCCGACGCCACGGAGGCCGCGGTGCTCGGCGACCGGGTCGGCGAGGTGCTGGCCGCGGTGGTCGTCGACCACGAGGAGAAGGGCATGGAGGTCCAGCTCGTCGACCTGCCGGTGCTCGCCAAGGTGCGCGGCGAGCGGGCGGAGCTCGGCTCCGGCATCGAGGTGCGGGTCGAGCAGGCCGACGTCGCCACCGGCACGGTCGTCCTCGTCCGCGCCTGAGCCCTACACTGGGCGGCGGACGAGCCGGGCGGACGGTCGCGTCGGTGGGTCTCCCACCGCCGAGGAAGGTCCGGGCTCCGAAGGGCAGGATGGTGGCCAACAGCCACCCGGGGCGACCCGCGGGACAGTGCCACAGAGAACAGACCGCCGTCGGTGCGCGAGCACCGGCGGCAAGGGTGAAACGGTGGTGTAAGAGACCACCAGCGGCCTGGGTGACCAGGTCGGCTCGGTAAACCCCATCCGGAGCAAGCCCAGACAGCGTGCGACCAAGGGCGGCCCGCCCGAGCACGCGGGTAGGGCGCTGGAGGCGGTCGGCAACGGCCGCCCGAGATGGATGACCGTCACCGGTCCGTCGGCGACGACGGTCCGGGACAGAACCCGGCCTACAGCCCGGCTCGTCCCTCGCCCGGAGCCCTGACCTGCACGGACGGCTCCCCCGCATGAGCCCGCGCCGGGGCGGGTACCCGGGTTATCGTTCTCGCAGTACCCGTTCCGAAGGAGCACGTCCCGTGGGTCCCGACCCCTCCACCGACCTCGAGCTCGCGCGTGAGCGCGTCATGGCCGCGACGCGGGAGCTCGACGGCGCCACCGTGCGCGACCTCCTGCTCGACGCCCTGCTGGTGTCCGGCGTGGACGCCACCGTGACGCGGGTCATCATGCCCGTGCTCAAGGAGGTGGGCGACGCCTGGGAGTCCGGACGGCTCGGCGTCGTCCACGAGCACTTCGTCTCCAGCGCCTTCCGCGGCGTCCTCGGCGAGCTGCGGCTGCCAGTCCAGGGCACGCAGGCCCGCACCGTCGTCCTGGCCTGCCCGCCCCGCGAGCTGCACGACCTGCCGCTGGAGCTCTTCGGCGCCATGCTCCACGCCCGCTGGTGGCGCGTCGTGAGCCTCGGGGCGAACTCGCCGATGACCGCCATCGGCGAGGCCACCCGGTTCCTGTCCGCCGACGCCGTCGTCCTCGCCGGGGTCCGCCGCTCGGCCTTCGAGGCGCGGCTCCCCTCGCTCGCGCGGCTCGGCCGCTCGCTGCCGGTGTTCATCGCCGGGGAGGGGGCCAAGGCGCTGCCGGAGCCGCCGCACGGGGTCACCGTCCTGCCGGACGACCTCGAGGCGGCCGCGGGGGTCGTCGACGCCGCCGTCCCGGCCCGGGACCGCGCCGAGGAGCCGGCCGCCCGCGCCCACGACGACAGCGAGCCCGCCATCGGGTGAGCGGGGCTAGCGTGGGTGGATGC
>NZ_SAYU02000115.1 GCF_004025965.2 Phycicoccus flavus | reverse complement strand
CGCACCGACCACCGCCGACATCGAGACCGTCGTGCAGGTCCAGGTCGAGCTTGCGATCGCCATCACCGTCGTCTTCTACGCCGCCGTATCGGCAGGCCGGTCGGACGTAATGTCGAGCTATGAGCGGATGGTGACGACCACGAGCGAGGCCGAGAAGCGGTGGGGGGCTTTGGGTGGGGACCTGCGCCAGCTCCTGGGCCGAGACCGGCAACGAGACCCGCAGCTGCTTCTGGCCGCAAGCGAGCTGCGCGCGGCCCTGCACGAGATCACCCGCGACCGGGCCAGCCTGGCTACCCCCCGCGACCGTCGCCACACGAACCAACCTGGACGGCACGATGCGCGCGCTCCAGCGCTCGGTGGCAGCCGCCCCAGAGATCGCGCACGCCGTCCGCGGGGCGCTTCAGGAACTCGGTCTGGTCGTCACCGCACGCGGCGCGCACGACGTCGCGACCGCGCACCACGGATCGGACGTGGACGTGCCCTGGGTAGACCCTTGCGCCTTGGCCACCGGCCGTCGAATCCCGCTCCCGGATTCAGTGCGGACCGTTCTTCTTGGGCAGTGCAACGGAATCATCGGCGCCACACGCAACGCCGCCTCCGCCGTCACCGCAGCTGACACGTCAGATTGTCGAATCATTGGGGGACTAGGGCGACGTGACTCTAGCGCCGTTGCCCGAAGAGACCTGGGAGACGTCGGTATGTCTGTGGTGGGGAGATCACTGGGAATGCCTGGTGGATCTGTGGACACGGGGGGAGGGGCGCAGCGGCTTGGTCCTGGAGCTCGGCGTCCTTAAAGGAGACGACGTCTTTGAGTACGTCATCCATTTCGTGTTCGTGCCATAAATGATAACGACTGGGCTATTGCGCGCGCCCGTCTTGCAGCGGAATGCGGCACCTTCTGAAATTCGTGACAGAGGACCATCGAACTCTCATGGGTCAACACAACAGCGAAGGGCGCCCGGGTAGTTCATGAGCAGGTTGGCACTAAGCCAATTGTAGGCACCGAGCCCGGAGTGGTCGCACCCGGGGTGCTGTCGCTACGCGCTGATCGGCACGAGGTTGTGTACGAACTCTCGTACGTCACGTGCGTCTAGATTGAGGTCGCTGGCAGCGTCCTTGATCGTCAGCCGAGCCGCCCGGCCGTACATAACCTTCCGCAGCAGCTGTGACGTCTCCGGCACGATGCCACCCGGTTCCGTGGTGCGGTAGCCCTGGTCGGACAGGGAGATGCACATCGACCGGTACTGCCACGGTGTGAGCAGTTCCAGCTCGTGCAGCCGGTGCGTCATAGCCATAGCGGACACCTTCCAGAACGACCGCGCCACCAGAATCCGCTCTAGGCCGGCGCCGCGCATCGAGTGGGTCAGCACGGCGCTGCGGGGCATCAGGAAGTTGGCCGCGAACGCGTTGGCTTCGGCCTCGCGCACTTTTGAAGTGCTCGGTTCCATCTCGTCCTCGCCGTGCAGCACCAAGTGGCCTAATTCGTGGGCAGCATCGAAGCGCTGGCGCTCGGCCGACTTAGCGGTGTTGAGGAAGACGAACGGGACGGCGTCGCGCCAGAAGCAGAAGGCGTCGATGTCGCTGTACTCGTGGCGCAGCGCCGCGATGCGCACGCCCTTCGACTCCAGGAGGTGGAGCAGGTTGGGAATCGGGCGGTCGCCCAAGTTCCAGCGGTGTCGGACGAGGTCGGCGGCCTGCCCAGGCTCAAGTTTGTCGAGTGACGGGATGTCGGGATCGGGCAGATTGAATCGTTGCTCGATGGCATCGAAGAAGGCGAGCGTCAGTGCGGCGTTGGCGAGTACGGCGTCACGGCGGGTCGCCGTCGTCTTGCTGAGTTTGCGAAAGCTGGCAGCGGCTACCGGCACGGGCTCAATCGAGTCACCCTCGAAGAACGCGCGACTCACTGACAGCGCTAGGGCGAGCTTGGCCAGGCTTTCTTCGCTGGGCGGCTGCCGGTCGTTCTCGTAGTTGGTGAGCGAGCGCAGCGAGACTCCGCTCTGCTCTGCGAGCTTCGTGAGCGTCAGTCCAAGCCGTTGGCGCGCCAAGCGTAGGCGAGATGCGTTGAACATGTCGCGGGTCTTGAGCAGTCGTGTGACGAGGTCAGCGAGGCTCGACGGGAACGTCGACATCGCCGTCGCCATCGTCGGGCTGGTCGAAGACCGACAGGTCACCATCCAGCTCAAGGAACGGCAGGGGGATGCGCTCGGCCCAACCGTTGACGATACCGCTGCTGGACATCTCGGCCGGTCGCGAGAACTCCAGATGCAGCCCGCGGTCGGTGCGCTCGTGAAGCAGGAACCACAGGTCGGCACCCAGGGCCGCTTCGACCAGCACGGACTCAATGACGAAATCCTCGTCGTCCTCGAAGAGACTGATCGTGCCGTCGTCGACGTGGTGCAGGGACTGGCGAGTCGACTTGCCCTTGCGGTTGGTGTGCGGCTGGAGGTAGGGCCCGGTCAGCTGGCCGACGCCCGTCGCCGAGGCGATCGTGAAGGAGATCAGGTGATCGGGGTGGAGGAGGCGCAGCTGTCCCTCGACGTAGACCTCGCGCCAGCCGGCACTCGCCAGCATCTGGGAAAGGTTCTCCATGCCGTCAAGGTAGATGTCGGTGCCGCGAGCAGAACGGGGTGCGTGGGCGGTGCGGTTGTTGGCGCGAGAAGCCCCCGGACGCATCGCGGTGTGGACATCAGCCGACGACAGGCCGAAGGCGGCGAGACGCCCCTCGGGATCCGGCCTTGAATCCGGCGAGTTGAATTGGGCGGCCATGGTCTCCCCTTCCTAAGAGTTGCGCGTAAAGCTACCACGATTGTGGTGAAGTCTGGCGCAACCGGGCGACGGCGCGCGCACGGCAACGGATCGGGCACCGGCCCGCTCCGCGAGTTATTCGGTCAGCCAGAGGGTGACCGGTGACCGGAGTGGGGATCCCGCGTGAGAATCGGGGTCCGGCGTTTGCGACGGTCAGGTGGCTGAGCCGACTAGAGCAGGTCGCCGGGCAGCCAGGTCCCGGAGGGCAGGGTTCCTGCGACGCCATGAGGCAGCTGCTTCCACGCCAACTCGTCGGCCCGCTGCTTCAGCGCGGCGTCTGTCTGTTCCTTCGCGTTCTCGACGACGCTGAGCGAGCCGAGGGCGCCGACCCACGGCTCCGACGGGGGCTGGAGGGTGCGCCGTAGCCAGGCGCTCGGGACGGGCACGTACTCGGCGCCGTCGACGTCGGTGACGCGGACGAACGCGCCGAGCTCGCGGCGGCGGTGCTTGCGGACTTGGGCGGCGACGAGGTCGAGGTAGACGAACTTCTCCCACGCGTCCTGGACCGCGGGGTGGGTGAGGGCGAGATGCTCGAGGCAGATTCGGTGGACGAAGTCGTAGGTAGTGCGTCCGGGCTGGACTCCGAGGGTCTCGGTCGGGGCCGCGATGTCGGCCAGCAGCGACGTCGTCCCGCTGAAGATGTCGGTGGCGTGCAGGCCGGTGAGCAGGTGGGTGGCGGTGTCCCAGCGGTGGGCGGCCACGGCCGCGGTGCCGGCGGTGTAGAGCAGCAGGGTGGCCGGCGCCATCGCCAGACGGATCAGGTACGACTTCCCACTCACGTGCGGGTGGACCGCGAGACGTTCGATGTCGTTGGTCCACCACCGGTCTGTCTGTTCGGACCCCCAGTACGCCAGGGTCGCCACGAGCGCAGCGGCTGTGTCGATGTCGGCGAGGAGCACCTGGAGGCGACGGGTGTACTCCGCCTGGACGTCCTGGGATTCCCAGGAGCGGGGGTGGACGGTCTCGGAGCGCTCGACCTTGGCGAGCTCGGCGCGCAGCAGGTCGTGGGCTCGGATCGGAGTGGGTTCGGTGGCCAGCTGACGCTTGGTCAGGCTCACGGCGGCCGCCGCGGTCGCGGGGTGTCGGGTGCCGGCCGCGGCGATGCTGGCCACGGCGTCGGCGACCCGGGTGAAGAAGTCACCGGCGTCGCCCTGGACGACGACGGCGCCTCGGCGGGTGGCGAGGTCGGTGGCGGCCTCCGTCAGCGGGTAGGGGTCGACCCAGAAGCTGGTGAACCGGCGGTTGGGTGTCCGGCTCCACGCCTCGCGCAGTGCGGGGTCGTACTTCGCGGACCAGCCGGCGATGACGAGGCCGTAGTCGTCGAAGAGCCGGTCGAGGAAGGTGTTGACCTCGTCGGGGTAGGTGGCGAGCTCGGCGGGGGTGTTGAGCATCGTCTCGGAGCGGACGTAGTCGCCGTGCAGGTGCACGACCAGGCAGCCGATGGTGTGCAGGGGCGCGAGACCGTGGAGGTCAGCGGGGCTGCTGGCAACGACCGGTTCGATGCCGGCGGCGCGCAGGGCTGTCTCGACGAGGTGGTCGAAGTTCGTGGTCAGCACGACCCGGATGTGCCCCTGAGAGCACAGCCGCGCCAGCGCGTGGTGCGCCGCGGTGGGCTGGCGCGCGTTGTCCGGGTCTTCGGGTGCGGGCTCGAAGTAGCCGCGTAGCAGCTGTTGCCGGGCGAGTGGGGTGGAGGTGAGCTCGTCGAGGAGGGTGTCGTAGCTCGGCTCGGACCCGTAGGTCTCCCGGAACCACGCGAACGGCTCCTCCGGGGCCTGTTCTCGAGCGGCTGCGAGCTTGCTGATCAGGTCCTGCTGGATCTCCCACGCCGCGTAGATCCCGGCAGCGGCTGACGTGCCCGCGCCGAGGAGGGCCACGTAGGCGCCGGGGGAGCTGTGCATCGCGAACGCCAGCGACAGCTCCGGCTCGATCGGGGCCATGGGTCCTCACTCGGGTGGTCGGGCGCGTCGAAGGGGCGCTGGCTGCTAGGGCTCCTCCCAGACCGTAACCGCTACCTGCACCGAGTCGGCGGCGATCGTGGTCGGGACGATCGTGGCGTAGCGGCCGCTCGCCAGCCGGAAGCAGATCCGCTTGTCCTGCAGGTCCCTGCTGCACGGCCTGGACGACCGCGATCACGACGACCACCACTCTCAGCTGCCACGTCAGCGCGACGATTGGGAGGCGCATGAATGGTCGAGTCAGGCAGAGGGCGGTGTGACGCAGCAGTAGCCAGGGCAGAGACCACACGTGATCGCCAGGTCGCAGCGAGTCCACCCGTCGCGGACCAAGCCGGCCGGGCGGCCGATCATCGTGGCGACCTGCGCCGGGGTCAGTCTCCCCTCGTCCAGCTCGTCGAGGACGCCCCCGGCGACCACGACGGTGCGCCGACCGACGGGTTCAGCCACGGTGCGACGGTCGCCGGGGCTCACCCACACCTGGACCAGCGGCGGACCCAGTCGGCGACGGCAGAGCAGCACCAGGACGGGCGCGATGGCGCGCCGGTCGACATCGTCAAGAGGACGCGCGCGAAACACCACTCGCAGAACCAGCCGCTCCGCCGAGCCCGACAGGCACAGACCTCCGGCGGCCAGGCTTACCGCGAACAGCGCGAGCCCTCAGGGCGCCGGCAGCAGAGCACCAGACATCACGGTCAGCACGGCGCTGCCCATCAACTCCGGGCCCACCGCCATGCACCTCCAGATCAGACGACCCATCAGAATCCCCTCCCGTCTTGCTCAGTCCGGTCCCATCTCGCCGGCGCGTGGCGTCGTGACCTTTGGGCCGGCATTCGCCGCTTATGGCGATCGAGACCAGTGTCCACAGGGCGCTGACACCCGCCCGGTCGTCCCCAAATCACGACCGCAACGGTGAGCAGCCGTCCGCGGCCTGGCTCGATGGGCGCGTACCGACCGAGAGGGGAACACCATGGACAGCACCGGCACGTCCACATCCACGTCCGCGGCACAGGCCTGGCGAGCCGTGGTGGCGCTGCTGTACGAGGCATCCGACGCGGGCATGCGCCGCGCCGAGACCGACCGGGCCGCACACTCGCTGGCCCTGTGGGCGGACCTCCTCGGGTCAGCAGCACAGCACCTCCTCCCGGCCGGCCAGAGCGCGTCGCTCGATGACGTC
>NZ_SAYU02000114.1 GCF_004025965.2 Phycicoccus flavus | reverse complement strand
CGCCGGAGAAGAAGATGGGCCTGCACTGCGACACCGTCCGCGAGGTCCTCTACGACGACGTCCGCGTCGACGCCGACCGCCGGATCGGCGCCGAGGGGCAGGGCATGGCCATCGCCCTGTCCGCCCTGGACGCCGGGCGCCTCGGCATCGCCGCCGCGGCGACCGGCCTGGCGCAGGGCGCGCTCGACCTCGCCGTCGGCTACGCCCGCGAGCGGCAGCAGTTCGGCCGCGCCATCGGCGAGTTCCAGGGCCTGCAGTTCCTCGTCGCCGACATGGAGGCCGCCGTCACCTCGGCCCGCGCCACCTACCTGCACGCGGCACGGCTCAAGGACGCCGGACGCGGCTTCGGCCGCGAGGCGGCGGTGGCCAAGCTCGTGGCCACGGACGCCGCGATGCGCGTGACGACCGACGCGGTGCAGGTGCTCGGGGGCGCGGGCTACACCCAGGACTTCCCCGCCGAGCGGTTCATGCGCGAGGCCAAGGTGACCCAGATCTTCGAGGGCACGAACCAGATCCAGCGCCTGGTCATCGGGCGGCACCTGCTGCGCTGAGGGAACCTGGGGTCGTGCCGCGCGCGTCCCAGACCGGTACCCGACGACAGGAGAGCCATGTGCGTCCCCGTCCTCGTGACGACCGCGGTGCTGACCGCCGCCCTCGCCGGCTGCGGCCCCGCCGGTCCCGGCCCGGCCGACCCCAGCCCGGACGGCGGGTCCGGCCCGACCACCGCCCCGTCGAGCACCCCGCCCGCACCGTCCTCCCCGCCCGCGACCCCCACCGACCCGCTGCCACGCGACGTCAGCGAGGACCCGCGCGTCCAGGCCGCTCTCGAGGACGCCGAGGGCCGCGTCGGCATCGTGCCCGCGGAGGTCGTCGTCGCCGGGTTCGCGCAGGTCACGTGGGACGACGGGTCGCTGGGCTGCCCGAGGCCCGGACGGGCCTACCCGCAGGCGACGGTCGACGGCGAGTTGCTGCTGCTGCGCTCGGACCAGCGGCTCATGTCGTACCACGCGAAGGACGGCGGCCCCTTCCGGTACTGCGCGAGGCCGGACGACGGCTACACGGTCCGCTCCGGCTGACCCGCCCCACCCGGACGTGGCGAGACCGGGCCAACTCATACGTGACCCGGTCTCGGGGAAAGCGTAGGCACCACGCCCCGGCCGCCCCCGCACCGACACGCGGCGCGGCACCGGACGAGGACCCGCGGGGCGGTCCCCCCGCTCAGGCGTCCGGGTCGCGGGAGATGCCCGGCAGGAGGGTCTCGCCGCCCCGGAGGGCGTCGAGCGCGGCGGGGCTCACCGACTCGACGTACCGCAGCCCCTTGCGCCGGTAGCGCACCAGCTGGACCGCGCCGAGCCCCCAGAACAGGAACTGCACGGCCATCGCCAGCCGGAAGTCGCCGCGGGTGTACTCCGCGGGCCCGCCCGGTGCGAGATGGTCCAGGACGACGCCGATGAGGGCGATGCACAGCAGCGACGCGGTGAACCCGCCGACGTTGACGACCCCGGTCGCTCGGCCCAGGTGCGTCGAGGGGTGGAAGGTGCGGGCCAGGTCGAAGCCGACCATCGAGCCCGGGCCACCGACCGCGGTGACGACCGCGAGGAGCAGGAGCAGCGGCAGCGGGGCCGGCCCCGGCCACAGCAGGGTCACCGCCCAGACCGCGGCGATGGCGGCGACGATGCCGAGCACGAGCTGCGAGCGCCGGTAGGGCAGCCGGGAGGTGAAGGTCGCGACGACCGGTCCGGCCGCCATCGCCGTCACCGTCATGACGACGAGGACGAGCGAGGCGGTCCGCGGGGCGACGCCCTCGGAGACGAGGAACGGGTAGCCCCAGAGCATCGTGAAGACGGTGGCCCCGAACTGCGAGGTGAAGTGCACCCAGAGCCCGAGCCGGGTGCCGGGGTTGCCCCAGACCTCGGCCAGGGTGCGGGCCAGCGCGCGCACCTTGATCCGCTCGACGCCCTCGCCCCGGTAGGGCGAGTCCTTGACGACGACGAGCAGCGCCACCGCGAGAAGCACGCCGAGGCTCGCCGCGCCGGCGTAGGCGCGGGTCCAGCCGAAGGCCGCCAGCGCGGCGGCCAGCGGGGTGGCGGCGGCGACGGCTCCGAGCTGGCCGATCATCCCGCTCAGCTGCGTGATGAGCGGGGCCTGCTTGACCCGGAACCACAGCGCGACGAGCCGCAGCAGCGAGGTGAAGACCATCGCGTCGCCCGCGCCGAGCAGCACCCGGGCGGCCAGCCCCACCTCGAAGGTCCCCGCGACGGCGAACCAGGCCTGGCCCGCCGTCATGAGCAGCAGGCCGGTCGTCATGAGCCGCTTGGAGCCGAACCGGTCCAGCAGCACCCCGACCGGCACCTGCATCGCCGCGTACACCGCCAGCTGGACGACGGTGAACGTCGACAGCTGGGCGGCGGTGATGTCGAACCGCTCGGCGGCGAGCAGCCCGGCGACGCCGAGGGAGGTGCGGTGGAAGACGGCCAGGACGTAGACCGAGAGCCCGACGACCCAGATGGCCCAGGCCCGCCGACGGCCGATGTTGTGCACCTGGCGAAGGACGGGGCGGGTCACTCCGGGAAGTCTAGGAGCGACGCCGCGCCGTCCTCGCGGCCGTCCGCGACGGCCTCCGGCGTCAGACCGACAGCGCCTGCACCGTCTTGCTCACCCGGCCGCCCTCGTTCCGGAGGAAGAGGATGTGCCCGAACTCCAGCTCGCTCCAGCCGTCGGTGTCGTCGGTCAGGGCCTCCGAGGCGAAGATCGCGCCGGTCGCCTCGCCCTCGTCGGAGGTCTCGAAGCGGTACGTCGTCTCGTCCTTCTCGAAGTCGCTGCCCATGAGGAAGTACATCGGCTCCAGCAGCATCGACTTCGCGAAGTCGTCACTCGTGGGCTCGGACCGGCGCAGCTGCTCCCAGTCGCCCTCGGGGTCGGTCTCCCCGTCGTGCCCGAGCCCGACGTTGACGCCGATGATGCGGTTCGGGGCGACGAGCGCCATCTTCAGCTTCGTCAGGCCCGGGAGGTCGAGCTCCTTCATCGCCGCGGCGATGAGCCGGACGAGCTCCTCGACGGCGCGCTGCACGTCCTCGTCACGGTCGCCCTCGAGCAGCGAGAGCAGCAGCACGTAGAGGAACTCGGTGTCGGTGCTGCCCTTCATCTGCTCGAGGTAGGTGTCGTCGCAGTGCCGGAGCAGCTCGCGCTGGAGGATCTGCCAGTTCGGCAGGTAGCCGTTCTGGGCCACGATCCACGGCGTCCCGGAGAAGGAGAAGGGGTGGCAGTTCTCGTCGGCGAGGACGACCTTGGCGTCGTAGGCGGCCGCCCGCACGTGCGCGAGCATCGTGCTGGCCCGCAGGCTCGGGACGATCCGCTCGAGGTTGTCGTCGTAGAAGGCGGCCATCGGCCGGCGGTAGACGAACGGGTCCTCGGGCTTGAGGAGGTGCTCGCTCCAGGCCCCGAACCCCCAGCCGGCCAGCTGGAGCTCCGGGTGTCGTTCAGGGTCGAGGGCCTGGTTGACCAGGCTGTTCGTGGGCGTGAGGAGGAGGTTCTCCAGCGGGGTCTCCGGCCCGATGAACGCGAGCACTCGGCACATACGGTTCCTTCACTGACGGGGTCGCTCGGGGGTGAGCCTCGCCAGCCTAGGGCCCCGGACGTGACGCCCGGCCACCGCGGACCTCCCGCGGCGGGGCGGGCACCCCGGGCCGGCTGCGATGATCGGGCGATGAGCGCGCAGGACGAGGACCCGGTCGCGGCGCGACGCCGGCAGGCGCGGGAGAACGCCGAGTACCACCGGGCGGCGGCGGCCCGGGCCAAGGAGGCGGAGGCCCGCCGGACGGCGCCGATGGTCGCGGAGTTCGCCGAGGCCATGCGGGCGGCCCAGGTCCCGACGTCCGCGCTGCGGGCCAAGCCGCACAGCGGGCCGGGGACGCTGCGCACCGACGTCACCGGCTGGTACGTCCGCCGCGACCGCTCGGCCGGCGTCGGCACCGACGGGCAGTGGTACGTCCTCGTCGTCGCGCCGAGCCTGCGCGGCCGGCTCACCGGGGTCCACGTCGACGCGAGCCCCGCGCCCCTGCAGGTCGGGGCGGGCGGACGCGACGGCGACTCCATCGAGCTCGCGAAGCTGCTGGCCCTGCGCCTCGAGGCCGGCGCCGACTTCCCGTCCTGACCCGGGGGGTCAGACGAGCGAGTCCTCCCAGGCCCGGTGCAGGTCGGCGAACCGGCCGCCCGCGGCGACGAGGTCGGCCGGCGCGCCGTCCTCGACGACCCGCCCGTGCTCGAGGACCAGCACCCGGTCGGCGATCTCGACGGTCGAGAGCCGGTGGGCGATGATGACGGCGGTCCGGCCGGCGAGCACGGTCCGCAGGGCGTCCTGCACGAGCCGCTCGGACGGCACGTCGAGCGAGGACGTCGCCTCGTCGAGGATGAGCACCGCGGGGTCGGCGAGGAAGGCGCGGGCGAACGCGACGAGCTGGCGCTGCCCGGCCGACAGGCGGCCGCCCTGGTTGGCGACGTCGGTGTCGTAGCCGTCGGGCATGGCCCGGATGAGCCCGTCCGCCCCGAGGGCGGACGCGGCGGCGACGACGTCGGCCATGGAGGCGTCCGGCCGGCCGAAGCGGATGTTGTCGGCGATGGTGCCGGAGAAGAGGTAGTTCTCCTGGGTGACCATGACGACGTGCTCGCGCAGGGCGTCGCCGGCGAGGTCGCGCAGGTCGACGCCGTCGAGGAGCACCCGCCCGGCCGAGGGGTCGTAGAAGCGGGTGGCGAGCTTGGCCAGCGTCGTCTTGCCCGCGCCGGTCGTGCCGACGAGGGCGACGGTCTGGCCGGCCGGGACGGTGAGGTCGAGGTCGGGCAGGACCGGGCGCCCGGGGACGTACTCGAAGCGCACGCCCTCGAAGCGCACCTCCCCGGCCGCGGACGGCAGGGCGACCGGGTGCTCGGGCTCGGGCACGTCGGGACGCTGCTCGAGCACGCCGGCGAGCTTCTCCAGGGCCGCCGAGGCCGACTGGAAGGTGTTGTAGAACTGGCTGATCTCCATCATCGGCTCGAAGAACTGCCGCAGGTACAGCAGGAACGCCGCGAGCACGCCGACGGTCACCGCGTCCCGGCTCGCGAGCCACGCGCCGTAGAGCAGGACGACGGCGATGGTCACGTTGCCGACGAGCCGGATGCCGGGCATGAAGAGGGCGACGAGACGGAAGGCGACGAGGTTGGCCGCCCGGTACTGGTCGTTGACGTCGTCGAAGATCTCCTCGTTGCGGGCCTCGCGGCGGAAGGCCTGGACCGCCCGCACCCCGCCCATCGACTCCACGAAGTGGACGATGACGAGGGCGACCTTCTCGCGGGTCACCCGGTACGAGCGGCCCGACGCCGTGCGGAACCAGTTGGTCAGCAGGGCGAGGAACGGCCCGCACAGCAGGGCGACGGCCCCGAGCTCGAGGTCGAGCCAGAGGAGGATGCCGGCCGTGCCGACGAGCGTCAGCGCCGCCGTGACGAGGCCGTCGAAGCCGGTCTCGAGCATCTCGGAGATGGCGTCGACGTCGGAGGTTTGCCGGGAGATGACGCGGCCCGAGGTGTAGGTCTCGTGGAAGGCCGGGCTGAGCGCCTGGAAGTGCCGGAACACCCGGCGCCGCAGCTCGACGAGGACGTGCTGGCCGATCCGGCCCTGGAGGACGAGGAAGCGTCCCCGGGCGACGGCCTGGACGGCGGTGGCGACGAGCACCGCGCCGACGATGCCGAGCAGCGGCCGCAGGTCGTCGTCCTGCCGGATCGGCGGGATGCCGACGTCGATCCCCTCCTTGACGAGGTAGGGGATCGACAGGCGGGCGACGTTCTCGGCGAGCACGACCGCGACGACGACGAGCAGCATCCGCCGGTAGGGGACGAGCAGCTCGCGCAGCAGCCGGCGCGCCCCACCCGGCGACCCGGCGGTGAGCGACTCGGCGGTGTCGTCCGGGTGCTCCCCGAGCTCGCCCCGCCAGCCGGTCCGGACGTCGCTG
>NZ_SAYU02000113.1 GCF_004025965.2 Phycicoccus flavus | reverse complement strand
GTGACGAGGACCTGCGGGGGGCCGCTGCGGTCCGGCTCGAGGGTGTTGCGGAGCCGGACGACGAAGGTCTGCAGGGACTTGCCCGCGCTCGGGGGCGGGGCGTCGCCCCACAGCGTGTCGACGAGGTCGGCCGTGCCGACCACCCGTCCCGAGGCGGCGACGAGCCGGGCCAGGAGCAGCCGCTCCTTGGCCCCCCGGATCTCGACCGGTCCCGTCGCGCGCTCCACCCGCAGCGGACCGAGCACCGAGTAGTGCACGGGCTCAATGTAGGGCCGCGCGGTCACGGTGGACACCTCGTTCCTGCGGGTCGTCCGGCGGGGGTTCGACCAGCGTGCTCCGGCCCGGTCGCGACGCGGTCGCGGCGCGGTCGCGGGCGGGCGACGGGGGTGGGCGACGACGAGGAACGGGGGCGGGGACGACGAGGGAGCCGGTGTGCGGCGGCGGCGCCGGTGCCGTCCGCTCAGCCGAGGGAGCGGCGCATCACCAGGCGGGGCATCCTCGAGGCGAGCGCGTCGGTGGTCCCGACGACCTCGAAGCCGGCCTTCTCGAACATCGACCGGGTACCGACGAACGCCATCGTCGTGTCCATCCGCGCCCCGCCGGGGTCGACCGGGTACGCCTCGACCGCGGGCGCCCCACGAGAGGCGGCGTAGTCGACGGCGCCCTCGATGAGCGGCGTCGTCACCCCCCGGCGACGGTGCCCGCCGCGGACGACGACGCAGACGATGCTCCACACCGGCACGTCGTCGACCGGGTGGATCTTCGTGCTGTGGACCAGGCGGGGGATCTCGGCACGGGCGCCGACGTTGCACCAGCCGACGGGGGTCCCGTCGAGGTAGGTGACGACGCCCGGCGGGTCCTGGCGCTCGCAGAGGCGCCGCATGGCCTGCTCGCGGTCGCCGTCGCCGAGCTCCTCGATCTCCTTGAGCCGTAGCCGGTGCGAGAGGCACCAACAGTGGGTGGCGCGCCGGTTGGGGTTGACGACGTCGGCGAAGTCGTCGAACCGGTCCGGGGTGACGGGGAAGGTCTGCCAGTCGGCCATGCGTCACCCAACCACGGGCCACCGACACCGCGATGTCACACCGCGGCCGCGGCCGGTGTCCTGAGGGTGACGGCGGGCGCACCGGCGCCGGCCCGGACACCAGGAGAGTCCCGTGAGCAGCACCTTCCGCATCCCCGCGAGCCCCGCACGCGGTCCGTACGTCCGTCTCGTCGAGGCGGTGTCCCGGCGGATGTGGGGGCAGGTGCCGGACACCCTCGCCGTCTACGCGCACCACCTGCCGGTGCTCAAGACGGTGCTCGGGTTCGAGCGGCGCGTGCAACGCTGGCACGCCCTGGACCCGCACCTGCAGGCCTACGCGCAGGCGGCGACGGCGGCCTGCGTCGGCTGCTCGTGGTGTCTGGACTTCGGCTACTTCCTCGCGCACACCGAGGGGCTGGACGAGACGAAGATCCGCGAGATCCCGCGCTGGCACGACTCCACCGTCTTCACGGACGTCGAGCGGGACGTCCTCGCCTACGCCGAGGCGATGAGCGCGACGCCGCCGACCGTCGACGACGCGCTGAGCCACCGCCTCCAGGACGCGCTCGGCGTGCCGGCCGTCGTCGAGCTCACCCAGCTCGTCGCGCTGGAGAACATGCGGGCCCGGTTCAACTGCGCCGCCGGGCTGGAGTCCCAGGGCTTCTCGGCGGTCTGCGAGCTGCCGATCGCCCTACCCTCGTCGTCGTGAGCGACCCCGTCGACCGGCCGGCCGCCCGGGAGGCCGCTCCGCCCGACCCGGGGGAGTTCGAGGCGCTGCGGCCGCTGCTGTTCACCGTCGCCTACGAGCTGCTCGAGGTCGCCGCCGACGCCGAGGACGTCGTCCAGGAGGCCTGGCTGCGGTGGTCGCGCGAGGATCGCTCGGGCGTCGTGAGCCCGAGGGCCTACCTCGTGCGGACCGTGGCCCGGCTGGCGCTCAACCGGCTGCGGACCGTCGCCCGCCGCCGCGAGAGCTACGTCGGGCCGTGGCTGCCCGAGCCGCTGCTCACCGTTCCGGACGTGGCCGACGACGTCGAGCTCGCCGACTCGGTGTCGACGGCCATGCTCTTCGTCCTCCAGACCCTCACGCCGCTGGAGAGGGCCGTGTTCGTCCTGCGCGAGGTGTTCGACGTGCCCTACGACGAGGTCGCGGTCACCGTCGGGCGCACCCCGGCGGCGGTCCGGCAGCTCGCGCACCGGGCCCGGGAGCACGTCGCGGCCCGCCGGCCCCGGCAGGTCGTCGGCGCCGCCGAGCACGCGGCCGTCGTCGAGCGGTTCCACCGCGCGGCGGCCACCGGCGACGTCGCCGCGCTCGTCGGCGTGCTCGCCCCCGACGTCGTGCTCGTCACCGACGGCGGCGGGGTACGCAAGGCGGCGCTGAGGCCCATCGAGGGCCGCGAGAAGGTGCTGCGGTTCATCGGCGCCGTGACCCCGGCCGACGTCGCCGTCGAGTTCCGGGTCGTGCACGTCGGCGGCGGGCCGGGGCTCGTCGCGGTCGTCGACGGCGAGGTCGACTCAGTCATCACGCTCGAGGCGCGCGGCGACCTCGTCACCTCGCTGTTCTTCGTGCGCAACCCCCGGAAGCTCACCCGGCTGCGGGACGCCGTGCGGCTGGCCCGGTGACCGTCGGCGGTCTCGCCTACGGTCGGCGCGTGCGCGTCGTCAGCCTCGTCCCGTCCGCGACGGAGATCCTCTTCGCCGTCGGCGCGGGCGAGGACGTCGTCGGCGTGACCTTCGAGTGCGACCACCCCCCGCAGGCGCGCGGCCGCCGTGTCGTATCCACCTCGTCCGTGCCGCCGGGCCTCAGCCCCGCGCAGATCGACGCCGCGGTGGCGGCGGCGCTCCGGCGAGGCGAGGACCTCTACCGGCTCGACGCCGGTGCGCTCACCGGGCTGGACGCCGACCTCGTCGTCACCCAGGACCTGTGCGCGGTGTGCGCGCTCGACGTGACGACGGTCGACGACGCGCTGCGCCATCTCGGCTGCTCCGCGCAGGTGCTCACCGTCGACCCGCACACCCTCGAGGAGGTGCTCGCGTCGGTCGTGACGATCGGGGCGGCGGTCGGCCGGGAGGCGCAGGCACGCGCCCTCGTCGACGCATGCCGGTCCCGGTTGGACGCCGTGTCGCGCCGGGTCGCCGGGCGGGACCGGCCGCGGGTCGCCGTGCTCGAGTGGACCGACCCGCCGTACGCGCCGGGGCACTGGATCCCGGAGATGGTCGCTCTCGCCGGCGGCGAGAGCGTCCTCGGGACGGCGGGCGAGCGGTCCGGCCGCATCGAGTGGTCGGCGCTGCACGCGTCCCGCCCCGACGTCGTCGTCGTCGCCCCGTGCGGCTACGACCGCGAGGGGGCGGCGGAGCAGGCGCGCGGGCTCGTCGAGGCGGGTGTGCTGCCTGCGGACGTGCTCGTCCACCCGGTCGACGCCGACGGGCTGTGGGCCCGCCCCGGCCCGCGGCTCGTCGACGGCGTCGAGGAGCTCGCGGGCGTCCTGCACCCGTAGGAGCCGACGCGTCCGGTTCCGCCGGGGAGGTCCCGCGTCGAGGTATCACCGCGACCCGTCGGCCCTCGTCTCCGACATGAGGACGACGGGCCGTCGACGCGCGACGCGGCGCGGCCACCACCCGGAGGTGTCGTGCGACCCCCGCGGACGCTGGCACTGGACGTGCGCGTGCGGCGCGGGGTCGTGGCGGGGCGCCGGACCGGGGGAGTGGCACGTGGCGCTGACCGCCGCGCTCGTCCACAGGAGCGGCACACCCGGCGAGTGACCGCCCGCTCCGCGCTGGGGCGGAGCGGGCGGTCGGTGCCGGGCGTGCGGACCGTGCAGGGGTGCATCCGGTCCTGGGCGCCGCGGCGAGGCGGGCCGGTACTCGGCAGGGGAGTCGAGCACCGGACCCGCCCGGATTCAGACGGTCACCACCCCCCGACGGCGGGTGACGGCCACGAGGAGCCCGCCGACGACGAGCAGCAGCAGCGCCGTGAGCAGCAGCTCCGCGGCGTCCGTGCCCGTCTGGGCGAGCGAGGGGGCCGTACCGACGAAGCTCGGCGTCGCCGCCGCACCGGTGAAGGCCGCCGGGGTCACGACCGAGGCCGCGCCGAGGACGGGCGAGCCGTCGACGACGGTCGTCGTGGCGCCGGACGTCGCGCCGCCGTCAAGACCACTACCGGTCGCGTCGTCGGTCCCGTCGTCCGTGCCGTTGCCGGGGGTCTCCCCGCCGGTGTTTTCGCCGGGGGTCTCCCCGCCGGTGTTGTCGCCGGGGGTCTCCCCGCCGGTGTTGTCGCCGGGGGTCTCGCCACCGGTGTTGTCGCCGGGGGTCTCGCCACCGGTGTTGTCGCCGGGGGTCTCCCCGCCGGTGTTGACGCCGGGGGTGTCCCCGCCGGGGGTGGTGACGACGGTCGTCGCCCCGTCCGTGATGGAGTCCCCGATGACCGAGACGGCGTTGCCGCCGATGGTGACCGGGGCGGTCACCGGGGTGGTGACCTGGTTGCCGCCGGCGAGGGAGTCCTCGCCGGTAGTGGTGTTGCCACCCGAGCCGGCGGTCCCGGTGGTGGTGTCCACGACGGTGGTGGACCCGGTGGTGGTGGAGTCCCCGATGCCGGAGACGGCGTTGCCGCCGATGGTGACGGGGGCGGTCACCGGGGCGGTGACCTGGTTGCCGCCGAGGATGGAGTCCTCGCCGGTGGTGGTGTTGCCACCCGAGGTGCCGGTGGTCCCGGCGCTTCCGGACGTGACGTGGGTCGTCGCGTCCTGGGTGGTGGAGTCCCCGATGACCGAGATGGCGTTGCCGCCGATGGTGACGGGGGCGGTCACCGGGGCGGTGACCTGGTTGCCGCCGGCGAGGGAGTCCTCGCCGGTGGTGGTGTTGCCACCCGAGCCGGCGGTCCCGGTGGTGGTGTCCACGACGGTGGTGGACCCGGTGGTGGTGGAGTCCCCGATCCCGGAGACGGCGTTGCCGCCGACCGTGACGGGGGCGGTCACCGGGAGGGTGACCTGGTTGCCACCGAGGATCGAGTCCTCACCCGAGGTGGTGTTGCCACCCGAGCCGGCGGTCCCGGCGCTGCCGTCGGTGCCGGACGTGACGTCGGTCGTCGCGTCCTGGGTGGTGGAGTCCCCGATCCCGGAGACGGCGTTGCCGCCGATGGTGACGGGGGCGGTCACCGGGGCGGTGACCTGGTTGCCGCCGGCGATCGAGTCCTCACCGGTGGTGGTGTTGCCACCCGAGGTGCCGGCAGTGCCGGACGTGACGCCGGTCGTCGCGTCCTTGGTGGTCGAGTCCCCAATGACCGAGACGGCGTTGCCGCCGACCGTGACGGGGGCGGTCATCGGCGTGGTGACCTGGTTGCCACCGGCGACCGAGTCCTCACCCGAGGTGCTGTTCCCACCCGAGGTGCTGGCTGTGCCGGTGCCGGACGTGACGCCGGTCGTCGCGTCCTTGGTGGTGGAGTCCCCGATCCCGGAGACGGCGTTGCCGCCGACCGTGACGGGGGCGGTCACCGGGGCGGTGACCTGGTTCCCACCCGCGATCGAGTCCTCACCCGAGGTGCCGCTTCCACCCGAGCCGGCGGTCCCGGCGGTGCCGGACGTGACGTCGGTCGTCGCGTCCTTGGTGGTGGAGTCCCCGATCCCGGAGACGGCGTTGCCGCCGACCGTGACGGGGATGTTCACCGGGGTGGTGACCTGGTTGCCACCGGCGACCGAGTCCTCACCCGAGGTGACGCTGCCACCACTGCCCGAGCCGGAGGACCCGTTCGCGCGGTGCGTGGTCGCCTTCTCCGTGCGGCTGTCGCCGACGACCGAGGCGGCGTTACCGCTCACGGTGACCGGAGCGGAGACCGGCGCCTTGACCTGGTTGCCACCCGCGATCGAGCCCTTGCCGGACGTCGTGTCGCCGGAGCCCGTAGATCCGCCCGAGCCCGTCGACCCGCCCGAGCCCGTGGACCCGCTCGAGCTGTGGGTCGTGGACTTCGAGGTGTGGCTGTCGCCGACGCCGGACGTGGAGTTGCCGGAGACGGTGACCGGGGCCGAGACC
>NZ_SAYU02000112.1:775-6545 GCF_004025965.2 Phycicoccus flavus | reverse complement strand
GCGTGCCCCCGGCAGGATTCGAACCTGCGACACCTTCTTTAGGAGAGAAGTGCTCTTCCCCTGAGCTACGAGGGCGGGAAAGACCGCCGACCAGACTACGGGAGGTGTCGAGGGGGGTCCGCGCCGCCGAGCCGGCGGCGTGCCGGACGGTAGGTTGGCCGGATGCGCCTGCCCTCCGTGCCCGGTCCGCGCGACGTCGTCGACGCGGTGTCCCGCACCGGCGACGCCGCCGAGTCCCTCCTGGCCGCCGTCCCCCGGGTCGTGGGCCTCCTCGGGGAGGCCGAGCAGCTGGTCGGCGACGCCCGGGCGCTCGTCCGGCGCATCGACCGCACCCGGGTGGCGGCCGACGAGGTCGTCGCTCGCACCGCGGCCACCGTCGACGCCGCGGAGGCCGTGCTCGTGCGCACCGCCTCGACCGTCGACACCGCCGAGGTGACGCTGGCCCGCACACTCGCCACCGTCGAGGCCGCGGAGGCGGTCCTCGCGCGCACGGTCGCGACGGTCGAGGCCGCGGAGGCGGTGTTGGCCCGGACGTCCGGCACGGTCGACGCCGCCGACGTCCTGCTCGTCCGCACCGGGGGGACCGTCGACGCCGCGGAGGGCCTCCTCGCCCGCACCGGGGGAACCGTCGACGCCGCCGACGGTCTGCTGGGACGCACGACCTCGACCGTCGACTCCGCCGAGGCGCTCGTGGCCCGCACGACGTCCACCGTCGACACCGCCGAGGCCCTCGTCGCCCGCACGAGCGGCGCCGTCGGGACGGCCGAGCCGCTGCTCGCGCGCGTCGCCGAGCTCACCGAGGCGCTGGCGCCGTCCCTCAAGACCCTCCAGCCCGTGCTGGAACGCCTCGCCGAGACGACCGAGCCGCACGAGGTCGACGCGCTCATCTCGCTCATCGACACCATGCCGGTCCTCGCCGAGCGCGTGCAGAACGACGTCCTGCCCGTGCTCACGACGCTCGACACCGTGGGCCCGGACATCCACGACCTGCTCGACGTGAGCCGCGAGCTCAACCTCATGCTCGCCAAGCTGCCGGGCATGGGCCTGATCAAGCGCCGCGTCGACGAGCAGCAGGCGTCCGACTGACCGCACCGGGTCGCCCGACCCGCCGTCCCGCGCCGGCCGCGGGGTCGGTGCCGCTCGGCATACTGCTCCGGTGACCATCCCGCGCGCCGTGGCCGCCGGCCCCACCGACCGGGCGGCGCTGCAGCGCCGCGTCGTGCGGACCCTCGTCAGCGCGCAGATGCTCGGCGGGATCGGCGTCTCCTCGGGCGCCGCGGTGGGCGCCCTGCTCGCCGAGGACATCTCCGGGTCGGCGACGTACGCGGGCCTCGGCAGCACCTTCCAGGTCCTCGGCGCCGCCCTCGTCGCCATCCCCATCGCGCAGGTGACGGCCGCCCGCGGCCGCCGCCCCGGCCTCGCCCTCGGGTACGCGCTGGCCGCGGTCGGCGCCGCCGGCATCCTCGTGGCGGCGGTCCTGCGCAGCTTCCCCCTGCTGCTCGTCTCGAGCTTCCTCTTCGGAGGCGCGGTGGCGTCCAACAGCCAGACCCGCTACGCCGCCGCCGACCTCGCGGCGCCGCAGCGACGCGGGCGGGACATCGGCGTCGTCGTCTGGGCGACGACGGTCGGCAGCGTCCTCGGCCCCAACCTCGTCGGGCCGGGCGAGCCGGTGGCCCGGGCGCTCGGTCTGCCGGTGCTCGCGGGCCCGTTCGTCTTCTCCCTGCTCGGGGCGGTGGCCGCCGTCGGGGTGCTGCTCGTCCTCCTGCGGCCCGACCCGCTCCTGGAGTCCCGACGTCGCGAGCCCGCGACCCACGACGGCGGCGCGGGTGCCGCCGCCGTGGCCCCCGTCCTCCAGGGCTCGGTGCTCCGGGGCCTGCGGGTGGTGGGGGCCGACCCGGTGGCGCGGCTCGGCCTGCTGACTCTCGCGCTCGGCCACGTCGTCATGGTGTCGGTCATGGTGATGACGCCGCTGCACATGTCCCACGGCGCCGCGGCCCTCGAGGTCATCGGTCTCGTCATCAGCATCCACGTCCTCGGGATGTTCGCCTTCTCCCCGCTCGTCGGGGCCGCCGTCGACCGGGTCGGGGCGCGGGCGGTGGCCCTCGTCGGGGCCGGGGTGCTGTCGGCGGCCACGCTGCTCGCCGCCGCGTCGCCGGTGGGGCAGTCCGCCACGCTCGTCGCCGGGCTGTTCCTCCTCGGGCTGGGCTGGTCGTGCACGCTCGTCTCCGGGTCGACGCTGCTCACCGGCGCTGTGCCCGTCGCGGAGCGACCCGGCGCGCAGGGCGCCGCGGACGTCGTCATGGGTCTCGCCGCGGCCGCGGGCGGCGCGCTGGCCGGGGTCGTCGTCGACCGGGCGAGCTTCCACGTCCTCGCGCTCCTGGCCCTCGGGGTGGCCGTCACGGTCGGGCTGCTCGCCGGCCTCACCCGCTCCGGACGGGTGTCCGCACCACCCGCCTGAGGGCGTCCGGGGCGGTGCTCCCGGGCCCCGCCGCGCCTCCCGGGCCGGGCCACCGGCCGTTGTTAGCCTGCTGCGGTGACTGCGAGCGGCCGGGCGCGCACGACGCGGGCCCGCCAGGGGACCGCCGACGTCGCGCCGGAGAACCCGAGACGGGGAGGACACCTGAGCGTGGCCCCGGACCGTGCCGACCGCCGCGCCGACCTCGTGGCCGAGGCGCGCGCCGGGTGGTCCCGCGAGCTCGTCGACCTCGGCGGGCCGAACACGCTGCTCTGGTACCGGGACCTGCCGACCGGGACGCTCGACCTCACCGCCGCGCACCTCGGCGCCCGCACCGCCGTCCTCTCCGGGGAGCGGGTGCGCCTCAGCGAGCTCGTCCGGGAGCCGCAGGCCTTCGCCGACGCCTGCCGGCGCGTCGAGCGCGTCCACGACACCGCCGCACACCTGGAGTCCCAGCACGGCATCCGCACCGCCTTCCTCGGCCTGGGCACCGCGTCGTGGACGGTCGTCCTGCCGAACGGCCGCGTGGCGCCCCGCGAACCCGCGGCACCGGTGTTCCTCCGGTCCTGCCGGACCCGGCCCGAGGACGCCCGCCGCCTGGACTGGGTGCTCGAGCCGGGCGCCGAGCTCGAGGTCAACCCCGCCCTGGTCCAGTACCTGCGCTCGGCGCACGACATCGCCCTCGACACCGCGCACCTGGAGCGGTTGGCCACGACCGGTGGCTCGGTGGACCCCTACGCCGCGTACGCCGCGCTCGCTGCCGCCTGCCAGGACGTGCCCGACCTGTCGGTCGACCCCCGCGTCGTCCTCACGACCTTCCCGTCCCACAAGGTCGCGCTCGTGGCCGACCTCGCCGCCCAGGCCGAGACCCTCGCCGGCCACGACGTCGTCGCCGCGCTCGCGGGGGTGCCCGACGCCCTGCCGGCGGTCTCGGTGGGCGCCGACGTCGGCGGGCTCGCCGCCGACCCGGACGCCGACGTCACCCCGCTGGACGCCGACGGTTCGCAGCTCGAGGCCGTCGCGGCGGTCCGCGCCGGGTCGCACCTGGACCTGCGCACCCCGCCCGGGACGGGGGCCAGCCAGACCGTCGCCAACCTCGTCGCCGCCCTGGCCGCCGACGGCCGCTCGGTCCTCCTCGTCTCCCCCCAGCGGGCCTCGGTCGAGGCCGTCCGCGACCGGCTGGCCGCGGCCGGCCTCGAGGACCTCCTGCTCGACCTCGCCGACGGTGGGCACGGCCGGGCCGCCGTCGTCCGGGACCTCGTGACGACGCTGGACCGGCGGGTCGACGAGGCCCGCCGGACCACCGGGACGAGCCGCCGCACCGAGCGCGAGGACGCCGCCGCCCGCCGCGGGCGCACGGAGGCCGCCGACCTCCTGGAGCGGCACCTCGCCGCGCTGCACGGCCGCCGCGAGCCCTGGGGCGTCACGCTGCACGCCGTCCAGGAGGAGGTCAGCCGCCTGTGCCTGCTCGACCCGCCGCCGCGCTCCCGGGTGCGGGTCGCCGGGTCCGGGCTCGCCCGTCTCGACCCCGACACCCGGGACGCCGCCGCCGACACCCTCGTCCGTCTCGCCGGGCTGGCCGCCTGGGACGACGGGGGAGCGAGCGACCCGTGGTTCGGTGCCCGGCTGGCCGACGACGCCGAGGCGCAGGAGGCCCGGGAGCGCGTCGAGCGGCTGGCCGGCGGGCTCGTCGACGAGACCCGGCGCACGCTGGCCGACGTCTTCCGCGGCGTCCACCTGCCCGCCGCCCCGACCGTCCTGGACTGGCAGCGGGTGCTGACGACCGTCGGCCAGGTCCGCGACACCCTCGAGGTGTTCCGGCCGGAGGTCTTCGACATCCCGCTGCGAGACCTCGTCGCGGCGACGGCCCGCCGCTCCGAGCGGCGGCGCGCCGGGAGCGACCTGCGCGTGCTCGAGCGGTGGCGGGTCCGCCGACAGGCACGCTCCCTGCTCCGGCCGGGCCGACCCCCCACGGACCTGCACGGTGCGCTGCAGGAGGCCGACGCCCAGCGGGACGCCTGGCGCGAGCTCGCCGGGTCCGGGGGCCGTCCGGAGATCCCCGTCGAGCTGGACCGCGCCCGCCTCGCCCACGACACCCTGCTCGAGGACCTGGAGTGGCTCGACCGGCACCTGCCCGACGACGGCTCGCCCCGGCTCGTCGAGCTCGACCTTGCCGCCCTTCGGCGTCGCGTCTCGACGCTGGCGGCCGCCGTGCCCCGGCTCGGTCCGGCGCCGCGGATCCGGGCGGCGCTGGACCGGCTCGCGACCTACGGCCTGCTGCCGCTCGTCGAGGACCTCCGCGCCCGCCGGGTCCCCGCCGACCGGGTGGGCACCGAGACGTACTGGGTGTGGTGGTGCTCCCTCGCCGACGAGATCGGGGAGCACGACGACCGCGTCGCCGGGCACGACGCACAGGCGCTGACCGCCGCCGTCGAGACCCTCGTGCGGGCCGACCTCGACGCGCTCGCCGCCCGGCCCGCCCGGATCCGCAGCGCCGTCGCCGAGGAGGCCGCCAAGGCCCTGCGCGCCGCCCCCGCCGAGGAGGCGGTGCTGCGCGAGGACGCGACCCGGTCCGGCCGGCCACGGCCGCTGCCGGAGCTCGTGCGGGCGGCGCCCCGGCTCGCGACCGCCGTCCGGCCGTGCTGGGCGATGAGCCCGCTCGCCGTGCCGTCGGTCCTGCCGCCCGGCGAGCTGTTCGACGTCGTCGTGGTCGAGGACGCCTCCCGCGTCTCGCCCGCCGAGGCCGTCCCGGCGCTCTCCCGGGCGCGCCGCGTCGTCCTCGTCGGCGACCCGCTGCAGCTGCCCCCCGCGCCCTTCACCGTCTCGGCCGGCGCCGACGCTCCCGAGGACGTCGACGGCCGGTCCGTCCAGGACGTGCTCGACGGGATGCTGCCCGTCCGCACCCTGTCCTGGCACTACCGGGCCCTCGACGAGCGGCTCGTCTCCTTCGTCCGGGACGAGCTGTACGACGGCCGGGTCGTCACCTTCCCCGGCGCCGGCCGGGACCCGGTGGTGCGGCACGTCCCCGTCGACGGCGTCGGCATCGCGCCCGCGGGCCAGGGTGCGGTCGAGTCCACCGACGCCGAGGTCGACCGGGTCGTCGGGCTCGTCCTCGAGCACGCCCGCTCCCGCCCGGACCGCTCGCTCGTCGTGCTCGCGCTCTCACCCGGGCACCGCCGGCGGGTCGAGGAGGCCCTGCGCGGCGCACTGTCGCGGCTCGGGCCGCACGAGCTCGCCTTCTTCAACGAGACCCGACCCGAGCCCTTCGCCGTCCGCGAGCCCGCCACCGTCCAGGGCCAGGCCTGGGACGACGTC
>NZ_SAYU02000112.1:0-765 GCF_004025965.2 Phycicoccus flavus | reverse complement strand
GTCGCCCTGACCCGTGCCCGCCGCGGGCTCACCGTCGTCACGTCCATCTCCTCCGACGACCTGGACCCGGAGCGCCTGCGGACGCCCGGGGCCCGGCTCCTGCGCCGCCTGCTCGCGCACGCCGAGGCCGAGGGCGCCCCGCCGGCCCGGGTCCGCCCGGACGTCACGGTGCCCGCGGGCGGGACGACGGCGGACGCGCCGACGCCGGACGACCCGGTGACCGACGGGGCACCGGACGACGCCGCGGTGACCGACGAGGACGAGACCAGCGGGGTGACGGACGCGGCCGCGACGACCGACGGGACGGTGACCGACGGGACGGCGACGGCCGACGACGCGACGAGTGACGAGGCGCCGGACGAGACCGCCACGACGGACGGGACGGCCCTGGCCGACGACAGCGCGCCGGCCGGCTCGCCCGTCGCCGACGAGCCGGACGAGGTCCTGCCGACCGCCCCTGCGACGTCCGGCGGCGCGACCGCGGCGGGTGGGTCGGTCGTGCTCGCCGACCTGGCCCGGAGGTTGCGGGCCCACGGGCTCACCGTGCACGAACGGGTCGGCACCTCGTCTTCGCCGGTGGACCTCGCCGTCGAGGACCCGACGACCCCCGGGCGGATGCTGCTGGCCGTCGAGGCCGACGGGCCGGCCTACGCCGCGGTCGGCACCGTCCGTGACCGGGACCGGCTGCGGCCGGAGATGCTGGCCACGCGCGGGTGGCGCCACCTGCGGGTCTGGTCGACGGACGTGTTCCGCGACCCCGCCCGT
>NZ_SAYU02000111.1 GCF_004025965.2 Phycicoccus flavus | reverse complement strand
CGGGACCGGCGGCCTCGCGCCGGCGCCGGCGGCCGCGCTCGGGGCGGCCCCCGGCGTCGGGGCCGGCAGTGCCGGCGGGGTCGACGGGCGCGGCGGTGACGGCGTGCTCGGTCATCGGGACTCCTCCTCCGGACTGCTGACCGGCCCGGCCAGCTGCGACCCCCAGGCCCGGGCCACCCGCCCGGCGGTCTCGACGAGCGCGCTCTCGACCTCGGCCACCCGCGCCGGGTCCGGGAAGCGGTAGGACGGGCCGTAGGCGTAGATCGCCGCCACCGCCGCGCCGTCCCGGTCCCGGACCGCGACGGCGCCGCTGGTCAGCCCCTCGACGTAGTCCTCGACCGTCCACCAGACCCCGTCCGGGTCGCCCTCGGCCAGGCGGCGCCGGACCGTCGCGGCGTCCGGGTGCTCGTCCAGGTACTGCTCGAGCACCTCGGCGGACCACGTCGACATCACGCACAGCCCCGACCCCCCGGCGTGCAGCGGCCAGCGCATGCCCTCCCAGTTCTGCGCCTGCACCGGGCGGGGGGTGTCGACCTGGAGCACGGTGACGGTGTCGTCGCCGGCGCGCACCGACAGCCCGGTGGCCTCGTCGAGGAGGGTCGCGAGCCCGACGAGATGCGGGTAGGCGACGTCCTCGATGGTCTGCTCGCGCTCCTCGGCCTCGCCGCCGAGCGCGGAGACGGCCGGGCCGATGCGGTAGGTGCCGTCGTCGTCGCGGCGCAGCGCGTCGACGCCGACGAGGGTCGAGAGCAGGCGCGCGGTGGTGCTGACCGGCAGGTCCGTGGCCCCGGCGAGGTCGACGAGCCCCGCCGGTCGCTCGGCCACCGCGCCGAGGAGGGCGACCGCCCGCTGGACGCTCTGGACTCCGCTGCTCACGCGGCGTACCTTACCGCTCAACGGTAACCAGCGACAGATTCCCGCATTGTGGTAATCACCTGGTCGGCACGAGGCTGGCGAGGAGGTGGACATGGCGCTCAGCGCGCCACCCGCTTCCCCGCGTGCCGACGCGGTCGTCGTCGGCGCGGGAGTCGTCGGCGCGTCCGTCGCCTTCGAGCTCGCCCGTCGGGGCCGGGAGGTCCTCGTCGTCGACGCCCTGCCCGCCGCCGGCTTCGGGTCGACGAGCGCCTCCAGCGCCATCGTCCGGTTCTCCTACTCCACCGCCGCCGGGTGCGCGATGGCCTGGGAGGGCCTGCACTACTGGCGCGGGTGGGCCAACCACCTCGCCGACGGCGGGTCCGAGGTCCCCGACGAGCGCGGCCTCGCCCGCCTCGTCACCTGCGGCATGGCGCTCGTCGACGACGGCAGCGGCTGGGTGCAGCGGGTGCAGGGCCACTTCGACGCGCTCGGCGTCCCGTACGAGTCCTGGGACGCCGCCGAGCTCGCCCGTCGCGTCCCGCTCGTCGACGCGCGCCGCCTCGGCCCGCCGGTGCCGGTCGACTCCGAGAGGTTCTGGGCCGACCCCGACGACGCGCCACCGCTGCCCGGCGCCCTGTGGAGCCCGGACGCCGGCTACGTCGACGACCCGCAGCTGGCCAGCCACAACCTCCAGCGCGCCGCCGAGGCCCGCGGCGCCACCTTCCGCTTCCGCACCCGCGTCGTCGCGGTCGAGCGGGACGCCGGCCGGGTCACCGGGGTGCGCCTCGAGGACGGCAGCACCGTCGCCGCCCCCGTGGTCGTCAACGTCGCCGGCCCGGCCTCGGCCCGGGTCAACGACCTGGCCGGCCTCACCGGGACGATGCGCATCCGCACCCGGCCGATGCGCCAGGAGGTGCACCACCTGCCCTCGCCGCTCGACGACACCGGGACGCCGCTCACCTGTCTGCTCAGCGACGACGACTCCGGCGTCTACGTGCGGCCCGGCACCGGCGGGACGCTGTCGGTCGGGTCGCTGGAGCCGGCCTGCGACGAGCTGGAGTGGATCGAGGACCTCGACGACTACCCGGCCACCGTCACGCCGGCCGGCTGGGAGCGGCAGACGCTGCGGCTGGCCAAGCGGCTGCCCGGGCTCCGCATCCCGAACCGCCCGGCCGGCGTCGTCGGGGTCTACGACGTCGCCGACGACTGGATCCCCGTCTACGACCGCACCGACCTCGACGGCTTCTACGTCGCCATCGGCACCTCCGGCAACCAGTTCAAGAACGCGCCCGTCGCCGGGCACTGCGTCGCCGAGCTCGTCGAGGCGGTCGAGGGCGGGCACGACCACGACGCCGACCCGCTCGTCGTCACCGCGCGCCACACCGGCGCGCCCCTGGACCTCGGGGTCTTCTCGCGCAACCGCGAGGTCACCCCCGGGAGCAGCTACACCGTGCAGGGCTGAGCCGAGGAGAGAGACCCATGTCCGAACCCGAGATCGACCTCGGCGCGCTGGCCGACGGCGAGCTCGTCGAGCAGATGCACGACGACCTCTACGACGGCCTGGCCGACGAGGTCGCCGAGGGCACCCGCATCCTCCTCGGCCGCGGCTGGGACGCCCAGCGCGTGCTGGCCGAGGCGCTCGTCGAGGGCATGCGGATCGTCGGCGTCGACTTCCGCGACGGCATCCTCTTCGTCCCCGAGGTGCTCCTGGCGGCGAACGCGATGAAGGCCGGGATGGCGCTGCTGCGGCCGCTGCTCGCCGAGACCGGCGCGCCGCCGGTCGGCAAGGTCGTCATCGGCACCGTCAAGGGCGACATCCACGACATCGGCAAGAACCTCGTGGCGATGATGCTCGAGGGCGCCGGCTTCGAGGTCGTCGACATCGGCATCAATAACGACGCCGCAGCCTACCTCGAGGCGCTGGAGACCCACCGGCCCGACGTCCTCGGGATGTCGGCGCTGCTCACGACGACGATGCCGTACATGAAGGTCGTCATCGACGCCATGGTCGAGCGCGGCGTGCGCGAGGACTACATCGTCCTCGTCGGCGGGGCGCCGGTGAACGAGGAGTTCAGCGTGGCCGTCGGGGCCGACGCCTACTGCCGCGACGCCGCCGTCGCCGCCGAGACCGCCCAGCGGCTCGTGCTCCAGCGACGCGGGTCGGCCCCGGCGCTGGAAGGGGCCCCGGCGTGAGCCCGCGCGAGACCGGACCCCAGCTGAGCGTCATCTGGTGGCAGGACCTCCCGGCCCAGGTCGTCGCCCGCGACGCCGCCCGCAGCGCCCGCGCCGAGCTGCACCCGCGCTTCCAGCGCGCCATCGACCGGGCGGCGATGGGCGGCGGGCTGGCCGGCGCCGACGAGTACATGGAGCACTGGCGCACCGTGACCCGGCCGTGCGGCCCCGACCTCGACGCCGAGGTGGCCGCCGAGGTCGCGGCCCTGGAGCAGGCCCACCCCAAGGAGCGGGTCGAGGAGATCGTCCGCGCCGTCCGGGACGCCCGCGAGGACACCCCGTGACCGACACCCTGCTCTCCTCGGCCACCCGCGAGGTCACCATCGGCCACGACCGGCCCTTCGTCGTCATCGGCGAGCGCATCAACCCCACCGGCCGCAAGGCGCTCGCGGCCGAGATGGTCGCCGGCGACTACGACCGCGTCGTCGCCGACGCCCTGGCGCAGGTCGAGGCCGGGGCCACGGTGCTCGACGTCAACGCCGGCATCCCGCTGGCCGACGAGCCCGCGATCCTCGCCGAGGCCGTCCGGCGGGTGCAGGCCGTCGTCGACGTGCCGCTGTCCATCGACTCCTCGGTCGTCGCCGCCCTGGAGTCCGGGCTCGCCGCGTACGACGGCAAGGCGCTCGTCAACTCCGTCACCGGCGAGGAGGACCGGCTGGAGTCCGTCCTGCCGCTCGTCGCCCGGCACGGGGCCGCGGTCGTCGCGATCACCAACGACGAGAACGGGATCGACGAGGACCCGGACGTCCGCTTCGAGGTCGCCCGCCGGATCGTCCAGCGGGCCGCGGACCACGGCATCGCCGCGGCCGACGTCGTCGTCGACCCGCTCGTCATGCCCATCGGGGCGGTGGCCACGGCCGGGCGGCAGGTCGTCACGCTCGTCCGCCGGCTGCGCGACGAGCTCGGGGTGAACACGACGTGCGGCGCCTCGAACATCGCCTTCGGACTGCCGCACCGGCCCGGCATCAACGCCGCGTTCCTCGCCATGTCGATCGGCGCCGGCCTCAGCTCGGCCATCACCAACCCGCTGGAGGCGCAGGTCCGCGAGGCGGTCATGGCCGCCGACGTGCTCACCGGCAACGACGCGCACTGCGCTCGCTGGATCGCTCAGCACCGCTCGCCCGAGGACGCGGCCGTCCGGCGAGGGGGCCGGCGCCGGGCTGCCCGTGCCGGCTGACCCGCCGGTCACCGTCTCCTTCGTGCCGTCCGGGCGGCGGGGGACGGTGCCGGCCGGGACGACCGTGCTGGACGCCGCCCGCGCGCTCGGGGTCGACGTCGACTCGGTGTGCGGCGGGCGCGGGCTCTGCGGACGCTGCCAGGTGACCCTCGGCGAGCGTCCGGGGCTGCCCGCCGACCCCGGCCGGCTGTCGCCACCGTCGCTGCCCGAGACCGGGTACGCCGGCCGCCGGCCGCTGGCGCCGGGGCACCGGCTGGCGTGCGCCGCCCAGGTGCTGGCCGACGTCGTCGTCGACGTCCCCGAGGCCAGCCAGGTGCACCGGCAGGTCGTCCGCAAGGAGGCCGGGCGGCCCGACGTCGCGGTCGACCCCGTGCTGCGCCTGCACTACGTCGAGCTGCCGGAGCCGATCCTGGAGCAGCCGACCGGCGACGCGGAGCGGCTGGCCGCGGCCCTCGCGGCCGAGTGGGGCCTCGCGGACGTGCGGCCGGACCACCACGTGCTCGTGGCCCTGCAGCCCGCCCTGGACGCCGGGCACCGGGAGGTCACCGTCGCCGTCCGGGACGGCCGCGAGGTCGTCGCCGTCTGGCCGGGGCTGCGCGACGCCGCCCACGGGGTGGCCGTCGACGTCGGGTCGACGACGCTGGCGGCGCACCTGTGCGACCTGGCGTCCGGTGCGGTGCTGGCGTCGGCCGGGCGGATGAACCCGCAGATCGCCTACGGCGAGGACCTCATGAGCCGGGTGTCGTACGCCATGCTCGAGCCCGGCGGCGCCGCCCGGCTCACCGCGGCCGTCCGCGAGGCGCTGGCCGGGCTCGTCGTCACCCTCTGCGAGGACGCGGGGATCTCCCCCGAGGACGTCCTCGAGCTGACGATGGTCGGCAACCCGGTGATGCACCACCTCGTCCTCGGGCTCGACCCGACCCGGCTGGGGTCGGCACCGTTCGCCCTGGCCACGAGCGGGGCGGTGACGGTGGCGGCGTCGACGCTCGGGCTCGGGGTCCACCGCGGGGCGCGGGTGTACCTGCCGCCGTGCGTGGCCGGTCACGTGGGCGCCGACGCCGCGGCCATGGTGCTCGCCGAGGGCCCGCACCGGTCGGACGCGCTCCTGCTCTGCGTCGACGTCGGCACGAACGCCGAGATCGTCCTCGGGGACCGGCACCGCGTGCTCGCCGCCTCCTCCCCCACCGGGCCCGCCTTCGAGGGCGCGCAGATCTCCGGCGGCCGGCGGGCCGCACCGGGCGCCGTCGAGCGCGTGCGGATCGACCGCGCGACCTACGAGCCGCGGGTGCGGGTCATCGGCGTGGACGCCTGGTCCGACGAGCCGGAGTTCGCCCGCCGCAGCCGCCGCGCCGGGGTCACCGGCATCTGCGGGTCCGGGATCATCGAGGCCGTCGCCGAGCTGTACCTCGCGGGCGTCGTCGGGTCCGACGGCACGATCCGGCCGGTCGACTCGGCGCGGATGGTGCCCGAGGGGCGGACCTGGGGCTACCGGCTCTGGGAGGACCCCGAGATCGTCGTCCGGCAGGCCGACGTGCGCGCCGTCCAGCTGGCCAAGGCCGCGCTGCAGGCCGGCTGCCGGCTGCTCCTGGACCGGGCCGGGGTGGACGAGGTCGACGAGGTGCGGCTGACCGGTGCCTTCGGCAGCCACATCGACCCCCTGTACGCGGCCGTGCTCGGGCTCGTGCCGGACTGCGACCTCGACCGGATCCGCTCGGTGGGCAACTCCGCCGGGCGCGGGTCGCTCATGGTGCTGCTGTCGGCCGCCGCGCGCCGCGAGGTCGAGGAGGTCACCGGGCGCGTCGAGAAGGTCGAGACCGCCGTCGAGCCGCGCTTCCAGGAGCACTTCGTCGCCGCCCTCGGCTTCCCGCACGGCACGTTCCCCTCACCGCACCTCGCGTCCCGGGTCGCCCTGCCCCCACCCGTCGCCCCGCCCGCCCGCGGCCGCCGCCGCAGCGGTGGCGAGGCGCCGTCCGCGGTGGTGTCCTGAGCCCGTGGCCGACGACCTCCTCCCGACCGCGGACCCCGCCGGCCTGCTGGAGCGCGCCGTCGCGGCCCGGGTCGGGCAGGCGGCACCGGTGCTGCGGGACTGGTACCGGCCTGCCGCCCTGCGGGCCCAGCTGGCCGGCCACCTGGGCGACGAAGTCGACCGCGTCGCGGACGCCGGCTTCGGCGCCGGGCTGCGCGAGGCCATCGGCCCCCGCGCGGCCGGCTCCGCGCGGGTGACGGACCCGCTGGCCTGGGCCAACCGGGTGCTCGGGCTGCCGGGGGGAGGCTGGGCCCTCACCGGCATCCGCTTCCGCGGCATGGACCCCGGGCGGCCGTTCGTCGACGTCGTCGCCACCGACGCCGCCCCCGACCCCGA
>NZ_SAYU02000110.1:290-6729 GCF_004025965.2 Phycicoccus flavus | reverse complement strand
TGGGCAGTGCGGTGGAAGCCTGCGTTGAACGCGTTCCCTGTCACCTTCGCCGACCGCATGCCGGCCGCCGAGAACCTCTGAAGATGAACGCCGGAAACACCGTTCATCGGACACACCCGACGTCGACGCTGTCGCTGGCCTCGGTTCGGTGGCGTTGAGCCACGAGCGATGCGCGGCGACGCATCTCTTCGACGCTGTCCGGTGGGGTGAAACCGCCAGGCCCCGCGTTGAGAGCCTGTGCGATGTCGGTGTCCAAGGTGAAGCTCATGGTCGTTCTCCCCGTGCGTTGGCATTCTTCTGAAGGATTGCGGCGCGATCTGAGGAAAGCCGCACCTCGACGAGCGGGCTGCCCTCCACCCACGCTTCGAGCGGGGGCAGCGCGCTGGTCTGGTCAGGGGTGAGGTACTGGGAGAGATCCTCAAGCACGCGGCCGAAAACTCGCCGACGGCGGGCTGTGGCCGTGACGGGTAGCGCGGTCGCGGGCAGGTCAGCGGTCAGGCAGTGCTTGACGTGAACGGTCAGCGTCGGGTCGGCCAGCAGGTTCGCGTACCAGCTGCGTCGGGCCGGCTGTGTGGTGAGGAACAGCGCGCCGTCCACACGGTAGAACCACATCTCGATTCGTCGTGGTCGACCGCTGCGGCGGCCCAAGGTGGTGATGTCGATGGTGCGCGCTTGCGGCGGGCAGTCACGCGCGATAGTCAGGGCGCGCCGGGCCGCTCGGTCCTCAGCGCTCGTCACTGCACGGACCTGGCGTCGTCGTGAGTCGGGCCGACCTCGTGGCGCGAGCCGCCGTCTTGGGTCCGAGGAGCAGGCGGCGGGTCGACGGTCTCCGCCGCGGGCGTCTCCGTCTCGACGGACTCGCGAGTGGCGTCGACCATCAAGAGCACGGCGACGAGGGCGACGAGGAGCAACCCGGCCGCCACAGCGAATGCCACGTGGTAACCAGCGACGGATGCCATCGGTGGCGGCTGTGGGCCAGAAGGTGAGGCGATCGCATCCTGTCCGTGCGTCTCTAGCCAGTCGGTCCACGCCTGGGCGTAGATCGTCGACAAGACAGCCGTGCCGATCGCACCGCCGACCTGCTGGCTGGCGTTGAACAGCGCGGACGCCACCCCGGCGTCCTCAGCGCCCACCCCGTGCAGGGCGAGTGAGGAGAGCGCGACGAAGACCAGTCCCATGCCCATGCTGATCCCAACCTCAGGCAGGAGCACATGGACCACGAGCGGGGAGTCGACCCGGAGCGTGCACAGCACCGCGAGACTGCCGGCGGCGACCGGAAGCCCCGCGAGGATCAGGGGCTTGGGACCAAGACGTGGCATCAGTCGGCTCGCCAGGCCCGCAGAGACAAGAAAGCCCAGGCTGAACGGCAGAAACGCCAGGCCGCATGCGAGGGGCCCGTAGCCGCGGATCTGCTGGAAGTAGAAGGTGAGGAACAAGAACATCCCGAAGAGGCCCAACCCTGCGAAGAGGACACCCAGGAAGGCGGTACCGCGGTTGCGGTCGAGGACCACGCGTAGCGGCAACAGGGGCGAGGAGGCGCGCGACTCCCGCGCCACGAAAGCTGCCAGCAGCACCACCGCTACCAGCAGCAGGCCAAGCACGCCTGTAGACCCCCATCCCTGACCGGACTGACCCGCTCGCGTAGTGCCCAGGACCAGGGCGGCCAAGCCGCCCGAGCTGAGCACGGCCCCGACGACATCGAAGGCCCTCGAACCCACGCCGCGGGTCTGCTGCAGCAGTCGCAAGCCAGCAACGGTGGTGACGAGGGCCAGCGGAACGTTGACGTAGAGGCACCATCGCCAGTTCAACCATTGGGTCAGGAAGCCACCGAGCAGGAGGCCGATGGCGGCACCGGCACCTGCCACCCCGCCATACACCGCGAGCGCAGTGGCGCGCTCCTGTCGCTGGACGAAGGTGGTGGCGATGATCGACAGCGCGGCGGGCGCAAGCAAGGCAGCAAACGATCCCTGCAGTGCTCGCGCCGCAAAGAGCACGCTCGCGGTCGGCGCCGCGCCTCCGAGACCAGAGGCCGCTGCGAAGCCGACCAGACCGACAAGGAAGGCGCGCTCGCGTCCGAAGAGGTCCGCGACGCGGCCGCCCAAGAGGAGTAGACCACCAAACGCCAATGCGTAGGCGGTCACCACCCACTGCGCCGTGGACAGGGTGGCGATGTCGAGGTCCTGCTGTGCTTGTGGCAGCGCGATGTTCACGATGCTGGAGTCGAGCACAACCATGAGCTGGGCGACGGAGACCACGGCCAGCACCGCCCAGCGACTGTGGGCGGGTGAGGAGACGATGGGAGGCCAGGAGGACATGATCGATCCTTTATCAACGATACGATACCGGTGCGTTTCGAAAGTACCCCTCTTATGCCCAGTGCGCAAACATCGGTATGGGCCTCCTCGCGTCGACCTGACGGGCGGCGTGACGCCGACCCCCACGTCGAAGCGTGCGCAGCCCGGTATTGGCCGGCATGAGTGGGACGTCCATGGCGATATTGCGCGCAGTCGAGCTGCGCGGAGGGTGTGGCCGGCGAGCCCGATGAGGGGCGGCTGCTGCCTTCAGGTCGGCGCGCGCGGGCGGTGAGGTCAGGGCCCGACGGCCGTGCTGGGGAAGCGCTCCGGGATCGGCGCCTGACCGCAGACCGACACCGATGATTCAGGTGGTGCCGGCGCGGTCGCTGAGCATGCCGTAGAGGGGTGCGAACGGTGACAGTGCGGCGGGGGGATGAGAATGGCTTACGTCCGGTCGGTGGGGTTGTCCCGGAGCTGAGTCATATCGGCGGGCTCGGTGCCCTGGAGGGTCCAGCTCGCAACCCACAGCGACGTCGGTCCTCTCGGGCCGCGGACGTCGGGTGCCAGGCCGCCGCGTTACTAGAAGACCGGTTGCAGGCCGCTTCTTCGGTGGCCGGCGCAGGGTCGTCGCGCCCGTGGCCGAGGTGCGCTTGTGATATAAGAAACGATATAGTATCGTATCGTTAATGCGCGAGTCCGAAGCCATGCCGACTCGTGAGCCACATGAAGGGAGGATTGACATGGCGAAGGCACAAGGTCGCCCGCGCGACGCCAGCCGTGACGTCGTCATCTTCGACGCGGTGCTAGAGATGTTGCTCGAGGTCGGCTACGACCGTCTCTCCATCGGCGGGGTAGCCGAGCGTGCGGGAGTCGGAAAAGCTACTGTCTACAGGCGTTACCCGGATAAGGCGTCGCTCGTCACCGCCGCGGTCGATCGCCGAGCACGGCCTGACTCGCGCCGCCTCGCTACCCCCCCTGCGGACATGCGCGAGATGCTGCTGGAGACCGTGCGTCGGCTCGGCTCCGAGATCTCGACCCAGGGCGCTGGTCTGCTGTACGCAATGTTCGCCGGCATGCGCAGCGACCCACAGCTGGCGGCGAACATGCAGCAGGTGCTGCGGCGTGACACCGACGCACTCGTGAGCGTGCTCCGCCACGACACGCTTGACGGGGTAGCGCCTCTTTCCCCTGCGGCTGCATCCTTGGTAGGTGAGGTCGCACCGGCGCTGATCTTGCACCGGCTGACCGTCGAGGGCCAACCGTGCGACGAACTCTTCGTACAGCACGTCGTCGACGACATCCTTTTGCCCCTGGTGCGCTCCAGTTGAGTGCATCCTTGACGGCCCCACATCCCATGCCGCCGAGACGGGTCGCTGCACCACGTCGGCCTCGCTCATCGCGCGCCGCTCCGCGACGTGAGGCCTGGAAACCTGGACCGCGTGTCGCGAGTCGGCCGTGCGACGTCCGCAGGACGCACCATGGACCGAACGCCCATGAGTCCCCGATCGGCTGGGACGAACTTGGAAGTACCTCAGGACCGGCCGAGAGCACCACCGAAGAGCACCGACACAGCCACACTGCACCGATTGGAGACCGCCATGCACGCAGTCCGCTACGACCGCTTCGCCGGCATCGACGAGCTCTACCTCGACGAGCTCCCCGCGCCTACACCGGTAGCTGACGAGGTGCTGGTCCAGGTCGAGGCCGCTGCCCTCAACCCCGGGGCACTGCCGGCCCTGCACGGATCCTCGTTCACTCCCAACCGCGACCTCGCCGGTCGGGTAATCGCGGTCGGCGCCGAGGTCGTCGATGTCGCCGTCGGGGACGAAGTCCTCGGGTGGGTGCAGAGCTGGGACGCCCACGCCGAACAGGTCGCGGTGCCCGCCACGCAGGTGGTGATCAAGCCTGCCCGGCTCAGCTGGGACATCGCCGCCTCCTTGGCTACCACGCCGATGGCCGGAGTGGGCGCCTGGAAGGCAGTGACACCAGGCGCGGACGATGTTCTCGTGATTTCCGGCGCATCGGGTGGCGTGGGTTTGGTGGCCGCGCAGTACGCCGTTCGCAGCGGCGCCCGCGTGCTCGGGCTCACCAGCAGCCGCCACATCGAACTGCTCCGCCGGCTGGGCATCGAGCCCGTGCTCTACGGTGAGGGCGAGACGGGCCGCATCCGGGCAGCGGCCGGCGCCCAGACGATGACGGCCTTCATCGACGCCGTCGGTGGCAACTATCTCGATCTGGCGCTGAGCCTCGACATCGACCCTGACCGAATCAACACAGTCGTGGACTACCCCGGTGCTCGTGACAAGGGCGTCAAAGCGCTCGGCACCCGCGACGCCGGTGGACTGCCCGCGCTGGCCGAGCTCGCCGAGCGCGCGGCATCGGATGACCTGCTCGTCCCCATCGGGGCGACCTATGCTCTCAGCGACGTTCGTGCGGCCTACCGCGCGCTGCGCGACCGTCAGGTGTACGGCAAGATCGTGCTTCACCCCCAAGAGGCGGCCTAGATGTGGTGCCCAGAAGTGTTGGTCGAGATCCTACGACGACACGATCTGTTGCGTAAAAGGGAGAAAGCTTCCTGATGTGGAGTGGAGCCATCTAGGAACCGCTCCACACGACGGTGAGGCCTTAAGCGCCAGCGCTACCTATTCCAATGCGGAGCCTGATCCCACGCGCCAGACTCAGAGCGGCCCGGCTCATCGTCGGGCATGGCTGGAGCCCGGCACGTGCCCGTTGGTGTTGTTGTGGGTTGACCGTTGCCAAAGTGAATGGGTGTCGCAGAAGTAGATGTCAATGTCGGCGAAAAGTTGGACCTTCTTGCAGTCCCGAATCTCGACTCGCGGGTCCCACGTCAGGGTGCGCGGCAACTGCTCAAGCAAGGTGTTGATCCGTGCGGCTAGGGCGAGGACCACCGGTTCGGCTCGGAACCCTGCTCTCAGCGGAACCAGCATCGCGTAGCCGATGGTCCGTTCGACGATGATGGCTATCGCGCAGGCGTTGGCTCAGCCGATGATCAAGTCGCCCTTCGGGCGCCGGGCACGGCCCGATCGGAAGCTTCATCGGGGCGCTGACTGATGTTGACCAGGTAAGGCGACACCCGGTTCTTGCGTCGGGCAACCCTGCCGAGTGGGGACCTGAACCGCCCTGAGTCATCCTCCGGGAGACTCAGGGCGGTGCACCCTCCCCGGGTCCTGCAGCACGCGTGGGGCTGCTGCATCGATCGGTGACAACCGATCTGTGGTGCGGAGGGGGGCGGCCACCACCAAGGGTTTGCTGGGTGAGCGAGCCTGTCCGCTACAGGTCGAGGACGAGGCGCAGGGCTGCGTCCACACGACGGAGCTCGTCGTAGGTCAGGTGGCCCGTGCTGTCACCGAGGCGGCCGGGACCGACGGCGGTCGTCTGCTCGAGGAGGACCACCGTCCGTCGGCCGCCGATCAGGACCTCGGGTCTGAAGCTGGCCGCGCGCGCCCAGGTGGACGTGGGTGCGACCAGCCGGGTCGAGAGCGGGAAATCGTCGGACTGGACGACGAGCGCGAACCGTCAGTCGGCCTGCTCGTGACCCCGCGCGTCTGGAGGCGCGCGCAGCCGGAAGACCTCACCACGCACGCAGCGTCTCCATGTCCCGCAGGACCTGCGCGGCCTCGTCTCGGTCGTGCTCGTCGGCTGCCAGCGCGGCAGCCTCTGCGCGTAACGCCGAGCGGGCTCGGTCGCGGGCGGCGTCGATCAGCGCGGCGCGGACTGCGGCGGAGACCGAGGTGCCGTCTCGGGTCAGCGCGGCGAGTGCCCGAGCGGCGTCCTCGTCGGGGCGGAAGGTGATCGTCGCGGCCACGACACGGACGTAACACAGCGTGTAAGACGACTGCGGAAGTCCGTCGGGCTGAGGTGTGGCTCAAGAACGGCCCCAAAACGTCGTTCTCCGGTGCAGGAGACGGCAGGGTGCGACCCTTTGCGACAGCGGGCGACAGCCAGGCAAGCAGCATCGCTGACCTGCTACGTTGCCGCGAACTGGGTGTCGGCTGGTGGCGTGCCGGGTCGCCTCCGGGATCCTCACCGGCGGTCTACGGATCAGAAGGTTAGGGGTTCGAATCCCTTCGGGCGCGCAATGTGATGTCTCAGGACATCGCGGACTCCCCGAACCCTCAGGGTTG
>NZ_SAYU02000110.1:0-280 GCF_004025965.2 Phycicoccus flavus | reverse complement strand
CGGGTGGTGTCGAGGGTGAGCTCGCGCAGGATCTCGCCGGTGGTGGCGTCGCTGATGGTGATGTGCAGGCCGTGGATGAGGGCGGTGACGGGGCGGCTGTTGAGGTGGCGGCCGAGGCCGATGGAGTACAGGGTGCCGGCGTGGCGCAGGGTGATCTTGCCGTTGTTGACGCGGTCGTGGCGGATGCGGGTGTGGGCCTGGTCCGCGGGTTCGCCCGGGGGTCCGGCTTTGGGTCGGGCGGTGTAGGCGGCGGCGGGGGTGCGCCGGCCCAGGGCGCGGT
>NZ_SAYU02000011.1 GCF_004025965.2 Phycicoccus flavus | reverse complement strand
GAGGCGCCCTCTGACAACGCCACGGACCGGCATGGCCGGCGCCCCGTGAGGGGATCCGGAACGCCGACCCCACCCGGAGCACGGGGTCGACCTCGACTGCTCAGGCGCCGACCAGGGCCCGCCCTGCAACGGACCCCGGCCGTGGCGCCCTGATGAGCCCACGACCCCGAGGAGCGGCGGACCGCCCCGGTGATACGCCCCCTACGGACTTTTCCGTCCGGACCGGACGGCCGGGCCCCGGGAGGTATCACCGCGGCCCCTCGGGACTCCTGTCCAGCGTCCCCCCGCTTCACTACGCTGGGCCGACGGCGCCCGAGCCGGAGCCCCCTCTGTCCTCGACAGGAGTCACGCGATGGCCTCTGAGCCGCAGCCTCCGCCCGGAGAGCCGATCCCGCCCGGCCCCAACCCGCCCGTCTTCGGCGTCCCCGAGTCCGCCCTCCGCCGTTTCGGCGCCGTCGTCCTCGACCCGCAGACCGCGGACCGGACGCCGTCGGGCCGGCGACCGCGGCCGGTGGTCTACGTGCCCGACCGCATCATCGTGCCCGGCCTCCAGGGCGGACGCGCCGACCGCGCGCTGGACCGGCTGAACCAGCTCGGCCAGACGATGGGCTACGAGGCGCGCTTCACCTCCCGCCGGGTGGCGGACCTGGCGGCGGAGAACGGGGTGTTCGACCAGCTCGACGCGGCCACCCACTCCGTCGTCGAGCTCGTCCCGCAGCCGCCGGCCGAGGAGGAGTCCCCGGGACGCCGCCGGCCGCTGGCGCCGGTCGACGCCTGGAACGTCATCCAGCAGGTCCGGCGCGAGGACGACGCCGACGCGGTGGCCGGCTGGAGCCTGGACCACATCCTCATGTCCGCCGGCTACTGGGGCGGCGTCGGCTACTGGGGTGGCGTCGGCTACTGGGGCGGCGTCGGCTACTGGGGCGGCGTGGGCTACTGGGGCGGGGTCGGCTACTGGGGCGGCGTCGGTACGCCGGGCGTCCCGGTCGGCAAGAGCCCGGTCGTCGTCCACCTCGACGCCCCCGCGCGCACCGGTAAGAACACCCCGGTCGTCGCGGTCGTCGACAGCGGGCTCGGCGCGCACGACTGGTTCGACGGATCGCCGCTCGTCACCCGCGACCCGCGCGTAGACGGGGGCCCGATCGGGCTGCGCTTCCCCGCCGACACCGACCCGGAGGTCGGCGGCGTCAGCGTCGACATGCTCAACCGCACCCTCGACCCCATGTGCGGCCACGGCACCTTCGTCGCCGGCGTCGTCCGCCAGCACTCCGGGGACGCCCACCTCGTCAACGTCCCCGTCATGTACGGCGACGGGTCGGCCCGCGAGGAGGACGTGCTGGAGGCGCTCAACCTGCTCGCGGTTTGGCACCTCTCCGAGAACGAGGACCGGGGCGTCGACGTCGTCAACATCTCGCTCGGCTACTACCACGAGGACGACGAGCCCCAGGTCACCGAGGCCTCGATCTTCTCGCTGCTCCTCGAGCTCGCCCGTACGGGCGTGGCCGTCGTCGCGGCCGCCGGCAACGGCGCGACGACCGAGGAGTTCTGGCCGGCCGCCCTCTCCCGGCACACGCCGAAGGACGCCGTGCCGATCACGAGCGTCGGCGCCCTCGACCACTGCGCCGGCGGGGTCGCGACGTTCTCCAACACCGGGCCGTGGGTCACCGACTACCGCCGCGGGCTCGGCGTCGTCAGCACCATGCCGACGACGCTGGACGGGTCCATCCGCAGCACGCTGCGCGCCGACCCGACGCCGAACCCGGTGCGGGACAGCGGAGACCCCGAGCGCTACGCGTGCGGCTTCGGCACCTGGAGCGGCACGTCGTTCGCCGCCCCCGTGACCACCGGCCTCATCGCCGCCGCCCTCGCCGACGTCGAGATGCCGGTCAGGCCGGCCGACCGCGTCGCTGTCGTCACCGAGGCCGTGGAGCGGGCGCTGGGGACGGCACCGTGATGCACACCGGGGCCGGCTCCGAGAGCCTCGCGACGAGGGCCGCGGACGCGTTCCGGGCGTTCCGCGACGGCGACGCGTCGGGCATGTCGACGCTCGTCGACGAGGTCACGCCGCTGCTCTGGGCGGTCGCCCGCCAGCAGGGCGTGGACCGGCAGAGCGCCGAGGACGTCGTGCAGAACGCATGGCTCAAGCTCGTCGAGCACGCCGCGTCCATCGCCGACCCGCAGTCGGTCCTCAAGTGGCTCATCACGACGACCAAGCGCGACGCCTGGAGCCGCAGCGCGCGCGCCCGCCGCGAGGAGCCGTCCGCCCACGAGGACGTCCGCGACCTCGAGCCGGACGAGCGCTCGCCGTCCCCGGAGGCCGCGTTCCTCGACGCCGAGGAGCACTCGGTCGTCTGGGGGCACTTCGCCCGCCTGCCCGAGCGCTGCCGCGTGCTGCTGCGCGCCGTCGCCTTCGCCGAGCGGCCCGACTACGCCCACGTCGCGGAGGCGCTCGGCATGCCCGTCGGGTCCATCGGACCCACCCGGGGCCGCTGCCTGGCCAAGCTGCGCGCCTCGCTGACCGCCGATCCCCGATGGGAGCTGTCCACATGACCCCGACCCCCGAGCACGAGTTCCGGCTCGCCGCGCAGCCTCTCGACGAGGTCGACCGGGTCCTCCTCGCCGAGCTGCGCGACCTGCACGAGGACCTCGACCCGCCCCCGGAGGACCTCCTGGACCGGATCAAGTTCGCGATGACCGTGGCCGCGCTGGAGGCGCAGGTGGCCGAGATCGTCAGCGAGGACCGTCCGCTCGCCGTCCGCGGCACCGACTACGACCGCGCCGACACGGTGACCTTCGCGCGGGACGGGCTGAGCGTCATGGTCTCGTTCGAGCCGGGCGACACCACCCGGACGGACATCGTCGGGTGGGTCAGCGAGGGGGACATCGAGGTCGAGCTGCGCGAGCGGGGGCGGACCCGGAACACCGTCACGGACGAGGACGGGCGGTTCGGGTTCGCGGGGGTGGAACGGGGGCTGGTGAACTTCGTCCTGCGGCGGCGCGACCCCGGCGCCCCGCCGATCATCACCCCCGCCATCGAGCTCTAGGAGCGGCGATCCAGGAGTCCGCGCGCGTCGACCGGCTCATGGCCGCGGCCCGCCACGCCAACGAGGTGGGCCGGTTCGAGGACGCCGCGGAGTCGCTGGACGAGGCCCTGGGGCTCGTCGCCGGCCGGGCCGATCGCGACGCGCGCTGGCTCTGGGCGCGGGTCCTCATTACCCGGGCCTGGGCCGAGCTGGAGCTGCGGGGGCACCGCCCGGCGCTCCTCATGCTCCGCGAGGCCCGGGCGGCGGCGGTCGAGCTCGACGACGCCCTGCTCACCGCCCTGTCCTGGATCCAGGAGGGGCTGCTGCACGGCCGGGTGTGGTCCTACGAGGCCGCCCTCACCGCGCTGGAACAGGTGACCGACGAGTCCGTGCTCGACCCGGCGCAGCGGTGGGCCCTCCACCTCAACCGCGGGCAGGCCCACCTCGGCGTCGGCCGGTCCGCGGACGCCGCGCGCGAGACCGAGGTGGCCCTCGGGCTCGCCGTCGAGCACGGGCTGCCGGAGCAGGAGTTCAAGGCCCGGCACAACCTGGCCAAGCTCGCGTTCGTCGACGGCGACCTCGGGCGGGCGCTGGTCCTCATGCGGGCCGTCGACGCGACGGACGCCGCGGTGGTGCGCGACCGGGCGCGGCTCGACTACGCGGAGGTGCTGGCCGAGGCGGGGCTCGTCGACGCCGCGCGCCGGGTCCTCGCCGACGCGCTGGCGACCGCCCGGGCGGCGTCGCACCGCCTCGAGGAGGGCGAGATCGGTGAGCGCATCGCCCGCTGCGACCTGCTCGTCGGCGACCTGGACGGCGCCCGCGACCACCTGCGCGGCGCGCTGGCCGCCTACCGCACGCGGCAGGCGCACGGGCTGGTCCGCGACGCCGAGCTGCTGCGCCTCACCGTCGACGTCGCGGCCGGCGTCCGCCTGGCCGAGGCGGTCACGAGCCTCACCCGTCTCGCCGACGGCCGCGGTCTCGCCCTGACCCCGGCCGACCGGGACGCCGTGCGCGTCGAGGCCGAGGCGCGGGTGCTCCTCGGGGACCCCGCGAGCGCGGAGCGTCGGCTGGACGCGCTGGGTGAGGACGACGTCGACCAGCTCGGCGCACGGCTGCACACGACCCTCGTCCGCGCGCGCATCCACGACGCGCGCGGCCGGTCCGAGGAGGCGGCCGCCTGCCTCGCCGAGGGCAGCCGCCTGCTCGCCGCGCAGCAGTTCCGCACCTCGAGCCTGGAGCTGCGGGCCGCGCTGGCCCTGCACGCCCGGCGGCTGCGGGCCTTCGACCTCGACCGGGCGACGGCGGCGGGCGACCCGGACGACGTCCTCGCGACGGTCGAGCGCTGGCGCGCGATCTCGCACCGGGTCAACCCCGTGGCGGCGCCGACCGACCCCGAGCTCGTCGACCTCACCCGCGACCTGCGCCGACTGCGGCAGCTGGGCGCCGTCGGCGGGCCCGAGCACGCCCGGGAGCTCGCGCCGCAGGTGGCGGAGCTCGAGGCGCAGGTGGCCGAGCGGGAGTGGGTGCTCGTGCGGACCGCCGGGTCCGCCGTCACCGGGGCGCCGGTCACCGCGGACGAGGCCCGGGCGGCGGCGGCCGACCGCGGCACGACGGTCGTCGAGCTGCTCGAGCACGACGGGGCGTGGCACGCGGTCGTCCTCGCCGACGGGCCGGCGACCCTGCTGCGCCTCGGGGACGCCGCGCCGGCGGCCGCGCTCGTCACCCAGCTGCGCCGCGACCTGCGCGCTCGCGCCACGCTGGCCCCGTCCTCGCCGATGGCGGCTGCGCTCCACCGGGCCACGCAGTCCTCGCTGACGCGCGTCGACGCCCTGCTCGCGCCGGCCCTCGGGGACTCGGGGCGGCTCGTCGTCGTCCCGTCGCAGTCGCTCGCCGGACTGCCGTGGAACCTGTTGCCGTCGCTGGCCGGGCGTCCGGTGTCTGTGGCACCGAGCCTCACCCGGTGGGTCCGCGGACCCCGGCGGGACGGCACCCCGCCGGGCGCCGCGACGGCGCGGGCGCTCTACGGGCCCGGCCTGGAGCACACCGGCCCGGAGGTCGCGGCCGTGCGGCGCGCGTGGTCGCAGGCCCCGCGCGGCGGTGACGGACCGGCGCGCAGCGAGGACGTCGTCGCGGCGCTGGCCGGGGCCCGGGTCGTCCACCTCGCGGCGCACGGCACCCACGAGGCGCAGAGCCCGCTGTTCTCCTCGGTCCGGATGGCCGACGGGCCGGTCTTCGCCCACGAGCTGCCCCGGCCGCTCACCGCGGAGCACGTCGTCCTCGCCGCGTGCGACGTCGGGCAGTTCTCCACCCGGGCCGGTGAGGAGCCGCTCGGACTGGCGACCGCGCTGCTGTCGCTGGGCGCGCACAGCGTGCTGGCCGCCGTCGCTCCGGTAGGGGACGCGCTGGCCGCCGAGGCGATGGTCGAGCACCACCGGCGGCTGGCGGCGGGGGCCGACGCGACCGCGGCCTGGGCGGAGGTCGTCGCCGCCGTCCCCGCCGCCGGGGTGTTCTCGGTGTACGGGTCGGAGTGGAGCGCCGGCCCCGCGTGACCGGCCCGTCGTCAGATGAAGATGGCGGGCTCGGCGTAGAGGCGGTCGTAGGGGTCCTCGTCGGGCGTCGCCGGCATCCGGACCCGGGCCGGGATGCCCGTGGCCACCGCCCCCGCCGGGACGTCCTTGACGACGACGGAGTTGGCCCCGATCTGCGCGTCGGCCCCGACCTCGATGTCGCCGAGCACCCGGGCCCCGGCGCCCACGATGACCCGGTCGCCGAGGGTCGGGTGCCGCTTGACGCCGCGCTGCAGCGACCGGCCGCCGAGCGTCACCCCGTGGTAGAGCATGACGTCGTCGCCCACCACCGCGGTGGCGCCGACGACGACCCCCATCCCGTGGTCGATGAAGAACCGGCGCCCGATCCGCGCCCCGGGGTGGATCTCCACCCCGGTGGCGGCGCGGGTCAGGGTCGACAGGGCCCGGGCGACGGGCCGGTACGTCGGGCCCTTCACCCACAGCGCGTGCGCGGCCCGGTACGCCCAGATGGCGTGCAGGCCGGGCGAGTTCACGGCGACGTCGACCCGGTTCTGCGCCGCGGGGTCGCGGCGCATGGCGGCGTCGAGGTCCTCGCGGACGTTCGCCCGTGCGCGCTGCAGGAGGGACATGGTCAGTCGACGAGGCCCTCGAAGAGGATCGTCGAGAGGTAGCGCTCGCCGAAGCTGGGGATGATGACGACGATCGTCTTGCCGGCGTTCTCGGGGCGCTTGGCGACCTCGTTCGCGGCGGCCAGGGCCGAGCCGGACGAGATGCCGACGAGCAGCCCCTCCTGGGTGGCGGCCTTGCGGGCCCACTCGACCGAGGTCTGGGCGTTGACGTCGATGACCTCGTCGTAGATCTCGGTGTTGAGGATCTCGGGGACGAAGTTGGCGCCGATGCCCTGGATCTTGTGCGGGCCGGGCTGGCCGCCGTTGAGGATGGGGGACTCCTCGGGCTCGACGGCGACGATCTTCACGTCGGGCTTGCGGGACTTCAGGACCTCGCCGACGCCGGTGATGGTGCCGCCGGTGCCGATGCCCGCGACGACGATGTCGACCTGGCCGTCGGTGTCCTTCCAGATCTCCTCGGCGGTGGTCCGCCGGTGGATCTCGGGGTTCGCGGCGTTGGCGAACTGGCGGGCGAGGACCGCGCCCTCGCGCTCGCCGACGAGCTCGTCGGCCTTGGCGACGGCGCCCTTCATGCCCAGGCTGGGGTCGGTGAGGACGAGCTCGGCGCCGTAGGCCCGCAGCAGGGCCCGGCGCTCCTTGCTCATCGACTCCGGCATGGCGAGGACGACCTTGTACCCGCGGGCGGCGCCGACCATGGCCAGCGCGATGCCGGTGTTGCCGGACGTGGCCTCGACGATGGTGCCGCCGGGCTTGAGGTCACCGGAGGCCTCGGCGGCGTCCATGATGGCGACGCCGATGCGGTCCTTGACCGAGCTGGCGGGGTTGTAGAACTCCAGCTTGGCGGCGACCGTCGCGTCGCCCTCGATGATCCGGTTGAGCCGGACGAGCGGGGTGTTGCCGACGGCCTGGGTCACGTCGTCGAGGATGGGCATCGCGTCGCCTTTCGGTCGGGGGCACCGAGCACCCGGGCGGGCGACGGCGCGCAGCATCGGTCCTGCTGCCCGGGCCAACCCCGGGCTCGTTATGGCTATTCCAACAGACCGTTATCGCGCGGGCAACGCCGTCTCGTCGCCCCGCCGCGTCCATGTCGGGTGCCGAGGCGGTCGCCCCGGCAGCCACCCGGGCACCCGACCCGGCGTCAGGGGAGCACCGCGGCGGCGCCGGGGGGAGGCCCGCCCGGCCGGCCGCCGTCCTGCCAGGACCCGTCGGCCTGCACGAGCAGCACGGCGACGACGACGGCCGCCACGGCGGCGAGCGCCAGCGCGCCGACCCGCCCGGCCCGGCCGGGGACCGCCCGGGCGCCGAACCGGGACAGCGTGTGCCGCAGCGCCGGGACGATGCGGCCGAGCAGGTGCAGCCCGGTGGCGACGCACCACACCGCGAAGAACGCCTGGTGCACGGTGACCCAGTCAACCCGCTGGCCCAGGACGGAGACGACGGTCTGTCGTCCGGTCTCCTCGCCCAGGAGGACCAGGAGGATGCCCGACGCCAGCAGCCCGAGGGTCGAGGTGACGACGAGCGGCCCGAGCCAGCGCAGGAGCGTCGGCGGCGGGCCGGCGGCGACGTAGGGCTCGTGGCGCAGGTAGTAGCGGGCGAACCGCCAGCCGGTGCTCGCGGTCTTCATCAGGGCCGGCGGGACGAGCAGCGCGCCGATGGCGACGTGCCAGGAGATCAGGCCCCGGACGTCGACCAGCGTGAGCAGCTCGGCGACGAAGAGGACGAGCAGCACGAGGCCGGTCCACGCCGTGAGCACGACGTTGCCCGCGGGCCCACCGCTCCGCGCGAGCACGGGGTTCTCCCGGTCGGTCTGGCCGAGGGCCTCGGTGACGGCGCCCCGGACGAGGTCGCGCTCCATCGCGCTGCGGACGAGGTCGTGCTGCGCCAGGCGCTGCGGCTGCATGGCTCACCGTAGCCGCGGGTCCCTGTGGGTCCGCTGTGTCCGTCCCATGCGTCGCCGATGGACCTCCGCCCACCCTCGGACGACCGTCCCGGACGCCCCGGACCTGGGGTTTGACGGGCGTCACAACCATCGGTGAGCGGTCGCTTACCGCAGGTACGCTGACGCGCATGCTCGCCTCCGCGCCCGCACCCGCCCTGGCCGGCGACCTCTCCTACGCGGAGCTCGGCGGGACCACGCCGCTGCAGGTCGTCGCCGTCGTCGTCTCGCTGCTGGTCACCGTCGTGGCCGTCGCGCTGTTCGCCCGCCAGATCGGCCGCTTCGTGGCGCAGTTCCGCCTCGGCCGGCCGGCCCCCGGCCGGAGCGACGACCCGGGTGCGCGCACCGCCACGCTGGCCAAGGAGTTCCTCGGGCACACGCGGATGAGCCGGTTGCCGGTGGTCGCCGCCGCGCACTGGGTGACGGCGCTGGCGTTCATCATCCTGTTCTCCACCCTGGTCAACGCGCTGCTCCAGCTGTTCCGGCCCGACGCGCGTCTGCCGGTCATCGGGCACTTCCCGCCGTTCGAGTGGCTCGTCGAGCTCTTCACGTGGGCCGGCCTCGTCGGGATCGTCGTCCTCATGGCGGTCCGTCAGAAGGAGCACCCGCGCAGCGCCAAGGGCAAGGACGGCCGCTACTCCCGCTTCTTCGGCTCGACGTTCTGGCAGGCGTACTACGTCGAGCTCACCATCCTCGGCGTCACCGTATGCATCCTCCTGCTCCGGGGGCTCGAGGCCGCGATCGCGCAGCGGGCCGAGCCCGGGTCGTCGCTGTACCTGCACTTCCCGCTCACCGGCTGGATGGCCGGCTGGTGGGAGGGCTCGACGCTGCCGGCCATCGCCTCGGCCGTCTACCTCGTCGCGACGGTCAAGATCCTCATCTCCTTCGCCTGGATGATCACGATCTCCCTGCAGCCGACGATGGGCGTTGCCTGGCACCGGTTCCTCGCGTTCCCGAACATCTGGTTCAAGCGCGAGTCCTCGGGCCGCACGGCCCTCGGTGCGGCGCAGCCGATGACGGTCGGTGGCAAGCCCTTCGACCTCGAGGCCATGGACGAGATGGAGGAGGGCGACGTCCTCGGCGTCGGCCGGGTCGAGGACTTCACGTGGAAGGGCCTGCTGGACTTCTCGACGTGCACCGAGTGCGGCCGCTGCCAGAGCCAGTGCCCGGCGTGGAACACCGAGAAGCCGCTGTCGCCGAAGCTGCTCATGATGACGCTGCGCGACCACGCCGACGCCAAGGCGCCCTACCTCCGGGCGCTGGCGGACGCCGACGGCGACACCGAGAAGGCCATGGCGACGGTGACGGCCGCCGCGCAGACCGTCCCGACCGACGGCGTCGAGCCGCACGGCTCGGTCGACGTCGTCGACTGGTCGGCGATGACGCTCGTCGGGTCGACGGGCTGGTCGGCCGACGCGCCGCTCACCGCCTACAACCCGCACGGCCCCGACGCCGTCATCGACCAGGACGTCCTCTGGTCCTGCACGACGTGCGGCGCGTGCGTCGAGCAGTGCCCGGTCGACATCGAGCACGTCGACCACATCATCGACATGCGGCGGTACTCGACGCTCATCGAGTCGGCCTTCCCGAACGAGCTCGGCGGACTGTTCAAGAACATGGAGTCCAAGGGCAACCCGTGGGGCATGGGCGCCCGGGCGCGACTCGACTGGGCCAAGGACCTGCCCTTCGACGTCAAGGTGCTCGGGCAGGACGTCGAGCAGGCCTCCGAGGTCGACTGGCTCTTCTGGGTCGGCTGCGCCGGCGCCTACGAGGACCGCGCGAAGAAGACCTCGCGCGCCGTGGCCGAGCTGCTGGACGCCGCCGGGGTGTCGTTCGCCGTGCTCGGCGACGGCGAGACGTGCACCGGCGATTCCGCCCGCCGCGCCGGCAACGAGCTGCTCTTCCAGACCCTCGCCGCGCAGAACGTCGAGACCTTCGGCGAGTTCGGCGTGACCAAGGTCGTCGTCACCTGCGCGCACTGCTTCAACACCATCAAGAACGAGTACCCGCAGCTCGGCGGGACCTACGAGGTCGTCCACCACACCCAGCTGCTCAACCGGCTGGTGCGCGAGAAGCGGCTGACGCCCGTCGCCCGGCCGGACGCGACACCGGCGATGTCGTCGGCCAAGGACGTCGCCTCGACGGCGGACACCGTCACCTACCACGACCCCTGCTACCTCGGCCGGCACAACGGCGTCTACGCCCCGCCGCGCGAGCTCATCGGGGCCCTCCCCGGCGTCGAGCTGAAGGAGATGCCCCGGCACGCGGAGAAGTCGTTCTGCTGCGGCGCCGGTGGCGCCCGGATGTGGATGGAGGAGAAGCTCGGAACCCGCATCAACACCAACCGCACCGACGAGGCGCTGGCCACCGGCGCCGGCCGCATCGCCATCGGCTGCCCGTTCTGCCGCGTCATGATGTCCGACGGGCTCACGGCCAAGCAGGCCGAGGGCGTCGGCGAGGAGGTCGAGGTCGTCGACGTCGCGCAGATGCTGCTCGCGGCCGTCCGCCGGAGCAACGGCGGCGCGGTCGCCCCCGCTTCGGAGGACCGGACCGGGGCTGGCGAGCAGTCCGCGGCGCCGACCGGGACCGCGGCCGCCTCCGCTGCCGGTGGGGGCGCCGCTGCGGCGACGCTCGTCGAGGACGAGCGTCCCGAGGAGAACGCGGCAGCGTCGTCCGCCGCCGACGACGAGGGCGACCCCTGGGACAACCAGCCCACCGCCACGGCCTCCACGCCGACGGAGACGCCGGCCGCGACGCCCGCCACCGAGGACGAGGGCGACCCCTGGGACGACGGCCCCACCGCCACCACGACGACCGAAACGCCGACCGCGACCCCCGCCGACGACGACACCGACCCCTGGGACGACGGCCCCACCGCCACCACGACGACCGAAACGCCGACCGCGACCCCCGCCGCCGACGACACCGACCCCTGGGACGACGGCCCCACCGCCACCGCGACGACCGAGACGCCGACCGCCGAGGACGAGGGCGACCCCTGGGACGACCAGCCCACCGCCACCGCGACGACCGAGACGCCGCCCGCAGCACCGGCCGCCGACCACGAGGGCGACCCCTGGGACGAGCCTTCCGGGACCGCGACGACCGAAGCGCCCGCCGCGGCACCGGCCGCCGACGACACCGACCCCTGGGACGAACCTCCCGGGACCGCGACGACCGAGGCGCCCGCTGCGACGAAGGAACCGGCCGGGAAGGCACCCGCCGAGGCCGACGACCCGTCGGGCGATGACCCCGACCCGTGGGACGAGCCGCAGGCAGCGGCGGACCCGGTGGCGGGAACCTCGCAGGGCGAGCCGTCCCCCGAGAAGGCGCGCGCGGACGCGGCGGCGTCCACCGACGACGTCGACCCCTGGGACGAGCCGCAGGCAGTGGCGGACCCGGTGGCGGGAACCTCGCAGGGCGAGCCGGCCCCCGAGAAGGCGCGCGCGGACGCGGCGGCGTCCACCGACGACGTCGACCCCTGGGACGACCCGGCCGAGCCCGCCACCCCCGCACCCGTCGCCACCGAGGACGCCGAGAACGAGAAGCGTCGCACCGCACCGACGCCCACGGCCGACGGCGACGCCGGTGGCGACGCCGCGCTGCTCGACGAGCCGGACCCCTGGGACTGAGCGGCCACCTGCCGCACCGGCCGGCGAGGCTCTAGGGTGCGTGCAGGGCGCGCCGGGGTGGAGGGGGCGGCATGGACATCGAGGTCCGCGACGTGACCAGGCGGTTCGGGTCGGGCGGGGGCGCGACCGACGCCCTGCGTGGCCTCTCCCTCGAGGTGACCGAGCCGGCCGCCGTCGCGCTCGTGGGCACCTCCGGCTCGGGCAAGTCGACGGTGCTCAACCTCCTCGGCGGACTCGACAGGGCGACCTCCGGCTCCGTCGCGGTCCGCGGCACGGACGTCACCACCCTGCGCGGCCGCGCCCTCGTCGAGCACCGCCGGCGGGTCGGCTTCGTCTTCCAGGCCTTCCACCTCGTCCCCGGGCTCACCGCGGTCGAGAACGTCGCGCTCCCCCTCGTGCCGCGGGGCCGGCGCGGTGACACCTACCGTCGCGCCGACGCGCTCCTCGAGCGCGTGGGCCTCGCCGGACGCCGCGACGCCCTGCCCGGTGAGCTGTCCGGCGGCCAGCGCCAGCGCGTCGCCATCGCCCGCGCCCTCGTCGCCGACCCGGTGCTCGTCCTCGCCGACGAGCCGACGGGCAACCTCGACACCGAGAACGCCCGGGCGGTGCTCGACCTCCTGCTCGAGGTGCGCGCCGAGGCCGGGGCGACCCTGCTCGTGGCCACCCACGACCCCGACGTCGCCGCGCGCTGCGACCGAACCGTGCGGATCGCGGACGGCCGCGTCGAGGACCCCGGATGAGACGCCGCGGCCGGCCCGGCGGCCGGTGGCTGCTGGCGGGCAACCTCGCGACGGTCCTCGTCACGCTGCTCGTCGCCGGCACCGCCTACGGCGTCCTCACCGCGACGACCGAGACGACCCGCCTGGCCGTCCGGGGCACCGTCGACGCGAGCGCGGCGGCGGCCGGCTACGACATCCTCGTGCGGCCGGCGGGGTCCCGCTCGCCCGCCGAGCAGGCCACCGGGCTCGTCCAGCCGGGCTTCCTCGGCGCCGTCGAGGGCGGCATCTCGCGGCAGCAGTGGCGCGAGATCGAGGGACTCCCCGGGGTCGAGGTCGCGGCCCCGGTCGCGATGGTCGGCTGGGTCATCGCGACCGCGACGGTGCAGGTCGACCTCGGCGACCTCGTCCGCACCGACCACCCGGTCGTCGTCCGGACCCGGACTCGCTGGAGCTGGGACAACGGCGCCAGCAGCCTGACGGGGTCGCCGGCGCTCCTGTACCTCACGCCCAACCCCGTGCGCTTCGAGCTCCCTCCGGACGACGGCACGTCCACCGGCACCCGCATCGTCGAGGACAGGCCCGACGGCACCGAGGTCCGCTTCGCCACCCCCGCGGCGCAGACCGCGACCGCGACGGACGGCCCCCAGCTCATCGCCCTGTCCACCGAGCTTCTGCAGCGCGGCTCGGGTCGGCGCACGACCACCCTGGTCGACCTGCAGTACCCCTTCCCCTTCCTCCTCGCGGCGGTCGACCCCGCGGCCGAAGCACGGCTCACCGGCATCGACACCGCCGTGGTCGACGGGTCGTGGCTGACCCCGGGCGTCCCCACCGAGCGCACCTTCGCCCTCGGGTCCGACATCGAGCAGGGTCAGGTCGTCCCGGTGGCCGTCGCCGACCGGCCCGACCTCCAGCTGGACGCCCGGACCTCCGTCGGGGTGTTCGACGGGCCGGCCGTCGACCGGCTGGCCGAGCGCGGCTACGACGGCACGGTGCCGGGGGCCTTCCTCGGCACCCCGGACCGGACCCTGCCCGACCTCACGGCCGACGCCGGCTCCGCGTACCGCTCGCTCCTGGACTCCCTGGCCACCCCCACCGAGGACGGCGACCCGCAGAGCCGCACCGTGCTGCGGGTCTCCCGCACCTCGCCCCTGACGCTCGCCGCGGACGCCGACGGCACGCTTACCGCCCGCGGCTCCTTCGGCTCGCCCATCGGCTGGGGCTACGGCGTCCCGCTGCCGGGGGCACAGGGGTCGGCGGTGCCGCCGGGCGGCGACGACACCGCGTTCCGGACGATGACGGGCTACTTCGCCGCGGTCGAGCTCGCACCGCCCACCCTGGTCCGGACGGGGGTCTACGACGCGTCCCGGCTCGCGTCCGGCGACTCGCTGACCGGCCTGCCCCTCGGCACGGTGGGCGACGCCCGGCCCGCCGGCGCCGACGACGCCTCCCGCGCCGCCCTCGACGGGCGGCCGTGGTCGCCGTCCACCGCCATCTGGGGCTACCCGCAGCCGCCGCCGCTGATGCTCACGACCCTCGACGCACTGACGGCCTTCGACGACCCCGCGCGCTGGGCCGAGGCCGCCCCGGCGGGACAGGTGCTGGACCGCACGCCGCCGGTCCCGCAGCGCCCGATCTCGGCGATCCGCGTCGCGGTGGCCGGTGTCACCGGGGTCGGGGCGCTGGACCGGGAGCGGGTGCGCTCCACCGCCGAGGCCATCGCCGAGCGCACCGGCCTCGACGTCGACATCACCCTCGGCGCGTCCTCGGGTCCACGGACCGTCGAGGTCGCCGCGGGGCGGTACGGCCGACCGGCCCTGACCGTCACCGAGCCCTGGGTGGTCAAGGGGGTCGCGACGCGGCTCGTCACCGCCGCCGACCGCGCCTCGGCGGCCCTGGCGGTCCTCGTCCTGCTCGCCGCGGCCCTCGTCGTCCTCGACGCCGTCTTCGCCACCGTCCGGGCCCGCAGCCGCGAGATCGGGACCGTCGTCGCGCTCGGCTGGCGCCCCCGTGACATCGCAGCCGGCGTCCTCGCACCCGTCCTTCTCGCCGCGGTCCTGGCCGGGACCGTCAGCGCCGGCCTGGCCTGGCTGGTGCGCCACGCCCTGGACCTCGCCGCCCCCGGGGTCGGGGTGCTCGTGACACTGCCGGCCACCGTCGGCGTCGCGCTGCTGGCCGCGACCGGGCCGGCGCTCATCGCGGCGCGGACCTCACCGGCGCGCTCGATGCGTCCGGTGGGGCTGGGCGGCGTCGCCCGGCTGGGCCCGCGCGTCGCGTCGGTGCCGGGACTGGCCTGGCGCTCGGTGGTCGTCGCGCCCGGTCGGGCGGTGGCCGCGGTCCTCGGCGCCGCGACCGCCACCGCCGTGCTCGCCACGCTGCGCGCCGTCCAGGTCGAGTTCCAGGGCCGTGCCGTGGGCACCGTCCTCGGCGACGCCGTCACCGTCCAGGTCCGCGGCCCGGACCTCGCGGCGGCCGCGCTCACCGCCGTCCTCGCCGGCATCGGCATCCACCACGTGCTCGGCACCGAGATCCGGGAGCGCCGCGCCGAGCTCGCGACCCTCGCCGCCGTCGGCTGGCGCACCCGCACGCTGGCGTTGCTCCTCACGACCCAGGCCCTCGTGGTCGCCCTGCTCGGCGCGGCGCTGGGTACCGGCGCCGCCGTCCTCGCCGCCGGTGCGCTCGGCGTCACCCCGGCCGCCGCCCTGCGGTCGGCGGCCGTGGCCACGGCGGCCGTCCTGGCCGTCACCCTCGTCAGCACGGCGCTGCCCGTGCTCCGGCTCCGGCGGGCGAGCGCGGCGGCGGTCCTGGCGTCGGACTGACAGGCACCGGACCCGCGCGACCCACGCACGTCATCGGGCGTGGGCGCGCGGACACCTTGCCCCCGGGACAGACCGCGGCCCGCCGCTCGGAGGTCGAGCGACGGGCCGGGGACGTGCGGACCGGGTGGGCGGGGGTCAGCCGTCCAGGCCGTTGTCGGCGAGGAACTGCTTGGCGACCGTCGCCGGGTCCTTCTTGTCGATGTCGGTCTGCTTGAGCATGTCCGCGATGGCCTGCGTGGTCAGCTTGGCGGAGACGGCGTTGAGCGCCTCCTTGACCTCGTCGGCGCGGTCGGAGCGCACGAGCGGGACGATGTTCTGGGACCCGAAGAGCTTCTTGTCGTCCTCGAGCGTCACGAAGCCGTTGGCCGCGATCGCCGGGTCGGTGGAGAAGATGTTCGCGGCGTCGGCCTGGCCGTTCTTCAGCGCCTGGACGATGGCCTGCCCGGTGAGCGGCCGGAAGGACTTGAAGGTCACGCCGTAGGTCTTCTCGAGACCGGGGACGCCCTGCGGGCGCTTCTTGAACTCCGGCGGCGCCGCGAGGGTCATGTCGCCGGAGACCTTCGCCAGGTCGGAGATGGTCTTGAGGCCGTTCGCGTCGGCCGTCTCCTTCGTGACGTTGATCGAGTCGTTGTCCTCGGCCGCGGACTTCTCGAGCACCGTGAGGTCGTCGGGGAGGACCTCCTGGACGTGCGCGTAGACCTCGTCCGGGTCGGTGCCCGAGTACTCCTTGTCGAAGTTGAGCGCCAGCGCGCCGGTGTACTCGGGGAAGACCTGGATGGAGTTGTCCTGGAGCGCCCGCAGGTAGACCTCGCGCGCGCCGATGTTCAGCTTGGTCGAGGCGTCGATGCCCTTGGCCTGCAGCGCGCCGGCGTAGATCTCGGCGAGCAGCGTCGACTCCGAGAAGTTGGCCCCGCCGACGACGATCGGGCCGTCCGAGCCGCCGCCGGACCCGCCGGTGGAGGAGGCCGACGCGGTGTCGGACGCGAGCGGGTCGCTGTTCCCGCCGCAGGCGGTGAGCCCGAGCATGGAGGCCGCGGCGAGCGCGACGACCGTCGTGATGCGCTTCATGGGTGTTCCCTTCGTGGTCGGGCCGACCGGCCCTGCGAGCGGTGGTCGAGAGTCTGGGTCACACGGACGTACGGAGGTCAACCGTGGGGTCGGCGGATTCTTCCGGCCCCGCGGAGTCGTCATCATTCCGTGACCCACCGACAGCGCGGCCGGTGAGGCCGGGGGACACGAGGCGGCGCTGGAGCAGGGCGAGGATCCCCTCGAGCAGGACGGCGAGGACCGCGACGAGCAGCGCGCCGCCGCCCGCCTGTCCGTAGTCCGCGAGCGCGATGCCGTCGATGATGAAGCGGCCGAGCCCGCCGAGTCCGGGGATGGCGGCGATGGTCGCCGTGGCGACGACCTGGAGCACTGCCGAGCGGACGCCGGACAGCATGAGCGGCAGCGCGTTCGGGACCTCGACCTGCCACAGCACCTGACGCCCCCGCATGCCGACGCCGTACGCGGCGTCCCGGGCGGCCCCGTCCACGGAGTCGATGCCGCCGTAGGCGCCGGCCAGCAACGGCGGGACTGCGAGGATGGCGAGCACCGCGATGCTCGGCACCGTGTAGGCGAAGTCGCCCGGCAGCTTCGGGCCGAGCCACAGCGACGCCGCGAGCAGCAGCCCGAGGGTCGGGACGGCGCGGGCCGAGTTGGCGAGGGTGACGAGCCACCGCCCGCGTCCGGTGTGCCCGACCCAGAGGCCGAGCGGCAGGGCGACCGCCGAGGCCACGAGCATCGTCACGGCGGTGTACCAGAGGTGCTCCCACAGCCGCTGCCCGATGCCGTCGGCACCGCTCCAGTTGGCCGGGTCGCCGAACCACTCGAAGAGGATGTTCACGCCGCACCCCCGCCCGCCGTGCGCCACGGGGTGAGGAGGCGCGAGCCGACGACGATGAGCGCGTCGAGGGCGAGGGCCAGCACCACGGTGGCGACGATGCCGGTGACGAGCTCGGCCCAGATGACCCGGTTGAACCCGTCGATGAACAGGTTGCCGAGCTGCGGGACGCCGACGACGGAGGCGACCGTGACGATGCTGACGTTGCTCACGGCGGCCACCCGGAGCCCGGCCGCGATGACGGGGACGGCGAGCGGCAGCTCGACGCCGAAGAGGCGGCGCACCCCCTTGTAGCCCATCGCCGTCGCCGACTGCTCGACGTGGTCGGGGACGGCCTTGAGCCCGTCCGCGACGGTGCGGGCCAGCAGCGCCACGGTGTAGACGGACATGGCGACGACGACGTTGATCGGGTCGAGGATCTGGGTGCCGATGATGAGCGGCATGACGACGAACAGGGCGAGGGACGGGATCGTGTAGAGCAGGCCGGCCCCGGTGATGATCGCGAGGTACGAACGGTCCCACCGCTTGGCGGCCCAGCCGAGCGGGACCGCGAGGACGAGCCCGACGACGAGGGGCACGCCGGCCAGGTAGAGGTGGTTGCCGGCGAGGTCGAGCACGTCGCGCCAGTGCGCCGCGAGCCAGTCCACGTCAGGCCTCGTCCCCCGCGACGGCGACGGCCCCGCCGTGGACGGGGTCGCCCTCGTCGCGCTCGGGCCGGTCGGTGTCCTCGATGGCGTCGAGCACCTCGTGGGCCAGGACGGTGCCGACGAGCTCGCCGCTGTCGTCGACGATCACCCCGCGCCGGGCGGGCGAGGACAGGGCCGCGTCCAGGGCGCCGCGCAGCGACCCGCCGGACCGCGCGACGGTGCCGCCGCGGTGCAGGTCGGCGTCCTGCACCCCGCGGCCCCCGATGCGCCCGGGCTCGACCCACCCGAGCGGGTGGCGCCGGTCATCGACGACGAGCAGCCAGGCGGCGTCCGTGGCCGGGGTCTCGCCGAGCGTCACCGTCGGCTCCGAGCGCAGCGGCAGCCGCGGCGCCTCCTGGAACTGCAGCGACCGGTAGCCGCGGTCGCGTCCGACGAAGTCCGCGACGAAGTCGTCGGCCGGGTGCGCGAGGAGGTACGCGGGCTCGGCCACCTGCGCCAGCGTGCCGCCGACCCGCAGGACCGCCACCTGGTCGCCGAGCTTGATGGCCTCGTCGATGTCGTGGGTGACGAAGATGATCGTCTTGCCGAGCTCGTCCTGGAGCCGCAGGAACTCGTCCTGGAGCTGGTCGCGCACGATCGGGTCGACGGCCGAGAACGGCTCGTCCATGAGCATGACCGGCGGGTCGGCGGCCAGGGCGCGGGCCACCCCGACGCGCTGCTGCTGCCCGCCGGACAGCTGCGTCGGGTAGCGGTCGCCGAGCCGGGCATCGAGGCCGACCCGCTCGAGCAGCTCGCGGGAGCGGTCGCGCACCTTCTTCTTGTCCCAGCCGAGCAGCCGGGGCACCGTGCCGATGTTGTCGAGCACGGTGCGGTGCGGGAACAGCCCGGCGTGCTGGATGACGTAGCCGATGCCGCGCCGCAGCTCGGCCTGGTCCATCCGCCCGGTGTCCTGGCCGTCCAGGGCGATCGAGCCGCGGGTGGGCTCGATCATCCGGTTGACCATGCGCAGCGAGGTCGTCTTGCCGCACCCCGAGGGGCCGACGAGCACGGTGATCTTGCCCGTCGGGGCGGTGAGGGAGAGGTCGTCGACGGCGACCGTGCCGTCGGGAAACTCCTTGGTCACGGCGTCGAACCGGATCATCCTGCGACCCTAACGACAAATGGGGCAGGTCGCAGGCCCCCGCTCCGGGATCGCGCGCGAACCGTGACCCGGACGTCGAAGGTTGCCGTGCCGCGTGGCGATGCGGAATGCCCGGTGTGCCCCGCGGGTTGACCGGACTCGTGACGACAGACGCCCGCCGGGTCCCCCTGCTCCTCGGCACCCTCTTCGGGCTGGCCGGCATGGGGTCGTCCTCGGCGTCGATCGTCCTGCACGACCTCGCCGACGACCTCGGCGTCGGGGTCGGCGTCGCCGCGTGGACGATCAGCCTCTACGTCCTCATGCTCGCCGTGACGACCGCGGTCTACGGCCGGGTCGCCGACCTCGTCGGAGTGCGCACCCCGCTCGTCGTCGGGCTCACCCTCATGGCCACCGGGTCGCTGGTCTCCGCGCTGGCGCCGACCTTCACGGTCGAGGTCGTCGCGCGGATGGCGCAGGGTGCCGGCGCCGCCGCCGTCCCCACGCTCGGCGTCACCGTGCTCAACCAGCGCTACCAGGGCTCCGAGCGGGGCTTCGCGCTCGGCCGGCTGGCGGCCATGGCGACGGCCATCGTCTGCGCCGGGCCGCTGCTCGGCGGGCTCGTCGACAACTGGCTGGGGTGGCGCGCGGTCATGGCCCTGCCCATCCTCGGGCTGCTCGTCCTGCCCGCCATCTGGTCCTCGCTGACCCGCGAGGGCACCGGCGACCGGCTCGACGTCCTCGGCGCCGTCCTCGTCGCCGCGACCGCGGGCGGGCTGGTCCTGCTCGTGCAGTCGCCGACCACCGGGCTCGCCATCGCCGTGACCGGCGGGCTGCTGCTCGTCCTCGGTGTGCCGACGGTCGGCGCCTGGGTGCGGCGTCGTCCCGACGGGTTCCTGCCGGTGTCGGTCGTCCGCAACGGCACGGTCGTCCGCGGGGCGCTGGCGGCGGCCGCCGTGCCCGCCGCGTGGTTCGGCCAGCTCATCGCCGTGCCCGTCGTCCTCGGCCGCGAGGGCTGGCCGTCGTGGCAGGTCGGCCTGCTCCTCGTGCCCAGCACCGTCCTCGCGCCGTTCCTGCCGCGGATCAGCGGAGGCCTGCTCGACCGCATCGGCCCGCCGCGCACCCTGGCGGCCGCCGGGGTGCTGGCCGCCGTGTCGCTGGCGCTGGCCGCGCTCGGCTGCGCCCTGGTCAACGTGCCGCTCGTCGTCGCCGCGCTGCTGGCGGTGGCCGTCGCCTTCGCCCTCGGGCAGCCGACGCTCAGCGCGGCCGTCAGCGACGCCGTCGACGCCGACGTGCGCGGGGTGGCCCTCGGCGTCGCCACGCTGCTCTTCCTCGTCGGCGGCAGCGTGGGCTCGGCGGCCGTCGCCGGGCTGGGCGACGTCGTCGGCGTCCCGGGCAGCCTCGCCGCCCTCGCCGTCCTGCCGCTGCTCGGCCTCGCCGTCCTCTCCCCCGAGCTGCGCACCCGACGCGCCGACCGCGTCCCCGAACCCGCCTGACCCACCCCCCTCTCCCCTCCCGCCCTCCCGTCCCGGCTTTCCCGCCCCCGGCGCGCCTCCCCTCTCGGCCCCCCACCCGCCCCGACTTTCCCGCCCCCGGCGGGAAAGTCGGGGTTCGCCAGGGTTGACCGGCACGTCGAACCCCCGGTTCCTCTTGCGAACCCCCGCCTCCTCATGCGATCCGCGGCCCCCTCTCCCTCTCGTCCGACTTTCCCGCCCCCGGCGGGAAAGTCGGGGTTCGCCAGGGTTGACCGGCACGTCGAACCCCCGGCTTTTCTTGCGAACCCCCGGTTCCTCACGCGATCCGCGGCCCCCGCCCCTCCCGTCCCGACTTTCCCGCCCCCGGCGGGGAAGTCGGGGTTCGCCAGGGTTGACCGACACGTCGAACCCCCGGTTGCTCTTGCGAACCCCCGGCTTGTCCTGCGAACCCAGGCCTTCCTGGCGCACCCCCCGGCTCCTCGCGCGAACCCAAGCCTCCCCGGTCGAGGCCCCGTTCCGCGCGCACTACCCGCCAAGGAGCGAGCCCTGATCACCAGCTGTCGGCGGCGCCCTCCGCCGGAGCGGGCACGGGCTCGTCCGCGGCCTCGGCGAACGCGGTGAGGGCCGCCACGAGCCCGCGCCGCCGGGTCACGGGCATCCGCCCGACGATGCCGGCGATGGCCTCCCGCCGGCGCTCGGTCACCTCGTCGACGAGCCGGCGCCCCTTGGCGGTGAGGGCGATGACGACGGCCCGCCGGTCGGCGGCGTCCTCGTCGCGGGTCACGAGCCCCCCGGCCAGCAGCCGGTCGACGGTCCGCAGCGCGCTGGACGCCCCCACGCCCAGCCGCTCCGACAGCGGCCCCAGCCGCGTCGCGCCGTGCGAGCGCAGCACGACGAGGGTGCGGAACTGGGTGAGCGTCACCGTGTCCTCGACGTCGGCGAGCGACCGGGCCGAGACGCCGACGAGCGCCCGCGACGCGACGAGCACCGAGGCCACGATCGCGTCGAGCTCGTCCTCCTCGCCGCCGTCGGGGGCGGCGCCGGCATCGGCTCGATTTTCCCTCATGAGTGCAACTATTGCATACTGCAACATATGTCCTCCGCTGCCGCCACCTCCCCCACCGACGACAGCGAGCAACGCCGCGCACCGTCCCCCGGGCGCTGGCGCCGCGAGCTGGCCGTCCGCGCCGCACGCCTGCGCGGCTCCCGCGGCGGGCTGCTCTTCCTGGCGCTGGTGGTCGGCGCGGGGACGGCCGCGGCGGCGGTCGCCTTCCGCTGGCTGATCCAGGTCTTCACGCTCGCCCTGTCCGGCCACCCCGACTACGCCGCCGTGCCGGGCGCCGCCAACCCGCACCTGCCGTGGCTGGGGCGCTGGTTCGTCGTCCTCGCGCCCGTCGTCGCCGGGCTCGTCTACGGGCCGCTCGTCCACCGGTTCGCGCGGGAGGCCCGCGGCCACGGCGTCCCCGAGGTCATGTACGCCGTGGCCCGCACGGGCGGCCGCATCAAGCCGCAGGTGGCCGGCGTCAAGGCCCTCGCCTCGGCCCTCTGCATCGGCGGCGGCGGGTCGGTCGGCCGGGAGGGACCCATCGTCCAGATCGGCTCGGCCCTGGGCTCGACCATCGGCCGGGTCGTGCGGGTCAGCGAGCCCCGGATGCGCGTGCTCGTCGCGTGCGGCGCCGCCGGCGGGATCGCGGCGACGTTCAACGCGCCCCTGGCCGGCGTCTTCTTCGCGATGGAGCTGATCCTCGCCGACTTCACGGCGCAGTCCTTCGGCCTCGTCGTCCTGTCGGCGGTCACGGCGTCGGCCATCGGACGCGGCGTCCTCGGCGACGAGCCGTTCCTCGCCCTCCCGCCGTTCACCGTCGAGCATCCCAGCGAGTACCTGCTCTTCGCGCTGCTCGGGGTCGTCGCCGGCGGGCTCGGGGTGTTCTTCACCCAGGCGCTCTACCGGATCGAGGACCTCTGCGACGCGGTCTGGCGCGGCCCCGAGTGGGCCCGGCCGGCCGTCGGCGGGATCCTGCTCGGGCTGCTGCTGCTCGTCCTGCCGCAGATGTACGGCGTCGGCTACCCGGTGCTCGGCGACGCCATCGACGGCCGGTACGCGATCGCCTTCCTCCTCGTCCTGCTCGTCGGCAAGATCGTGGCGACGTCGCTGACCATCGGCATCGGCGGCTCGGGCGGCGTCTTCGCTCCCAGCCTCTTCATCGGCGCGATGCTCGGAGCCGCCTTCGGCGCCGTCGCGCACGTCCTGCTGCCGGGCGTCGCCGGGCCGGTCGGGGCCTACGGCCTCATCGGCATGGGCGCCGTCTTCGCCGGCGCCGCCCGGGCCCCGATCACCGCCGTCATCATCATGTTCGAGCTCACCAGCGAGTACTCGATCATCCTGCCGCTCATGACCGCCATCGTCATCGCGACGCTCGTCAGCCACGCCCTGTCCGGCGACTCGATCTACACCCTCAAGCTGCGCCGCCGCGGCGTCGACCTCGAGGAGACGCCACCGTCGGTCGCCTCCCGGACACCGGTGCGCGAGGTCATGCGGCCGCTGCCGACGCCCGTCGAGGGCGGTACACCCCTGCGCGACGTCGCGAGCCGGCTGGCCGGCGTCAGCTACGGCGTCCTGCCGCTGGCCGGGGCCGACGGTCGCTACCACGGCATCGTCACGGCCCGGGCGGTGTCCGAGGCCCTCGCCGACGGCCGGCACGACGTCGTCCCCGCCGACATCATCACCGAGCTGCCCGAGCGGGTCCGCGTCACCGACACCCTCGACACCGTGCTCGACGCGCTCAACCAGAGCGGCGTCGGCGGCATGCCGGTGCTCGACGAGGCCGGCGACCAGCCGGTCGGGTGGGTCACCTACCGCGACGCGCTCGCGGTCATGCGGACGCCGCCGAACACCTGACGGGACGCCGGTCGGCGAGCGCACCCGGGTCGCCCCACATCGGGTCGCCCGGCCGGGCCGCTCAGCCGGTCCGGGGCCGCCCGAGCAGGGCGCCGCTGACGAACTCGGCCACCGTGCGGTGCCACAGCGCCGGCTTGCGGAGCATGGCGTGGGCCTCGTCCGGCACCTCGACGAGGCGGACGTCGGCGCCGGACTCGTCCCAGCGACGGGCGAGGATCGCGGTGCGCCGGGGGTCGGTCATCCGGTCGCGGGTGCCGTGCATGAACAGGAGCGGGATGTCGTGCCGCGGCCGGCGCGTCTCGGCGACGACCCAGGGCGCGAGGCAGGCGACGGCGGCGACGCCCGGCTCGTCGGCGAGCTGGAGGGCGACCCGGCCGCCCATCGAGTGCCCGACGAGCGCGATCGGGACGCCGGGGAAGACGCGCCGGATCCGCTCGATGGCCCAGCGCGCGTCCTGGACGGGGTCCTGGCGCGAGCCGTTCCAGCCGCGTACGCGGTTCTTCAGCCGCAGGACGGCCAGCTGCTCGCCGGCGCGCTGGTGCAGCTCCGTGGCGAACGGGAGCATGCGCACCACCGCGAGGCGCCACCAGGAGACGGGGACGCGGCTGCGCTCGGTGCCCCCGTGCAGGACGAGGACGACCCCCTCGGGGTGCGCCGGGACGTGACCGCGCAGCTGCGCGCCGCCCCCGCCGTCGGCGGAGAGGAGGGCGGCCTCGAGGGCCCCTGCCGTCTCGGGGTCGTCGTCGCTGCTCGGGGTGTCGTCGGATGCCGCGTCGGCGGAGGGCCGGGCATCGGTGAGCCGGTGGTCCATCGGTGTCCTCGTCGTGTCAGAGCGGGCCGGCGGTGTCCTCCGGGCGAACGGTGTCCCGCACCCACGATGCGTACCGGGTGTCGGAGTCCGTCACAGGGACTGCCAGGACTTCGGGCGTGTCGTAGGGATGTTCGGCGCCGACCCGCTCCCGGATGGCCCCGAACCGCGCGGCCGTGGACTTCACGAGCAGCAGGTGCTCGTCGTCCTCCTGCACCGCGCCGTCCCACACGTACACCGAGGTCACCCCGGGCACGACCTGCGCACACGCCGCCAGCCCCTCGCCGACGAGGACGCGGGCGATCCGCAGCGCCGACTCCCGGTCGGGCGTCGTCACGTGCACCTCGACGAGCGCGTCGCCGTCCTCGTGCTCCGCGTCCCGACCGCTCATGCCCGCCACGCTAGCCACGCAACCCAGCGCGCCTCTCGCGAATGTGGACGACGACCGACGTCCCCGGGCAGGATCCCACCCGCGTCCGCAGCGACCGACCGACAGACCGGGGGAGGTCAGGACGATCGGCGACGGTGGGCTAGACTTCCGTGCGCCGGGGAGGACCTGCGGAGGTCTCGACCCGGCTCGCCGGTGTAGCTCAATGGTAGAGCGCCAGCTTCCCAAGCTGGACACGCGAGTTCGATTCTCGTCACCGGCTCCACCCCATCACCCCAGGTCAAGCCGCACGAGGCGGACCCGCCCCCTCACCGGCACCACGGCGCAGGTGCCTCGCGTGCCCAACGCGTGCCCAATCACCGCCCGGCACCCCCACTCAGGACCTGGTTCAAGGTCACCGCGATCCGAGCATCCCGCTCCGCCGTCGCATGCTGGTAGATGAGCGCCGCACGCATGCTCGCGTGTCCCATCCGGTGCATCAGCTCGCGCGTGCTCGCCCCCGAAGCTGCCGCGAAGTGGTTGCCCGTGTGGCGCAGGTCGTGGAGATGCACGCGCGGATCGAGGTCGGCCGCCGACCGGGCCGCGACCCACACCGTGGACCAGTTCGATCGGTGCAGGGTGTTGCCGCGGTGGCCCACGAACAGCCGGCCCTCCGGCCCCTTCTCGGCGAACGCGTCGAGGTGCTGCTCGATGTCCTCACGCAGACCGAGCGGAAGCGCGATGGTCCGCAGCCCCGCCCGCGACTTCGGCCCCTTGACCACCAGCCGGCCCCCGACCTCCGAGACCGAGCGCCGCACCGTCAGGGTCATCAGGTCCAGGTCGAGGTCGTTCCGCTGCAAGCCCATCAGCTCACCCCACCGGAGCGAGCCGTACACCGCCAACAGCACCACGAGCCGGTAGCGCGGCTCGATCACCTCGGCCAGCCGCGCGACCTCGGCCGGGGTGAGGATCGGCCGCTCCGAGGCCACCTCGCTCCCCGCACCCTTGATCCGGCACGGGTTCCGCAAAATCACCTCGTCATCCACCGCCGTCGCCATGATCGAGCGCAGCAGCCGGTACGCCTTCGCGATGGTCGACGCCCCAACCCCCGCATCCTGACGTCCCTGCCGCCACCGCCGCACCAGCGCGGGTGACAGGTACCGCAGCTGAACCTCGCCCAGGAAGGGCGCGAGGTGCAGCCGGAGTAGCGTCCCGTACAGCTCGCGGGTCCGGCCCGTGATCGTCGCCCGCTCCGCCACCCATCGAGCGGCGTACGTCCCGAACGTCACCCCCGCCAGCGACGGGTCGACCCACCGGCCGGTCGCCATATCCGCCGCGACGATCGCGTACGCCGCCTCGGCCTCGGCCTTCGTCCGGTGCGTCTGCTCCAACGTTCGGCGCAGGCCGTCCAGACCCGTGTACCGGACCTGCCAGCGCCCGGACGGCAGCCGGCGGATCGACCCGCGCACCCGCTTGCCCATCACGCACTCCGCCCGCGTGACGGCAGCGGCTCCACCGTCACCGCAGCCAGGTACTCCGGCACCGCCGACGCCGGGAACCGCAGGTGCTTGCCCACCCGCAGGAACCGGATGCGCCGCGCCGCCACGAGCTGCCGGACGAACCCGTCCGCCGTGCCCAGCACCTCCGCCACCTCGTGCACCGTCAACAGCCGCTGCATCTCCGTCGTCTCTTCCATCGCCATCACCTCGTGCTCGTCGTTGCTCCGCTGATCCCTGTCCCCTTGTCGTGTCCGTCCCGTCGATCCGCTCGCCACTGGTCGTACTCCCGGGCCCGAGCCGCAGCCGCTAGGGCGAGGGCTTCCTCGGCGGCGTCGCGCCACCCGGTGCCCAAGTAGGTCCACGAGCCGACGACGACGGTGGTCTCGTCCTCGTCGTCGGCCAGGAGACGACGCTCGAGGTCGCGGGTGTCGATCGGCTCCCCTGTGCGGCGCGACTCCGCGGCCATCGCCTGCCACCGGGCCCGGGCACGGCGGAGCGCGCCCAGAGTCACGGAGTAGCGGCGTGACTTGGTGCCGAAGTGGCCGCGGAAGCCGAGCATGTGGACCCACTTGCCCATCCGCTGGTAGTCGTGCTCCTCGCCGTGGTGCCGTGCAGCACGGTCGGCAAGGTGCTCACAGGCGGCCCGGAAGGCGGCGACGTGCGGCCGATGCTGTCCCTCGCCGTGCAGACCGGAGACGTCCTTGGTGGCGTACTTCGCGAGGTAGCCGGCGACCTGTCCCGGTGTGAGAGCCGCGGTCGGGTCGTCGCTCCGGTGGGCGGGGGTGACCACACGAACGTCGATCTGCACACCCCAGGCCAGGACGCGCGGGCTGTCCTCGTCGTCGATGGCTTCGGCCAGGACGGTCACACCCGGAGCGGCCTCCCGCACCAGAGCCGCGAGAGTCGGGCCGTCGAGAGCCGCGGGTGCCGGTGCACCGATACCGGCGCCGCCGGGTCCGTCGAGGCGGATCAGGGCGTGGAAGTGGACCAGGCCGCGGTCTTGGTACTCCGCGACCTTGGCGTACTGGATCGACGCGCGCTCCCCCAAGGCGGACTCCATCACCTCGAGGTGACCGGCGACCGCGCGGCGGAGCGCGATGGTCGTGCGCCGCCACAGCTCGGGCGCGTGCCACTGCCACATGACCGCCGACGCGGTGTCGTAGCACTCCGGGCACAACGGAGCACCCGAGCGGGCATCGCCGGGCTCGTGGACGGCGGTGCACCACTGCGGGCGTCCGTGGGGGCAGCGGGTGCGGTCGTCCCGACGACGCGGGCGACACGGCTTTCCGCCGCGGTGACCGTGCACCAGCCCGAATGAAGGGGCGGTGAACGTCGCGAACAGGAGCGGGTTGTCCGCCACCTGCTCCGGCACCCTTTTGCCACCGGCGACTCCCGCGCTGATGAGCGCGAAGGTGTCGCGGGCGTAGGTGCGTGAGCAGGCCGGGCAGATGTGGGCGCGGCGGTTGCCGCACGGCCGGTACAGGACCCCCAGCGGCGCGTCGGCCGAGCGAAACGTCGAGAGAACTTCCCCGGTCCGGGCATCGACCGTCGCCGAGGACCCCGCCAGCCGCACCGGGCGGGCGCAGTTGTGCACCGCGGCCATGGTGTCGGCGAATGCGTCCATCGAACCGTCCGCAAACCGGCCCAACAACCCTGCACCGTTCGCACCGCGCAGGGCGGCCACGTCGAGCGGGGCGTCCTCACCGAACCCGCCGAACCGTGCCGGGGGTTCGGTGGTAGGGAGCGCGGCGGTAGGCATGGCGGCCTCGGGTCAGGCGACCCGGTCGGTGTGGAGTGCGGCGTCGACGACCCTGCCCAGCGGCGCGCCGTCGCGGAGGACGTCGTCGAGCGGAAGGCGCTCGTCGGGATCGAGCCCACCCCAGATGCCGTACTCCTCGCCGTACAGCAGCGCGGCGGCCAGGCACTTGCGCCGGACCGGGCATCCCGCGCAGATGGAGCGGGCGCGCTGAGCCGCGGGGGCACGCGTGTCCTCGAACCAGCCGACGTGCGGGGTGCCCGAGCAGGAGCCGCGTTCGCGCCAGCGGATGCCGTCGAGTTCATCAAGGACGGCGGCGCTGGCGTTGACGTACGGCAGGCGGATTCCATGGGGGTGCAGCGCGACTCGGTCCGGGCCGTACCGGTGGCTCATCCCGACCGCCTCCCCTCGGCCGACGTCGCACCGGCAGCGGCACGGGCTCGCGGGGCCCGCGGCGAGCGGGGACGCCGAGCGCGGGGCGCCCTCTCGGGCAGGCCGGACGGCACAGACCGCAGTCGCGGCCCGTCCTCGGCGCTCTCGTCGATGGAGTCCGTGCCCTGCGGGTCGGGCGGGGACGGCACGATCTGGCTCCGGCAGGGGTAGCGAGTGGCCAGCTCGCGGATGGCCGGGTCGGGCCAGTAGTCGGCGCGGACCCGGTCGCTGTTGCCCTCGTCGTCGACCACCCAGGCCGTACCCGGCGCGGTCGGAGAGATCCGGTGTGCCGGAGCAGTCCGGGCCGCGCCGTCCCCGAGGACCATCGCGCTCTCCTGGTCCGACAGCAGCCGGAGGGCGACCCGCTGGGTGAACAGGTTCCGCATCGTCACGACGTCCTTGCGCGGGTCCTGCACGAACGCGGCCACCACCACCCCGAGCGCACGGCCCTTGGTCAACAGCCGGGCCAGCAGGCGCGCCGCCTCCATGCGCGTCTCCCGGTCGGCGTACGCGACCAGGTCGGCCAGCTCGTCGATGACCAGGACGTGGAGCGGGTCGCCCGGTCGCGGGGTGTGGGCGCGGACCTGACCGGCCATCGCCTGCCCGCGCCTCTCCGCGACGTCGAGCAGGGCGGCCAGGACCGCGAGGGCATCGGGGCCGGTGTCGGCCACCGTGGCGAACAGGGCGCGGCCCATCCGCAGCTCGACGCCGTGCTTGAGGTCGATCCCCCACAGCCGGATCGTGTCGGACGGCACCAGCGGCGCGAGCCCGGCGACCAGGCCCCACAGCACCGAGCCCTTCCCGGAAGCCCGAGCAGCCGGCGACGAGTGTGTGCCGCCCGGCGACGGTCAGCCCCCAGGTGCCACCGACGTCCCGGCGTCCGAGCGGCAGGAGGTGGCCCGGCTCGGCAGACGTCCGGGCGAGCGGGACTGTCCCGTCCCGTGGCCCCCGGAGCGCGTCGTGCATGACCAGCTCGACGCGGAGGGTCGAGGTCGAGCCCCGGTAGGCGGTGCACCGCCATGACAGGGCGTCCAGCGTCGCCGCCAAACCCGGCACGCCCGCTTCGAGCTGGTCCAGGGTCTGACCAGCCCGTGCCCGGACGACGAGGGTCACCGTCGAGCCTTCCGCGCGGACCGACCGCAGCCGTGGGACCGCCTGTGCCGACCGCTGCCGGGAGCCGACCACCGAGCGGTCTCTCAGGAGGCGGGTCCAGCCGCACGCCTCCGCCAGACCCGTCCAGTTCCGTCGTACGTGCCGCCGCCACCGCCGACGCCGCGACGGCCCCGCCACGACCCGCTCGTACCCGGCCGGGAGGCACCAGGCCCACCCAGCAAGCGCCAACGGCACTGCGAGCCCCGTCGCGACCCACGCCATCAGCGACTCCCCGCGCACCCACGAGGCCACAGTCGCGAGCACGAGCCAGATCGCAACGATCCGGCGATGCCCGGTCAGCCAGAGCCACAGCCACCGGCCGAACCAGCCCAAGCGGCCAACGGCGCTCATCCCGACTCGCCCCGCTCGTGCGCCTCACACGCCGCCAGGGCCCGGTCCACGCACGAGGCGGCGACGTCCAACCACCCGGCGACGCTCGCCATCGCCTCGGCGAAGCCCGGCACGTCCTCGCCCGCGTGACCCAGCCTGAGGATGTGCTCGGCCGCGTCCTCGGTCTTCGCGTAGACCCCCAGCAACTCCTCCGCCAACGCCTCGTCCGTACCGACCCCGAACGAGCGGGCCAGCGCGTCGAGGTCCACGGAGGTCACGACGCGGCCTTCAAGGGCGAGCCGGGCGCGACCATCCCCTCCGCCCGGAATGACCATGCGAGACGGGGACGGGGCCCGGAGTCGTCGATCCACGCCAGGGCCGTCAGCCCGACGAACTCGACCGGCGTCCAGGGCATGCCCGACTTGTTCTCCGGAGGCACCGGCTGCTGCTTCGCCGCGAACTTCACCGACAGCGCCGTCTCCTTCCGCGAGGCCTCCTCGTCCGCGTCCAGCACCGTCACCTGCCACAAGGGCAGGCCCGTGTCCTTGTCCACCTGCTGGGGACGTGACCCGTCCTCCCGCGGGGAAGCGTTGAAGTCGCCCACCGACTCCACCGCCCCCTTCAAGAAGGCACCGGCCGGGAACACATCGTGGTGCGCCACCTTCATTCGTCGCTGCATCGCCATGACTCGCTCCTCACTCCGGAAGTACTGGCTCAAGCCAGTAGATCTATTGGAGTGGCTTGAGCCAGTGCTGTCAAGAGGTGGCTTGCGCCAGTTGCTACGCTCGCCATGTGGGAGATGACTCGACAGCCGCTCGCGAGCCGGCGAGCCGCCAACTTGCGCAGCAACTGCGCGACCAGATCAGCCGAGGAGAGCTGGCCCCCGGTGACCGCCTGCCCTCGGAGCGCGTCATGGCGGAGGAGCACGGCATCGCACGCAACACGGCACGCGAGGCCGTCCGCCTACTGACTGACGAAGGCTTGGTGACGGCCGAACACGGACGCGGAGCATTCGTCCGCGCCCGGCCGCGCCTCATGCGATTCGGGCAGCACCGCTACTCCCGCAAGGTGCGCGAGGAGACCGGCCTCTCCCCTTTCCACGCCGAGGTCATCGCCCAGGCCCTCACGCCGAACGCCACCCTCGACCGCATCGGTCGCGTTCAACCCCCAGCGCACGTCGCTGAGCGCCTGGACGTCTCGCCACGAACCAGGAGCGTCGTCGAACGCGTGAACTGGTACTTCGTCGATGGTGAGCCCGTCCAGATCGGCACCACCTACATCCCGTGGGAAATCGCCAAGGCGACGGAGCTCGCCAGCGGTGACAGCCTCGGGGCCGGAGACCTCTACGCGCGGTTCGAAGACCAGGGCTACGCCATCACCTACACGCGCGAGGAGGTCACCGCCCGCATGCCCACCCGAGACGAGGCGCGCGACCTCCGAATGCCGAGCGGGGTTCCGCTCCTCGTTGTCACGCACACCGGCCTGGACGCACAGCGCCGACCGTTCGAGCTCACGGAGTTCAAGATGAGAGCTGACCACTCCGGGCTCGACTACACGATGAAGGTGGACGACTGATGGCGGCGATGATTCGGCCCCGGACGGACAACGACTTGCCAGCTCTCGCCAAGGTGCTGGTCGAGGTCCACGCTGTCGACGGCTACCCCGTCGAGGGCGTCGACGACCCACTGGCATGGCTGGACCTACCGAACGCCATCGGAGTCTGGACCGCCGAACTTGGTGGAGCACCCGTCGGCCATGTCGCGCTCACCGAGCCCGGACCGGGCGATGACGCCGCGCGACTTCTCACCGAACAGTCAGGCCCAGAACCTATGGCCGTCCTCGGGCGACTATTTGTCGCGCCTGCTGCACGCGGTCAAGGCCTCGCTGAGCAGCTGGTCAACACTGCCATGTGTGCCTCTGCGGAGATACAGCGTCAACTCGTACTAGACGTAATGGTCAAAGACAGGGCCGCGTTTAGACTCTACGAACGCCTTGGCTGGCGCACCATAGGCGAAATCACCCATCAGTACGGCGCAAATAATGTGGAGGGTGCGCTAGCACTTGCCGCACCACGACCGAGAGAAATCTGCGCACACTGACGTCGAACGTCGCGGGCAAATTGGCCATCCTTTCACCACGTCGACACTTCGCCATTAGAGGTGCCCACACATCCGCCACGCGAAAAGCCGCGGCCCGGCGGATAGCCGGCTACCCCCGGTAGAGCGAGCACGGTTAGGCGGTAGCAAGCATTCGCTCGCAACGGCGACTCTTCGCCCGATGGCACAGCCCCTCGGGGGCGAGGCATCCGACACCACAAACACCATGCATTACCGACCAACGCCATAGCACTACGTCAACTACTGGGACCGGCTCTCCCAACCACTCGGAGATCTCATTGCACATTGCGTCTACCGACGACCTTCTCATCGATTCCGCAATCCGAACGAGGTGTCGGTCGGCCTTTGCAACCTGCACCCCGAGATTTTTGGCCAGATGTCGCCAAGTCACCGGGCCAACATAGGGAAGCCCGCAAAGGAACGGCTCCGGATCAAGCAGTAAGCGCTCAAGTGAATCCTCGTCCAAGCGGCTGGCAATCTCAGCGATACCTAGAATCGCGTCAATCTTGCGTTCGTGTCGAAACAGTTCCAGGGCAGCCGCTCTGGACGCAGAGAGGTCCCCGACCACCGCATTAGGGACGAACTCGTGAAGCGCGACGCTCAACTTAGGGAAACGTTGGCGCACGACCGCTTCTCGCATACCGGCATTCAGCACGACCCATGCCGCCTCGCGGAAGAACCCCTGCGGCGTTATCTGCGCTTGCCCTGTCCGTAGCTGCCAAGCAATCTCATCACAGAAGCCCCCATCAACGACTTCACGCTTAGCCGCCAAGTAAGCTCGCACAAGGTGATCGGTGCCCATCAGACCCTCGCTCACGCGCTGAGCATCCCATGGTTGCCGCGGAAACTGAAGCACCGAGTTGAGCGTGTCTGCCTATCGATGCCGCTTCCACAAGAAATATCGCGCCCGACGCACCGATATGCCCGGGCGCGCGGAGAGGATGCGGCTGATCTCAACCTTTCGGAGATGTTGCGCTTTCAACGGGTTGAATAGCCGCTCGGGAATTGGAGGGACTTGAGACATTATGGCTGTGTACTTAGCCGATATTCTTGTCGATTCTGCGACTTCTTCACCTGGAGGGAGAGCGGCCCGATACTCACTCTTCAATTCAGACAACAGAGTTACGGCATCCTCGCGGCTCCGGGCTGCAGAGCGACGATCTATGAGCAGGTCGATGGTTGTTAAGCATGCCGTCGACACGGCAAGCCACCCCAGCCACGTAGTCCGCTCCGCTGAAACTCCCCAAAGGGTCACACGCACAGATGTGGACGCAAACGCGAATGCCACCCCAACCGTGGAAGCAATCAGGATGAGACTAGTGCTCATGTACGCCACGACATTGTTCCAATCGCGCAACTTTGACTGCATTGTGGCCATTTGGTCCACCAGCCGTCGCTGCCTGTCGAACTCCGCCTTCGCCTCATCCGCCGTCACTTACACAACCCCGAATAGTTCACGGTAATGGGCGGCGGAACGCGCGCTCTCAAGCTGACCTTTGAGTCGGGCAAAGGCGGCACTTACCTTGCGACGCGCTGGACTACGAGCATCGCCCAAATGATCATCGATATGAACCGACTGTCCGGTGATATCCCCTGTCGGTCGGAGGACAGCTTCGGCGCACGCACCGATAAGGTGCTTAAGCATGGAGTCCCTGTCGCGCCGCCCCGTGTAACTGCCGAACGCACTCACGGCGATGGCCTCAACGTGGTACCCACCAAGGCGAGAATCACTTGGGACTGCATTCTGAATCAGCGCCTTGGCAAGCTTGATTGTCGGCACCACCGCGCCCCCATTCGACGCATTCACCTCAGTGAGCTTTTCAGCAAACTTGTGGGGGCGTATGCGCCTCCACTCTTGGCCGCTCCACGAGGGAACCGAGGTGTGACCATCTCGCTCGACAGCCGGCAAGAGCTGGACCTGCGCCCCGTCGCGGTACGTGATCGTCACCGCGAGATTTCCGCGCGTGATGCTCGAAATGTCGCCAATGGATAGTCGCCGTATCAGTGCTTCCTCGAAGCGTTGCACAAGGTCTGATGGCCTAGCCGAGGGGTCGTTAACTACAACCAGGGCATCTACGTCGCTAAGTCCGTCTACATACGTGTGCTTCGCCACGCTGCCTCCGAAGAGCAGTCTATCTACGTCAATGGCAAAGTCCGCGAGGGCATCCTGAAGCGCCTTAAGGCGCTGGCGAGTAAGTTCTGAGTCCCGGCTATTGACCCCCGCCAGTAGTTCCGAAAGCAGGGCGTTGACCTCAGCTTGGGCCTCTTGCTCCTGTAGTTGTTGGTGTATCTCTGCTCGAACCGTGGCGAGGTCATCCTCCGGCCGAATGTAACTCTCGCCTCGACCGCCTCCGCTACCGCCCATCGCTAAACGCCCTTCTCTCGCTCTGCCATGACGAGATCATATATTCCTCGTAGCACCACATGATGCGGGCCAAGTTCCTCGAACCTTGCTGCGTCTGAAGCCCAGATTTGCATGCGGCGTTTCATCCTCGCCAAGTAGGCAAGATTGGCGAAATGCCGCAACTGATCAGCGCGGTCCGGACGGTGGTCGATCTGGAAGTTCAGGATCCGGGCCGCATCGGGATGCATAGCCACGTCGTCATGGTAGGCGTACTTTAACCAACTGAGGCCGTCAAATATCTCAGCTCCGCACATGAAGTACAGCAATGTGAACACTGGGTCCAGTCCCCCGAATACATGGATTGGGACAGCTTCACACCCGCCGGCATCCATCGCCGCGCGCAGCCGGGCGAGACAGACGAGCCGATCAAAGACCGTACCGCCAAGGTCCTTTTCAGTCACGCCGATGACATCGAAGGTTCTCCAATTCTTGATGTCGGGCACAAGAGCCGTGGTCTCGATGTACCGCAACTCGCCCTCAGGCTTTACTAGGAAATCAGTACGCAAGTGCGGCCGGCCACCAAAGAAGTCCTGCGCAGCTTCCCGCTGCTCCACGTAACTTGGGCGACTTGTCGCAGGGCGATCATATGAGACCACCAACAGACTTGCATCGTGCGGAAGTGAATCGATCAGCGCAGAGTACTGTGCAAACGTAAACTCCTTTGGATACCTTGTCCCGCGCGAAGATTCTCCACTTTCGAAATCCGCGCTAAGTTCATATCCACCACTGTCGACTACCACAACACTAGGTGTACCCAACGGGGATTCGGAGTACCTTGCCGAGTCGCGCAGCCAATCGCTTCGGCCGACGTAGCCGTGATGAAGGTCGTACGCTGATACTAGAACAGACTCATTCATGTCGGGATGAGCGAGTTCAAGCACCGGCGCGGTCTCCGAGCGACCATCCTCATCTATAGGGAATCCCTTGCTCGATAGACTTGGCACTAGCATGGGACCAGCAACGCCATCCGGCGAGATGTCTAGTCTTCTACTTCGCGCCAACACGGGCACGCTCCCAGTCTTGACATGAAAGACACTGGCCGCATGGGTCGTTCGCGCGCTCGCAGCTGTGGGTCAAGTGGATGGGCACTTGTGAATAGCGGGCGTGTGAAATGATCTCGTCCTTTCTCCTATGCAGAAGCGGGGCCAAGATCCGGGCAACTCCCCCACTTTGAGCGTCTATCAATTGTTGCCAAGCGGTAGTCCAAGCTGGAGAGCAATCGGCGTACTCAGTTCCTCCGTGGATCCCGACCGCAATGGATCGTCCGGGCAGTGTCGCCCGCGCGAGGGCGATGAGCATGTCGTTTCTGCCCGGTATCTCTCCGCTCTGTGGAACTGACATACCCGTGAGCCCGACCTCCTGCCAGGGAAGGTCATAGTGGGCAGCCACCCTGGTACTCGCGGTGCGTTCCGCTTCGCGCGCTGGCTGGCCATAATCGACAAACAGGGCAGCGATGTCCCACCCCTGACTCCTTAGGGCATGCGCGACGACCGCACTGTCGATCCCGCCACTCAACAACACCGCGCAGGATCCGGCATACGTCATCGCCATGCGCACACCTTGGCATGCCGAGGGGCCCTACAGGATGTGTTGGCGCCTGACGAGCGCTATCAGCGGCCTCTCGCGCCGCCCCAAAGAACAATCTGGAGCCTGTGGCTGAGGGACCAGCCGCGATCTGCCACTGGGCCCGCCAACTCGCGCAGACGCGCTGTCAGTAACTCCGTGTCCGTTCCCTCGGGCATCACCCACACTTGGCTCGGGCGCAAGGCCAAGTCTCTTTGTGCGGTCTCCACCTCAGCAAGGTCGCCACGAGAGGTCACGACGAATTTGAAGACTGAGTGCTTCAAGGCGGCTAGCTCTCGGAGGACCTCTGGCCGCCGCCGATTGCGCAGTGGGATGCCACTGTTCCGCAGTTTGGGGCTTACGACGACCAAGTCGAGTTCATTTCCCAGCGGGCCTAGCGGGACCGTCCCGTTCGTCTCGATCTCGACGCGGCGTTCGCGGCCCCGCAGCGTCTGCGCCAGTGAAAGTAGCGCGGCCCGTTGAAGGGCCGGCTCTCCGCCGCTGATGACAGTGAGCGCGGTGCGCATGTCGAGGACGCGATCTACCACGTCCTCGACCGGGCTGTAGCGCAGCTCGCGGTCAAGGTCGTATCGAGAGGCGTCCCATGAGTAGGGCGTGTCGCACCACGAGCAGGCGAGGTTGCACCCACCCAGGCGCACGAAGCTGGCAGTTTGCCCTGCGCTCGGTCCTTCACCCTGAAGGGTAGGTCCGAAGACCTCACTGATTAGGAGCTGGTCCACGCTCTCGACGTCGCTTGCCGTCATCGCTCAAGCAGGACGGAGCCTGAGTCCGTCTCCCACAACCTCAGCCGACACCAAGGCAGCCCCCTACTGCTCAACTCACGTGCGATGTGCAGTGACGTCATCTCCGCCGTGGGGTTGTCGATGAGGTCGTTGAGAAGGTGGTGATCCAGTTCCGAGAGCACTGGATCGACGACCTCGTCCACGTCGGCGAAGTCCATCACGACGCCGTTCTCGTTTGGTTCCCCGGCGACTTCCACCTCAAGGTGGTAGGAGTGCCCGTGCATGCGGCTGCACTTCCCGGCGTGCCAACTCAACACGTGGGCGGCTTCGAACGAGTAGCGTCGAACAACGGAGAGGCGCACGAGTCGAAGGTATCGGCCCATATGACCGCCTCTCCGAGTTGGCCCGCAAAGGTGCCGCGCGTCTTGACGACGTCACGGTGCTCCGGGCAGGCGATGCGGTCCGTCTCAACCACTTGCCTCACGCGGGCCACCTCCGCAGCTGGGCCCCGCCCCCGGTTCCGTGGCTCCCTCCTCAGGCTCGGAACCGCTCATACAGTGAGCTCGGCAGAGGCGGGTCCCGGTGCCGACTGCGTCGACGCTAAGTGGCGCTACTGGCGTTTGATACTGCAAGACCAATCGTGCAATCGCCCGATGGACGATCGCGCCTCGGCTCATACGGCGGGAGGACTTTCTCTACTGGCTCAAGGCGCGCCTCCGGCGCGCAGGCGCGGGGCCCCGCGACAGGGACCCCCGCGCTCCGGGCGCTTCGCGCCCTCCGCGCACCCCCGTCGCACCCCACGCAAGCAGAACAACGGTGCGAGCTGTGCACGACACCTACTGTTGCTTCGTGCCTGACAACCCGTTCGCGGATGCGGACCTCGACGCTATCGAGCAGCGTCTCGAAGACCTGGCAACCGACCTCGAAGCTCAGTTCGGCAATGCCGTCCGCGTCCAACGGTCTGAGTCGGCTATCGGCAAAACCTGGACTCTCACCCCAGCGAACGATCGCGCCCTTGGTGCGGTCTGGATCGCCTTCCACGCTGGTGACCTGCAGCTCGAATCCGGACGCGGCCCGGGCGGACGGTGGGAGCTGTCCCGCACCAGCGACCACGCATCGTTCATCGAGCAGGCCGTCCATTCCATCGCTGCCGGCCGCGTGACCGAAACCACGGCGAGGGGACGTTCCCGAGTCACCATCACCTTGCCCGATGGCACCCCCAGCAGAGAGACCGGATCTGTCACCCCGGCCGGCTGCCTCCCACTACCGCTGTGGCCGCGATGGGCCGACACCCGCCAGTACGAGCCGTACCGGTGACCGCTCTGACGTTTCCAGGCCCGCCGACCCTGCGCTCCACTCTCCGCCAGCCTCCGGGCCGCATCAAGGGCGCTCCGCGTCGCTGCGCGATGACCTACGGCCACCCTTGACCCGACCACTCCGGCCGGCTCCCCTGCTCCGCTACGGATCGGTGGCTCTCCCTGCCCGCGTGCCCAATCGTGCCCAATCACCCCCAAGAAGACACCAAACAGGCACCACCAAAGCCGCTGCAGCCGTGCGTGAACGCAGCCCGCGATGACCCGTCCGCTCGCTTCCCAAGCTGGACACGCGAGTTCGATTCTCGTCACCGGCTCCGTACCAGCGGCGCAGCATCCGGTCGACCACGATCTGGCGCGTCCTGCGGACACGGACCCGGCCGACGGGTTAGCCTCCTGGCGCCGCAAGCGCAGGGGCGCGGCTCGCATCCATCCGGCCCGAGGACCCCCGCATGCGCATCGCCCGCCAGACCACCCGGCACGCCCCCCGACTCGCCGTCGCCGCCGCCCTCGCGACCCTCGTCGCGATGCCCGCAGCCGCCGCGGCCCCCACGACGGGCGCGGCGCCCCCTGCGGACGCCCCCACCGCCCCGAGCAGCCCCACCACGCTGGCCGCGGCCACCGCCGCCGACAGCCGCATCGCCTCCAAGCTCACGTCCCGCGCGACGACGTCGCGCTTCGGCACGGCGTTCTCCGGCACCGTCATGGACGCCGGAACCGGCCGCATCGTCTGGAGCACCCGCCGCACGACGACACTCATGCCGGCGTCCAACACCAAGCTCTTCACCGCCGCCACCGCGCTGAACACCTTCGGCCCGGACCGCCGCTTCACGACGTACGTCCGTCGCGGCGCCCGCGCCAACCAGGTCGTCCTCGTCGGGGCCGGCGACCCGCTGCTCAGCAGCGCCAAGATCCGCGGCCTGGCCCGCGCGACGAAGGACTGGATCGATGCCCAGGGCTACAAGCACCCCCGGGTCTACGTCGACGACTACTTCTTCCCCTCCCCGAGCCTCGCGTACGGCTGGAAGTCCAGCTACGTCCCCGAGGACGTCACGCCGGTGCGCGCGATCGTGCGCGACAACCGCGACCTCATGAACACGAGCACCGACGCCGGCCGGTACTTCGCCGCCAGCCTCCGCGCCCTTGGGGTGTCCGACGCCCAGTACGCCGGCCGCCAGGACGTCGCCAACACCCGGCGCGTCCTCGCGCGGGTCAACAGCGTCACCGTGGCCGGCATGGTCCGCCGGATGCTGCTGACCAGCGACAACGACGTCGCCGAGATCCTCCTGCGCCGCACGTCCTACCAGCTGCGCAACGGCACCCGCTGGACCGGCGCCAAGGCCACCCAGAGCGAGGGCGCGGCCGCCCAGGGCCTCGGGCTCGGGGTGCTCTACGACGGCTCGGGCCTCTCCCGCGCCGACCGGCTGTCCAGCGGCCAGGTCGCGGCCCTGCTACGCACCGCGGTGACCGGCTCCAACCCCAAGGTCGCGACGATCCGGTCCACGAACGTCCTGCCGACCGCCGGGCGCACCGGCACCCTGGAGTACCGGTTCACGAGCAGCGCCTCCGACTGCGCCGTGGGCAAGGTCTGGGCGAAGACGGGCACCCTCGCGGACGCCACGGCCCTGTCGGGGTACACCGTCGGCACGGACGGCCGGAGGAAGATCTTCTCGTTCATCGTCAACGGCCGCGCCACGGACACGACGCTGCGCAACGACATGGACATGCTCGCCGCCACGGTCAACGGCTGCTACTGACGTCCGCCCGCCGCGGCGGGAACGCCTCAGCCGTTCGGGACGATCCAGTCGAGCACCGTCACGAACCCGATGACGGCGCACACGACGAACAGCGCACCGACGATCCAGCCGATGACCTGCGCGCCGTCGAGCCCGCCCGAGTCCTCGTCGTCGGAGGAGGTGCCGTCGGACGGCGCGGAGTCGGGCGTCAGCGGCGAGTCGCTCCGCTCGAGGTCCGGCTCCCGCGAGAGCGCCCGCTCGCGCAGCGCCTCGATGCGCGGGGGTCGCGGCTCGGACCGGAAGGGCTCGGGCAGCGAGCGCCACATGACGGCGAAGTCGTCGCCCGCCTGCTCACGCCACGCGGCCACCGCGCTGTCGGCCTCGGGCCCACGGGTGCCGGTGGCGAACCACGCGGCGCCGGCCCGCGGGAGGTCGCCCATGCCGTGGTAGACGTGCCCGAGCAGGGTCAGCGCGTCGGTGTCGCGCTCGGACTCGACGTGCCGGGCCAGCAGGTCACGCGCCTGCCAGGTCCGCCCGGCGTCGATGTGCTCGCGCGCCTCCGCGACGACGTCGTGCCCGAGCCCGCTCATGCGCCCACCTCCGTCGACGCCCGTGGCACCCGGACCGCCACCTGCGCCAGGAGCACCGGCCCCATCCGGCTGGCGGAGCGACCGTCCCCGTGCGGGTCGCGTCGCCGGACCGGCCGGCGCAACGGGACGGGGATCGCGGTCACGCCCCCGAGTATGCCGGGACGGCCCGGGTCGTGCAGACGCGCCGGACCGCGTCAGGCCGACGGTGCGCCCAGGTGCCCGGTGGCCGAGGAGATCGCCGACCGACGCAGCACCCTCGGCGTCGGCCCGCCGACGACGGCCTCGTCGTGGCTCCGGCGGCGTCCGTCCCCTCCCGCGCTCCGTCACCCACCGACGTCCGGTCGGTCGACCCGGACCACCGGCAGGCGGCACTCGGCCCCGGGTCCGTCCCCGGGACATCTCGGGCCCTCACCGCACGACCCGGTCACCTCGGTGACCGCGTACTGCGCCTCCCCGTCGGGGAAGGGCCCCTCGTCCGTGACGGTCCGACGCGCGTCCGGACCGGCCTCGACCTCGCGACGACCGCCCACCCGCCGGCGCCCCCGGCGTCGGTCGCGGGCCGCCTGTGGACGGTCCAGGAGCGGACGTCGTCGTCCTCCCGGCCACCCCAGGTGACGGTGACGACGCCGTCGGCCGAGCTCACCTCGACGTCGGGGACCGGGACCCGGCGCGCGCACGCTCCCTCGGCCGTCAGCTCGCGCGGGCCGCCATCCTCGCCGCAGCCGGCGACCCCGAACCGGGGCGAGCAGCAGCACGAGCACGGCGAGACGTGCCCTCGCCCGTCCCCCGGACCGCTCCACCCGCTCACCACCCCCGTCGTGCCTGCGCTGGAGGGAAAGTACCGGGGCGCGCGGGCGCGGCGTCCGGCGATCTGCGGATCGCGCCGCCGGCGGCATCGGCCCGTCCGACGGCACAGAGCTCCGGGCGTTCCCATTCCATCTGCTTGCGATTGTTACCGGCTGGTAGGACACTGGTGAGCGAGCGCTTACTTATCGACGTCGAGAGGACCGGTCATGGGTCACTACAAGAGCAACCTGCGGGACATCGAGTTCACCCTGTTCGAGGTGCTCGGCCGCGGCGACGTGCTGGGCTCCGGCCCGTACGCCGAGCTCGACGCCGACACCGCGCGCGACATGCTGGCCGAGGTCGCCCGGCTCTCCGAGCACGAGATCGCCGAGTCCTTCGCCGAGGCCGACCGCCACCCGCCGGTCTACGACCCGCAGGACCAGTCGGTGACGATGCCCGCGGCCTTCCGCAAGAGCTTCGACGCCTACCGCGACAGCGGCTTCTGGGCCATCGACCTGCCCGCCGAGCTCGACGGCACCGTCGCCCCGCCGAGCCTGCGCTGGGCCGTCAACGAGATGCTCCTCGGCGCCAACCCGGCGCTGGCCATGTTCGCGGCGTCGTACTCCTTCGCCAAGCTCCTGCGCCTCATGGGCACGCCGGACCAGCAGCGGCTGGCCCAGCTCATCGTCGAGCGCGGCTGGCACTGCTCGATGGTGCTGACCGAGCCCGACGCCGGCTCCGACGTCGGCGCCGGCCGGACCAAGGCGGTGCAGAACGAGGACGGCACGTGGACGCTCACCGGCGTCAAGCGCTTCATCACCAGCGCCGAGTCCGACATGGTCGACAACGTCGTCCACTTCGTCCTCGCCCGTCCCGAGGGCGCCGGCCCCGGCACCAAGGGCCTCAGCCTTTTCATCCTCCCGAAGTTCCACGTCGACCTCGAGACCGGTGAGCTCGGCGAGCGAAACGGCGTCTACGTGACGAACCTCGAGAAGAAGATGGGCCTCAAGGTCTCCCCCACCTGCGAGCTCACCTTCGGCGGCGACGCCCCGGCCGTCGGCACGCTGCTCGGGGAGGTCCACGACGGCATCGCGCAGATGTTCCACGTCATCGAGAACGCCCGGATGATGGTCGGCACCAAGGCCATCGCGACGCTGTCGTCGGGCTACCTCAACGCGCTGGAGTACGCCAAGGAGCGCGTCCAAGGCGCCGACCTCACCCAGCAGGCCGACAAGAGCGCACCCCGGGTGACGATCACCCACCACCCCGACGTCCGCCGCTCGCTCATGCTGCAGAAGGCGTACGCGGAGGGGCTGCGGGCCCTCGTCCTCTACACCGCCGCCCAGCAGGACGTCGTCGACCAGCACGTCCTCACCACCGGCGAGCACACCTTCGAGAAGGGGTCGGCCGCCGACGTCGCGAACCGCGTCAACGACCTGCTCCTCCCGATCGTCAAGGGCCTGGGGTCCGAGCGCGCGTGGGTGCTGCTCGGCACCGAGTCGCTGCAGACCTTCGGCGGCTCCGGCTTCCTCCAGGACTACCCGGTGGAGCAGTACGTCCGCGACGCGAAGATCGACACCCTGTACGAGGGCACGACGGCGATCCAGGGCATGGACTTCTTCTTCCGCAAGATCGTCCGGGACCGGGGCCAGGCCCTCACCCACCTCGCGACCCAGATCCAGGAGTTCGCCAAGGACCTCGGCCAGCACGAGGGCCGCATCGACCGCGAGCGCGAGCTGCTGGGCCGCGGCCTCGAGGACGTCCAAGGCGTGCTCGGCTACATGGTCGACCAGGTGATGTCGTCCGACCCGCGGGCCGGCGGCGACGTCACCAACCTCTACAAGGTCGGCCAGAACACGACCCGCCTGCTGCTGGGCGCGGGCGACCTCGTCGTCGGCTGGCTGCTGCTGCGCCAGGCCGCGGTGGCGCTCGACGCCCTCGCCGCCGGCGCCGACGGCAAGGAGCGCGACTTCTACGAGGGCAAGGTCGCCGCCGCGCAGTTCTACGCCCGGCAGGTGCTGCCGCGCCTCGCCGCCGAGCGGGCCATGGCCGAGGCCACCGACAACAGCCTCATGGACGTGCCCGAGTCCGCCTTTTGACCCGAACCGAGGGCGGCGACCCCCGGACTGCGCCTCACGCACGGCGGCCCCCGGGAGTGCGACCGCCGGACGACGGCCCCTGGACTGCGACCGCCGCACGACGGCCCCCGGACGGCGGCCGGTTCGCAAGACAAAGCCGGGGTTCGACGGGGTTGTCTTCCCTGGCGAACCCAGGCTTTCCCGCCCCCGGCGGGAAAGCCGGGACGGACAGGGCCGCTGCTCCTAGCGATCGACGGACGGCGCCCGGTTCGCAAGACAAAGCCGGGGTTCGACGGGGTTGTCTTCCCTGGCGAACCCCGGCTTTCCCGCCCCCGGCGGGAAAGTCGGGACGGGCGGGGGCGGCCGTTCCCTTGTGAACCCCGGCTTTTCCGCCCCCGGCGGGAAAGTCGGGACGGGTGGGGTCAGGTGGTGGCCGAGGGGAAGTACTTCTCGACCCGGACATCGCCGGAGCGGGCGTGGCCCTCCATGCCCTCGACCCGCGACACCCGGGCCGCGACGAGCCCGATGTCGCGGCTGGCCTCACGGGTCATCTGCTCGAAGGTCAGCGTCTTGAGGAACTTCCCGACCCACAGGCCGCCGGTGTACCGCGACGCGCCGCGCGTCGGGAGGATGTGGTTCGGCCCGGCCGACTTGTCGCCGTACGCGACGGTCGTCTCCTCCCCGAGGAAGAGCGTCCCGTAGTTCCGCAGCCGCTCGTGCCACCAGGGCAGGTCCTCGGCGTGCACCTCGACGTGCTCGGAGGCGTACTCGTCGGAGACCTCCGCGGCCTCCTCGCGGGTGTCGCACAGGACGACCTCCCCGCAGTCCGCCCACGCCGTGCGCGCGGCGTCGGCCATCGGCAGCGGGGCGACGGCCTCCTCCATCCGCTCCATCACGGCGTCGGCCACCCGCCGCGAGGTCGTGACGAGGACGACCGGCGAGTCCGGCCCGTGCTCGGCCTGGCTGGCGAGGTCGACGGCCACGACCCACGGGTCCGCGGTGTCGTCGGCGAGCACGAGCGCCTCGGTGGGGCCGGCGAAGACGTCGATCCCCACCCGTCCGAAGAGCAGCCGCTTGGCCTCGGCGACGAACCGGTTGCCCGGCCCGGCGAGCACGTCGGCGCTGCGCCCGGTGAAGATGCCGAACGCCATGGCCGCGACGGCCTGGACTCCGCCGAGCGCGAGGATGGCGTCGGCCCCGGCGCGGTGCATGGCGTAGAGCGTGGCGTCGTGGATGCCCGCGCCCTCGCGCGGCGGCGAGGCGGCGACGACGAACTCCACGCCGGCGGCCTTCGCGGTGCCGATGCTCATCGCGGCCGACGCGGCGTGCGCGTAGCGCCCGCCCGGGACGTAGCAGCCGGCGACGGAGACGGGGATGTGCCGGTGGCCGGCGACGAGGCCCGGGCTCAGCTCGACCTCGAGGTCGACGAGCGTCGCTCGCTGGGCGGTGGCGAACCGGGTCACCTGGTCCAGCGAGAAGTCGATGTCGGCGCGCACCTGCTCCGGCAGCCGGTCGGTGGCCGCCTGGATCTGCTCCGCGCTCACGAGGAAGGACTCGGGGCTCCAGCCGTCGAGCATGGCCGAGATGCGACGCACGGCCTCCTCACCGCCCTCCTCGACCTCGCGCAGGAGGCGCTCGACGACGGCCGTCGTCTCCGGGTCGGCCTCGGCGGCGGTCGTCGGGGCCGACTTCAGGTGGGTGATGCTCATCGTGGCTGCCTTCTGGGGTCGGAGGTGGGGTCGGGGGCCGGGGAGGGGGCGGTGACGCGTCGGGCGCGGTCCATGGCGTGGCCGACGATGGCGACGAGGCGCTCGACGTGCTCGTCGGTGAGCGCGAGCGGGATGCGCACGTCGACCAGCCGGGACACGACCCGGTCGGTGTGCGGCAGCGGCTCGGGCTCGGCGTAGAGCCAGGACCGGTAGGACGCGGTGAACCCCGACGGCTCGGGCGCGCCGAACCACTTGAGGTGCACGCCGAGCGCGCCGGCGGTCCGGCACAGCTCCTCGACCTGCTCGGGGGCGAGGTCGTCGACGAAGAACTGCAGCGAGCTCCCGACGAAGTGCTCGCGCGGGTCGCGCACGGTGAGGCGGACGCCGTCGACACCGCAGAGCCCGGCGGCGACGGCGTCGTAGAGGGCCCGCCAGCGCACGACGCGCTCGTCGAGCAGCGGCAGCTGGGGCCGTAGCACCGCGGCGGCCAGCGCGCTCATCCGCATGCTGTGGTTCGGCTCCTCGCCGAGCAGCGGCTCGAAGACCGACAGGTCGGGCCGGCTGTGGTGCTGGCCGTGCAGCCGGTAGCTGCCGGACGCGAGGACCGCGCGGGCGGCGACCTCGTCGTCGTCGGTGACGAGGACGCCGCCCTCGCCGGAGTTCAGGTGCTTGTACCCCTGGGTGCTGAAGCAGCCGGCGACGCCGAAGGTCCCGGTCGGTCGCCCGTCCCACGACCCGCCGAGCGAGTGCGCGCAGTCCTCGACGAGCCGCAGCCCGAACTCGTCCGCGACCTCCCGCACGGCGCCCAGGTCGGCGACGTGGCCGCGCATGTGCGAGAGCAGCAGCACCGCGCCGGGGTGCTCCGCCGCCCGGGCGCGCAGCGACCCCAGGTCGACGGTGAGGTCGGGCGTCGTCTCGACGAGGACCGGACGACCGCCGGCGTGCACGACGGCCCCGGGCACGGGGGCGAGCGTCCAGGAGTTCATGAGCACCGGGTCGCCGGGCCGGACGCCGAGGCAGTGCAGCGCGAGGAACATCGCGGCGCCGCACGAGCTCGTGGCCACGGCGTAGCGCCGACCCAGGTAGGCGGCGAACTCGGTCTCCCACTCCGCGACGTGCGACGGCTGGCCCGAGCTCTCGGCGTAGCGGAACAAGGCCCCGCTGCGCATCAGGGCGACGGCGGCCTCGATGCCCTCCGGCGGGATCGGCTCGCTCGTCGCGAGGTCGAGCCCGAGGGGCTCGGGGGGCGCGGCCTGCGCGGTCGCGCCGCTCCCCGGTGACGGAGGTCGGTCCATGGGGACAAGGCTATGGCTCGTCCGGCCCGGGCATGCAGACGGCCCGCCCCCGGTGGGGACGGGCCGTCCGGCGTGGTCTTCGGCTCAGCCGGGGTCGACGTCGGTGCGGTCGACGCGGGTGCCCGTGGCGGGGTCGACCGTCGACTGGCGCGTGGCCGTGTACCCGCGGTTGTTCCGGCCTCGCATGGCGAAGGACAGGACGATGGCGAGCAGGCCCGCGATGACGAGGATGATCCCGATGACCGACAGGTTGACGCCCGCGACGACCGCGGACGGCACCGCGAACAACAGGATCGCTCCGACGACGAGCAGGAAGATGCCGAGTCCGATGTACATGGGGTCTCCTCTGACGGACGGGGTTCGGCTGGCGTCTCGACTCTACTCGCGCGAACACCCTCCGTCTAAGGTTTGTGCAAACCGATCCGGGCGTGTCCCGGCGGCCCCACAGGCACCCCGACCTGCGAGGACTAGGGCCACGGCCCGCCGTCGACGTCCGCGGCCGGGGCGTGGGGGTCCGGCGCCGCGTCGGGCCGGGACGCGGTGCGGCTCGTCGACGCGCGCACGGCGAGCACGAGGACGAGGGCGACCGCCGTCAGCACGAGCAGGCCGACTCCCGCGAGCAGCGCCACGCCCAGCACAGCACTCGACATCGCACCGACCCCCGCTCCGGTCCGCACGGTGCGGACCCTCGCGGCCCGAGTGTCCCGGACGCGCGCGACGGCTGTCCACCGTGCACGCCGCGAGGACGGTCAGACGAACGAGCCGGGGTTGAGGATGCCGTCGGGGTCGAGGGCCTCCTTGACGCGCCGGTTGAGGGCCATGACGTCCGGGCCGATTTGGTCCTCGAGGCAGCCCTTCTTGAGCCGGCCGACCCCGTGCTCCCCGGTGATCGTGCCGCCGAGGCGGATCGCGGCGTGCATGACGTCGTCGAAGGCGAGGCGGGCACGCCGCTCGGAGTCGGGGTCCGCCGAGTCGTAGACGATCGCCGGGTGGGTGTTGCCGTCGCCGGCGTGCGCGACGACGGGGATCTCGACGTCGTGCCGCTGGCCGATGGCCTCGATCTCGGCGAGCAGCTCGGGCAGCTGGGGCACCGGGACGCCGACGTCCTCGGGCAGCATCGCGCCGCGCGGCTCGAGGGCGGTGAAGTGCAGCCGCCGGGCCTGGACGAACATCTCGCCGTCCTCGGGGTCGTCGGTGTCGACGACCTCCTTGGCGCCGTGCAGCTCGCAGGCGGCGACGATGGCGGCGACCTCCTCGGCCCGCGCGCCGCTCGGGGCGTCGGACTGGACGAGCAGCAGCGCGCCGGCGTCGCGGTCCAGGCCCATCGGCTGGAAGTCCTCGACGGCGTTGATCGAGGCGCGGTCCATGAGCTCGACCATCGACGCGCGCACGCTGCGGCCGAGCTCGACGACGGCGGCCGCGGCGTCGGCGACGGTGGGGAACGTGGCGACGACCGTCGACGCCGGCTGCTGGGCGGGGACGAGGCGCAGGACCGCCCGGGTGACGATGCCGAGGCAGCCCTCGGACCCGACGAAGAGCTTGAGCAGCGACAGGCCCGCGACGTCCTTGACCCGCTTGCCGCCGAGCGTGACGAGCGTGCCGTCGGCGAGGACGACGTCCATCCCGAGCACGTAGTCGGTGGTCACGCCGTACTTGACGCAGCACAGGCCGCCGGCGTTGGTCGCGATGTTGCCGCCGATGGAGCAGATCTCGAACGAGCTGGGGTCCGGCGGGTACCAGAGCCCCTCGGCCGCCGCGGCCCGCTTCACCTCGACGTTGAGGGCGCCCGGCTCGACGACGGCGACGCGGGCGGCGAGGTCGATCTCGACCCGGTTCATCCGCTCCAGGCTGAGGACGACGCAGCCGTCGACGGCCATCGACCCGCCCGACAGGCTCGTGCCGGCGCCGCGCGGCACGACGCCGATGCGGTGCCGCGCCGCCCAGCGGATCGTCTCCTGGACCTGCTCGGCGTTCTCGGCCCGCACGGCGGCGCGGGGATGGCCGGCGCTCGCGTCCCGGGTCCAGTCGTGCCGGTACTTCTCCAGCGCGGACTCGGTGGTGACCACGACCCCCTCGGGGAGGGCGGCCCGGAGCTCCTCGACTGCATCGTCGTCCATCACTCCACTGTCGCAGAGTCGGGTGCCCAGGTGGCTGTCCGAGGAGCCAGGTGAGGATCCGGCTCCGGCCGGAGGGGTCCGGTCAGAGGCGGCGGTCGGCGAGGACGGGGAAGTCGGCGCGGTAGACGTCGGTGGCGGCGAGGTCGACGTCGAGCGACAGGACGGCCCCGTCGGGGTGCGGCGCCTCGGCGAGGACCTGCCCTGAGGCGGCGACGACCTGGCTGTGACCCCCCATCGGCGTCCGGGCGTGGGTACCGCCGGTGTTGGCCCCGACGAGGACGCACTGGTTCTCGACGGCGCGGGCGCGGCCGAGCAGGCTCCAGTGCCCCACCCGGGCCAGCGGCCAGGCGGAGACGACGACGAACATCCGGGCGCCGTCCTCGAGCTGGCGGCGGTAGAGCTCGGGGAAGCGCAGGTCGTAGCAGGCGGAGATGCCGGTGCGGACGGTGCCGCCCGCGCCGTCGGGCAGGTCGAGGACGACGACGTCGGTGCCGGCCTCCATGAGCTTGGGCTCACCGCTGCCGAACCCGAAGCGGTGCACCTTGCGGTAGGTGGCGAGCAGGGCGCCGTCGGCGCCGAGCACCAGCGAGGTGTTGGCCAGGTCGTTGCCGTCGGGGCCGGGCTCGGGCAGCCGCTCGACGAAGGACCCCGCGTGCAGCGTCACCCCGGCCGAGCGGGCGGCGTCGGCCATCGCCGCCGCCCACGGCCCGTCGTGCGGCTGCGCCTCGTCGGCCCAGCGGCGGTAGCCGAAGCCCGTCGGCGCCCACAGCTCGGGCAGGACGACGAGGTCGTGCCCGGACTGCTCGGCGACGAGGCCGGCGACGCGGTCGACGCGGGCGTCGAAGGACTCCTCGTCCCCGTAGGCGAGCTGGACGACGGCGATGCGCATCCGGCCATCCTCGCAAACGCCGACGCGCCCCGGGGGCGGTCGTCGGCGTCGGGTCGAGGGGCAGGCGAGCGCCGACACCCCGGTTCGTCGCCGAGACACCCCTTTGGAACAGGGGTCAGGACGACATTTCGGGGTCACCCCGAAATGTCCGGGGCCGCGGGACGGCCGGGAGCGGCGGATCTCCACGGACGACGTCGTCAGCGGCCGTCGCGCTCCATCCGCTCGGCCTCGGCGCGGAGCCGGTCGAGCCGGGCGTTGTAGGCCTCGAGCTCGGCGCCCCCGTCGCGGTCGGCCTGCCGGTCGGCGCGCACCGCCCTGCGGGTCTCGGCGCGGTACCACTGCGCGGCGACGACGACGGCGAGCACGAGCGTCGGGGCCTCCCCGATGCCCCACGCGATCTCGCCGGCGGTGCGCTGGTCGGCCAGCGGGTCCGGCGACCACGGCAGGTCCAGCGCCCGCCAGAAGTCGCCGGCCAGCAGCTCCTGGCTGCCGGTGACGACGACGCCGAAGAAGGCGTGGAAGGACACCGTGGCGAAGAGGATGACGAGGAGCATCATCGGCGACCACTTCGGCGGGCCGGGGTCGGTGCCGATCATCACCTGGACGAGGAGGTACCCGGTGAGCAGGAAGTGGGCGAGCATCAGCAGGTGCCCGGTGTGCGTCGTGAGGGCCAGGCCGAACAGCGGCGAGAAGTAGAACGCCGCGAGGCTGAAGAAGAACAGCGCCGCCGCGACCACGGGGTTGGACAGCACCCGCAGGAGCCGGGAGTGCACGACCTGGAGGACGACCTCGCGCGGCCCCCACGTCCGGTCCGCGCGCGCCGGGAGCGCCCGCAGCGCCAGCGTCACCGGCGCCGCGGGGACGAGCATCAGCGGCACGATCATCGCCACCGTCATGTGCATGACCATGTGCGTGCTGAACAGCACCCGCCCCCAGATGCCGGGCGCCCCGCACGTCGCCCAGGCGAAGACCGCCCAGCCGAGGACCCAGAGCACCGACCGCAGCAGCGGCCAGGAGTCGCCGCGCCGCCGCAGCCGCCGGACCCCGCCGAGGTACACCGCGACGGCGAGCACGGCGACGGCGACGAAGAGCCAGTCGAGCCGCCAGGCGGTGAACCAGTCGGCGGCGGTGACCGGGCCGGGGTCCGGGTAGCCGGTCAGGGAGAGGACGGGGCTCGGGTCCGGCACGGCGTCCGGCACCGGCGGCCGGCTGCGCGAGAGGACGACCGCGAACCCGGTGGCCACCCCCATGAGGACGACCTCGGCCAGGGCCAGCCGGGCGAACGCGCGGCCGTCCGACGGGTCCGCGGCCAGCCGACCGGCGAGGACGCCCCGCTGCCGCCACCCGAGCCAGCCGAGGAGGAGCAGCACGAGCGTCTTCCCGACGACGAGCGCGCCGTAGCCGGTGAGCAGCCCCCCGGGCGACCCCACCCGGATCCAGGCCTGGAGCAGCCCCGAGAGCGCGACGGCGCCGAAGGACCAGGTCGCGACGACGGAGAAGCGGGCGACGCTGCTGCCGAGGTCGGCGCCGAGCCGTGGCCGCAGGACGACGAGCGCGACGAGCCCGCCGACCCACAGCGTCACGCCGAGCAGGTGCACGAGCAGGCCGTTGACGGCGTCCTCGTGGCTGGCCGACCCCGCCGCGTGCCCGGTGAGCGACAGCACGAGGACCCCGGCCAGCGCCACGAGGGACAGCCAGGCCGTCGGCGCCCGCCGGGTCACCAGCTGCGCGCCGACCGCCACGACGAGGGCGCAGAGTCCGCTGAGGACGAGCACCCGGGTCGTCTCCAGCTCCCAGGCGAAGCGCAGGAGCTGGTCCAGCAGCCCGGGGGTCGTCAGCGGCGAGCCGGCGAGGTCGGCGAAGCCGAGCACGACCTGGAGCAGGACGAGGACGAACCACACCCCGGCGAGCACCCCGGCCAGCCGGGTCGCGGAGCCCCGGCGGTCGGTGCTGCGGCGCTCGGGGACGACGAAGGCCGCGAGCCCGAGCAGCCCGACGACGGTGACGGACACGAGGTCGGCCAGCGCGTCGATCACCGGCAGGCCCCAGCGGACGAACGGCCCGGGGTCGGCGAGGGCCAGCGGCGCCACCGCGCCCGTGACGAGCGCGGCCGGCACGAGGACGACGAGCGCGGCCCCGAGCGCCGCCCCCAACGGGCGCAGGCTCACCGGCGCGACGCCGCCCGCCGTGGGCACGCGCTCGCGGACGGACATGACAGCAGCGTAGGTACTGTGGCCGCATGTCGCTGCACCCCCCTGCCCCTTCCGGCTTCGCCGAGACCGTCGACGCCTGGGCGCAGACGGTCCGCGCGGTCGCCGACCTGGGGCGCACGATGCGGCCCGAGCACGCCACCCTCGACACCGACTGCCCGGGCTGGACGGTGTTCGACCAGATCGCGCACGTCGCCAGCGCCGAGGCCATGGTCGCCGGCGAGCCCGTGCCGGAGGTCGACGTCAGCGGCCACGCCTACGTCCGCAACGACTTCGGGGCCCGGCTGGAGAAGCTCGTCGCGTCGCGACGCGGGCGCGACCTGGAGGACCTCCTCGACGAGCTGGAGTGGCGGCTCGAGGAGCGCCTCGGGGTCTACCGGGCCGACGACGTCACCGGCGAGGAGCCCGTCGAGGGCCCGTTCGGCCCGACGACGCTCGCCGACCTCGTCGCCACCCGCACCTTCGACGTGTGGATGCACGAGCAGGACATCCGCGAGGCCCTCGAGCGCCCCGGCGACCTCGACACCGCCGCGGCCGCCGTCAGCGTGAGCCGCCTGTTCGCGGTGCTGCCCCGGGCCGCCGCCCGCGACGCGCAGGTGCCGCCCGGGCACGCCGTCGTCCTCGACCTCACCGGACCCACCGTCGGCCGGGCCGGCGTCCGGGTCGAGGAGCAGGACGGCCGGCCGCGCGGCATCCCCCTGTTCACCGGCGGCACCGACGAGCACCCGGACGTCGTGACGACGACGCTGTCGATGTCCACCCGCGTCGCCATGCGACTGGCCGGCGGCCGGCGCGACCCCGACGACCTGCCCGTCACCGTCGTCGGCGACGACGAGGTGGCACGCCGGGTGCTGCAGGCCCTGGCCTTCACCCCCTGACCGCGCCCTGGCTACGGTTCTGCGATGACGACGTTCACCACGTCGACCCGGTCCTCCGCCACGGTCACCGCCTCCCCCGAGGCGGTGTGGTCGGCCATCACCGACCCGGACACCGTCGCCCGGCTGACCCCGTTCCTCGCGCGGGTCACCGAGCGCGGCGAGCACTGGGTCTGGGAGATGACGAAGGTGCCCGTGCTGGGCACGAGCGCCTCCTTCACCTTCACCGAGCGGATGACCTTCGTCGAGCACGAGCGGATGGAGTTCACCCACGACCCCGCCGCCGCTGACGGGGACGAGATCGCCGGCGTCGAGGGCTGGTACGACCTCGCCCCGAGCACCGACGGCACCCGGCTGGAGACGTCGATGGCGATCAGCGTCGACCTGCCCTTCCCCCGCGTCGCCCGCTCCGGCGTCGAGGCGGGGATGAAGGGGGTCGTCGCCCTCATGGGCCAGCGCTTCTCGCAGAACCTCCTGACCCACCTCGGCGCCCGCGCGGCCTGAGCACCCGCCGCCGGGCCGCAGGCCGGTTCCACCGCCCCGGCGGTCGAGGGGTCGCGACACGCGGCATCGAGGCGGCCGGGTGCCGCGCGTCGCGACCCCTCGTCCCACCCTGAGCGGTTCTCAGCGACGGGAACAGGTCCGCGGACCGAATGGTTGTATGGTGCAAGCAACTGTTCGGAAAGGACCCCCACGTGCACTGCACCTCGACCTCGACCCCCGCGGGCGCGCTCGGTGACGAGCTCGTCCGGGTGGTCAAGCTGCTGCACGTCGCCCGCCAGCGGATGCCCCGCCAGCACCCGCTCGTGGACCCCATGGCGTACCCGCTCCTGTTCCACCTGGCGCGCGAGCCGCGCCGGGTGTCCGAGCTCGCCGACCTCGTGCACGCCGACACCTCGACGGTGAGCCGCCAGGTCAGCACGCTCGTGGACCACGGGTTCGTCCGGCGCGAGCCGGACCCGGACGACCGCCGGGCCCAGGTCCTCGCCGTCACCGACGACGGCAGCACGCTCCTCGCGGCCATCCGCGAGGGTCGGCAGGCCTGGCTCGACACCCTGCTCTCCGACTGGACGGACGACGAGGTCCGCTCCTTCACCCAGCAGCTCTCCCGTCTCGCGGGCGAGCTGGAGACCTCACTGACCACGACCACCAGGACGGACCCATGAGCACCAGTCCCCGGCACGCCGACCCGGCGCAGCCGACCAGCCACTCGAGCGGACCGGCCGAGCCCGGCCGCCACCTCGAGGGGCACACCCCCGCCGCGACGGCCACCGCCGCCGGCCCCACCGACACCGGCGACGACGGCGCCCTCAGCCACCGCCAGATCATCACGATCCTCGTCGGCCTCATGATGGGCATGTTCCTCGCGGCCCTGGACCAGACCATCGTCGCGACGTCCATCCGCACCATCGCCGACGACCTCCACGGCCTGGACCAGCAGGCGTGGGCGACGACCGCGTACCTCATCACCGCGACCATCGTCACGCCGCTGTACGGCAAGCTCGGCGACATCTACGGCCGCAAGCGCCTCTTCCTGTTCGCCATCTCCATCTTCATCGTCGGGTCGGCGCTCTCCTCGTTCGCGACGTCGATGTACGGGCTCGCGGCCTTCCGCGCCGTCCAGGGCATGGGCGCCGGCGGCCTCATGAGCCTCGCGCTGGCGATCATCGGCGACATCGTGCCCCCGCGCGAGCGCGCCAAGTACCAGGGCTACTTCCTCGCCGTCTTCGGCACCTCCAGCGTCGCGGGCCCCGTCATCGGCGGCTTCTTCGCCGGCGCCGACTCCATCCTCGGCCTCACCGGCTGGCGCTGGGTCTTCCTCGTCAACGTCCCGATCGGCCTCGCGGCCCTCGTCGTCGTGTCGCGGACCCTGCACCTGCGCCACCAGCGCCTCGACCACCGCATCGACTGGGCCGGCGCGTTCCTCCTGTCGGCCGCCCTCGTGCCGCTGCTCATCGTCCTCGAGCAGGGCCGTACCTGGGGCTGGACCTCCACCGGCGCCTGGATCGCCTACGCCGTCTCGGCGGTCGCCGCGGTGTCGTTCGTCGCCCAGGAGCTGCGGATGAAGGAGGAGGCCATCCTGCCGCTGACGATCTTCCGCAACCGCACCGTCGGCGTCTCGTCGCTGGCGTCGGTCATCATCGGCGTCGCCATGTTCGGCGGCCTCGCGTCGCTGCCGCTGTACCTCCAGATCGTCAAGGGCGCCTCGCCCACCGAGGCGGGCCTGCAGCTCATCCCGCTCGTCGGCGGCATCATGGCCGGCTCGATCAGCTCGGGCCAGATCATCGCCCGCACGGGCCGGTACCGGATCTTCCCGATCATCGGCTCGGGGCTGCTCGTCCTCGGGCTCTTCGGGTTCCACTTCGTCCAGTACGACACCCCGCTGTGGCAGACGATGATCGTCATGTTCTTCTTCGGCACGGGCCTCGGCTTCAACTTCCAGCCGCTCACCCTCGCCGTGCAGAACGCGGTCCCCGCCCAGCAGATCGGGGTCGCGACCTCCACCGCGACGACCACCCGCCAGCTCGGTGGCACCATCGGCACGGCGATCTTCCTCTCGATCCTCTTCTCGGCCGTCCCGGACCGCATCTCGACCGCGTTCCAGAACGTCGCCGGCACCCAGGACTTCCAGGCCGCGGTGGCCCGGGGCCTCCAGGCTCCGGCCGGGTCGGCGGACAACCAGGTGGCGAGCGCGCTGCAGCAGGCGGCGCAGAGCGGTGACACCGGCGCCACCGCCTCCAGCGGCGTCCTCTCGGACTCCTCGTTCCTGTCCGGGCTCGACCCGGAGCTGGCCAAGCCGTTCCTCATCGGCTTCTCCGACGCGATGGACCTCGTCTTCCTCGTCGGCGCGATCGTCATGGTCGCGGGCTTCCTCGTCATGCTCTTCCTGCCGAACGTCGAGCTGCGCGGCGGCTCGGCCTACAGCGAGCGCAACGAGGCGGCCGGCCGGGCGGCGGCGGAGCGGGCCGCGGCGTCGGCCGCACCGCAGGCCGTCGGCGCGGCGGCGGACGACGACCAGCCCGCCGACGGCCCGGAGCGGCCCGCGGGTCGTCCCGGCGAGCCGGCCGGAGCGCCCGTCGTCTGACGGCGCACCACCCGACGCGGACCCCCGGTGCTCACGTGAGCCCGGGGGTCCCCGGCGTCGTGGCGGCGGTCTCCGCCTCCTCGAGCCGGCGGTAGCGCGCGGCGACGATGCCGACGGCGACCGCGCCGGCGAGCACCGGCACCGCGTAGGCGCGCTGCGGGCCGAGCCACTCGACCGCCCAGCCGCCGAGCACCGACCCGGCCGAGATGCCGACGAGGATGCCGGTGACGGCGACGGCCATGCCCTCGGTGACGAGCGCCGCCGGCACGAGGCGCTGGGCCAGGGACAGGCTCGTGATGAGCATCGGCGCCGTGGCCGACCCGGCGACGAGCATGACGACCGCCAGCTGCCAGGTGCTGCCGACGAGCAGGGCGGGCGCCTCGAGCAGGCACATCCCGGCCGCGGACACGAGCAGCCGGCGGGTCAGCGTCGAGCGGAACACCCGGCTGCCGACGACGACGCCGGACACCGTCGACCCGACCGCGAACAGCCCGAGCACCACGCTGGACGCGCTCTTGGCGCCGTCGGCCTCGGCGTAGGCGACGGCGATGACCTCGTTGGTCCCGAAGATCACCCCCGTGAGGACGAGGGCGCCGGCGACGACGACCAGGCCGGGGTAGCGGACCGCGAGGCCGGGCGGGCGGTCGGCGTGCGGGACCACCGGCGGCTCGGTGGCGCGGGCCGACAGGAACATCACGGCGCCGACGGTGAAGAGCACCTCGGCGAGGACGAGCCCGGCCTCGGGGAACCACAGGGTGGAGACGAGGACGGCCGCGACCGGCCCGACGACGAACGACGCCTCGTCGGCCACCTGCTCGAAGGACATCGCCGTGTGCAGGCGGTCCGGGTCGTCGCGGAAGATGTGCGCCCAGCGCGCCCGCGACATCGGGCCCGGCTCGGGCAGGGCGGCGCTCAGGCCGTAGAGGACGAAGAGGGTCCAGACGGGCCAGCCGAGCACCGACGAGAGCGCCGTGGCCAGCCCCGCGCCGGATGCGACGGCGACGAACGGCAGGGCCACCCGGCGCTGGCCGTGCCGGTCGATGAGCCGGCCGAGCACCGGTCCGGCGACGGCGAGGACCGCGAGACCGACGGCGCTCACGGCGCCGGCGAGCCCGTAGGAGCCGCGGCGGTCGCTGACCATGACGATGACGGCGACCCCGAACATCGCGCCGCCGACCCGGGCGAACATCGTGCCCGCGACGAACGGGAGCACGCCGGGGACGCGGAAGAGCGGGGCGTAGGCGGACAGCACGGGCGACCTCGACGGGCTTCGGTGGGGCGGCGCTCCGGGTGGTCCGGAACGCGGGCGGGGCGGGGGCGGCCGGACGGCGGCGGCCGGCGCGGGCGGTCCGGCCGTCGGCGCGGGCGGGACGGGGGACCAGCCCGCCATCCTCTCACCGCCGCGCCCCGCCCCACGACCGCGGCCGGGCCGGCGGGATGACGGCGGCGGGCCCGCGGGTTCATCCTCGTGACGACCCCGACCGAGAGGACCTCCCGTGCTCAGCGACAGCGCCGCGTTCAGCGGCTTCAGCGTCGACGACCTCGACGCCGCCCGCACCTTCTACGGCGAGACCCTCGGGCTCGTCACCCGGTCCGGCGGCCCCGGCTTCTACCTCGAGCTCACCGGCGGGACGACCGTCCTGGTCTACCCGACCAAGAGCCACCAGCCCGCGTCGTACACGGTGCTGAACTTCCCGGTCGACGACGTCGAGGCGACCGTCGCCCGCCTCGCCGAGCGGGGCGTGCGGTTCGAGCGGTACGAGGGGACCCCGGCGCAGACCGACGACGACGGCGTCTTCCGCGGCGGCGGCCCGCTCATCGCCTGGTTCACGGACCCGGCCGGCAACACGCTCTCGGTCGTCGCCGACGAGTGAGCAGCCTCAGCGGAAGGCGGACTCCCCGGTCAGGGCCTGCCCGATGACCAGGGTGTGCATCTCGACCGTGCCCTCGTAGGTGAGGACGGACTCGAGGTTGTTCGCGTGCCGCATGACCGGGAACTCGCCGCTGATGCCGTTGCCGCCGAGGATCGTGCGCGCCGTCCGGCAGATCTCGATGGCCTTGGTGACGTTGTTGTACTTGCCCACCGACACCTGCTCCGGACGCAGTCCGACGGTGTCCTTGCGCCGGCCGAGGTGCAGGGCCAGCAGCCGGCCGAGGGTCAGCTCGGTGGACATGTGGGCGAGCTTGGCCTGGGTCAGCTGGAACCCGGCGATCGGCCGGTCGAACTGGGTGCGCTCGGTCGAGTAGCGCCGCGCCGCCTCCAGGGCCGTCCGCGCCGCCCCGAGGCAGCCCCAGACGATGCCGAAGCGCGCCTCGGACAGGCAGGCCAACGGCCCATTGAGACCGGTGACCTCCGGCAGCACCGCGTCGGCCGGCAGCCGGACACCGGTGAGGGTCAGCTCGGCCGTCACCGACGCGCGCAGCGACATCTTCGTGTGCAGCTCGCGGGCCTCGAAGCCGGGGGTGTCCGTGGGGACGACGAAGCCGCGGATGCCGCCGTGCTCCCCCCCGGCGTTGGCCCAGACGACGGCGACGTCGGCGATGGTCCCGTTGGTGATCCACAGCTTGCCGCCGTCGAGCACCCAGTCCTCGCCGTCCCGGCGGGCGCGCGTGCGCATCGAGGCGGGGTCGGAGCCGTGGTCGGGCTCGGTGAGGCCGAAGCAGCCGATGACCTCGCCGGTGGCCATCCGCGGCAGCCACTCCTCCTTCTGCTCCGGCGAGCCGAACATGTGGATGGCGGCCATCGCCAGCGACCCCTGCACGGAGACCAGGGACCGGATGCCCGAGTCGCTGGCCTCGAGCTCGAGGCAGGCCAGGCCGTAGTCGACCGAGGACATGCCGGCGCAGCCGTAGCCCTCCAGGTGCATCCCGAGCAGGCCGACCTTGCCGAACTCCAGCGCGAGCTCCCGGGCGACGGGCAGCTCGCCCTTCTCGTACCACTCGACGACGTGGGGCTCGACGAGGTCGTCGCAGACCTGGCGCACCGTCGCCCGGATCGCCTTCTCCTCGTCGGTGAGCAGGGCGTCGACGTCGACGAGGTCGAGCGGGTCGGACGGGCGCTTGGGCATCGACGACGGTGTCATCGGTCCATCATGCCCCGCGCGGCGGCGGCGTCGCGTCCGGCCGAGGGGGCGGGACACCGGGCCGGGGCGCCGCCGGTGGGGTGAGACGAAAGCCCCCGCCGGCGGGCCCGACCGGGAGACTGGCCCGGATCCACACCCGGAGAGAGGACACCGATGGCCGTCCGCACCGTGGGCGTCGAGGAGGAGCTCTTCCTCGTCGACCCCGAGACCCGGGCGAGCGCACCCCGCTCCCCCGAGGTCCTCAAGCGCTTCGCCGAGAACGAGCCCGACGCCGACCCCGAGGACCTCGGCAAGGAGCTGTTCAAGCACCAGCTCGAGACCCGCACGCCGCCGCGCCGCTCGCTGGAGGAGCTGCGCGAGGACCTGGCCCGGGGGCGCCGGTTCGCCGCCCAGGCGGCGGAGGCCGCCGGCCTGCGGACGCTGGCCTCGGGCACCGTGCCCACGCCGAGCCCGGAGGGGCGGCTCACCACCGACGACCGCTACCACGACATGGCCGGCCGGTTCGGCGAGATCGCCCGCCCCCAGGGCACCTGCGGGATGCACGTCCACACCTACGTCTACTCCCCCGAGGAGGGCGTCGCCGTCATCGACCAGGTGGTGCCGTGGCTGCCGGTCGTCCTCGCGACGACCGCGAACTCGCCGTTCTACCAAGGCCACGACACCTCGTACGCGTCGTGGCGCTCCCAGGTGTGGGCCCAGTGGCCGAGCGCCGGGCCCACCGAGCCCTTCGGCGACCTCGAGACCTACCGGACCGTCAGCCGGCGGATGCGCGAGGCCGGCGCCGCCCGGGACGACGGGATGCTCTACTTCGACGCCCGCCTCGCCGCCGACCACCCGACGGTCGAGGTGCGGATCAGCGACGTCTGCACCGACCTCGACAACGCGGTCCTCGTCTCGGCGCTCGTGCGTGGGCTCGTGACCCGGGCCGCCGCGCGCGCCGCCCAGGACGACGAGGAGCGCACGGCGGCCGGCCGGTCGGCCGACTACGTGTGGCGCGCCGAGCTGCTGCGCGCCGCGCAGTGGCGGGCCGCCCGGTACGCCCTCTCGGACCGGCTGCTCGACCCGGAGACCGGCGACCTCGCGAAGGCGACCGACGTCCTGCGGCGCCTCGTCGAGGTCGTGCGCGAGCCTCTGGAGGAGGCCGGGGACCTCGAGCTCGTCGAGGACGGGGTCAGCCGCGTCTCGGCGGGGGCCGGGGCCGCACGGCAGCGGGCGGCGTTCGAGCGCACCGGCAGCGTCGAGGGGGTCGTCGACGACCTCGTCGAGCGGAGCAACGCGGTGTGGCGGGGCTGACCCCGGCGGGGTCACCGGGACGGTCGCCACGTCGGCGGCCGCGGAATGCCTCCCGGGCGGGGCCGGTTGGGCACCAGGTGGAGACGACGCAGCGACCGCTCGGTGCGCTGCCGCTCGTCCCGGCCGGCGCCTTCGTCCTCGTCTGGTGCTCGGGCTACATCGCCGGGCCGGCCTCGGTGCGGGCCGTCGGGCCGTTCACCGCGCTGGCCACCCGCTTCGTCCTCGCCGCGCTCGTCACCGCCCTCCTGGCCCGGGTCCTCCGCGGTCCGCTGCGGATCCGGGGAGCGGCGCTCGTGCGGGTCGGCCTCGTCGGGCTGATGATGAACGCCGTCGTGTTCGGGCTCATCTACGTCGCCTTCGACGCCGGCATGGGCGCCACGCTGGGGTCGCTGCTGCACGCCCTGAGCCCGGTGCTCACCGCCCTGCTCGCGGGGGTGCTGCTCGGGGAGCGGCTCACCCGGCTGCAGGTCGTCGGGTTCGTGCTCGGCGTCGTCGGCGTGGTCGTCGTCCTCGGGCCGGACGTGGACCAGGCGGGCGGGCTGCTCGGGATCGGGTTCGGACTGGCGAGCCTCGTCGGGCTGAGTCTCGGCACCCTCGGACAGCGCTGGTACCACGACCCGTCCGCCGCGGGACCGGCCCCGGACCCGCTGTGGGCCGCCGCCGTGCAGTTCGCCGTGTGCGTGCCGCCCCTGGCGGTGCTGGCGCTGACGCTCGAGGGGGTCCACCCCGTGGCCGACCCGGTCGCGGGGGTCGTGTCCGTCGTGTGGCTGGCGCTCGTCAACTCCATCGTCGGGCTGCTGCTGCTGGGGATGCTCGTGCGGCGGGGCGGTGCCGGGGCGTCGGCGTCGCTGTTCTTCGTCTGCCCGCCGGTGACGGCGCTGCTGGCGTGGCTGACCTTCGGCACGACCCTGGACCTGCGCGAGTGGCTCGGCATCCTCGTCGCCGTCGTGGGCGTGGCCGTGGCCACCGGCGTCGGCCGCCGCTCCGGCGCGCCCGGGTCCGCCGACCCCGCGCCCGTTCGCACCCCCTGACGCCTCCCCGCCCCCTCCCCTCGCCGCGAACGTGTGTGAACCCGCCGGGGTTCTCCGGCGTGTTCACACACGTTCGCGCCGGACCGACGCGGGAGGGGCGATGTCGAGAACGGGCGGTCGGCTCCGTCCCAGGGGTGAGCGCGGCCAGAATGGGCCGCACCACCGAGAGGAGCCGACCATGGCCAAGTACCTGCTGCTCAAGCACTACCGGGGTGGCAAGGCGCCCGTGAACGACGTGCCGATGGACCGCTGGAGCCCGGAGGAGGTCGACGCGCACGTCCGGTTCATGGACGACCTCGCCGACCGGCTGCGCGAGTCCGGCGAGTTCGTCGACGCGCAGGCGCTCTCCCCCGGCGGCACGTGGGTCCGCTACGACGGCGAGGGCAAGCCGCCGGTCGTCGACGGCCCGTTCGCCGAGACCAAGGATCTCGTCGCGGGCTGGATGGCCATTGACGTCGACAGCGAGGAGCGCGCCCTCGAGGTCGCGGCCGAGCTGTCCTCCGCCCCGGCCGCCGGTGGCCGGCCGCTCGGTGAGTGGCTCGAGCTGCGGCCCTTCCTCGACGACCGGCCGAACGCCGGCGAGTGAGCACCCCGCTGGACGAGGGCCTGCTCCGGGCCGTCGTCCCCGAGGTGCTCGGCGTCCTCGTCCGCCGCGGGGCGGACTTCGCGTCGGCCGAGGACGCCGTCCAGGAGGCGCTCGTCGCGGCGGTCCGGACCTGGCCGGACGACCCACCCCGCGACGCCAAGGGCTGGCTCGTCACCGCCGCCTGGCGCCGTCACGTCGACACGGTGCGGTCCGAGTCCTCCCGGCGGGACCGCGAGGACCGGGTGGCCGACGAGCCGCCACCCGGCCCGGCGGCCCGGTCCGACGACACGTTGCGCCTGTACTTCCTCTGCGCGCACCCGTCGCTGTCCCCTGCGGCCGCGACGGCGCTGACGCTCCGGGCGATCGGCGGGCTGACGACGCGTCAGGTCGCCGCGGCGCACCTCGTGCCGGAGGCGACGATGGCGCAGCGCATCAGCCGCGCCAAGCGCACCGTGGCCGGGATCCCGCTCGACACCCCGGGCGACCTCGGCACCGTCATGCGGGTGCTCTACCTCGTCTTCAACGAGGGCTACGGCGGCGACGTCGACCTGGCGGCGGAGGCGATCCGGCTGGCCCGGCAGCTCGTGACGCTCACCGACGAGCCCGAGGTGCAGGGGCTGCTCGCGCTGTTTCTGCTGCACCACGCCCGGCGTCCGGCGCGGACGTCGGCCGGCGGGGCGCTGGTCCCGCTGCCGGAGCAGGACCGGCGGCTCTGGCGCACCGACCTCGTCGCCGAGGGGGTGGGGATCCTCCAGGCCGCGCTGGCCCGGGACCGGCTCGGGGAGTACCAGGCGCAGGCCGCCATCGCCGCGCTGCACGCCGACGCACTGCGGGCCGAGGACACCGACTGGGTGCAGATCAGCGAGTGGTACGACGAGCTCGTCGCGATCACCGACAGCCCCGTGCACCGGCTGAACCGCGCCGTGGCCGTCGGGGAGGCCGACGGCGGCCCGGCCGGCCTGCGGGCGCTGGCCGAGGTCGACCCGTCCGTGCCGCGGCACGCCGCCGTCGCCGCGCACCTGCACGAGCGGTCCGGCGACCTCCGGGCCGCCGCGCGCCTCTACCGCGAGGCCGCCGACGCCGCGACGAGCGTGCCGGAACGCACCCACCTGACGCGGCAGGCCGCACGCCTGCACCAGCTCCTCTAGCACGAACGTGTGTGAACACGCCGGGAGATCCCGGCGTGTTCACACACATTCGGGGGAGGGGGGAGAGGAGAGAGGGGGCGCGGGAGGGGGGAGGGGAGGGGGCGCGGGAGGAAGAGGGGGAAGGGGGCGGGGGGTCAGCGGGCGGAGGCGGCGCCGAGGAGGGCGGCGAGGCCGAGGGCGCTGCGCGGGTCGTAGGCGCACCGCCAGAGGCCGCCGTGCGCGGCGGCGAACGCCTCGTCCTGCCACGGGTGGTCCTGTGCGGGCGGCCGGGCGACGAGGTCGTGGACGAGCAGAGCGGCCATGAGCGTGTTCGCCGTCCCGGGCTCGAAGACCTCGACACCGAACCGGTGCGCGCCGGAGTACGCCGCGGCCAGCGCCCGGTTGCGGACGACCGATCGGGTGCGGGTGGGCGGCGCGACCTTGAAGGACACGGCGGCGCCCTCGGCCCGCGCCGCGGTGGCCCGCCAGCGCTGGACCCGCTTGGCCAGCAGGTAGTTCGGGCCCTGCTGGGTGACGACGGAGTCGTTGATGCCGGGGTCGACGCCCGGCAGGTAGTTGCGCCGCAGCAGCCGGCCGCCGGACACCGTGCGCAGCGGGACCCGCAGCAGCTTGGACGTCCGCCGCTGCGCGTACGCCTCGACGGCGGCGTCGACGGCCGCGCCGGGCACCGCGAAGACGTCGGTGGGCGTGGCTAGGAACGCCAGCGCCACCTCCGAGCGCTGCCGCCGCACGGCCTCGGTGAGGGCGTCGACCGCCACGCTCACCCGGACGTTGGTCGACCCGTCGGCGTAGACGTAGTTGCCAAGCACGAGCGGCCCCGGCAGCGCGCTGGTCCAGGCGCTCGCCGCCGGCAGGTCGTGCAGGACGTCGAGCCCGGCGCGCTGCGGCAGGTCCTCCGGCCCCGGCCGGACGGGGACGACGAGCCGGCCCGCGAGGTCGCGGGTGTCGTCGAGCAGGCGGGTCCACAGGTCCGGGCGCGGCAGGTCCACCGCGGCGACCGTGGCGCCCCAGCGCAGCAGCGCCCGCAGCGGCCCCATCTCGGCGGCGGCGCCGAGGACGACGACGGTGCGGCCGTCGAGCCGCAGCCAGTCCGGGTTCTCCAGGACGGCCGTGACAGCCTCGCGCAGGCTCGGCTCGACGACCCCGGCCGCGACCCAGGTGTCGAGCTGCCGACGCAGGTCGTCGCCCGCGAGCCGGCGCCCGCGGTAGGGCACGGTGAGGGCGGTGTCCGGGCGGCCGGTCCCCGCGACGGTCTCGGTGCCGACCCGCTCGGCCGACCCGGCGGACATCTCGGCGAGCGGCCCCGCCATCGCGGCCCCGAGCACCTGCTCCTCGCCGTCCTGCGGCGCCCACCGCATGCGGGCGTGCACGGAGGCGAGCCCGGCCTCGGCGATCGAGCGCGCGGCGCCGTAGCTCGGCAGCCCCGCCTCGACGAGCCGCCGGAAGTGCGGACCGTAGCCGCTGCGCCAGCTCGTCTCGCGGGCCGCGGCGTCGGCACCGACGGGGTCGACCGGCCGCAGTGCGTCGGCGACGACGGCCCGACCGGTGGCCGACGTCGAGCGGCGCCCGTCGACCTCGGGGAAGACGACCCCGTGCTCACCGGCCACGCGTCAGCCCCAGACGAGCCCGCGCGCCGGGTCCGCGAGGACCGCGGCGACGTCGGCGAGGAAGCGCGACCCGAGCTCGCCGTCGACGAGCCGGTGGTCGAAGGACAGCGCGAGCGTCGTGACCCAACGCGGCTCGATCCGCTCCTCGGCGCCGCCGCCGACGACCCACGGCCGCCGTGTCACCGAGCCGAAGGCGAGGATCGCGGCCTCGCCGGGGTTGAGGATCGGGGTGCCGGCGTCGATGCCGAAGACGCCGACGTTCGTCACGGTCATCGTCCCGCCGGCCATGTCCGCCGGCGGGGTGCGGCCCTCGCGCGCGGTGGCGGTGAGGTCGCCGATGGCCTCCGCGAGCTCGCGCATCGTCATCCGGTCCGCGCCCTTGACGTTCGGGACGACGAGCCCGCGCGGCGTCGCCGCGGCGATGCCGAGGTTGACCCCGTGCTTGAGCACGATCTCCTGGGCGTCCTCGTCCCAGCTGGCGTTGACCTCGGGGTGCCGGCGCGCCGCGAGGCACATGGCCTTGGCGACGACGAGCAGCGGGGTGACCCGGACGTCGCGGAACTCGCGGTCGGCTCGCAGCCGGTCGACGAGCTCCATCGTCGCCGTGACGTCGACCGTCAGCCACTCGGTGACGTGCGGTGCGGTGAAGGCGGAGGCGACCATGGCCTGCGCGGTCATCTTCCGCACGCCCTTGACCGGGACGCGGGTCTCACCCGGCGACTCCGCGGACGACGAGCCGGCTGCCGTGGCCGGCACGCTCTCCGCGCCCGCCCGGTCCGAGGCGGCGGCGGCCTCGACGTCGGCACGCGTGACGACGCCGCCATCGCCGGACGGGGTGACCGCGAGCAGGTCGACGCCGAGGTCCTTCGCGAGCTTGCGCACCGGCGGCTTGGCCAGCGCCCGCACCCGCTCACCGGGCGTCGCGTCCGACCGCGCCGTCGACGCCGGGCCGTAGGGCAGCCCGGCGGGGGGCTGCTCCGGCGGCTCGTGGTGCGGCTCGGGCCGGCGGACGGCGGGGCCGTCACCGGCGGCGGGCGATGCCAGCGAGGTCTCGACCGACCGGGCCTCGGCCGGGGCCTTGCGCGCCCGACGCTTGGCCTCGGTCTGCTTCACCCCGTACCCGACGAGCACGGCGGTGCGCTCGGGCGTCGCCGGCGTGGCCGGTGCCGCCGACCCGCCGGAGCCGGACGCGCCCGCGGCCTCCCCGGACGTGGACGCCCGCTCGGCCGGGGCCGCGGGGGGCCCGGCGTCCGTGCCGTCGTCGACGGTGACGATCGGGGTGCCCACCTCGACGGTGTCGCCCTCGGCGACGAGCAGCTCGCCGACGGTGCCGGAGAACGGCACGGGCAGCTCGACGAGCGACTTGGCGGTCTCGATCTCGACGACGACGTCGTTGACCTTCACGGTGTCACCGGGCGCGACGTGCCAGGTGACGATCTCGGCCTCGGTGAGGCCTTCCCCGGGGTCCGGGAGCTTGAACGTCCGAACAGCCATCTGCGGCAGTGCCTTTCAGTACGCGAGCGAACGGTCGACGGCGTCGAGCACCCGGTCGAGGTCGGGGAGGAACTCCTCCTCCAGCCGGCTCGGCGGGTAGGGCACGTTGTAGCCGCCGACCCGCAGCACCGGCGCTTCGAGCTCGTAGAACGCCTCCTCGGTGAGCATCGCGGACAGCTCCGCGCCGATGCCGAGGAAGGTCGAGGCCTCGTGGACGACGACGACGCGGCCCGTCTTGCGGGCCGAGGCCAGGACCGCGCCGGTGTCCAGCGGGGACAGCGAGCGCAGGTCGACCACCTCGAGCGAGCGGCCGTCCTCCTCGGCGGCGGTGGCGGCCTGGAGGCAGGTCTTGACCATCGGCCCGTACGCCAGCAGCGTGACGTCGTCGCCCTCGCGCACGACGCGGGCGCTCCCGAGGTCGCCGTCTGGGGCCTCGCCGACCTCGCCCTTGTCCCAGTAGCGGCGCTTGGGCTCGTAGAAGATCACCGGGTCGTCGGACTCGACGGCCTGCCGGATCATCCAGTGCGCGTCGTGGGGGTTCGAGCACGCGACGACCCGCAGGCCGGCGGTGTGCGCGAAGTAGGTCTCGTTGGACTCGCTGTGGTGCTCGACGGCGCCGATGCCGCCGCCGAACGGGATGCGGATGACCATCGGCATGCGCACCGTGCCGAGCGAGCGCGAGTGCAGCTTGGCGACCTGGCTGACGATGTGGTCGAAGGCGGGGTAGACGAAGCCGTCGAACTGGATCTCCACGACCGGCCGGTAGCCGCGCAGGGCCATGCCGATGGCCGTGCCGACGATGCCGGCCTCGGCCAGCGGGGTGTCGATGACCCGGTCCTCGCCGAAGTCCTTCTGGAGGCCCTCGGTGACCCGGAAGACCCCGCCGAGCTTGCCGATGTCCTCGCCGAGGAGGACGACCCGCGCGTCCTTCTCCATCGCGGCCCGCAGCCCGGAGGTGATGCCCTTGGCCAGCGTCGTGCTGCTCACCGGGCCACCTCCTCCTCGAACGAGGCGTGGTAGCCCTCGAACCACTCCCGCTCCCGCGCCGTCACCGGGTGCTCCTCGGCGTAGACGTGCCGGAACATCTCCGGACCCTCGGGGTCGGGCATGGCCAGGCAGCGCTCGCGGACCGAGCCGCCGAGCTCGTCGGCCTCGGCGTCGACCGCGTCGAAGAAGTCGGCGTCGGCCTTGCCGGTCGTCGTGAGCCAGCGCTTGTACCGCTCGATGGGGTCGCGGTGCTTCCACACCTCGACCTCGGCCGAGACGCGGTACTTCGTCGGGTCGTCGGACGTGGTGTGCGCGCCCATCCGGTAGGTGAAGGCCTCGACGAAGGTCGGGCCCTGGCCGGTCCGGGCGGCGTCGAGGGCCTGCTTGGTGACGGCGTAGACGGCGAGGACGTCGTTGCCGTCGACGCGGATGCCGGGGAAGCCGAAGCCGCGGGCCCGGTGCCAGAGCGGCGCGCGGGTCTGCTTCTCGTTCGGCTCGGAGATGGCCCACTGGTTGTTCTGGCAGAAGAACACGACCGGGCTGTTGTTCACGCCGGCGAAGACGAGCGCCTCGGACACATCCCCCTGCGAGGTCGCGCCGTCGCCGAAGTAGGCGATGACGGCGGTGTCGCGGCCCTCGTCGCCGGTGCCGACGTCACCGTCGCGCTGGACGCCCATCGCGTAGCCGGTGGCGTGCAGCGTCTGGGCCCCGATGATGATCGTGTAGAGGTGGAAGTTCTTCTCGTTGGGGTCCCAGCCGCCGTGGTTGACCCCGCGGAACATGCCGAGGAGGTTCACCGGGTCCACCCCGCGGCACCAGGCGACGCCGTGCTCGCGGTAGGTGGGGAAGGCGTAGTCCTGTCGGCGCAGCGCCCGCCCGGAGCCGACCTGCGCGGCCTCCTGGCCGAGCAGGCTGGCCCAGAGGCCGAGCTCGCCCTGGCGCTGGAGCGCGGTGGCCTCCGCGTCGAAGCGACGGACGAGGGCGAGGTCGCGGTACAGGCCGCGCAGCGCCTCGTCGGACAGGGCGTCGACGATGCCGTCGAGCTCCGGGTGCGGGACGCGCTCCCCCTCGGGCGAGAGCAGCTGGACCATGTCCGGACCGCCCTCCTGGGCGGGCCGGTCCGGGGCGTCGGCCCGGGTGACGTGGTGGTCCACGCCGTACGCGGTCTCGAGGGGGGCGACCTCGTTGTCGCTCACTACGCACTCCTGTTCCGGCCCACGGGTGACGAGGGCCGTCCTGGGGGTCGTCGTGACCGCAGCGCGGGGTGTGGCGGGCGGTCACGGCCGGTGTCGGCCTTACCGTACCCGCCAGGCCGGGACGTGCGGCAGCAGGTGCGTCGCCCCGCGGGGGCTCAGACCGTGCCGGTGCAGGTCTGCCCGCCGACGACGACCACCGTGTAGGAGATGTTCGTGACCGTCGTGTTGGACCCGTTGTCCTCCCGCGGCACGACGAACGTCACGTTCTGGGCCGTCGCGTTGGCCGTGAAGGAGATGGTGGACGAGGTCTGGGTGCCCCGGGGGTCGGTGACCCGGATGGACGCGGTGTAGGTCTGTCCCACGACGAGGCCGGCGAACCGCAGGACCACGGTCCTGGTCTTGTTGTTGCCGGACCCGGTGTCGGTGACGCTGACCCGCGTCGCGCTCGGGCACGGGACGGTGCTGGCGGCCAGGGCGGGCGCGGCGGCGCCCACGGCGATGACGGGGACGGCCCAGGCGGCGGCCGAGGTCAGGGTGCGGCGGGAGGGGGAGGTCGGCATGGCAGGGGGCCTTCGCAGAGGGAGGACGGACGCGGAGCGACGTCGGTCCGGGGTCGAGAGTGCCCGACGCGGCGGCCGTCGGTCAACCCCCGTCCGCAGGTCAGGGCCCCGGTCGGGGGTGTCGACGCCCCGGACGGGCTCAGGCGAAGGGCTCCTGCCCGGGCCGCAGCAGCCGCAGCCACCGGCCCTCGTAAGGCTCCAGGACGAGCTCGACCGCGCCCCCGTCGCCCACCGGGTGCTCCGCGCCGTCGCCGAGGACGTCGTGCAGCACGAGCCCGTCGGCGTCCTCCAGGCGCAGCGAGACCGCCGCCGTCTCCGGGCCGAGGTTGTGCACCGCGAGCATCCGCCAGTCGTCACAGCACGCGAGGTGCGCGAGCACCGCGGGGGTGTCGTGCTCCAGCACCTGCGGGCTCGACCAGCCGAGCTCGGGCATCTGCCGGTACCGGCGGATCAGGGTGCGCACGAACGACCACAGCGAACCGGGGTCGCGGCGCTGGTCGCGGACGTTGACGTGCTCCGGACCGTAGGGGCCCCGGACGACCGGGCGGGTCAGGCGGCGGCGCGGCGCGGTCGAGAAGCCGCCGTTCTCGCCGGCGTTCCACTGCATCGGGGTGCGGACCGCCAGCCGGCCCGGCACGTCGAGGTTCTCGCCCATCCCGATCTCCTCGCCGTAGAAGAGGGTGGGCGTGCCGGGCAGCGAGAACATCAGCGAGTACACGCAGCGGACGCGCCGCGGGTCCCCGCCGAGCATCGGCGGCAGGCGCCGCCGTAGCCCGCGGTCGTACAGCTGCATGTCCTTCTCGGGCCCGAAGGCGGCGAACACCTCCCGGCGCTCAGCGGGGGTGAGCTTGTCCAGGGTCAGCTCGTCGTGGTTGCGCACGAAGTTGGCCCACTGGCTCGTGACGTCGAGCGCGGGTCGCTCGGTGAGGGCGGCGGCGAGCGGCCCGGCGTCACCGCGGGCCAGGGACAGGTACATGGCCTGCATGCCGTTGAAGTCGAACTGCATGTTGAGGCCGTCGCCGTCCCCGCCGCCGAAGAACTCCTTCTGGCCGGCGTAGGGCAGGTTGACCTCGCCGAGCAGCGCGGCGTTGCCGAGCCGCCGGGTCACGTACTTGCGGACGTCGCCGAGGTAGCGCATGGGGTCGAAGGAGCCCTCGTGGGCGCCGGGGTAGTCGTCGGTCTGGAAGAGGAAGGGCACGGCGTCGATGCGGAAGCCCGAGACGCCCAGCTGCAGCCAGAAGCCCAGGGTGCGGGCGATCTCCTCGCGCACCTGTGGATGGGCGACGTTGAGGTCGGGCTGGGTCTTGTAGAAGTGGTGCAGGTAGTACTCGCCGGTCTTCTCGTCGAGCTCCCAGATGCTGTCCTCCGCGTCGGGGAAGACGACCTCGTCCTTCGTGGAGCGCGGCTCGCGGGTGGACCACACGTACCAGTCGCGGTGGGGGTCCTCGGTGCTGCGCCGGGCCGCGCGGAACCACGGGTGCCGGTCCGAGGTGTGGTTCATGACGAAGTCGACGATGACCCGGATGCCGCACGCGTCGGCGGCGCGCACGAGCTCCACGACGTCGCCGAGCGTGCCGAGCCGCGGGTCGACGCCGAGGAAGTCGGTGATGTCGTAGCCGTCGTCGCGGCCGGCCGTCGGGTAGAGCGGCATGAGCCACAGGACGGTGACGCCGAGGTCGGCGAGGTACTCCAGGCGGTCGGTCAGGCCGCGCAGGTCGCCGCAGCCGTCCCCGTCGGAGTCCTGGAAGGTCTGGACGTCGGCGCAGTACACGACCGCCGACTTCCACCACACGTCACCGACGTCGCTGCTGCGCATGCGCCCACGCAACCGGACCGGCGGCGGTTCGTCAACGGGCGGCGTCGTCCCCGGGCCCGGCCGGTCCGGCGGACGGGCGCCGGCGCGCGGTCCAGGCCGCGACGGCGAGCAGGGCCAGGACGACGATGGCGAGGTAGCCGGCCCAGTACGGCCGGTCCAGGAGGGTGGGGTTGTCCGGGCGGGCGCCGTAGCGGCCGAGGACGGGGACGGCGGCGAGGGTGAGCGGGCCGAGGACGACGAGCAGCCCGACCAGGGGGGTGCGCAGCCGGTCCGGGACCCGGGCCGCCGCCAGCACCCCGAGCCCGACGACCACGGGCGCGATCACGGCGTCGTGGAGGACGACCCCGCCGACGAGCCAGGTCGCGACGGCGAGCAGCTGCTGGGTCCCCGAGCCGAGGAGCAGCACGAGGCCGTAGCCGAGGACGAGGAGCCCGGCGGCGCCGAGCACGACGCGGGTGACGAGGACCCCGCGGCCGGCCGGAGCGGCTCCGACCGGCGTGGCGTCGGGGCCGGCGGTCATGCCCGCACCACCTCGACCTCGGTGAGCCACTTGGTCTGCAGGACCCCGGGCCGGGCGGGCGCGATGAGCCGGCAGGGGTAGCCGTGGTCGGGGTGCAGCGGCTCCCCGCCCAGGGTCAGCGCCAGCAGCGAGTCCTGCTTCGCGACCCAGGCGGCGGGCAGGGTGCTCTCCCGGTAGGCGCCGCGCGGCTGGAGCGAGCGGACGGTGACGTCGTCGTCGGGGGTGCCGCCGACGAGGGCCGCGACGTCGCGCACCGGGACCCCGCCCCAGGTGCCACTGGCGCTCCAGCCCTCGACGCACGCGATGGGCAGCACCGCCTCGTGCTGCGGCATCGCCCGCAGGTCCTCCAGCGACAGCTCGACCGAGCCGGTGGGGCCGCTGACCTGCAGCCGCCACCCCGGGTCCTGGACGAGGTCGGCGACCAGCGCCCCGGCGGCGCTGCGGTTGACCGGCACCCCCTGCGGGCCGTTCCCGGAGCGGACCGCCAGCACGGCGATCCGGCGCAGCGGCGTCTGGGCCGCGGTCGTCGCGACGACGGCGACGGCCGCCGCGACCCAGGTCGCGCGCAGCAGCGTCCGCCGCGACGGCGCGCCCGCCGTGGCCGGCCGGGTCTCGGGCGGGACCCCGAAGGCCTCGCGGATGACCGGCAGCTTGACCGCCACGTGGAGCAGCACCGACCCCGCGGCCACCCACCCGACGGCGAAGTGCGCGGCGATGAAGTCGAACCGCCACGGGTACCACTGCGCGCTGTTGGGCAGGCCGGTGGCGAGCTGGAAGACCGCGGAGGACACGAGCAGCGCGATCGAGCCCTTCTCGAGGACGTGCAGCACGAGCCGCCGCGGCTCCAGCGGTGGGCGTCCGAGCAGCCGCGGGAAGACCGACCACAGCTTGACGAGCAGCAGCGGCACGGCGGCCGTCCCCGCGGCGACGTGCAGCCCCTGCGTCACCTGGTAGAGGCGCGCCGGACCCGTCGCGAGGGGCACGGCCGGCGTCGGGTGTTGGAGGTAGTGGCTGTAGAGACCGGTGAGGAAGCAGACCCCGAAGGCGACCCCGAGCCACGTCCCGACCCGGGCCGCCGTCCGGGGTCCGCGCAGGTCGCTGTCGAAGTCCTCCGGACGCGGGATCCGCGCCTCGATCCGCGCCGCGACCCCGCTCAGCTCGCGCGTCCCCGCCGCCATCAGCCGCGCTCCTCGCGGTGGGCGGGCAGGCCCGCGTGGTCGCGCCAGAGCTGGGCGAAGCGGGTCGTCGGGGCCTCCGCCGCGACGGCGTGGGCGTCCTCGACCTCGTCGACGTCGCGCAGCGCCGGGGCCGCGAGGGAGGGGTGCCCCGCCGCGGCCAGCGCCTTCGCGGTGAGGCTGCCGGTGTCGGGCCGGCTCGTCGGGACGGCGGCCAGGGCGTCGGCCTGGTCCGGGTGGGTCGTCACGAGCACCCACCAGCCGCCGTCGAGCGCGGGGCCGAGCACCGGCCGCCGGCCGTCGTGGGCGAGCGCCGCCACCTCGCGCAGCAGCGCGCCGGTGACCTGCGGGGTGTCCATGCCGACCTGGAGCACCGGCCCGCCGGCCAGCCGGTGCGCCTGGCGGTGGCCGTCGACGAGCCGGGCGGCGAAGTCGGCGCCGCTCTGCGGGACCACGAGCCAGTGCGCGGCAGCTGCGCGGACCTCCTGCTCGCGGGCGGCCTCGGCCAGGTCGCCGGCCAGCGCGAGGACGCGCCGGCCCTCGGGGTAGGCCTCGGCCGCGGCCTCGAGGGTGTCCAGCAGCGCGGCGGCGGCGAGGTCGGCGGCCACCGCGTCCCCGACGACGGCGGCCAGGCGGGTCTTGGCGCGGCCGGCGACCGGCGCCTTGGCCATGACGAGGACGCTGCCCCTCATCGCAGGCCCTCCGTCGCGAGGACCTTCGCGAAGTCGCGCCCGGCGCGGACCGTGCCCGTGACCGACCCCGACACCTTGGAGCGGGTGCCCTCGGCGCGCGGGCGGTAGGTGATGTCGTGCTCGGTGAGGACCCAGCCGGCGCGCTGGGCGCGGACGAGCATCTCGACGGGGTAGCCGAAGCGGCGGTCGCGGACGCCGAGGGCGAGCAGGTCCTCGCGCCGGCACACCCGCATCGGGGCGATGTCGCGCACCGGCAGCCCGGTGCGGTGGCGCAGCCAGGCGAGCACGACGGCGTTCCCGGCCCGGGCGTGCCACGGCCAGACGCCGCGGGCCGAGGGCCGCCGCCGGCCGCAGGCCATGCTCGACCGCCCGGCGCGCACCTCCTCGAGCAGCGGCAGGACCTCGCGGACGTCCATCGAGCCGTCGCCGTCGAGGACGGCGACGTACTCGGCGGACGCGGCCTCGATCCCGGCGTGCACGGCCGCGCCGTAGCCGGGGGTCGGCTCGTGGACGACGGTGGCGCCGAGGCCGCGGGCGACCTCGGCCGTGCCGTCGGTGGACCCGTTGTCGACGACGACGGCCCGCAGCCCGGCCGGCAGGTCGGCGAGCACCCCGGGGAGGGCCGCCGCCTCGTCCCGGCAGGGGAGGACGAGGTCGCAGAGGATGGTCACGGGCTCGACGATAGGGGCAGCCGGCGGAACCGGCGCCGCCAGACGCCCTTACGGACCGGTGACGCGCACCCGCCGCGGGGGTGCGAGTCGCCCGCCCGGTTCTCACGGACCGGTGACGTCCGCCGGGGCGGCGGTGGGGCGGGCGGCTCCGCGCCAGGCATGCTGGGACGCGTGACCTCCTCGACGACGACCCGGCCGGGCGTCGACGCCCCCACGGTCCCGGACCCCGGCGCGGGCCGCCGGGCCTGGGTCGGGCTCGCCGTCGGGGTCGCCGTCGTCGCCGTGTCGATGCTCGTCCCGCCCCTGTTCGACCTCGAGGTGACGGCCGGCGGCGCACCGCCGCTCATCGGCGACTGGGTGCTGCGGGTGGGGCCGAGCAGCGTCGTCGCCCTCCTGCTCGTCGGGCTCGCGGCCCGGCCGGGGTGGCGGACCCGCGTCGCGGTGCTCCCCTGGCGGCGGCTGCTGCTGCTGTCCTGGCTCGTCGCGATGGTCTGGATGTTCTCGCTGGCGCTGGTCGACGGCCCGCGCGGGGTCGGCAAGATCCTCGACCACGGCACGGAGTACCTCGAGAGCGCCCGCAAGATCGACGACGTCGGCGAGATGCTGCGCGTCTACGTCGAGCGCATCCCGCTGGACGCCCCGGACCACTGGCCCGTGCACCTGGCCGGACACCCGCCCGGCGCGGTGCTCATGTTCGTCGGCCTGGACCGGATCGGCCTCGGCGCCTGGCAGGTGGCCGGGCCCATCGTCGTCGCCGTCGCGGCCACCATCCCCGCCGCGGTCGCGGTGACGCTGGACCGGCTCGGCGCGCGGGCGGCCGCCCGGACGGTGCTGCCGGTCCTCGTCCTCGGGCCGTCGGCGGTCTTCCTCGCGGTGTCGGCGGACGCGGTGTTCGCGGCCACGGTGGCGTGGGGCATGGCGGCGCTCGCGGCCGCGGGCGCCGCGACCGGGGCCCGGCGCTGGGGGCTCGCCGTCGTCGCGGGGCTGCTGCTCGGGTGGTGCCTCATGGAGTCCTACGGCCTCGGGCTCGTCGCGCTGCTGGCGCTCGGGGTCCTCGTCGCCGTCGGCGGGCCCGTGCGAGAGCGGGCCGTCCTCGCCGTCGTGACGGCGGGGGTGACGCTCCTCGTCGTCCTCGCCTTCGTACCGTTCGGCTTCGCCTGGTGGGAGGCGTTCCCCGTGCTCCACGACCGGTACTGGGTGCCCGGCGACGTCGCCAGCCGGCGACCCGCCGCCTACTGGGTGGTCGGCAACCTCGGGGACCTCGGGCTCTCGGCCGGGCTGCTGCTCGCGGCCGGGCTCGGCGCGGCCTCGGTCCCCGTGTGGCGGCTGCGGACGGCGGCCGGACGCGCCCGGGCCGCGGCGTGGGAGCGGGCCGTCGCGCCCCTGCTCCTTGGTGGCGTGGCCATGGTGCTCGTCGCCGACGCCTCGCTCATGTCCAAGGCCGAGGTCGAGCGGATCTGGCTGCCGTTCATCCCGTGGCTGCTGCTGTCGGTGCTGTGGCTGCCGCCGCGCTGGCAGCGCTGGGGCCTGGTCGGCCAGGGCGTGCTGGCCCTGCTCGTCCAGCACCTCGTCAGAACCGTCTGGTGACGGCGCCTGCCCCGGCGTCGCCGGGGGCGGGCGTGCTCAGGGGCGCAGGGGGGCGGTGGCGAACGCGGCCAGGCCGTCCTCCGGGGTGACCTGCGCGGTGAAGCCGAGCTCCGCCCCGGCCCGCTCGGGGGAGGCGACGACGTGCCGCACGTCCCCGATCCGGTACTGCCCGGTGACCCGCGGCTCCAGCGCCGAGTCCGCCCCGTGCGCAACGTGCCGCGCGACGTCCGCGATCGCCACCGGCCGCCCGGAGCAGACGTTGTACGCCCGGTGCGTCGCGAGGTCGGCGCCGGCGACCGACCGCAGCGCGGCGACGTTGGCCCGGGCGACGTCGTCGACGTGGACGAAGTCGCGCATCTGCCGGCCGTCCTCGAACACGGTCGGCGGCTCGCCACGCTCCAGCGCCGACCGGAACAGCGCGGCGACCCCGGAGTACGGGGTGTCCCGCGGCATGCCCGGCCCGTAGACGTTGTGGTAGCGCAGCGACACCGCGGCGCCGGGCGACTGCCGCACCCACGCCGACGCGTACCCCTCCTGCGCCACCTTGCTCACGGCGTAGCTGGACCGCGGGTCGAGCGGCGCGTCCTCGTCGACGAGCGCCCAGTCCAGCGGCCCGCCGCACACCGGGCACGGGGTGTCGAAGTCGCCGGCGTCCAACGCGGCCGCGGTCCGCGGGCCCGGGGCCTGCGCGCCGTGGTCCGGACACGTGTAGCGGCCCTCGCCGTAGACGACCATCGACGACGCCTGGACGAACCGGTCGACGCCGCGGGCGTGCATCGCGGACAGCACCGCCGCCGTCCCGAGGTCGTTGTGGCCGGCGTAGAGCGGCAGGTCGTCGGCGCTCGCCCCGGCCCCGACCATGGCCGCGAGGTGCAGCACGGCGTCGGCGCCCTCGAGCAGGTCCGACCAGGCCGCGACGTCACGGACGTCGAGCACGTGGACGCCGGCCGGCGGGTCCTCGCGCGTCGCCCGGCCGTGGGCCTGCGGCAGGAGGAGGTCGAGGGCGACGACCTCGTGCCCGTCGGCGACGAGCTCGCGCCACGTCGCCGTCCCGATGAACCCGGCCGCGCCGGTGAGGAGGACGCGCACGTCGTCAGCGGGGGTGGTCGGCGAGGAAGCGGCCGGCGACCTCGACGAGCCGGTTGTTCGCCTCGGGCTCGGCGACCGTCGCACGCACGCCGTCGGTGAGGTACGGCCGGACGGTGAGGCCCTCGGCGTCGCAGGCCTCGGCGAAGGCGGCGGTGTCCTCCCCGAGGTCGAGCCACACGAAGTTGGCCTGCTGGTCGGGGATCTCCCAGCCCTGCTCGCGCAGCGCGGCGACGGTGCGCTCGCGCTCGGCGACGAGGTCCTTCACGCGCACCACCAGCTCGTCGCCGGCCTCCAGCGAGGACACCGCGGCCACCTGGGCCAGGGTGTTGACGCCGAAGGGCAGGGCGGCCTTGCGCAGCGCCTCGGCCACGGGCTCGTGCGCCACGGCGTAGCCGACCCGCAGCCCGGCGAGCCCGTAGGCCTTGGAGAAGGTCCGCAGGACGACGACGTTCTCGCGGGCGGCGTGCACGGCGAGGGCGTCGGGGGCGTCCGGGGCGTCGACGAACTCGACGTAGGCCTCGTCGAGGACGACGAGGACGTCCTGCGGGACGCGGTCGAGGAACGCCTCGAGCTCGGCGGCGCCGACCGTCGTCCCGGTGGGGTTGTTCGGCGTGCAGACGAGGACCATCCGGGTGCGGTCGGTGACGGCGTCGGCCATCGCGTCCAGGTCGTGGCGGGCCCCGGGCGCCAGCGGCACCATGACCGGCCGGGCGCCGGCGAGCGTGACGAGGATCGGGTAGGCCTCGAAGGAGCGCCAGGCGAAGACGACCTCGTCGCCGTCGTCGCACGTGGCGCGCACGAGCTGGTCGAGGACGCCGACCGACCCGGGCCCGGTCGAGATCCGCTCCGGCGGCACCCCGAGGTGGGCGGCGATGCGCGTCGTCAGGGTCGCCACGGCCATATCGGGGTAGCGGTTCATCCCGGCGGCGGCCTCGCGCACGGCGTCGAGCACGGAGGGCAGCGGCGGGTAGGGGTTCTCGTTGCTGCTGATCTTGTACGCGGTCAGCCCCTCGCGCACCGTCGCCGGGCGGCCGGGGGTGTAGGCGGGGAGGGTGTCGAGCGCGCCGCGCAGCCGCACGGGCGGGGCCGGCACGCCGGCCTCGGCGAGGGGGTCCTCGGTCATGCCGTCACTCTATGGCCGGGCCGGGGCCGGCCCCTCCGGCGGTGGTGCGGCCGGGGCCGGGGCCCGGGCGGCGCGTAGCGTGCCGGGCATGACGCCCAACCCCACCTCGCACCACCTCTCCGACGGCACGACGGCCCCGCTCGTCGGCTTCGGCACCTACCCGCTGTCGGGTGCCGACGGCGTCGAGGCCATGGTGTCCGCCCTCCACGCCGGCTACCGCTACCTCGACACGGCCGTGAACTACGGCAACGAGGAGGAGGTCGGCGAGGCCCTGCGCCGCAGCGACGTCCCCCGTGAGGAGGTGCGGGTCGCGACGAAGATCCCCGGCCGCCACCACGCGCACGACCTCGCCCTGCAGTCGCTGCGGGACTCGGCCGGCCGCCTCGGGCTGGACCGGATCGACGTGGCCCTCATCCACTGGCCCAACCCCAGCCAGGACCTGTACCCCCAGGCCTGGGCGGCCCTGGTCGAGGCCCAGCGCGAGGGGCTGGTGACCACGATCGGGGTCAGCAACTTCACAGAGGCGCACCTCACCCGCATCGTCGAGGAGACCGGGGTGACGCCGGCGCTAAACCAGATCGAGCTGCACCCTCTCTTCCCCCAGGCCGAGATGCGGGCCGTGCACGAGCGGATGGGGATCCTCACCCAGGCCTGGAGCCCGCTCGGCAAGCGGCAGGCCCCGTTCGACGCCGACCCTGTGGCCGCGGCGGCCGCCGCCCACGACGTGACGCCCGGGCAGGTCATCCTGCGCTGGCACGTGCAGGTGGGCTCGATGCCGCTGCCGAAGTCCGGGACGCCGGAGCGGCAGCGGGCCAACCTCGACGTCGAGGGCTTCGCGCTCACCGAGGACGAGGTGCACGCCATCAGCGGGCTCGCCCGTCCGGACGGCCGGCTGTTCGACGGCGACCCGGACGTCCACGAGGAGATGTGACGCGACGCCGACCGCGGTCGTGCCGCCGCCCTCGGCGTGGCCACCCCGACCGCCGCGCCCACCCGTCGCGCACCGCGACCGGCGTCCCGTCCGTGCCAGACTGAGCGCGTGATGAACTTCCTCGTCCGCGTCGCGGTCAACGCCGTCGCCCTCTGGGTGGCCGCGCTCGTCGTGCCGGGCGTCGACCTGGCCGAGGACCAGGCGGCCTGGACCTCCAAGGCCGTGACGATCGTCCTCGTCGCGCTGCTGTTCGGCCTGGTCAACGCCGTCGTCAAGCCGATCGCGACGTTCTTCTCCTTCCCGTTCATCGTCCTCACGCTCGGGCTGTTCACGTTCGTCGTCAACGCGTTCATGCTCCAGATCACCGAGTGGGTCAGCGACGCCATCGGGCTGTCCTTCACCATCGACCACTTCTTCTGGTCGGCTGTGCTCGCGGCGCTCGTCATCACGCTCGTGTCCTGGGCGCTGAACATCGTCCTGCCGGAGGACTGAGCCCGCCGGCCGCGCGGCCCGCCGGCGGACGGTGACGGCGCGGCGCCCCGGCCGCTGGCTACGGTGGACCCCATGCGCGTCCTCGTCTCCGGCGGTGCCGGCTACATCGGCTCCCACACCGTCGTGCAGCTCGTCGCAGCCGGGCACGACGTCGTCGTCGTCGACTCCTTCACGAACGCCAAGCCGACCGTCGTCGGGCGCGTCGAGGCCATCACCGGACAGCCGCTCGACGTGCGCTCCTTCGACCTCACCGACCAGGACAAGACCGAGCACCTCTTCGCCCACGAGCGGTTCGACGCCGTCATCCACTTCGCCGGCCTCAAGGCGGTCGGGGAGAGCACGGAGAAGCCGCTGGAGTACTACGAGAACAACCTCGGGTCGACGTTCTCGCTCGTGCGCGCCATGCGCCGACACGGGGTGCGCACGCTGGTGTTCTCGTCCTCGGCGACGGTCTACGGCGCCGACGCGCCGGTGCCGATGCACGAGGACCTGCCGACCTCGGCGACCAACCCCTACGGCTGGACCAAGGTCATGCAGGAGCAGGTGCTGCGCGACGTCGCCGCCGCCGACCCCACGTGGCGCGTCGCGCTGCTGCGGTACTTCAACCCGGTCGGGGCACACGCGTCGGGGACCATCGGCGAGGACCCCTCGGACGTGCCGAACAACCTCATGCCCTACCTCGCCCAGGTCGCCGTGGGGCGGCGGGAGCGGCTCTACGTCTTCGGCGACGACTACCCGACGGTCGACGGCACGGGCGTGCGCGACTACATCCACGTCGAGGACCTCGCCGCCGGGCACGTCGCCGCCCTGGAGCGGCTGCGCTCCACCGAGCAGCCGGTGTCGACGTGGAACCTCGGCACCGGGCACGGCACCTCGGTGCTGGAGCTGCTCCAGGCCTTCGAGCGGGCCTGCGGCCACACGCTGCCCTACGAGGTCGTCGCCCGGCGTCCGGGTGACGTCGCGGCGTCGTACGCGGACGCGTCGCGAGCGCAGGCCGACCTCGGCTGGCGGGCCGAGCGCACCGTCGACGACATGTGCGCCGACAGCTGGCGCTGGCAGTCGCGCAACCCCGACGGCTACCCCGACGCCTGACCCTCGGCGACGCTGGTCGCCGGCCCGGCCCTGCGCGGGTCGCGGGCAGGCGCGCGGACGCGTCGCCGCGTCAGTCGCCGCCGGCCCAGGACGGCGGCGGGGGCGGAGGCGGCGGCGAGGGGTCCTCGCCATCGCCCGTGTCGGCGGGGTCCGGCCGGTCCCTCGGGTCGGTGCCGGGAGGGGGCTTGGCCGGGACGTCACGGGCGGGCATGACCGGCGCCGTCGACGGGCCCGACGGCGGGGCGGGCGGAGCCGCGGTGTCCGGCGCGGCCGGCACGACCGGCTCCGCCGGCGGTGGCTCGGCCGGCGGTGGCTCGGCCGGTGCGGCCGGCGACGGGTCCGCGGCCGCACCCGGCGGCGGGGGTGGCG
>NZ_SAYU02000109.1 GCF_004025965.2 Phycicoccus flavus | reverse complement strand
GAAGATCTCCTCGTTGCGGGCCTCGCGGCGGAAGGCCTGGACCGCCCGCACCCCGCCCATCGACTCCACGAAGTGGACGATGACGAGGGCGACCTTCTCGCGGGTCACCCGGTACGAGCGGCCCGACGCCGTGCGGAACCAGTTGGTCAGCAGGGCGAGGAACGGCCCGCACAGCAGGGCGACGGCCCCGAGCTCGAGGTCGAGCCAGAGGAGGATGCCGGCCGTGCCGACGAGCGTCAGCGCCGCCGTGACGAGGCCGTCGAAGCCGGTCTCGAGCATCTCGGAGATGGCGTCGACGTCGGAGGTTTGCCGGGAGATGACGCGGCCCGAGGTGTAGGTCTCGTGGAAGGCCGGGCTGAGCGCCTGGAAGTGCCGGAACACCCGGCGCCGCAGCTCGACGAGGACGTGCTGGCCGATCCGGCCCTGGAGGACGAGGAAGCGTCCCCGGGCGACGGCCTGGACGGCGGTGGCGACGAGCACCGCGCCGACGATGCCGAGCAGCGGCCGCAGGTCGTCGTCCTGCCGGATCGGCGGGATGCCGACGTCGATCCCCTCCTTGACGAGGTAGGGGATCGACAGGCGGGCGACGTTCTCGGCGAGCACGACCGCGACGACGACGAGCAGCATCCGCCGGTAGGGGACGAGCAGCTCGCGCAGCAGCCGGCGCGCCCCACCCGGCGACCCGGCGGTGAGCGACTCGGCGGTGTCGTCCGGGTGCTCCCCGAGCTCGCCCCGCCAGCCGGTCCGGACGTCGCTGGCGTCCGTCAGGGCCGCGGCGTCCTCGGGTGCCGCCCGGTCCGCGGTGTGGCGGTCCGTGCGCGGACCGCCGGTGCGCGTCGGGGCCCTCACGAGCGCGCCCCCACGGGCTCCTGCGCGTCCGCGGCGAGCAGCTCGCGGTAGGCGGGGACCGTGGCCAGCAGCTCCCGGTGCTGCCCGACGTGGGTGACCGTGCCGTCCTGGAGCAGCGCGACGCGGTCGGCGAGCAGCACGGTGGAGGCCCGGTGCGCGACGACGAGCCCGGTGGTCGAGGCGAGGACCCGGGTCAGCGCCTCTTCGACGAGCCGCTCGGTGTGCACGTCGAGCGCGGAGAGGGTGTCGTCGAGGATGAGCACCGCCGGCCGGGCGAGCACGGCCCGGGCCAGGGCGAGCCGCTGGCGCTGGCCTCCGGAGAGCGCCATCCCCTGCTCGCCGATGCGGGTGTCGAGGCCGTACGGCAGGTCGTGGACGAACTGCGCCTGCGCGACCTCGAGGGCCTGCTCGACGTCGGCGTCGGAGGCGTCCGCCCGGCCGAGGGTGAGGTTCTCGCGGGCGCTCATCGAGAACAGCGTCGGGTCCTCGAAGGCGGTGGCGACGAGCGAGCGCAGGTGGTCCAGCCGCAGGTCGCGGACGTCGACCCCGTCGATGGTGACCCGCCCGCCGGTGACGTCCCACAGCCGCGGCACGAGGGCGGTGAGCACGGTCTTGCCGGACCCGGTGGCACCGACGAGGGCCACGGTCTCGCCCGGGGCGATGTCGAGGTCCACGCCGCGCAGCACCGGCTCGTCCGGGCTGTCCGGGAAGGCGAAGTCGACCTGCTCGAAGCGCAGCCGCCCCCGCGGCTCCGCGATGACGGCCGGGCCGCCGACGATGGCCGGGCGGGTGTCGAAGATGTCCAGCAGCCGGGCGGACGCGGTCATCGCCTCCTGGCTCATCGCGAGGATGACGCCGAGCGCGCTCACCGGCCACACCAGGCTGAGGAGGAGGGTGATGAAGGCGACGAGCTCGCCGGTGGAGAGGTCGCCCCGCCCGACGCCCACGGCGCCGAGGCCGAGGACGGCGACGACCGCGAGGTTGGGGATGACCCCGAGGAAGGTCCAGAAGCGTGCCGACATCCGGACCTTGTCCATGCTCGTCGCGAGGAGGCGCTCGGCGCCGGCCTCGTACTGGCGCGACACGTGCTCGGCGCGGCCGAAGGACTTGACCACGCGGATGCCGACGGCGCCCTCCTCGGACAGCGTCGCGAGGTCGCCGCGCTGGTCCTGCACCGCGCGGGACACGACGACGTAGCGGCGCTCGAAGCGCATCGAGAGCCAGATGATGGGGACGGCGGCGCCGGCGACGACCAGCCCGAGCGGCCAGTACAGGTGCAGCAGCACCGCGGTCGTCGCGACGAGCTGGACGGCGTTGCTGAGGAGGAACAGCAGCCCGAAGCCGCTGAACCGGCGGATCGAGGCGAGGTCGGTCGTCGCGCGGGAGAGCAGCTGCCCGGACTGCCACCGGCTGTGGAAGCCCATCGGCAGGGTCTGGAGGTGGGCGTAGAGGTCGTGCCGGAGAGTCGTCTCGAGACCGAGGACGGCCTTGGACTGCACCCAGCGCCGGACCCAGACGAGCACGGCCTCGAGCACCCCGAGCCCGAGCGCCAGCCCGGCGAGGGGCAGCAGCGCGCCCTGGTCGCGGTCGGTGACCGGCCCGTCGATGATCGCCTTCGTGACCAGCGGGATGGTGATGGCGAGCGCGACGCCGCCGAGGGCGGCGACGAGCATGACGGACAGGGACCACACGTAGGGCCGCAGGTACCCGCGCAACCGCCACAGCGACCGGACGTCGGCCGGTGGTGTCGCGTCCGGGTCGGGGCCCAGCAGGTCCGGCGGGGCGGAGGTGCTGGAGGACATCGCCTTCGACAGTACGTCGCGCCACCGACATCCCCCGCACCGGTTTCCGCCCGGCCCCGCGCCTGCCGAAGGTGCGCGCACCCGGGCGGGTCCGGGCAGCGGCCGACCCGGCCCCGAGGGCGCCGCGGTCAGGAGAGGGCGGCGGCCAGGGACTCCTCGAGGACGTCCATCGCCTCGTGCAGCAGGTCCTCGCCGATGGCCAGCGGCGGCAGGAAGCGGAAGACGTTGCCGTAGGTGCCGCAGGTCAGGGTGACGACGCCGCGCTCGTGGCAGCCCCGGCTGACGGCGGCGGCCAGCGCGGCGTCCGGCTCCCGGGTGTCCGGGTCGGAGACGAGCTCCATCGCCATCATCGCCCCGCGCCCGCGGACGTCACCGACCTGCGGGTACCGCCGGGCCAGCAGCGACAGCCGGTCGCCGAGGATCTTCCCGAGGTCCCGGGCCCGTCCGGCGAGGTCGTCCTCGGCCATCGACTCCATGGCGGCGAGGGCGGCGGCGCAGGCGACCGGGTTGCCGCCGTAGGTGCCGCCGAGCCCGCCGCGGTGCACGGCGTCCATGACCTCGGCGCGCCCGGTGAGCGCGGCCAGCGGCATGCCGCCGGCGATGCCCTTGGCCGTCGTCACCAGGTCGGGGACGACGCCCTCGTGGTCGCAGGCGAACCAGTCCCCCGTGCGGCAGAACCCGGTCTGCACCTCGTCGGCGACGAGCAGGACGCCGTGCTCGCGGCACCAGTCGGCGAGCCCGGGCAGGAACCCCTCCGGCGGGACGACGAACCCGCCCTCGCCCTGGATCGGCTCGATGACGACGGCCGCGGTGTTCTCGGCGCCGACCTGCGTCGTGATGGCGTCGGTGACGACCCGCAGCGCGTCGGCCGCACACGCCTCCGGTCCGCCGGGCCAGCGGTAGGGGTAGGCCATCGGCACCCGGTAGACCTCGGGCGCGAACGGGCCGAACCCGTGCTTGTACGGCATCGACCTGGCCGTCATCGCCATCGTGAGGTTGGTGCGGCCGTGGTAGGCGTGCTCGAAGACGACGACCGCCGGACGGCCGGTGGCCACCCGCGCCACCTTGACGGCGTTCTCGACCGCCTCGGCGCCGGAGTTGAACAGCGCCGACCGCTTCTCGTGGTCCCCCGGCGTCAGCGCGTTGAGGCGCTCGCAGACCGCGACGTACGGCTCGTACGGGGTGACCATGAAGCAGGTGTGGGTGAAGCGGCGGACCTGCTCGGTGACGGCCTCGACGACGCGCGGGTTGCCGTTGCCGACCCCCGTGACGGCGATGCCCGACCCGAGGTCGATGAGCTGGTTGCCGTCGGCGTCGCGCAGGATGCCGCCCGCGCCCTCGGTGACGTGGACGGGCAACCCGACGCCGACGCCCGCGGCCACCGCGGCCGCCGTCCGGGCCTGGAGCTCGCGCGAGCGCGGGCCGGGGATCTCGGTGGCCAGGACACGTCGCTGTTCGAGCATGGCGAGCAGCATATCCGCGGCGCCGACCGCGCGGAACCACGGAATCCGTCGTCGAAACGGTGTCGGGTCGTCGATCCGAACATCCCGGCACCGGCCCGCGTCGACGGACGTTCACGGGGGTATGACCGAGGCACATCCGTCGAGAGGAGATGGCCGTGGCCGGACGCGAGGACCCGGGACCGTCGGTGAAGGACGCCGACACCTACGAGGCCCTGAGGGACCAGGGGGCGAGCAAGGAGAAGGCGGCACGCATCGCGAACGCCAAGGCCGACCCCGGGCGCGAGGACCCCTCGAGCAAGGGCGGCAAGCACCCGCCCTACGAGGAGTGGACCGTCGACGACCTGCGCGACCGGGCGGCCGAGCTCGACGTCGAGGGCCGCAGCTCGATGACCAAGGACGAGCTCGTGGAGGCGCTGCGCTCGCGCTGAACGTGGCGCGTGACGTCGGTCCGCGGGCCCCGGCCGGCGGCCCGGACACCCCCCGGAGACGGAGAAGGCGCCCGGGAGCTGCGTGCAGGGGGTTCGCAACTCCCGGGCGCCGGTTCCGGGCCCGGTCCGCGGCGGTCGAGCCGCACCGGGACGCGAGTAATGTACCTGCTCGGTCCTGGTTCGCGGAACCGAATCGGACACGTGTCGAACGTCGAGGGGAGAACCGGTGAGACTGCTGCTCGTCGAGGACGAGCGTCCGCTCGCCGCGGCGCTGGACGACGCGCTGCGCGAGGCAGGGTGGGTCGTCGACCTCACCGAGGACGGTCGTGAGGGCCTGCGACGGGGTGTCGCGGGGCAGTACGACGTCATCGTCCTCGACATCATGCTGCCGGGGATGAACGGCTACGACGTCCTCAAGCACCTGCGCGACAACAAGGTGTGGACCCCGGTGCTCATGCTCACCGCGAAGGACGGCGAGTTCGACCAGACCGACGCCTTCGAGCTCGGGGCCGACGACTACGTCACCAAGCCGTTCAGCACCCCCGTGCTGCTCGCCCGGCTCCAGGCGCTCGCCCGCCGCGGCGCCCCGGAGCGGCCGGTGGCGATGACCGCCGGCGGCCTGAGCCTGGACCCGACGACCCGGCGGGTCACCCGGGAGGGCAAGGAGATCCAGCTGACGGCGCGCGAGTACGCCCTGCTGCACCACCTCATGCGCCGGGCCGGGCAGGTCCAGAGCAAGGCCGAGATCCTCGAGAACGTGTGGGACTCCGACTACCCCGGCGCCGACAACGTCGTCGAGGTCTACATCGGGTACCTGCGCCGCAAGATCGACACCCCGTTCGAGACCAAGGTCATCGAGACCGTGCGCGGGATGGGCTACCGGCTCAATCCTCTGCAGACGACCGCGGCACCCTGACCGAGAAGCGGCACCAGCCGTCGGGGCTCTCGGTCGCCTCTACCCGGCCGTCGTGGGCGGCGACGACCTCGGACACGATGGCCAGGCCCAGGCCCGTGCCGCCGGTGCCGCGGGTGCGGGAGTCGTCGAGCCGGACGAACCGCCCGAAGACGCGCTCGCGGTCCTCGGGGTCGATCGGTGGGCCGTCGTTGTCGACCGTGAGCACGGCGTCGGCGTCCTCGTGGGTGAGGGCGACGCGCACCGTCGACTCCATGTGCCGGCCGGCGTTCTCCAGCAGGTTGCGGATGACCCGGCCGAGCCGCTGCTGGTCACCCTCGACGCGCACCGGCTCGACCGAGACGTGGATCGGCATGCCGCGGGCCCGCTGGACGCCCGTCTCCCCGAGGACGACGTCGTCGAGGTCGATCTCGGTGCGGTTGAGGACCATGGCGTGCTCGTCGGCCGAGGCGAGGGTGAGCAGGTCGTCGACGAGCACCGACAGCCGGTCGACCTCGGCGGACGCGCGGTCCGACACCTGCCGACGCTCGGCGGCCGGCCGCTCCTCGGCGAGCCGGTCCAGCAGCACCCGGATCGTCGCCAGCGGGCTGCGCAGCTCGTGCCCGGCGTCGGCGACGAAGGCCCGCCGCGAGGCGTCGGCCCGCTTCATCCGCACCAGGAGGTGGTTCATCGTCTCGGCCAGCCGCGTCAGCTCGTCGCGGCCGGCGGGGACGGACAGGGTGCCGCGGGACCCACCCGTCGCGGCGATCGCCTCGACCTGGTCGCGCATCCGCTCGACGGGGCGCAGCGCCTGGCCCACCGCGAAGGTCGTCACCGACGCGAGCAGGGCGATGAGGCCGACCGCCCCGATGAGCGCGAACTCCGTCGCCTGGCCGAGCGCGGTCGACTCCACCCGGGTGGGGACGGCGACGAGGACGGTGTAGTGCCGGTCGTCCTCGCTCACGGCGTCGGCGGCCGCGACGACGTACGCGCCCTCGGGCTGGCCGGCCACCGCGTCGAGCTTGCCGACCGAGACCTGTCCCGGGACGAGCCGCGTGGTGACCATCGGCTGGTCCGGCGCGCCCCCGGAGGAGCTGACGACGAGGCCGCTCGCGGGGTCGACCACCTGCACGAGCCGGTTGCCGTCGACGACGGCGTGCCGGCCGAGGAGGTCCGCGACGCCGTGCACCGACAGGTCGGCCTGGAGCTCGACGGCCTCGGACCTCGCGACGTCGCGGGAGGACGCCTCGAGGACCTGGCCCAGCGAGAAGTAGACGATGCCGGCCAGTGCACCGCTGACGAGGACGACAATCGGCAGGGTGAGGGCGAGGATGCGGCTCCTCAGGCCCAGCCGGACGCGCATGTCCGCAGTGTAGGTGC
>NZ_SAYU02000108.1 GCF_004025965.2 Phycicoccus flavus | reverse complement strand
AGGTACTTGAAGCCGCCCCAGACGAGGTTGCTCGACTCCTGGCTCGTGAAGGCGCCGAAGTCGCCCCGGTCGACCATCGCCACCGAGGCTCCACGGCCGGCCAGCGCCGCCGCGGACACCGCCCCGTTGATCCCCCCGCCGACGACCAGGACGTCGAAGAACCCGCCGTCGATCCGGTCGATGGTCGTCGAGCGCAGACTCATGCCGACAGCCTACGTGCGGTCTCGCCCGCCGTGGCGTCGCCGCAGCGAGTGGTTGCGAGAACGCATCACTACCTCTACGGTCTGAGTGATTGCAGAAAGCAACCACATGGGACGGGAGCGCCCGCTGTCGGCGACGAGCACGACGATCCACACGAGCGTCGACCCCCGGTTCGGCGACCCCGGGGCCGGCCCCGGCTCCTGGCAGCGGGCGACCGACCTGCTGGCACGGGCGGAGGTGTCCTGGGTCGCGACGCACCGCCCCGGCCACCCGCCGCACCTGACCCCGCTCGTCACGGTCTGGCTCGACGGCGCGCTGCACCTCTGCACCGGCGTCACCGAGCAGAAGGCCCGCAACCTCGACCGGGACCCCCGGGTCACCGTCATGGTCGGCGGGGGGAGCGAGCGGTGGGACGGCGGCAGCGACGTCGTCCTCGAGGGGCTCGCCCACCCGGTCCGGGACCGGGCCGCACTGCACCGGCTCGCCGAGGCCTGGGCGGACCGCTGGGACGGGAGGTGGATCTTCGAGGTCGGAACGGAGGGCTTCGCCGGGCTCCACGGCCCGGTCCGGGTGCTGCGCGTGGAGCCGGAGAAGGTCCTCGTCTTCGACCGCGGGGACGTCCCCCGGCAGACCCGCCACCTCGTCGACGGCCCTGCCACCGCCTCACCCGAGCAGGTCGCCGACCTCGACGGGGTCCGGCTCTGCCTCCAGGCCTTCGGCGACCCCGCTGACCCGCCCGTCCTGCTCGTGGCCGGCGCGGCCTCGGCGATGCACGCCTGGTCCGACGAGCTGTGCACCGGCCTGGCGGACGACGGTCGCTTCGTCGTCCGCTACGACCACCGCGACACCGGGCGGTCGACGGCCTGGCCGGCAGGGTCGCCCGGCTACTCGGCCGCCGACCTCGCGGACGACCTGGTGCGCGTGCTGGACCACCTCGGGCTGGAGCGGGCGCACCTGGTCGGCGCGTCGATGGGAGGCGGCCTGGTCCAGGAGGTCGCGGCCCGGCACCCGCACCGGGTGCGGACCCTCACCCTCGTGTCGACCTCGGCCGCCGGCCGCAGGCGCGACCCCGCCCCGCTGCCGGCCCCACCGCGGAGGTCGCCGCCACCTTCGAGGAGGAGCCTCCCCGGCCCGATGTCGGCGACCGCGACGGGCTGGTCCGGATGCTCGTCGACGCCGAGCGCCCGTACGCCGGCGGCGAGGGGTTCGACGAGGCGGCGGCGCGGACCGTCGCCGAGCACGCCGTCGAGCGGGCGGCGGACCCGACGAGCGCGACCAACCACCTGCTCGTCGTGGGGCAGGGGGAGGCGACGTTCGACCTCGGCGACCTCGCGGTCCCCACGCTCGTGGTCCACGGCGCCGACGACCCGCTCTTCCCCCTCGCGCACGGCGAGGCGCTCGCGGCGGAGATCCCCGACGCCACGCTGCTCGTGCTCCCGGGCGGTGGTCACGGGCACCCCACGCCGCGTCAGCTGCCGACGGTTCTCGAGGCGCTCGTCCGGCACACCGCGGGCTGACCGATCGGCCCGCTGGAGTCGTCGGGCCGAGGCGACGTCCTCAGCCCGCGGCCGGGCGCACGTGGACCCGCAGGGGCGTCCCCGTCGCGTCCGTGAAGCCGCCGGCGTCACGCCACCCGGTGGCGGCGTACAGGCGCACTCCCGCGCCCTCGGGGTGGGTCAGCAGCCACGCCGGCCGGCCGCCGACGACGGTCCGCAGCAGCGCCCGGCCGAGCCCCTGTCCCTGCACGGCCGGGTCGACCATGAGCTCGACGAGCTCGAAGGCGTCGGCGGACAGGTAGCGCCGGGCGTCCTCGGGGTCCAGGGCGTCGGCCACCTCGCGGTGGAAGCCGTCGGGCGGCGCCGGCGCCCCGGGCCAGCCGTAGGTGACGCCCACGAGCCGCCCGTCGTCGTCGTGGGCGACGAGGACCTCGACGTCGCGGCGGCCCAGGTGCGCGGTCAGCGTCGGGCGACGAGCCTCCGCCCCGTCCACCTCGGCGTGCCACGGCGGACCGGAGAAGGCCGCCAGGTAGAGCCGCAGGACGTCCTCGACGTGCTCGCCGGGCGACGAGGGGGCGGTCACCGTCCAGCCCGGCCGGGTGTCCCGCGCGCCGGCCGGGTCGCCCGCGTCGCTCCCGTCGTCCCCCACGCGCGGAGCCTAGCCGCCGCCCGGCGCGGAGGTGCTCGCCGCCGTGGGGTGCTCGGGGCCTGTCAGCGCGGCCTCGTAGGCGGCCCGCAGCCGCTCGCTGGGGGTCGGTCCGTCCGTGACGGTGGGTGCGGCGCCCAGGTGGCGCACCCGCAGCTCGTCCATGAGGTCCTCGACGAACTGCGGACCGGCGGCGCGCATCACCTCCTGGCGGGTGCGCAGGGCCGGGGTGCCGGAGCGCCAGTCCAGGCCCCAGTTACCGAGGGCGTACAGGACCGGCAGGGTGCGGATGCCCGCCTCGGTGAGGCTGTACCGGACCCGCTGCCCCCGGGCCGCGTCCTCGCGCGTCAGCAGGCCGGCGTCCACGAGGCGCCGCAGGCGGTCGGCCAGCATGTTCGAGGCGATCCCCTCCTCGGACCCGGTGAGCAGCTCGCGGAAGTAGCGGCGGTCCCCGAACGCGATGTCCCGCAGGACCAGGACCGACCACTGGTCGCCCAGGGCCTCGACGGCGGCGTTGATGGCGCACCCGGACCGCTTCCCGGCGGTCTCGGAGGCGGTCGACCTGTTGCGCATCGTCGCATTCTAGTCCTACGATGCAACTGCTTCGACATTGCAACTAGCGAGGGGGACGACATGACCGTACGGGTGGACCTCAACGTCTCGGTGGACGGCTACGCCACGACGACCGACCAGACGCCGCAGGACCCGGTCGGCGCCGACTGGATGCGCCTCGTCGAGCACTACACCGCCACCCGGACCTTCCGCGAGCGCGTGCTCCACGCGACCGACGGCTCCGGCACGACCGGCGTCGACGACGACCACGTCCGGGAGTCCCTGCGGGGCGTCGGCGCCCATGTCATGGGCGCCGGGATGTTCGGGCTGCACACCTTCCCCGACGACCCGGACTGGACGGGGTGGTGGGGCGACGAGCCGCCGTTCGGCGGGCCGGTGCTCGTTCTGACCCACGCCCCGCGGCCCACGCTCGAGTTCGAGAACGGGACGACCTTCACCTTCCTCGACGCCCCACTGGCCGAGGCCCTCGACCGGGCCCGCGACGTCGCCGACGGCGCGGACGTGCGGCTCTCCGGGGGCGTCTCGCTGGTGCGCGAGGCGCTCGCGGCCGGCCTGGTCGACCGGCTCCACGTCGCCGTGACCCCCATCCTCCTCGGCCGGGGGACGAACCTCTGGGAGGGCCTGCGCGGCCTCGAGGACGGGTACGAGGTGACGGCCGAGGCGGCACCGTCGGGCGTCCTCCACCTCACCTTCGCCCGCTGAGCAGCCGACCGTCACCGGCGGCGCGGGCCGCCCGCGGGCTTCAGGACCGCCGGGGCGGCGGCGCGGTCGCAGCCGGGTCCGGCGCCCGCAGGACGCGACCGGCGTCAGCGACTACCTCGACCGGGTGGAGAAGTACGTGGTCTCCGCCACCCTCACCGCGCCGGACTGTGACGTCACGACCGTGCTCGACGGCGACTGGCCGACCGCCGTCCGCGAGCTCGTGGCCGCCGACGGGGGCGACATCGTCTGCACCGGCTCGGTCCGCCTCACCCACGCCCTCTTCGAGCTCGGGCTGGTCGACGAGGTCCGGCTCTTCCAGTACCCGGTCGTCCAGGGGGAGGGGCGTCACCTCTTCCCGGACGGGCTCTCGCTGAAGGGGGCCCGGCTCCTCGAGGCCGCGGCCTGGCCGAGCGGCGAGGCCGCGGCCTGGCCGAGCGGCATCGGGTTCCAGCGCTGGAGCCTGCGCGGCTGACGTGCACCGGCAGGTGGCCGAGGGCCCCGCGCTCAGCCGGCCAGCGGGTCCTCGAGGACGTCGCGCCAGGAGTGCTGCGGCTCGTACCCGAGCAGCCGCCGGGCCTTGTCGATGCAGTAGAAGGTCTCGGTCTCGCCCATCTCGCGGCGGACCTCCACCCCGTCGTAGAACTCCGCCACGAGCTCCGAGGTCGGCGTCGCCACCGAGTGGTCGGCGTTCGCGATGTTGAACACCTCGAAACCGAGGCCGTCGGTCTGCAGGCACCGGTCGATCGCCTGCCCGAGGTCCCGGACGTCGATGTAGGCGAAGATGTTGCGCCGCCGCTTCGCCGGGTCGGTGAGGAAGGCCGGGAACAGCTCGGCGTACTCGTGCGGCTCGATGACGTTGTTGATCCGCAGGCCGTACACGTCCGCGCCGGAGCGCGCCTGGATGGAGCGGGCCGTGACCTCGCCCGCCACCTTGGAGGTGGCGTAGGCGTCCTCCGGGACGGTCGGGTGCTCCTCGTCGACGGGGACGTAGACGGGCTTGCGCTCGCCCTGGGCGAAGCAGATGCCGTACGTCGTCTCGGACGAGGCGAACACTGCCTTGCCGATGCCGAGCAGCCGGGCGGCCTCGAGCACGGCGTAGGTCGAGAGCACGTTGTTGCCGTAGGTCTCGGAGTCGGCGCGCAGGCCGGGCCGGGGGATGGCCGCGAGGTGGACGACCGCGTCGTACCCCGGGAAGGACTCGCCCTCGAGGTCGCCGTCGTCCGCGGGCATCCGCAGGGCCGAGACGACCTGACCCAGGTCGGTCAGCTCGACGTCGACGTCGGTGACCCCGGCCAGGCCCAGCGGCGCCCGGTCGGCGTTGGTGACGGTGTGACCGTGCTCGAGGAGGTAGGGGACGACGTGACGGCCGGCCTTGCCGGAACCGCCGGTGAGGAAGACGCGCATGGCGACATCCTCACATCGCCGGCCGACACCGGGACGGCTCAGGAGCGCGGCGAGGGCTCCCCGGCGAAGGAGAAGATGACGCCGGTGAGCTCCTCCGAGCGCTCCCAGAGCAGCCCGGCGAGCGTCTCGTCGCGGGCCAGGGTCGAGCGGGCGGCGGGCCCGACCGGCCCGCGGGTCTCCCGGAAGCCCGTCGGCCCGACGTAGCTGCCCGGCGCGGCGACGGTGGCGGCGTGGACGACCGCCTCGGCGCCCCGCTCCGGACCGGGCACGAGCACCTTCGTCGCCAGCTGCAGCACCGTGCCCAGCACCGGGACCGAGCCCATGCCGTCGGGGCTCGCGATGAGGTTGGTCGAGGCGACGCCGGGGTGCGCGGCCGTCGAGGTCAGGGGCGAGCCCGCGGCGGTGGCGCGGCGCTGCAGCTCCTGGGCGAAGAGCAGGTTGGCGAGCTTGGAGCGTCCGTACGCGGTCTGCGGGGAGTACGTCTCGCGCGGGTTGCCTCCGACGACCTCACCGTCGCTCGCGGTGTGGGCGATGGACGACACCGTGGTCACCCGCGGCGCCGAGGTCTGCAGCAGGTGCGGCAGCAGCAGCCCGGTGAGCGCGAAGTGGCCGAGGTGGTTGGTGCCGAACTGCAGCTCGAACCCGTCCTCGGTCTCGCGGTAGCGCGGCGGGGTCATGACGCCCGCGTTGTTGACGAGCAGGTCCAGCGGGTCCTCGAACCGCTCGGCCAGCGCCCGGACGGACGCCAGCGAGGCGAGGTCGAGCGTCTCGACGGTGACCCGGCCGGGCGCGCCCGTGCGGCGGATGCGCTCGGCGGCCTCCTCGCCGGCGCCGGTCTTGCGAACGGCCAGGACGACGTCCGCCCCGTGGGTCGCCAGCTCGCGGGCCTCGACGAGCCCGATGCCCGAGTTCGCGCCGGTGACGAGCGCGCGCCGTCCGGTGAGGTCGGGCATCTCGTCGTACGTCCAGCGGCTCATGGTGTCCCTCTCGTCGGCGGCCCCGGCTCGGGTCTGTCCATCGCGGCAACGAGCACCGGCCGCCGACCATTCCGGCCCGCCCGGCGTGCCGGCCGTCCTCGGTGGCGTGCGGGACGGCCGCGGTGTCCTCCCGTCGTGGCATCGTGGGCGCGACCAGGAGGTGGTGCCGGTGCGGGTGGCGGTGATGGCGACGTGCCTCGGGGACGCGATGTTCCCCGACGCGCCCCGCGCGACGGTGCGCCTGCTGCGGCGGCTGGGCGTCGACGTCGAGGTCCCGCAGGCGCAGACCTGCTGCGGCCAGCCCATGGTCAACACCGGCTACCTCGACGAGGCCGTCCCCCTCGTGCGCACGACCGTGCAGGCCTTCGCGGGCTACGACGCGGTCGTCGTCCCGTCGGGGTCGTGCGCGGGGTCGGTGCGCCACCAGGGTCGGCTCGTGGCGGAGCGGGCGGGGGACGACCGGCTGGCCGACGCGGTGGCCGACCTGGCCCCACGCACGTACGAGCTGTCCGAGTTCCTCGTCGACGTCCTCGGGGTCACCGACGTCGGGGCGTCGTTCCCGCACCGGGTCACCTACCACCCGACGTGCCACTCGCTGCGGATGCTCCGGGTGGGGGACCGGCCGTGGCGGCTGCTGTCGGCGGTCCGCGGCATCGACCTCGTCGAGCTCCCGCGGGCCGAGGAGTGCTGCGGGTTCGGCGGGACCTTCGCGGTGAAGAACGCCGACGTCTCGGTGGCGATGGGCTCGGACAAGGCGCGGCACGTCCGGGAGACCGGCGCGGAGGTCCTCGTGGCCGGCGACGCCTCGTGCCTGATGCACGTCGGGGGGCTGCTGTCGCGGCAGCGGGCCGGGGTGCGCACCCTGCACCTGGCCGAGGTGCTCGCGGCCACCGCCGACGACCCGGCGGGGGTGGCCTGAGGCGATGCCGCGCACGTTCGTCGGGATGCCCCCGTTCCCCGTCGCGGCCCGCGAGGCCCTCGCCGACCCCCAGCTGCGGCGCAACCTGGCGCACGCGACGAGCACGATCCGGGAGAAGCGGGCCCGCGTCGTCGCCGAGGTCGAGGACTGGGAGGACCTGCGCGTGCAGGCGGCCGCGGTCAAGGACGACACCCTGGCCCACCTCGACACCCACCTGCTCGCCCTGGAGGCCGC
>NZ_SAYU02000107.1 GCF_004025965.2 Phycicoccus flavus | reverse complement strand
GCGCGCCCGAAGGGATTCGAACCCCTAACCTTCTGATCCGTAGTCAGATGCTCTATCCGTTGAGCTACGGGCGCCTGCTGCGCAGCGCGCAACGACAGTGAAGACTACCGGAGCCCTCGCCCCGCCGGGAAATCGGGCGGGGCGGCCGCGCCGGTCACTCCGGCCGGCGCCCGATGGCCGCGAACATCGTCACGGAGACGAACGCGTCGCCGTGTCCGGAGGCGGCCTCGACCTCTCGGTTCAGCGCGGACACCTCGTCGGCGGTCACGACGCCTGCCTCGACGAGCGCGGCGCCCTGGGTGGCGAGCAGCCCGGGCAGCATCTCCTCCGGGACCACGAGGGCGCTGGACCCGACGTCCGGCTCGACGTCGAGGCCGGCCTCCCGCAACAGCGAGCGCAGCCGGCGGCCGGAGTAGGGGTTCGGCCAGAGCGCGAGCATCCCGCGCTCGTAGCGCTCGCCGACCTCGCGGTCCGCCGGGTGCAGGATCGAGGTCCCGAAGTCGCTGTCGAGCAGTGCCACCCGACCGCCGGGCCGCAGCACCCGTGCCATCTCGGCGACCGCGGCGGCCGGGTCCTCGAGGTGCTGGAGCACGCGCTCGCAGATGACCGCGTCCACCGAGCCGTCGACCACCGGGAGCGCCTCCGCGCCGCCGTCGACGAAGTCGATGCCCGGCGCGTCCCCGGCTCGGGTCCGGGCCAGGTCGCGCATGGCGGAGTTCGGCTCGACGCCGATGACACTGCCGGTCGGGCCGACGGTCTCGGCCAACCGGACGACGACGGCACCCGTGCCGGACCCGACGTCGAGCACCGTCTCGCCGGCGCGCAGGTCGAGGCGGTCGAAGGCCCAGTCCCGCAGACGGGTGACACCGGGCTGACGGCCCTGGACGTCCAGCAGCCAAGCGAGCCGCGCGGTCTGCTCGTCGCCGCCGATCCCGATCTCGGAGCGGCGGAAACCGCCGAGCCTCGTCTCCTCGGACCCCCCGGTGGCTGCCGTCATGGCGCCACTCTCCACCGGACCGGCGTCCGTGTCGATGGCCCGGTCAGACACCCCGGGCCGTCGACGTCGCCCCGTTGGCGTCGGACGGGTCCTGGGATCCCGTCCCGCCCCGGCCGGAGCCACCGCGGTCACCGTCCCCGAACCCGCCGCGACCACCGCCGCCGCCGTGGTCGGCGTCGCCGGGCCTTGGCGGTCCGTGCTGGGCGTCGTCGCGCGTGGTCATCGTCGTCGCTCTCTGCTCGCGGGAACGGGTGACGGCAGGGTCCTGGCCGCACCTGTGGCGGCACTGTGCTCGCGCCGTGGCGATGCCGGCGACCCGACGCCGCGCCGCACAGGAAGCGCACAGCGAACGCATGGACTCGGCCCAGTGCTCGCACCCACACTGGTCCCATGCCGACGCGCCAGCCCGCTCCCGCCTCCGCCCCGGCCCTCACCCGACCCGACGGGTCGCCCGTGCGGGTCCTCGTCGTCGACGACGAGCCGAACCTCACCGAGCTGCTCTCCATGGCGCTGCGCTACGAGGGCTGGGAGGTGCGCACGGCCGCCAGCGGGATGGCCGCGGTGCGCAGCGCGAAGGAGTTCGGGCCCGACGCCGTTGTCCTCGACATGATGCTGCCCGACTTCGACGGCATGGAGGTGCTGCGCCGGATGCGCGGCGAGGACCCCAACGTCCCCGTGCTCTTCCTCACCGCCAAGGACGCGGTCGAGGACCGGGTGGCCGGGCTGACCGCCGGCGGCGACGACTACGTCACCAAGCCCTTCAGCCTCGAGGAGGTCGTCGCGCGGCTGCGGGCCCTCATGCGGCGGACCGCCGTCGCGTCCGACGACGGCGGGTCGCTGCTCGTCGTCGGCGACCTCACGATGGACGAGGACAGCCACGAGGTGACCCGCGGGGGCACCGAGATCCAGCTGACCGCCACGGAGTTCGAGCTGCTGCGCTACCTCATGCGCAACCCCAAGCGGGTGCTCTCCAAGGCCCAGATCCTCGACCGGGTGTGGAACTACGACTTCGGCGGCCAGGCCAACGTCGTCGAGCTCTACATCTCCTACCTCCGCAAGAAGATCGACGTCGGCCGGGCCCCGATGATCCACACGATGCGCGGCGTGGGGTACGTCCTCAAGCCCGCCGACTGAGCCGATGGTCCGTGCCCCCCGGCTCCCCGCCGTGCTCCCGGCGCCGTCGCGCTGGACCCTGCGCTCGAAGCTGCTCGCCGGGATCCTCGCGCTCTTCCTCCTCGTCATGTTCGCGACGAGCGCGCTCACGGTGTTCGAGACCCGGCGCTACCTCGACTCCCAGCTGAGCACCGACCTCCAGGGCGCGGTCAGCCGCGCCGGCGACCGCCGCGGCTTCCCCGACCTCGACAACGACGGCGACGGCCGTGGCCCCGGCGGCCCGCGCCCGGGCGGCGTCGGCGGCGACAAGGTCCTCGTGCTCGGGCTCACCGGGTCGGGCGCGGTGGCCACCGACGGCAGCGGGGCGCCCATCAACAGCGTCGTCCTGCGGGACGGCGACTACGGCACGCTCGACCGGCAGGCGATCTCTCGCGTCACCTCCCGGATCGAGGGGCAGGAGCCCGTGCGGGTCGACCTCGGCCCCAGCGTCGGCGAGTACCTCGTGACGGCCCGCCAGACCGGCGAGGGCCCGCTGCTCGTCGTCGGCGTCTCGACCGACGGCGTGGACGAGCTGCTGGCCAAGCTCGTGGCCCTCGTCGTCGGCGGGACGGCCATCGGCCTCGTGCTCGTCGGGGCCGGCGGCGCCATCGTCATCCGCCGCAGCCTCGCCCCGCTGGACCGGGTCGCCGCGACGGCCCGGCGGGTGTCCGCGCTCGAGCTCGACTCCGGGGACGTCTCCCTCGCCGTCCGGGTGCCCGAGCGGGACGCCGACGGACGCACCGAGGTCGGGCAGGTCGGCCTCGCCATCAACACGATGCTCGACGACGTCGAGTCCGCGCTGCAGTCCCGCCAGGACAGCGAGATGCGGGTCCGGCAGTTCGTCGCCGACGCCTCCCACGAGCTGCGCACGCCGCTGGCGTCGATCCGCGGCTACGCCGAGCTCACCCGGCGCGAGAAGGAGCCCGTGCCGTCGACGGTGACGCACGCCCTGGACCGCGTGGAGTCCGAGGCGCTGCGGATGCAGGAGCTCGTCGAGGACCTGCTGCTGCTCGCGCGGCTGGACTCCGGCCGGCCGCTGGAGCGCGAGCCGGTCGACCTCACGCTGCTCGCGATGAACGCCGTGAGCGACGCCCACGCCGCCTCCCCTGAGCACGCCTGGGAGCTGGACCTGCCGGACGAGCCGGTGGAGGTGACCGGCGACGGCGCCCGCCTGCACCAGATCCTCGCCAACCTGCTGGCCAACGCCCGCACGCACACCCCGTCGGGCACCCGGGTGGTGACGGCCCTGCGGCCGGAGGGCCCGATGGTGCGCATCTCGGTGTCGGACAACGGTCCCGGCATCCCCACCGGCCTGCAGAGCACGGTCTTCGAGCGCTTCACCCGCGGCGACGACTCCCGCAGCCGGGCCCAGGGGTCCACCGGGCTGGGGCTCTCCATCGTCGCCGCCGTCGGCCAGGCCCACGGCGGACGGGTCGAGGTCACCTCGCACCCCGGCGACACGACGTTCTCCGTCCTCCTGCCCGCCGGCTGACCCCCGTCCGGGCGGCTGAATCCCGTCCGGGCGGCTGACTCCCGTCCGGACGGCCGGGTCAGAGGGGGAGGCGGAAGGCGAGCAGGTCGACGTCGGGGCTCGGCGACCAGTCGCGCTCGGGGGTGCGGACGAAGCCCATCCGCTCGTAGAGGCGGTGCGCGGCCGCCATCCACGACCCGCTCGACAGGGCGACGGCCGTGCAGCCCGCAGCCCTCGCCCGGCGCACGCACTCCTCGCTGAGCAGCCGGCCGACGCCGCCGCCGCGCGAGGCCGGGTCGACCGCGAGCATCCGCACCTCGGCCTCGCCATCGACGCCGAGCTCGGCGAACGGCGTCCCCGGCGGGACGTAGGTGACGGTGCCGACGAGCCCGCCGTCGGCGTCCTGCGCGACGAGCAGCACCGCGTCGCGGGCCCGCGCGCCGGCGTCCAAGAGGCGGGCGGCGTAGGAGTGGGCGGCGTCGATCCGCCCGTCGGCGGCGTAGGCCGCGAGGGTGAGCGCGCCCACCTCGTCGAGCTCGTCGGTCCGGGCCTCGCGGACGGTCGTCTGCACGCCGACATCCTCGCAGGGCCGGTCTCAGCGCAGGACGACAGAGCCGGCACAGGAGGGCCACAGACGGTCGCCCGACGCTGGTCGGCATGGACACCGCCACCCGGCACGCGCCCTCCCGCGACGGGGCCCCGCCCCCCGCCCGCGCGTCGACCCCGCCGCACGTCAGCCCTCCCGATACCGCGTCCGGGTCCGGCCGCGCCCGCCCGCGCGCCCGGCGGGCGCTGCGCGGTCCCGAGTCCGACCCGGCCTGGGCCCGACCGGCGCTCCTCGCCCTGCTCGTGCTCACCGGCGCCGCCTACCTGTACAACCTCACGGCCAGCGGCTGGGCCAACAGCTTCTACGCCGCCGCCGTGCAGGCCGGCAGCGTGTCCTGGAAGGCCTTCTTCTACGGCAGCTCCGACGCCGGCAACGCCATCACCGTCGACAAGCCGCCCGCCTCGCTCTGGGTGATGGCGCTGTCGGTGCGCCTGCTCGGGCTCAGCTCGTTCGCGCTGCTGCTGCCGCAGGTGCTCATGGGCGTCGGGACCGTGGCCGTCGTCCACGCCACCGTCCGCCGGGCGTTCGGCCACGGCGCCGCCCTGCTGGCCGGCGTCGCGATGGCGCTCACCCCGGTGGCCGTGCTCATGTTCCGCTTCGACAACCCCGACGCGCTGCTCACGCTGCTCATGGCGCTCGCCGTCTGGGCGACGCTGCGCGCCGTCGAGGCCGGGTCGGTCCGCTGGATCGCGCTGGCCGGCGTGTTCACCGGGTTCGGCTTCCTCACCAAGAGCCTGCAGGTGCTGCTCGTCGTCCCGGCGGTCGCGCTGGTCTGGCTGCTCTGCGCCGACACGTCCCTGCGTCGCCGGCTGCTCGGCGGGCTCGCGTCGGCGGCGGCGTTCCTTCTGTCCGCGGGGTGGTGGGTGGCGGTCGTCGAGCTCGTCCCCGCGTCGATGCGCCCCTACATCGGGGGCAGCCAGACCAACTCCTTCCTCGAGCTGACCTTCGGCTACAACGGTCTCGGACGGCTGGACGGCTCCGAGGTCGGCCGGGTCGGCGGCGGAGGCGGCCCGTTCTCCAGCGACGTCGGCCTGCTGCGGATGTTCGGCTCCTCGGTCGCGGGGCAGATCTCCTGGCTGGTCCCGGCCGCGCTCGTCCTGCTCGTCGCCGGCCTGTTCTTCCGCGGCCGTGCACCGCGGACCGACCGCCGGAGGGCCGCCTACCTGGCGGCGGGCCTGTGGATGCTCGTGACGATGGCGGTGTTCTCGCTCATGCAGGGCATCTTCCACGAGTACTACACCGTGGCTCTCGCGCCGCCCGTCGCCGCGCTCGTCGGCATGGGCGCGGGTGAGGCGTGGGAGCGTCGCCGGCAGCCGTCCGGTGCGCTGGCCCTGGCCGTCAGCACCGCCGTCACCGCGGTGTGGTCCTTCGTCCTGCTCTCGGACACGACGGCCTACGGCGGCTGGCTGCGGTTCGTCGTGCTCGTGGTCGGTCTCGCGGCGACGCTGATGTTCCTCACCCTCGGCCGGCTCGGGGGGCGGGCGATGGCGGCGGTGGCCGCGGCGGCGGTGCTCGTCGGGCTGGCCGGCCCGGCCGCCTACTCCGCGAGCACACTGGCCACCGGGCACCAGGGCTCCATCGTCACCGCGGGGCCGGCGAGCGCGGGTGGGCAAGGCGGCCGGGGCGGCCGGGGCGGCATGGGCGGCCCGCCCGGTCGCGGGTTCGGCGGGCCGCCCGGCGCGACCGGTCGGGTCCCCGGCGGCACCACCGGCATCGGTCCGGGGGCCGCGAACGGCCCGACGGCGCCCGGCGGGACCTCCGCGAACGGCGGGACGTCCGCGAACGGCGGGACGTCGGCGAACGGCGGGATGGCGGCGCTGGGCGGCCCGGGAGGTGGCATGGGTGGCCTCCTCGACGCCTCGACACCGGACGCCGCGGTCGTCTCGGCCCTCGAGGCCGACGCGAGCCGCTACACGTGGGTCGCCGCCGCGGTCGGGTCGCAGAACGCCGCCGGCCTGCAGCTGGCCACCGGCCTGCCGGTCATGGCCGTCGGCGGGTTCAACGGCTCGGACCCCGCTCCGACGCTGGCGCAGTTCCAGCGGGAGGTCGCCGCCGGCCGCATCCACTACTTCCTCTCCGGCGGCGGCTTCCGCGGTCAGCAGGGCGGGTCGAACGCCGCCGACCAGATCGACACCTGGGTCTCGCAGCACTTCACCGCGGTGACGATCGGCGGCGACACCTTCTACGACCTGACCCGGCCGACGGGGGCCGGCTCGTGACGACCGCGACGGCGCCCGGCACCGTTCGGCGTGACGGTGCCGGGCGCCGGCTCACCCGCGAGGTCGTGACGTTCCTCGTCGTCGGCGCCGGCACCACGGCGCTGCACCTCGGCGGGTTCGTCCTGCTGCGGCTGGTCACCCCGTCGCAGGTGGCGAACGCCGTGGCCCTGCTGGTCGCCGCGGTGGTGAACACCTGGGCCAACCGCCGGTTCACCTTCGGCATCCGGGGCCGCGACGGCGTGGCGCGCCACCAGGTGCAGGGCCTCGTCGTCTTCGTGCTGACCCTGGGGATGACCTCCGGCGGGCTCGCCCTTCTCGCGGCGGCCGCGCCCGGCGCGCCGGCGTGGACCGAGACGATGGTCGTCGCGGTCACCACCGTCGCCGCCACCGCCGTCAAGTACGCGGCCATGCGGTGGTGGGTGTTCCGTCGAGCGGACGCGCTCAGCCGGTCAGGCCGAGCGGGTCGGGCTGGAACCAGTCCGCGCTGAAGGCGCCGTCGACGCCGGTGAAGCGCACGACGACGTAGGTCCGCGGGCTCGCGTGCACCTCGCACAGCGCCGTGGCCCCGGACCGCACACCCGTCACGTCCCCGTAGGTCACCCGTTGGTCCGGGAAGGGGTCGGCCAGGGCGGCCGCGAGGGCCGGCCCGGACACCGAGCCGTCGACGACGCGTGCGTCGAGCCCGTAGGTCCCGCCGGAGCCGGTGACCGGCTGTCCTGGCGCTCCGTGGGGGTCGCCGGAGCCCAGGTGCAGCGGTTCGCCGGCCACCAGGCCTAACAGGAGCAGCGGGACGAACGAGAACGTCTGCCCGAGCAGCGCGAGACCTCCGAGGGCCACCCCCACGATGGCCAGCACGCGCGTGGAGTCCCGCCCTGGCGGTGGCGGTGCCATGGCGTACGGCGGCTCGGCTGGTGGGCCCCCCGTCGTCAAGACCGGAGTGTGGCACCCCGACCGACCGGTCCTCGGCACTTCGGCCGACGCCCGCCCCACCGGGTCGGCGTGGTGGCCGGCGTCGTGCAGGACCGGGTCCCGGGCGCCTCGACGCGACGGTCCTCGCCGGGGCCGTCACCGGACACCGGAACCCGCTTTGCCCGCCCGACCATGCGCCGGATACCCTGTCCGGGCACTGGAGGCGTCGCCTAGTCCGGTCTATGGCGCCGCACTGCTAATGCGGTTTGGGTCTTAAAGCCCATCGAGGGTTCAAATCCCTCCGCCTCCGCG
>NZ_SAYU02000106.1 GCF_004025965.2 Phycicoccus flavus | reverse complement strand
CCGGCGCCGCCGCCTGCGGGGCCGTCGCCCTCGACCACGACGCCGCCGCGGCGGTGCGCGAGGCCCGCGAGGCGCTGCGCGCGCGGCTCGACGCGAGCACCGCGCACGTCACCGGCAGCCGCGAGCGGGTGGCCCCGCCCCCCGCCGAGGTCGGCGCGCTGCGGGCCGCCGCCGCCGCCGTCCTCCGGGTCGCCCCCGACGCGCTCGTCCCGGCCGACCTCGTCGCCGCCCACGCCCGCTCCTGGGTGGGTCCGCTCCCCCACCAGCGGTCCGCGCGCCTCGTCGCCGACGCCTTCGCCGGGCTGCCGTGGCCGGAGGAGGTCGCGCGGGTCAGCGGGCTCGCCGCCCGGCTGCGCTGGGCCGGCCTGTCGACGCGGACCGACGGGGGCGAGGACCTCGACGGGGTGCGCGCCGCGGCCCGGGGGGCGCTGGCCGGGTCCGATGCGGCCCTGGCCGACGGCCGCACCGACCTCGCCCTGGGCCGCTGGTGCGACGCCTGGGAGCTGCTCTGCCACCGCGAGCTGCACACCGACGTCGCGTCCTCGCCCCTCGTCGACGACCCCGCCGGCTGGCTCGGCGACCTCGTCGGGGCCTCGGTGACCACCGCGCTGCGGGGGCGTCGGCGGCGGGTCGGGCGCCGCGGCCCCGCGGGCGGGACGGGCGCGCGACCGTCCGTGCTCGTCGTCACCGGCCTGTCCGGGGACTTCCACCCGCCGGTGCTCGACGCGCTGGAGCCGGCCGCCGACGTCGCCCTGCTCGAGGCGTCGACGCGCTTCCCCCGGCTGCGGCAGCGCGGCCGCCCGAGCCTCGGCGGGCTGCGCGAGGTCGCGGCGACCGCCGGCCTCGTCGAGGACGCCCGCCAGCAGCGCCGGGTGCGCCGGCTGCGGGGCGCCGTGGCCGGCCACGACGTCGTGCTCAGCGACTGGGCCGACGCCTCGACCGTCTGGCTCTCGCGCCTCGTCCCGCCCCGCACCCGGCTCGTCGTGCGGGTGCACAGCGTCGACGTCCTCGACGCCTGGTTCCCGCTCGTCGACTGGGATCGGGTCGACGAGGTGCTGGCCTCGCCCGCCGTCGCCCGCCTCGTCGCCGCCCTGCTCACGGCCCTCGGCGCCGGGGACACCCCGGTGACCGAGGTGCCGCCGCTGGTCGGGGTGCGCGACGTCGGGCCGGAGAAGGACCCCGGGGCGCGCACGACCCTGGGGATGATCGGCTGGGCGCGGCGCGTCAAGGACGTCGCCTGGGCCCTGGACCTGCTCGAACGTGACGCCTCCTGGCGGCTCGTGCTCGTCGGACAGCCGCTGACCCGCCCCCGCGGCAGCGCGCGGTCACGCGCCTACCAGCAGGCGGTCCTGGACCGGCTCGCCTCCCCCGGCCTGCGCGACCGGGTCGACGTCGTGGGTTGGAGCGACGACGTCGCCGGGCCGCTGCGGCGGGTCGGGGTCGTGCTGTCGACGAGCCGCCGGGAGTCGCTGCACTACGGCCTCGTCGAGGGGGCCGCCTCCGGCGCGGTGCCGGTGGTGCGCGACTGGCCGTTGTACGCGCGCTGGGGCGGCGCCCGGGCGGTCTTCCCCGCGGCGTGGGTCGTGGGCTCGCTCGACGAGGCCGCGGTCCGGGTCCGGGCCTGCACGGCCGACGACGCGACGTGGGAGCGCGAGCGCCACGCCGCCCGAAAGGCGGCGCTGGACCTCTTCCACCCCGAGCGGGCGGCCCAGGTCTACCGCGACGTCGTCCTGGGCCCGGTCCTCGGCCCCGGCTGAGCGGCCGGCTCAGTCCAGGAGGCGGTTGCGGATCTCGTGGATGATGTCGGTCGTCGAGATGTCGTCCGTGCGCGGCAGGTAGCGGACCTCGACGACGTCGGAGAGGTCGTCGAACCGGCCCTCCCAGTCGTTGCCCATGACGAGGACGTCCGCCCGGTGCTCGAGCAGGTACTGCCGCTTGAGGTCGAGGGACTCCTCGTAGAACACCTCGTCGACGCAGTCCAGGCTGCCGACGATCTGGGCCCGGTGCTCCTGGCGGTAGACCGGGTAGCGGCCCTTCTTGGCGAAGTTGAGCTCGTCGGTGGAGATGCCCACCGTCAGGTGGTCCCCCAGGTCGTGTGCCCTGGTGAGGATGTTGACGTGCCCGACGTGGAAGACGTCGAAGGTGCCGAACGTGATGACGCGAGTACCCACGGGACCCTTTCCTGGACCGGTTGCGTGCGAGGGTACCCGGCGGCGCGCCGTAGGATGGTCTGGCTCCGCAGCGCCCCGCACCCGGCCGCGTGAGCCGCCCCCGACCCGACCCCTGCCACCCCACGCCGCCTCGGAGGAACCGCCGTGCCCCTGCTCAAGGACGTCCGGTCCGCGCGCACCCTCGTGGCCGGCTCCCTGCGCCGGCGCCGGGCCCGCGCGGCCTGGGCGCAGGCCGCCGCGGCCGGGACCCCGGACCACACCGAGGTCGAGGGGCTCGTCTTCTTCCCCGACCCGCCGGTCAACGCCTACCAGGTGCGGCAGTGGTACGAGCCCATGCGCGTCCTCGCCGGGCGCCACCCGCTCGCCGTCGTCACCACCGACCCCGAGACGGCCGTCGCGCTGGCCGCCGAGTGCCCGCTGCCGGTGCTGTGGCACCGCTCGGTCGGCGAGACCGAGGCGTTCATGGAGGGCCGGCGCATCGGCGCCGTCTTCTACGTCAACCAGAACGTCACGAACTTCCGGATGATGCGCCACCGCCGACCGGCCCACGTGTTCGTCAACCACGGCGAGTCCGACAAGGACTACATGGCCTCCAACCAGCTCAAGGCCTACGACTACACCTTCGTCGCGGGTCAGGCGGCCGTCGAGCGGATCGAGGCGCGGCTCGTCGACTTCGACGCCGGCCGACACCTCGTGCGGGTCGGCCGCCCGCAGGTCGACTTTCCCGGGCACGCCCCCGACCTGCCCGACGACGGCCGCACCGTCGTCCTCTACGCCCCGACGTGGGAGGGCGACCGGCCCTCGATGGCCTACTCCTCCGTGCGCTCGCACGGCCCGGCGATGCTGCGGGCCCTGCTCGCCACCGGCCGGCACCGGGTCGTCTACCGCCCGCACCCGCGCACCGGCGTCTCCGACCCGCTCTACGCGCGCGCCCACGCCGAGCTCGTCGCCCAGGTCGCCCGGGCCGAGGAGTCCGACCCCGGCGCCCGGCACGTCGTCGACACCGACGCCGCCTACGGCTGGCAGCTCGCCGCGGCCGACGCCTGCGTCACCGACGTCTCCGCCGTGGCCTTCGACTTCCTCGCCACCGGCAAGCCGCTCGTGCTCACCGCGCCCTCCAGCCCGCAGGCCCTCGTCGACGAGGGCGGCCTGGCCGGCATGCTCACGCCGCTGGCCGCCCGCGAGGCCGGCCGGGTCGTCGAGCGGCTCGACGCCGAGCTGTCCGGCGGGGCGCGCGAGGACCACGCCCGCATCGTCGAGCGCTACTTCGGCGACACCACCCCCGGCGCCGCCACCGACCGCTTCGTCGCCGCGAGCAGCGAGATCATCGGGTCCCGGCTCGCCCTCTACCCCGAGCCGGTCCGGCGGTGAGCGCCGCCACGCCCGGCGGGACGACCGAGCGGTCCTCGGCCACCCCGGCCGCCCCGACGGGCGACACCGGCGACGCCGGCGCCCGCCCGGCCCCGCGCTTCCGTCCCGACATCGAGGGGATGCGGGCCATCGCCATCGGCCTCGTCGTCGTCTACCACGCCGGGGTGAGCGGGCTGCCCGGTGGCTTCGTCGGCGTCGACGTCTTCTTCGTCATCTCCGGGTTCCTCATCACGGGGCTCCTCGTCCGCGAGGTGACGAGCACCGGGCGCGTCTCGCTGGCCCGCTTCTACGCCCGCCGGGCCAAGCGGCTGCTGCCGGCGACCGGGCTCGTGCTCGTCACGACCGTGGTCCTCACCTGGCTCACCGTGTCGGCGGTGCGGTGGCGGGACTTCGGCCTCGACATCGTCAGCGCGGCCACCTACGTCGTCAACTGGCGGCTGGCCGCCCGCTCGGTCGACTACCTCGCCGAGGACGTCGGCGCCTCCCCCGTCCAGCACTTCTGGTCGCTCGCCGTCGAGGAGCAGTTCTACATCGTCTGGCCGCTGCTGCTCGTGCTCCTCGCCTGGCTGCTGCGTCGCCGGCCCGGGCTGCGGCCGCGGCGGGTCATGGCCGTCGGCATCGCCCTCGTCATCGTCCCGTCGTTCGCGTACTCGGTGTACCTCACCTCCGTGAGCCCGGCCACGGCGTTCTTCGTCACCCCCACCCGGCTCTGGGAGCTCGGCATCGGCGCGTTCGTCGCCATCGGCGCGACCGTGTGGACGCGGGTGCCGCGGGTCGCGGCCGTCGTCCTCGGGTGGGTGGGCCTGGTCACCGTCCTCGCCAGCGGGTTCCTGCTGACCACGGACGTCGCCTGGCCCGGCTACGCCGCCCTCGCGCCCTGCCTCGGGACGGCCGCGATGATCGTCGCCGGCTACACCTCCGGCCCGGCCGGCCCCGCCGGCGTCCTCGCCTGGAAGCCGCTGGTCTGGGTGGGCGGCATCTCGTACTCGCTCTACCTCTGGCACTGGCCGCTCATCACCGCGGCCACCGCCTACTGGGGGGACCTCGGAGGCACCAGGGGTCTGCTCGTCATGGCCGTCGCCGTCATCCCGTCCTGGCTGTCGCTACGGCTCATCGAGAACCCGATCCGGTTCGCGCCCGCCCTCTCCCGCAGCAACCGGCTCGCGCTGTCGGTCGGCGGCAACTTCACCGCCCTCGGCGTCGTCGCCGGCCTCGTCCTCGTGCTGCTCGTCCCGGGCGGCTCGCGCTCGCAGGCGGCCGTCGGAGCGGCCCCCCTCGGGGCCGAGGCGCTCACCGGGACGACGGGGAAGCCCGGCAGCGTCGCCAGCCTGAAGAGCATCGCGTCCTACGTCCCGTCCGCCCTCGAGGCCGAGGGCGACGTGCCGCCGTACCCGCCGGAGTGCCAGGTCGACCAGGAGTCGCCCGACCCGGTCGTGTGCGACTGGGGCGACCCGAACGGCACCCTGACGGTCGCGGTCGTCGGGGACTCCAAGATCATGCAGTACTACTCGCCCCTGGACGAGATCGCCAAGCGCGAGCACTGGAAGATCGTGTCGATGACCAAGTCCGCGTGTGGCTTCCACGACGGCGTGCAGGAGGCCAAGGGCGAGCCCTACACCTCGTGCACCGAGTGGAACCGGGCGGTGCTGGCCGACCTCCTGCGCAGCAGGCCCGACGTCGTGGTCACGGCCGAGCGGATCAACGAGGCGCTGGCGGACCCCGCGGACCTCGGCTCACTGTCCACCGCGACGATGGTCGACGCCATGGCCCGGCAGTGGACGCGCGTCACGGACGCCGGCATCCCGATGGTCGTCATCGCCGACAACCCGAGCCCCGGCCAGATCGCGCCCGTGTACGAGTGCATCGCCGACCACGGCGGCGACCTGTCCGCCTGCACCTTCGACCGGGCCCGGGGCGAACGGGAGAGCGGCGCCGCCGCCCAGCTCCCCGCCGCCGAGCGGGTGCAGGGCGTGCGGGTCGTCGACATCCGCGACTCCATCTGCCCCGAGCGGACGTGCGTCCCCGTCATCGGTGGCGTCATGGTCTACCGCCAGACCTCGCACATCACCGACACCTACGCCCGCTCGCTCACCGACGTCCTCGCCGCGGCGCTCGTGCCGGAGGTGGAGGCCGCCACCGGCGGCTGACGCGGACCCGTCCGGCGGTCCCGCGCGGCCCGCCGAGGACGTCGCCGGCCGCTCGCGCGGGTGCAGTAGCCTGATGCGTCGTCAGGCCGCTGGTGACCGTCCCCGACGACCCGAAGGTGCCCGTAGTGCTCGAGCGAATCCGTGACCTCCAGGGGTCGCTGAACCGTCTCCACCAGCGTGGACGGGTGGCGACCACCCGCGACCCGAAGATCCGCAAGCTGGAGCAGCGCACCGCCGCCCTCCAGCACGAGGTCGCCGAGCTCGACGCCGAGAAGACCACCCTCACGGCGCGCCGCCGCGAGCTGCAGCGCACCCTCGGGCCGCTCATCGGCAAGGACCTCATGCCCTTGGCCCGGGTCGAGAAGACCAACGGCGTCCCCGGCTTCGTCTGGGGGGTGCGGATGATGCAGCGCATCCACCGCAAGGCCCCGGACCCGGTGGCGGGCTTCGACGGCGCCGGCAGGGTCTTCGCCGACCGGGACGCCACCGAGCGCTTCGTGCGCTCCCACGGTGTCCCGCTCACCGTCGACGACCCGGGGCCCGCGGACCGGCGCGTCGTCGTCCACGCCTTCCACGGCCTCGTCGGGCTCGTCGAGGTCGGGGTCGGTGACACCGCCCGGCACCTCGACGGCGACGGGGCGGACCTCGGCGACGTGCGGCCCGCGCTGCGCCACGACGCCGGGCTGGACCTGCCGGCCACGCTCACCGCGCTGACCGAGGCGTCGGCGACGCTGTCGGCCCACGTGTCGCGGCCCTACGTGCAGGTGTGCTGGCGCCAGGACGGCGACCGGCTCGTCCTGGACCGCCTCGACGTCGACCCCGAGCGCGTCCCCGTCCTCACCGAGGAGCAGGACCTGCGGCTCGGCCACCTCTTCGACACCGGGCACGCCCGGATGCTCGTGCAGCCCTACCGGGCCGGGGCGCTGGAGAACCGCGTCCCCGGCGGGGTGTTCGACCCCGACCCGGCGCTGGACCGGGGGGTGCAGGCATGACCGACGACGCCGGCCGCACCCCGCGGCAGAAGGCCCGCGCCCGCCTGCGCCGCACCGAGCGGCAGGTGGCCCGACGCCGCCTCCAGGTCGAGCGGCTCCGCGCGCAGATCGCCATCCTCGAGGAGGAGGCGATGACCCCGCTGCAGCGCACGGTGCGCGACGCCGCCGACCCCGAGACCGCCACCGGGGTGCCCTCGCACACCCTGTCGGCGCGGCTGCACCGGCGGGCGAACACCACGCGCGTCTACACCCGCGAGACGATCCGCGAGCCCATCCTCCAGCTCTACGCCAAGCTCCCCGCGCAGCGGTTCGCCGCCCAGCACGGCGTGCGGGTGCCGGAGATCCTCGGCCGCTGGGCCGAGCCCGGTGACGTCGACTGGGACGCCCTCCCGGACCGCTTCGTCCTCAAGAGCAGCATCGGCGGCGGCGGCATGAACGTCTTCCCGCTCGTGCGCGATCCCGCCACCGGTACGTACACCGACCTGCTCGTCGGCGAGCCGACGACCCGCGAGGCGGTCCTCGAGAAGCTGTGGAGCAAGCACGAGAAGCGGTCCTGGTACTTCGCCGAGGAGTTCCTCGTCGGCCGCTCGGGCGAGCCCGGCGCCGTGCCCGACGACATCAAGGTCTTCTGCTTCTACGGCGAGCCCTTCTACCTCGAGGTCCGCCGCGGCGACCAGTCCCGCGCCGCGAACATCACCCAGCGGGTGCGGGCCTTCGCCATCGACGGCACCGAGCTCGTCAACGTCCGGGCCCTCATGGACCCCGGGGAGGGCGACGTCACGGCGCCCGAGGACTTCGGCGCCATCGCCGAGGCCTGCCGGACGCTCTCCGGCGCGATCCGCCGCCCGCTGGAGCGGCTGGACTTCTTCGAGACCGACCAGGGCCTCGTGTTCGGCGAGCTGACCCAGAACTCCGGCCGCCCGCCGGCGCTGGTCCCGGAGTGGGACCGGGCGATGGGCGAGGTGTACGAGAACGCCTACGCGCGGCTGCTCGCCGACCTCGCCGCCGAGGACGCCTTGCACGTGACGTACGGCGAGCACGGGGACGACCCGGCGTAGTCCGGCCGCGCCGTGGCGGGGGCGGCGCCTCCCCGGCCGGTCAGCCGATCCGGTCCAGGTGCTCCTCGATGACGGCCACCGTCCGGGCGCAGTTGTGCTGGTCGCGGTACGGGAAGGCGGCCTCGACCCGCTCGACGTAGCGGGGGTCGGGCGCGCAGTCCCGGGCCAGCAGCTCCT
>NZ_SAYU02000105.1:5582-8026 GCF_004025965.2 Phycicoccus flavus | reverse complement strand
GAGGAGCGGGTCGGCGGCGACGACCCCGACTCGATCGACGCCGGCGAGGACTGGCTCGGCGACGCCGAGGTCGGCGACGACCGCTCCGGCCGCCTCGTCGCCCCGGACGAGGGCGCCGGCACGGACGTCGAGAAGGACCTGGTCAGCGAGGACGTCGGCGTCGACGGTGCGGGCGCGTCGGCCGAGGAGGCCGCCGTGCACGTCGTCGACGAGGAGACCGCCGAGGAGTGAGCGGGGCCGGTCCGGGGTCGTCGGCGGGGGCCGATGGGCGCGCGCTGACGACGCTGCCGAAGGCGCACCTGCACCTGCACTTCACCGGCTCGATGCGGGTCGGGACGGTCCGCGAGCTCGCGGACGAGCACGGTCTGCGGCTGCCCGCGTCGCTACGGGGCGACTACCCGCCCCGGTTCGCGGCCGCCGACGAGCGCGGCTGGTTCCGCTTCCAGCGCCTCTACGACGCGGCGCGGGCGTGCGTGCGGGGCGAGGCCGACATGCGGCGGATCGTACGCGAGGCGGCGCTGGACGACGGCGCGGAGGGCTCGCGCTGGCTGGAGATCCAGGTCGACCCCACGTCGTACGCGCCCTTCGTCGGCGGGATCACGCCGGCGCTGGAGATCGTCCTCGACGAGGCCGCCGCGGTGTCGGCCCTGCCGGAGGCGGCGTCGGTGGCCGTCGTCGTCGCGGCCTCGCGGATGCGCCACCCGCTGGAGGCGCGGACCCTGGCCCGGCTGGCGGCGCGCCACGCGGGCGAGGGGGCGGGGACGGTCGTCGGGTTCGGGCTGTCCAACGACGAGCGGCGCGGCGACACGGCGGAGTTCGGTACCGCGTTCCGGATCGCGCACCGGGCGGGGCTGGCGTCGGTGCCGCACGCCGGCGAGCTGCTGGGGGCGCCGGCCGTGGCCGCGACCCTCGACGCGACGGCGCCGGACCGCCTCGGGCACGGGGTGCGGTCCGTCGAGGACCCGCGGGTGCTGGAGCGGGTCGTCGGGGCGGGGGTCGCGCTGGAGGTGTGTCCGGGGTCGAATGTCGCGCTGGGCGTGTACGACGACGCGGCGTCGGTGCCGCTGCGCCGCCTGCTGGACGCGGGGGCGACCGTGGCGCTGGGGGCGGACGACCCGCTGATCTTCGGCTCGCGGCTCGTCGACCAGTACGCCATCGCCCGGGACGCGCACGGGATCGACGACGCCGGCCTCGCGGCCCTGGCCCGCTCGTCGTTCGCGGCCAGCCGCGCACCCGAGGAGGTGCGGGCGTCGGCCCTCGCGGCGATCGACGCGTGGGCCGGCGACCCGGCGCCGGCACGGGCGGACGACACGAAGGGCCCGCACCACCCCCGCTGAGCGAAGACCCGCCGCTGCGGTGCCGGGACGTGTCGTCGGCCCGACGGGCGCGGGCGGCGCGTCAGAGGGTGTCGCCGACGAGCACGGGCTCGTTGACCAGGGTCACCCCGAAGACCTCGCGCACCCCGTCGCGGACCTCGCGGGCCAGGGCGACGACGTCGCCGGCGCCGGCCCCGCCGCGGTTGGTGAGGGCAAGGGTGTGCTTCCTCGACAGCGCCGCCGGGCCGGGCAGGCCGTACCCCTTGCCGAAGCCGGCGCGCTCGATGAGCCAGGCCGCCGACGTCTTGACACCGCCGTCGGGGCCGGCGAACCGCGGGGGCGTCACGTCCGCGCCGAGCCGGTCGGCCACGCGTCCCTCGAGCTCCGCGAACCCGGCGGGCGTGAGGACGGGGTTGGTGAAGAACGACCCGCACGACCACGTGTCGTGGTCCGGGGCGTCGAGCACCATGCCCCGGCGCCGGCGCTGGGCCAGCACCGCCTCGCGCGCCTCGGCCAGGGGCACCCGCTCCCCGACCTCGACCCCGAGCTGGGCGGCGAGGTCGGGGTACCCCACCGGCCGCGACAGCGTCCCCACGACGAGCTGGAACATCACGTCGAGCACGACGTACCGGTCGGTGCCCTTGAACAGCGAGTGGCGGTAGGTGAAGCGGCAGTCCAGCGAGGTCATCGTCCGGACCTGCTCCTGGAGCCGGTCCCAGACGCGTACCCGAGCAACGGTCTGGGAGACCTCCTGGCCGTACGCGCCGACGTTCTGGATCGGCGTCGCCCCGGTCGAGCCCGGGATGCCCGACAGCGCCTCGATGCCGGCCCAGCCCTCGGCGACCGCGCGCTCGACGAGCGGGTCCCACGGCTCTCCCGCCGCGACGACGACGGTGGCGCCGCCGCACGAGTCCGCGGACTCGACGGTGACGCCCTGCGTCGCGACCTTGACGACCGTGCCCGCGAAGCCCTCGTCCGGCAGCACGAGGTTGGAGCCGCCACCGAGGACAAGCAGCGGCTCGTCGGCGTCGTCGACCTCGCGGACGGCGTCCACGAGCTCGTCGGTCGTCTCGGCGAGCACCATCCGGGCCGCCGGGCCGCCGACGCGCATCGTCGTGTGGCCGGCCA
>NZ_SAYU02000105.1:0-5572 GCF_004025965.2 Phycicoccus flavus | reverse complement strand
AACGGCTCGTCCGCGAGCTCGCGCATCAGTCGAGGCGCACGACGGCGACGCAGCGCCCGAGGACCTTCTGGCCGTCCGCCGTGACGGTGACGTCGAGGGTGACCCGCCCGGTCTCGGCGTCGACGGTCCGCACCGCGCCCTCGACGTCGATCGAGGCGCCGGAGGTGGGGACGACGACGGGCTTGGTGAACCGGGTGCCGAACTCGACGACCCGGCCGGGGTCGCCGGCCCAGGCGGAGACGACCGACCCGGCCGCCCCCATGGTCCACATGCCGTGGGCGATGACGTCGGGGAGCCCGACCGACCGCGCCACGTCCTCGTCCTGGTGGATGGGGTTCTGGTCCCCCGAGGCGCCGGCGTAGGCGACGAGCGTCTCGCGGGTGACGGGCACGGTGACGGGTCCGACGACGTCCCCGACCGCGACGTCGGCCAGCGGGCGGGCGGCCATCAGGACTCCCCTCCCCGGACGACGATCGTCGAGGTGCAGGTGGCGAGCGCCTCGCCGCCCGCGGTGGCGAGCTCGGTGCGCGTCGTGACCATCGAGTGGCCGCCGGCCTGGCGGACGGCGTCGACGGTGAGGGTGCCGACCACCTCGTCGCCGGCGGTGATCGGGCGGTGGTGCACGAAGCGCTCCTCGCCGTGGACGACGCGGGAGAAGTCGATGCCGGCCTCGGGGTCCGCGACGTAGGCGGCCTCGGTCTGCTGGGCGAACCGGACGGCCATCGTCGGCGGGGCGACGACGTCGGCGTAGCCGGCCGCGCGGGCGACCTGGGGGTCGGTGTGCACCGGGTCCTGCGAGCCCACGGCCGCGGCGAACGCGGCGACGAGGGCGGCGTCGACCGGGTAGGGCCCGCTCGGCGGGTAGGTGCGACCGACGAAGTCGGGGTTCACGGCCATGCCGACCACTCTAGGGCCCGGCGCCGACGGCCCCCGACACGCGCCGAGGCCGCCGGCACCGAGTGGTGCGGGCGGCCTCGGACGGACGCGGGAGAGCCCTCAGCGGGTCTCGCGGTGCGCGGTGTGCTTATTGCAGCGCGGGCAGAACTTCGCCAGCTCGAGCCGGTCGGGGTCGTTGCGGCGGTTCTTCTTCGTGATGTAGTTGCGCTCCTTGCACTCCGTGCACGCCATGGTGATCTTCGGGCGGACGTCGGCGCTCTTGCTGGCCACGGGGCAACCTGCTCTCGGAAAACGGGGGTGGATCTCGGGGCGGCGCGGGCGCGATGCCACGCGCACGCCAGCACAACAGGGTACGCGACCCGGTCATTCCCGGGAAATCACGGACCTCGGCGTAGCGGGAGCGGGGCTCGATCCCGCGACCTCACGATTATGAGTCGTGCGCTCTAACCAGCTGAGCTACCCCGCCTTGGGGGAACGACCGGGGCCTGTCGTGCGCGCGGGCTCCGGCCGGACCAGAGCCCCCTGTCGGAATCGAACCGACGACCTTTTCCTTACCATGGAAACGCTCTGCCGACTGAGCTAAGGGGGCGGATGCGGGGCGCGTGAGCGCCCCGCAGACCGACGGAGACGATACATGCTCGGGATCGGTCCCGCGAAATCCGCAGGCCCCGGTTCACCCGCCGCCCGTGACGGCGATGGCCGAGGCGACCACGGCCGAGACGAGGTGGAAACCGCCGGTCACGACGCCGTACACCAGGGGTCGGGCGGTCCGCGGGGAGAAGGCGTTGGTCACCGACACCGGCACGCCGACTCCGGCCCCGACGAGGAGCCCGACGACGAGCGCGTCCGTGACCGTCCGGGCTCCGACCGCCCCGACGAGCACCGCGGTGACGTAGGCCATGGCGGCGGAGCCCACGAGAGGCGCCACGTAGTAGCCGGGGGTGAAGGTGGACTCGCTGCGCGGTACGCCGACGGCCCGGTCCCAGACGGCACCGAAGAGCGGCGTGAACCAGAGGGCGCCGAGGACGAAGAGGGTGACGCCGGCGAGGAGGGCGAAGAGCCAGGCCCGGGGGTCGAGGAGGAGGACATCGGTCATCGCCCCAGCCTGCGTCGGGTCGCACGTGAGGTCTTGGAGAAAGGTGACGGACGGGCAGTCCGCCGCTACCGTCCCCCCGTGAACACGGACCCCGACCGGACTCGGCCGATCGAGCCCGCCGAGCGGTCCGGTGTCGTCGTTCCGGCCAACCTCGTCCGGTATGCGGCTCGTTGGGCGACCCCGGCCGCGGACCTGTCAGCGGTGGTGGACGCCTACTGGTCGGTCGCCTGGGACCTCGGTGACGACGTCGTCGAGCAGCGGATCCTCACGATGCCTGCCGTCACCCTCTCGGTCGAGGAGGGCGAGGTCCCCGCCCCTCTGGTCGTGACCGGGGTGCACCGGCACGCGTGGCAACGCACCATCACCGGCCGTGGGCGGGTTTTCGCCGTCCGGCTCCGTCCAGCCGGTCTCGCGGTCCTCGCGGACCTCACCTGCGCGGACGTCGCCGACTCCACGGTGCCGGTCAGCCGCTCGCTCGACACCCGCCTGTTCGGGCTCCTGGACGAGCTGGCGCGCACCCCGCACAACCAACGGCCGGAGCGCGCCGACGAGCTGCTCAGGGCGCGGCTGGCCGAACGGGCGCCGTCGCGGGCAGGTCTCCTGGCCAACGAGGTGCTCGACGTCCTCACCGCGGGCCTCCACACCCGGACCGGCCGGCCGCTCACCGAGGCGACCGGCCGCTCCGAGAGGGCGATCCAGCGGGCCCTGCGCTCGACCCTCGGGCAGGGACCGAAGTGGGTGTCTCGCTGGGTCCGCCTCCAGGAGGCCACCCGCCTGCTGTCGCAGCACCCCGCGCCCGCGCCTGCGGACGTGGCCCACGAGCTGGGCTACTCCGACCAGGCCCACCTGACCAACGACTTCCGTGACGCCGTCGGCACGACACCGGCCGCGTACGTCGAGACGCTCAGGCGCCTTGCGACCCCGGACGCTCCAGCGACTGGGCGGACTCGACCAGCGCCGGTCCGTACCAGGTGAGGAGCCGCCCCGAGACCAGCCGGGTGGGGACCCGCGCGAACGCCTCGGGGCCGTCGCCGGCGGTGAACTCGTAGGGCTCGTCGGGCAGGAGGACGACGTCGGCGACCGACGGGTCGTCGAGGGCCGCGACCTCGGCCGGCGGGTAACGGCCACCCGCGGGGTCCCCGCCGACGACCTCGACCCCGAGCCGGGCCAGCAGGTCGGCGGTGAACGTCGGCCGGCCGACGACCATCCACGGGTCGCGCCAGACGGGGACGACGGCCCGGGTGCGCGGGGGCGGCACCGGGCCGGCCCAGGCGCGGGCGGCGTCCGCCAGCCACGCCGGCTCGGCCAGGTCCAGCGCCTCGACGAGGAGCCGGCGCATCGAGGCCAGGGCCTGCGGCACGGTCTCGATCTCGGTGACCCAGACGGCGACGCCCCGCTCCCGGAGGCGACGGACGTCGAGCTCGCGGTTCTCCTCCTTGTTGGCGACGACGAGGTCGGGCTCCAGGGCGGCGAGCGCGGCCAGGTCCGGGTTCTTCGTCCCGCGCACCCGGGCGACGTCGAGGCCGGCCGGGTGGGTGCACCAGTCCGTCGCGCCGACGAGCCGCTCGGGGCAGGTGACCGCGAGCGCCTCGGTGAGCGACGGGACGAGCGAGACGACGCGACGGGCCGGACCCGCGAGGTCGACCGGCGCTGCGAGGTCGTCGACGTGGGTGCTCAGCGCGGCGCCATCCGCAGCGCGCCGTCCATCCGCACGACCTCGCCGTTGAGGTAGTCGTGGTCGACGATCGCGAGGGCCAGCCGGGCGTACTCCTCGGGCCGGGCGAGCCGCTGCGGGAAGGGGACGCCGGCCGCGAGGGTCTCGCGGAACTCCTCGGACACGGTGGCGAGCATCGGCGTCTCGACGATGCCGGGGGCGATGGTCATCACCCGGATGCCGTACTGCGCGAGGTCGCGGGCCGCGGGGAGGGTGAGCCCGACGATGCCGCCCTTGGACGAGCTGTACGCCGCCTGCCCCACCTGCCCGTCGTAGGCGGCGATCGAGGCGGTGTTGACGACGACGCCGCGCTGGCCCTGCTCGTCCGGCTCGGTGGCGGCCATGGCCTCGGCGGCGACCGTCATGACGACGAAGGTGCCGAGCAGGTTGACCTCGAGCACGGTCCGGTAGAGGTCGATGGAGTGGGTGCCCTTGCGTCCGAGGATCCGGGCCGACGGTCCGATGCCGGCGCAGTTGACGACGACGCGCAGGGGCCGCTGGGCGTCCTCCGCGGCGCGGGCGACGGCCGCGCGGACCTCGGTCTCGGACGTGACGTCCGTGGGCACGTACTCGACGCCCTCGACGGCCGGGGCGGCGGCGCAGGCGTCGGGGAGGTCGAGGGCGAGGACCCGGGAGCCCGCGGCGGCGAGGGCGGCGGCGGTGGCCGCGCCCAGGCCCGAGGCGCCACCGGTGACGAGGGCGGAGATGTCGGCGGTCTGCATGGCCCCATGCTGCCAGCCCCGGCCCGCGGCTCCGCCCGGCGGCGATGACCACGGCCGTCGGTGGCCGGTCGTACGGTGGGGCCATGGAGCTGCGCATCGGAGGGCACGTCGACCAGGAGGACCCCGTCGCGGAGGCGGCGTCCCGCTCGGCCGGGCTGAGCCAGATCTTCCTCGGCGACCCGCAGAGCTACAAGGGGCCCGTCGTGCGGTACGAGGGCGGCGCCGAGGCGCTGCGTGCGGCGGCGGAGGCGGCCGACGTCCACCTCTACGTCCACGCGCCCTACCCGATCAACGTCGCCGCGACGAACAACCGCATCCGGATCCCGGGGCGCAAGCTGCTCCAGCAGCACCTCACCGCCGCGGCAGAGATCGGGGCCAAGGGCGTGGTCGTCCACGGCGGCCACCTCGGGGTCGACGAGGACGCCGGCGTCGGCTTCGACAACTGGCGCAAGTGCGTCGACGGCCTCGACATGCCGGTCCCGCTGCTCATCGAGAACACGGCCGGCGGCGACAACGCCATGGCCCGGCGGCTGGAGGCGGTCGAGCGGCTGTGGGAGGCGATCGGGCGCGCGGAGGGCGGCGACACCGTCGGCTTCTGCCTCGACACCTGCCACGCCCACGCCGGCGGCGCCGACCTCGGCAGCGTCGTCGAGAAGGTCCGGGCCGTCACCGGACGGATCGACCTCGTCCACTGCAACGACAGCCGCGACGAGTTCGACAGCGGCGCCGACCGGCACACCAACCTCGGCTCCGGGCACATCGACGGCGCCGACCTCGCCGACGTCGTCCGGGCCGCCGGCGCTCCCGTCGTCGTCGAGACCCCGGGCGGCGTCGAGGGGCAGTCCGCCGACATCGCCTGGCTCCGCGAGCGGCTGGCCGGCTGACCCCGCGCGCTCAGCCGGTGTCGACCAGCGGCCGGGCGACGACGTACCACGGCGCGGTCCCCCGCCCCTGCGGGTCGCCGTCGCCGGGCCTCGCCGGCGCGACCCGGCGGCAGTCCCCGGCCACGGTGCAGCGCAGCAGCACGCTCCCCGCACCGAGCCTCAGCGACACCCCGTCCGTGACACCCGAGACCAGCAGGGTCCCGCCCGGCTCGACCGCGGCGTCCCGCACCTCCACCGCGGTGCCTCGCAGCCGCATCTC
>NZ_SAYU02000104.1 GCF_004025965.2 Phycicoccus flavus | reverse complement strand
TTCGTCGCCGCCGCGGTCTTCGGCGCGTCCTACGTCGCGCTCACCGGGCTCGTGCTCGTCGGCGCGACCCGGGTGTGGCCGGACGAGGTGGCCGCCGGCGTCGGCGCCGGGTTCCTCGCCATCGCGGTCGGGCAGGCGGTGGGCGCGCCGCTCGCCGGGGTCCTCAGCGGACGCTGGGGCCTGGACGTCGCGTTCGCGGCCGTCGTGGTCGTCGGGGCCCTCACCGCGCTGCTCCGGTTCCCCGACCCGGGCGTCCGGTCGTGGGCGGACCGGGCCGGTCCCCCGGGTGGCGGTCCGCGGCCTCGATGAGGCGCACGAGCCGCGACCGGGTCTCCTCCAGCTCGGCGATGTCCAGGCCGAGCCGGTCGATGATCGCCGGGGGGATGCGTTCCGCGCGTCGCCGGAGCCTGCGCCCCTCGGGGGTCAACCGCACGGCCAGCGCCCGGTCGTCGCGGGCGTCCCGCTCGCGCACGACGAGCCCGGACGCCTCCAGCCGCTTGAGGATCGGGGACAGCGTGGGCGGCTCGAGGCCGATCCGTCGGGCGATCTCGGAGACCCGGAGGGGCGACTCCTCCCAGAGGGCCAGCATCACGAGGTACTGCGGATGGGTGATCCCCATCGGCTCCAGCAGCGGCCGGTAGAGCGCGATGACGTTGCGGCTCGCCACGGCGAGCGCGAAGCACACCTGACGGTCCAGCGCGAGCAGGTCGGCGGGCGGCTCCCCGCCGGCCCCTCCCCGGGTCCCCGGGCTGTGCGTGTCGGCCACGAATTCATCCTACGTGTCCGCGCGGGTAGGTTCGTCCACGAACCATGAGGGCACGAAGTACCTGGAGGACGACATGGACCGGACGTCGCGGCGGGCGCTGCCGCTGGGCTACCGCATCGGCTGGCGGTTCCGCTACGCGGCGGTGAGCGTGTTCGGTCCCGCGCAGCTCGGGTCGGACGACCCGCAGCTGCGGCTGCGCCGGGAGCGGGAGCGACGGCTCGAGCAGGTCCGCCGGGACCGCGGGTCGACGACGCCCTGAGCCGGGCACCGGCCGGGGCCGTGGCGCGGGCCGGGCGGCCCGGCTTCCGGTCCCGTCGCCGATGTGGTCCCATGTGCGCGTGGACCCCGTTCCCGTGTCCCGGGAGGACCCCGCCCTGCGGCTCGACACCGCGCAGGGCCGGTGGGTCGTCCTCGCCGCGATCCTCGGCTCCGGCATGGCCGGCATCGACGCCACCGTCGTCAACGTCGCCCTGCCCGCCGTCGGCCGCGACCTCGACGCCCCGTTCGGCACGCTGCAGTGGGTCGTCACCGGCTACGCCCTGACCCTCGCCTCCTTCATCCTCGTCGGCGGCAGCCTCGGCGACCGGTACGGCCGGGCCCGGGTGTTCGCCGTCGGGGTGCTCTGGTTCGCCGCGGCGTCGGTGCTGTGCGCCCTCGCCACCGACGCCACCCTGCTCGTCGCCGCCCGGCTGCTCCAGGGGGTCGGCGGCGCCCTGCTCACCCCGGCGAGCCTGTCGGTGATCCAGGCCTCCTTCGCCCCCGAGGACCGGGGCCGGGCCATCGGCGCCTGGTCCGGTCTCGGCGGGGTCGCGACCGCGGTCGGGCCGTTCCTCGGCGGCTGGCTGGTCGAGGCCGCGTCGTGGCGCTGGGTGTTCTGGATCAACGTGCCGCTGGCCGCCGTCGTCGTCTGGGTCGTCCGCCGGCACGTGCCCGAGACCGCCGACGAGGACGCCCCGCGCCGGATCGACCTCGCCGGATCGGCCGCCGCGGCGGTGTCGCTGGCCGGGCTCACCTACGCCCTCATCGCGGTGAGCAGCCGCGGGTGGGACGCCCGCACCGTCGGGTCCCTGGCCCTCGGGGTCCTCGCGGCCGTCGCGTTCGTCGTCGTCGAGGGGCGCTCGGACCACCCCGTCCTGCCGTTCTCGGTGTTCGCCTCCAGCCAGTTCCGCGCCGTCAACGCCGTGACCCTCGTCGTCTACGGCGCGCTCGGCGTCGTCTTCTTCCTCCTCGTCCTCGAGCTCCAGATCGTCGCCGGCTTCGGGCCGGTCGCCGCCGGGACCGCGCTGCTGCCGGTCACCGTCGTCATGCTCGCGCTGTCCGCCCGGTCCGGGGACCTCGCCGCCCGGCTCGGCCCACGCCGCCAGCTGGTGATCGGCCCGCTCGTCTGTGCCGCGGCGCTCGGCTGGATGACGACGCTCGGACCGGACGCCGGGTACGTCACCGACGTGCTGCCGCCGGTGCTGCTGTTCGGCCTCGGGCTGGCCGCGCTCGTCGCCCCGCTGACCGCCACCGCGCTGTCGTCGGTACCCGGCAACCACTCCGGCCTCGCGTCCGGCGTCAACAACGCCGTGGCGCGCACCGGAGGCCTGCTCGCGGTGGCCGCCGTGCCGGCGCTCGTCGGCCTCACCGGCAGCGACTACGAGGACCCCGCGGTCTTCGACGCCGGCTTCGACCGGGCCCTGGTCATCTCGGCCGTCCTGCTCGTCCTCGGCGCCGTGGTCTCGCTCGTCACCGTCCGCGACCCCCGGCCGGAGGCCCCGGGCCCCTCCGAGGGCGTCGAGCCCGCCGTCGACCGGCCGCCCGCCCTGCGCCACTGCTCCGTGGCCGACCCGCCGCAGCGCACCCACGCCGAGCCGCGCGACGGCTGACCCGCCCGGCGCGGGACGTGCGCCGCGGATCGGTGGGCACGCGGCGTTGTCCCGGGCCCTCCGCAGCCCTACGGTCGGAGCAGCACCGCACCGTCGCCGTCGCCTCGAGGAGAACCGTGCCCAGCCACACCAGCGTCCCCGTCGTCACCTACGAGACCGCGGCACACGTCGTCGCCGTCGCCATAGCGGCGGCCGAGCGGGCCGGGGTGCGCGGCGTCGTCACCGTCGTCGACCCCGCGATGGCGATGGTCGCCTTCGGCCGGGCCGACGGCGCGACGCCGCACTCCGTGGAGACGAGCCGGCGCAAGGCGATGACCGCGGCGTCCACCCGCAAGCCGAGCGCCGCGATGGTGCCCGAGCTGGCCGTGGCCCTCGAGCACGGCACCGGCGGCATCCTCACGAGCATCGCCGGCGGGGTCCCGCTGGTGTTCGACGGCGTGCACGTCGGCGGGCTCGGGGTGGCGGGGGGCCGTCCCGACCAGGACGCCGAGATCGCGGCCGCCGTGCTGGCCGAGGTCGGCGCGGAGGGCGTGGCGTGAGCGGGCGCACCGAGCGGGCGGGGCTCGACGTCGCCGAGGTCCTCGCGCGCTTCGTCGAGGACGAGGCGCTCGCCGGCACCGGGATCGACGCCGACGACTTCTGGACCGGGCTCGCCGCGATCGTCACCGACCTCGCACCCCGCAACCGCGAGCTGCTCGCCGAGCGGGACCGGATCCAGGAGCGCCTCGACGCCTGGCACACCGAGCACCCCGGCCGCCCCGACGCCGGCGACTACCGCGCCTTCCTCGAGGAGATCGGCTACCTGCTGCCGGCGCCCGAGCCGTTCATGGTCGACACCGAGGACGTCGACGACGAGATCGCCGCCGTCGCCGGACCGCAGCTCGTCGTGCCGCTGCTCAACGCGCGCTTCGCGGTGAACGCGGCGAACGCCCGCTGGGGGTCGCTCTACGACGCGCTCTACGGCACCGACGCCATCCCGGACGAGGGCGAGACCGCCCTGACCGGCTCCGACTACAACCCCACCCGCGGCGCGGTGTCCATCCGCCGCGGCCGCGAGCTGCTCGACGCCGTGGCACCGCTGGCCTCCGGCTCGCACGCCGACGCCACGGCCTACCGGGTCGAGGACGGCGCGCTCGTCGTCGACCTGGGGGACGCCGCCCCGTCCGGTCTCGCCGACCCGGGCGGCCTCGTCGGCTGGACCGGGGACGCCGGGTCGCCGGACACCGTCCTGCTCGTCCACCACGGCCTGCACGTCGAGGTCGTGGTCGACCACGACCACCCCATCGGCAGCGACGACCCCGCCGGCGTGGCCGACGTCGTCCTCGAGGCCGCGGTGACGACGATCATGGACCTCGAGGACTCGGTGGCCGCCGTCGACGCCGACGACAAGGTGCTCGGCTACCGCAACTGGCGCGACCTCATGCGTGGCGCCCTGACCGCCGAGGTCGACAAGGGCGGCGAGTCCTTCACCCGCACGATGGCCCCGGACCGCGAGTACACCGCACCGGACGGGTCGACCGTCACCCTGCCCGGCCGGGCGCTGCTGCTCGTCCGCAACGTCGGTCACCTCATGACGACGGACGCCGTGCGGGACCCCGACGGCGCCGAGGTCCCGGAGGGCATCCTCGACACCGTCCTCACGGCGCTCGGCGCGCTGCCGGACCTGCGCGGCGACACCGAGCGGGTCAACTCCCGCCGCGGGTCGATGTACATCGTCAAACCGAAGATGCACGGGCCGGCCGAGGTCGCCTTCGCCGCCGAGCTGTTCGCCCGCGCCGAGACCCTGTTCGGCCTGGAGCCGGCCACGCTCAAGATGGGGATCATGGACGAGGAACGGCGCACGAGCGTCAACCTCCTCGCCTGCATCCGCGAGGCCCGCGAGCGCGTCGTCTTCATCAACACCGGCTTCCTGGACCGCACCGGCGACGAGATCCACACCTCGCTGCGCGCGGGCGTCATGGTGCCCAAGGGCGAGATGCGGTCCGAGCCGTGGCTCGCCGCCTACGAGCGGTCCAACGTCGACGCCGGCCTGGCCGCGGGGCTGCTGCGGCACGGGCAGATCGGCAAGGGCATGTGGGCCATGCCGGACCTCATGCACGACATGCTCGAGCAGAAGGTCGGTCACGTGCGGGCCGGCGCGACGACCGCCTGGGTCCCCTCGCCGACCGCCGCGACGCTGCACGCCCTGCACTACCACGAGGTCGACGCCTTCGCCGTCGGTGACGAGCTGGCCGGCCGCGAGAGCCAGGAGGTCGCCGAGATGCTGCGCGTGCCGCTGGCCGACGGGCCGCTGGACCCCGACGTCGTCGCCACCGAGCTCGACAACAACGTCCAGTCGATCCTCGGGTACGTCGTGCGCTGGGTCGACCAGGGCGTGGGCTGCTCGAAGGTGCCCGACATCCACGGGGTCGCGCTCATGGAGGACCGGGCGACGCTGCGGATCTCCAGCCAGCTGCTCGCCAACTGGCTGGCGCACGGCGTCGTCGACGAGGAGCAGCTCGACGACAGCCTGCACCGGCTGTCCTCGGTCGTCGACGAGCAGAACGCCGGCGACCCCGGCTACGAGCCGCTCGTCGGGACCGGCGGCCCCGGCCTGGCGTTCGAGGCCGCGCGGCGGCTCGTCGTCGAGGGGGCGCAGCAGCCGAACGGCTACACCGAGCCCCTGCTCCACGGCCTGCGCCGCCGCAAGAAGTCCGGCTGACCCGCTGCCCGGCGACGTCGCGTCGTCGTCGGGTCAGTCGGCGAACGTCGGGCCGCGGCCCACACGGACGGGTCCGCGGGCGCCGCGCTCGACCGCCTCGCCCTTCTGGAGGACGGCCAGCTCACCGTCGGCGGCGCGGTCGAAGGCGAGCGCGCGGACCTCGGCCGAGAGCCCGCGCCAGTCCTCGCCTCCGACGACCCGGGCGACCTCGCTGGGGCAGACCGTCCCCTCGGGCCGGTGCCGCAGCAGGGCCCGGAAGGCGGCCGTCGCCCGCTCGGCCCGGTCCGCCTCGGACACCGGCTCCCACCAGGGGGCGCCGCGCTCGCCGAGCGCCACCTTGGCGTCCTGCACCCGGTGGCGGACCGCGTCCCCCTCCGTGCGCACGAGCCGCCGGGCGGCCATGAGCTCGGCGACGAGCTCGGACCGCAGCCGCTCGGGGATGCCCGGGTCGGTGGCGCGCCAGCGCCGGCCGTCGACGACGATGTGGTGCCCGTCCTCGGTGCGCTGCACCTCACGGGCCCCGTCGGCGGCATCTCCCATCCCGGCAGGCTACGCGGCGCGAGGGACCCGGGTGCCCCCGTGGACCGCCCGGTCGCCCCGGTGCCGAGTCCGCAGGGCGGGCCCGGGGCGACCCCCCTCCGCGGTCCGGCAGCACCCTACCCGCAGAAACGACCGTACGCCCCGTTTTCTGTCGGGGAGCGTTCCGGCGGCTACCCTGGACCCGGACCGAGTGCGCCGCGGACCGTGGGCGGCGCTCCCGCCGGACGGAGCCCGAGAGGACCCCAGTGCCGCAGCAGCAACGAGCCATCGCCACCCGGCGGGCGGCGCTCGAGGGCGCCGCCGCCGTCATCGAGAGGCACGGGTACGACGCCGCCACGATCAACCTCATGGTCCGGGAGAGCGGCGTCACCAAGGGCGCGCTGTACTTCCACTTCTCCTCCAAGGAGGCCATCGCCGAGGCGATCATCGCCGAGCAGGGCGCCTGGCTGGACCGGCGGACCGACCCCGGCGTCCCCCCGCTGCAGTGCGTCGTCGACCTCTCGTACGCCTTCGTCGAGGCCCTGCTCACCGACCCGCTCATGCGGGCGAGCATCCGGATGACCGTGAACCGCGCGGGCTCGCCGGACTCCGTCGTCGGCGGGTACCGCACGTGGATCGACGGCGTCGCGGCCCTGCTGCGCCAGGCCCGGGACGAGGGCGCCCTCGCCCCCGGGGTCGACCCGGAGGCCGCCGCCTACGTCGTCTGCGCCTCGATGACGGGCCTGCAGCTGACGAGCGAGACGCTCACCGGTCGCGCCGACCTCGAGGAGCGGGTCGAGTCCATGTGGAGGCTGCTCGTGCCGGGGCTCGTCGGGACCGGTGACGTCCGCGACGTCGACGTCCGGCCGCCCTCGACGCGCGCGGTGGACCCCGGCTGACGACGGCTCGGCCACTGGCCGGCGCCGACGGATCGGCAGCGGACGGCGGCGGTCAGCGGCGGTCAGCGGCGGGCGAAGATCCCGAACGCGAAGCCGGCGGCCTCGGCCCGGTCCGCGGTGAGGCGGACGCCCTCGACCTCCACGGGCTCGGCGTCCGCCCAGCCCGCTGGCAGGTCGCACGCGGCCGGCTCGCGGCGCGGGTTGACGACGACGAGGTGGCTGCCGCCGCGGACGTAGGCGAAGGGGTAGCCCTCGGTGAGGACCTCGAGGCCGCCCGACGGCCCCAGCGCGGGCGTGCCGTGGCGGAGGGCGACGAGGCGCCGGACCAGGTGCAGCAGCGAGCCCTCGTCGGCCCGCTGGGTCGCGACGTCGGGGCGGGCGGGGTCGGGGTCCAGCGGAAGGTAGAACCGGTCCTCGGGCGCCGTCGAGAAGCCCGCGCCGGGACCGGGCTCCCACTGCACCGGGGTCCGGGAGCCGGTGCGGTCGTAGGTCGGCATGAGCCGGCTGCCCTCGGTGTCGGGCAGGTCCGGGACGTACCGCATGCCGATCTCGTCGCCCATGTAGATGGTCGGCAGCGAGGGCCAGGTGAGGAGGAACGCGAAGGCGGCCCGCACCTGGTCGGCGGTGCGCGGCCCGCTGACGAGGCGGGCGTAGTCGTGGTTCGACGTCGGCAGGGCGACGTGTCCGCCGTCGACGCCGATGGCCTCGGTGGCGCGGCGCCACTCGCGGAGGAACACCTCGATGCCGCCGCTGCCCTCGGGGTCGAAGAAGAACCGGTCGGTCCCGGTCCACGACGGGTCGGTGGTGCCGGTGCCGGTGTGCCACAGCGAGCGCAGCGCCGGGTTGTCGAACTGGAGGAAGAAGTCGGCGTGGAACCCGGCGGGGACCGCGAGGGCGGGCTCGCCCCACTCCGACAGCAGCGCGGCGTCCGGGTGCTCGCGGTCCAGCCAGTCGCGCATCTCGCCCCACAGCCGGCTCGTCTCCACGAGGCCCGGATCGTCCTTGACGAGCGAGGCCGCCATGTCCACCCGGAACCCGCTGATGCCGCGCTCGAACCAGAAGGCCATGACCTCGCGCAGCGCCTGCCGGTTGGCCCGCGGACCCTCGTCGTCGACCCGGTCCCGCCACGGCCGGCCCTCGTGGCCGCGGGCGAAGCCGAAGTTCAGCGCCGGCTGGCAGGGGTAGAAGTTCAGCTGGTAGTAGCCGCCGCGACGCCCCGGGACCGGCGCCCAGGCCCCCGCCGGCGAGGCGACCCGCTCGCTGTGGATGTAGCGGTGGTCCTCGGGGTCGTCGGCCCAGGCGCGGAACCAGGGGTGCTGGTCGCTCGTGTGACCGGCGACGAGGTCGAGCAGCACCCGGATGCCGCGGCTGCGGGCCGCGTCGACGAAGGCCACGAGGTCCTCGTTCGTGCCGTAGCGGGGCGCGACGGAGAGGTAGTCGGCGACGTCGTACCCGGCGTCGGCGAACGG
>NZ_SAYU02000103.1 GCF_004025965.2 Phycicoccus flavus | reverse complement strand
CGCGCTCTGGCCGAACCCCTACTCCGGCCGCCGGCTGCGCTCGCTGTTGCGGGAGGCCGGCCTCGACGTCGAGCCGGACGTCGGGTCCAGCGCCCTCGTGGTCCCGGAGGAGATGCTGCCCGGGCTGCTCGCCACCCAGGGCGCCGCGCTCGTCGAGGCAGGCGTCGTGACCGCCGACGAGGTGTCCGCGCTGAACCGAGAGGTCGAGGCCGCCTCCGGACACGGCGACGCGTTCGTCTCCGTGACGATGTTCGCGGCCATCGGGCGCCGGCCGGAGTGACCGGCGCGGCCGCCCCGCCCGATTTCCCGGCGGGGCGAGGGCTCCGGTAGTCTTCACTGTCGTTGCGCGCTGCGCAGCAGGCGCCCGTAGCTCAACGGATAGAGCATCTGACTACGGATCAGAAGGTTAGGGGTTCGAATCCCTTCGGGCGCGCAGAACGGACACCTGCGTGACCTCCGCAAACACCAGCTCTCCTCAGTTGCTTCGGCTCGCTCGAGGCGCGGGCTGGCCCCAAAACGATTCGCGTGAGCCGCGTCGTAAGCGGTCGGCGCTAGCCGCGCCGAGACGTCTGGCCTCCCAGGTGGGCTTGGGGGTTGCCTTTTTCGCCCGTCGTGACCCTTGGCGGCCGCCACGTCGCTTTTGGTGTGGCATGGAGACCATTACCGTCCTCGCCGCCCCAGAGCCGTCCATGCCCGACACCCTGCTGCTCACTCTGGACGAGGTGGCACGACAGCTGCGCTGCGCCCGGCGAAGCGTGGAGCGCCACATCGCCAGCCACCGGCTACGCACGGTCCACCTCGGCCGGTCCGTGCGGGTCGAGCGTCGCGAGCTGGAACGGTTCGCGGCCGAGATGCGCGAGCCGGACGATGCCTATGCCTCGCAAGTCCGCCGAAGAGACCACCTCCTCTGTGTACCGCGGCGCCGACGGGTTCTGGCATGCCCGGGTCACGATGGAGCGGGGCCATGACGGCGAGCGGGTGCGCAAGCATGTCCGTCGACGCACGAAGTCCGAACTGCGGGACGCCGTCCGCGAGGTCGAGCGCGCGCGGGACGCCGGAATGTTCGTGTGGACCCGCGACGACATCACCCTCGAGGACTGGCTTGAGCACTGGCTGGAGACCGTCTTGCCCATGACAGCACGCTGGAAGACACTCTCGACCTACCGCAGCCAGATGCGGGTGCACGTCATCCCCGTCCTGGGGCGCCAACGACTGAGCGAGCTGCGGCCGGAGAACCTCGAGGAGCTCTACCGGGCCATGCGCAGGCAGGGCAGCTCGACCCACGTCGTCCGCGCAGTTCACCGAGTGCTGCGCTCCTCCCTCAACGAGGCGGTGCGTCGTCGCCGGCTGGCACACAACCCCGCGTTGGTGGCCAGACCTCCCCGGGCCGACCAGGTCGAAGTGGACCCATTGTCCGTAGAGGAGACCAGGCGCGTCCTGGCCGCCGCTGGCTCTACACGCCATCCGGTGCGCTGGTCGATCGCTCTCGCCCTGGGGCTCCGCCAGGGTGAGGCCCTCGCCCTCATGTGGAGCGACGTGGACCTGCGCAACGGGAACCTCCGCGTCCGTCGGTCCTGCCAACGGCACACCTGGAACCACGGCTGCGAACCCACAGCCGACGGGCCCTCCTGCGGCCACCGGCGCGGCGGTCAGTGCGAACAGCGAGAGGGCGGTGGACTCCTTTTGGTTGAACCCAAGACTAAGGCGTCGGTCCGCAGCATCGTCATGCCTCCACCGCTTGTAGAGGAGCTGCGCTCGCAGCGCTCTCGCGTCAACCAACTGCGACTTTCAGCCGGGGAGGACTGGGAGCCGGACCTCGACCTCGTCTTCCCCACTCCGACCGGGGGCTTGATCGACCCCGCCCGGGACAACGCCGAGTGGGGACGACTCATCGAGGCTGCCGGGGTGCGTCGGGTGCGTCTACACGACGCCCGTCACACCGCAGCGACCCTGCTTCTTCTGCAGAGCGTAGACATCCGCACCGTCATGTCCATCATGGGCTGGACCGAGATGGCCACAGCGCAGCGATACACCCACGCCGTCGACGAGCTCCGACGGCGTGCGGCAATGCAGATGGGCGACCTGCTGTGGAGTGCTACAGACAGTGGCTGAGATGAGGACAACGGGAGTCCCGCGCCGCCGTGGCGTCCAACACCCCGTCAGCACGAGCAGCCCGGCTCGCGGCGGGATGACTCACGGATCGCCAGATCCATGCGCCTTGAACGCGTCGAGACGTCCTACAGGTTGCCTAGCCGAGGTCGCGAATCAGCGTCCGCAAGGCCTTGGCGAGGTCGCGCGGCCTCACCATCCGGTCGGCGATCTTGGCGATGCGCCTACCGGTGGCGTGCCTCGCCGCCATAGAGATGCCTTCCGCCTCGTCGACGCAGCAGATGCGCACTTCACCTTTCGGGCTCTTGGGCTGGCCTCCAGCGCCGGCGCGCAGGGGCTCATGCAGTTCATGCCCGCCACCTTGGCCACCTACGGCGTCGACGGCGACGGCGACGGCCGCGCCGACATCCGCAGCGACGCCGACTCGGTCTTCTCCGCCGCGAACTACCTCACCGCCTCCGGCGTCGCCGCCGGCGCCGACGGGGTCCGCCGCGCGATTTTCGCCTACAACCACGCCGACTGGTACGTCAACGACGTCCTCTACTACGCCGCCTCGTACGGCGGCGGCGTCGTGGCCGGCGACCCCAGCGACTGCGGCCCCGGCGGCAACGGCAACCCGGCCCTCCCCCCGATCGAGGACGCCCGGATCGCCGGGATGCTCACCTTGGCACAAGCCCACGTCGGCGACCCCTACGTCCTCGGCGCCAACGGACCCCACGCCTGGGACTGCTCCTCCTTCACCCAGGCCGCCTACGCCCGGCTCGGGATCACCATCCCCCGCACCGCGGCGGCACAACGCAATTGGCTCGCCGCCGGCAACGGCTCCCGCGTCCAGCTCGGCCACGAGAAACCCGGCGACCTGATCTTCGTCGACACCTACCTCGGACCCAACCAGATCGGGCACGTGCTCATCGTCGCCGACCCCGCCGCCCACCGCAGCGTCGAAGCCTCCGGCGACGCCGTCGGCATCCACGACTACACCACCTGGTCCGGCCACCACATCTTCGAGGTCTGGCGGGTCGGAGCTATGCCTTGACGAGAGCGTGAAAGTCGCCAAGCCTGGTGCAGCTTTGACAAGCAGGGGTTGCGCGCCACCCGAGGTATCGACGACTCACCAGGCGCCGGCGGACCAACTCACCGTCGTTTGCTGCCAGGCAGGTCCAAAGTGGAATCGTCCGTCTGCCGAACTCTGAAGCCCTATGTCGGTCTTGCCGTCGCCGTTCCAGTCGCCAGAAACTGGCTTGTACGAGCTGCCTCCGGCCCAGGCGGTAGTGCTCTGTCCCCATCCTGGAGCAGTGCGCTTGTACCATATTCCGGTCGAGATCCGGCGGAGGCCGATGTCGGTCTTGCGGTCGCCGTTCCAGTCGCCGGTGACGGGCTGAAGGTCGCTGCCGGCGCCGGCCGACCACGAGACGGTGGACTGCGACCAGGACGGGCCAGTGCGCATGTAGAACATGCCGGTCGAGATCCGGCGGAGGCCGATGTCGGTCTTGCCGTCGCCGTTCCAGTCGCCGGTGACCGGCTGCAAGTCCTTCCCGGCGCCCGCCGACCACGAGATGGTGGTCTGGGTCCACGTCGGGCCGGTCTTCAGGTACCACATCCCGGTCGAGATCCGGCGGAGGCCGATGTCGGTCTTCCCGTCGCCGTTCCAGTCGCCCGTTACCGGTTGCAGGTCCGTCCCGCCGGCCCAGGAGTACGTCGTCTGGGACCAGGACGGACGCGTCTTGAAGTACCACATTCCGGTCGAGATCCGGCGGAGGCTGATGTCGGTCTTGCGGTCGCCGTTCCAGTCGCCGGTGACGGGCTGAAGGTCCGTGCCGCCTGCCCAGGTGTATGTGGCCGGGCTGAATATAGGTGCGGTGCGCATGTAGAACATGCCGGTCGAGATGCGGCGGAGGCCGATGTCGGTCTTGCGGTCGCCGTTCCAGTCGCCGGTGACGGGCTGGAGGTCGCTGCCGGCGCCGGCCGACCACGAGACGGTGGACTGCGACCAGGACGGGCCAGTGCGCATGTAGAACATGCCGGTCGAGATCCGGCGGAGGCTGATGTCGGTCTTGTGGTCGCCGTTCCAGTCGCCGGTGACGGGCTGGAGGTCGCTGCCGGCGCCGGCCGACCACGAGACGGTGGACTGCGACCAGGACGGTCCAGTGCGCATGTAGAACATGCCGGTCGAGATCCGGCGGAGGCCGATGTCGGTCTTGCCGTCGCCGTTCCAGTCGCCGGTGACCGGCTGCAAGTCCTTCCCGGCGCCCGCCGACCACGAGATGGTGGTCTGGGTCCACGTCGGGCCGGTCTTCAGGTACCACATCCCGGTCGAGATCCGGCGGAGGCCGATGTCGGTCTTCCCGTCGCCGTTCCAGTCGCCCGTTACCGGTTGCAGGTCCGTCCCGCCGGCCCAGGAGTACGTCGTCTGGGACCAGGAGGGACCGGTCCGGAAGTACCACGTCCCGTTAGAGATTCGGCGGAGGCCGATGTCGGTCTTTCCATCGCCGTTCCAGTCGCCTGTCATAGGCTGCAGGTCTGGCACACGTGTGCGGGCGGTAGACGTCAAGCCCATGACTGCGGCGCCGGAAACAGTGAGCACTCTGGCACCGCTCAGGTCGGTCCAGTACCCGTAGTAGTCGGTTCCGCTGCTGTAGACGTTGTAGTCGCTGAACCGAAAGCCGGAGACGCTCGTTGGATTCCCGTCCTTCAGGACCGTCAAGTGGACGTGGTCGAACGAGGCGGAGCCTCCGCAGGGGGCCGCACGCCCTGCGTCGCCCAAGTACGTACCCGCCGCTACCTGCTTACCCACGAGCTGCAACTGAAGGTTCGTGAGGTGGTAGTACGTGGATCTCCAGCCGTCACCATGGTCCACCCCGAGTACAGAGCCTCCCGAGCACGAGATGCGGTAGACGGTTCCGCCAGCGATGGCAACGACCTTTTTGTTGGACCCGCTAGGGCCGAAGTCGATGGAGCCACGCGCACCTACGTTGTTGCCGGTGTCCGAGTGTGGTGCGCCGGCTTGCCACTTTTGACCAACTTCGAATGGAAGCTGGAAGGCAGGAGCCGGGCCCGCTGCCGAGGCGGCTCTTGGAGTGGCGAGACCGATGGCCGAAGTGGCTACAGCAACCAACAGCACCGCGAGAATGCGCTTCATCGTCAGCAATCCCTCCTCGCCGCTTCCCTGCGAATTCGGCGTGCGCTCAAGGTAGCGCTGGCAGGCGGCGGGTGGAACAGGATCTTGGAATCTTGCCTCCCTTCATCCACCACCGGCGAACCTAGGCAAGGTCGTGACCGCCTACGGGGTTCAGGAGGTTCGCCAAGCCAATGGAGACTGAGATGCAGCGGTCCCGCAGAACCAACCCCTACCCCTACACGTGGGAGGTCCCCGCCAGCGCGTTGCTCGCGCTGCTCCTCCTGCTGCTGCTGGGCCTCCAGGCCGGCCGCTCGGTGGCCAACCTCGTCACGGGTAACGGGTGGGTGTTCGTGGCTCGCGACGACCTGTTCACATCCCTGGGTGGGGTCCTGGGAGGTGACGCTGCCGCCGGTCTCCAGGAGGTCACGCACCCGGCGCCGGCCGGGCTGATGTGGACCTGTGTCGCCGTCCTCGAGGTCCTGGTGCTCGTCGGTAGCGTCTGGGCGGCGGCGTGGGCACTGGGCCGGTGGGGTCCAGGGAGGCTGCGAGGCGTGGCCAGCGTCGCGGAAGCCGAGAGGCTGCTGGGCCGGGCCCGCCTGCGCCGCCACGCCAAGGTCATCCGACCGGACTTGTACGGACCCCGGGCGAAGGGTCAGACCCGGTGAGGCGGCTACGACCGGCCGAGGTCGGGTGGCACCTGGGCCGGGCCCGGGAGCCGCGCGGGGGCCAGCTGTGGGTGCCGTGGGACCGAACCGCCGGTGTCATCGGCCCGCAGGGGTCGGGTAAGACCCTCGACATCCTCGCGCCGGCCCTGATCGACGCCCCCGGCGCCGCGCTGACGACCCTGACGAAGGTCGACGACCTCCTGCTGACCTTCACCGCCCGCTCCCGCGGTAACCGCCCCGCCGTGGTGCTGGACCCGTTCGGGCTCGTCCCAGGGCTGCCGGAGGTCGTCTGGGACCCCATCCGCGGCTGCGTCGACCCGCTCGTGGCCGAGCGCCGGGCGAAGGCGTTCACGGCCGGCACCGTCAAGGGCGCAGTCGCCGGCGGGCACGGCGACGACGCCGCGCGCTTCTACGCCGCCGAGGCCGCCAAGGTCCTGCAGGGCTACTTCCACGCCGCCGCCCTGACCGGCCGCAGCCTCGAGCACGTCCTGTCCTGGGTGTCCAACCCCCTGGCCGCGTCCGACCCGCAGGAGGTCTTGCGGGCCCACCCCCACGCCGCGTCGTTCTGGGCCGGGCTGCTGCACGGGGCGCTCCACGGAGATGACCGCACCGCCGGCAACACCGTGACCACCGTCCAGCAGGCGATGTCGCTGTTCTTCCAAGAGGACATCCGCCGCCGCTGCGTCCCAGGCCCGGGCCGGCCCGCGACCGACCTCGCCAAGGTGATCGCCCGCAGCGGGACCATCTACCTCCTCGGCCGCGAGGACCCCTACGCCTCCGCGTCGCCGTTGATGACCGCGTTCGCCGAGCACGCGCTGGACACCGCACTGGCCGCAGCTAACACCTCACCGTGGGGGCGGCTCTGCCCGCCGTTCCACGCCATCCTCGACGAGCTGCCTTCCACCGCTCCACTGCCGACGCTGCGGACGCGGATGGCCAACGAGCGGGCGCTCGGGATCTCGTTCCTCTGGGCCGCCCAAGCCTGGCCGCAGCTCGCGGCCATCTTCGGGGAGCAGGAGGCCCGGACCTTGGTCGCACTCACCAACAACCTCGTCGTGTTCGGCGGGTCCAAGGACGTCGCGTTCAACCGGGAGATCTCCGACCTGCTCGGGGAGGTCCGCGTCGCCCGCACCTCCTGGCAGTCCGGACGGATGGGCGGCAGGCAGGTGTCGGCCGACGACATTCCCATCCTCACCGGCGCAGAGATCCGCCAGCTGAAGGAGCGCCACGCGCTCGTCCTCTCCGAGAACGGGGCGCCGATCATCGCCGGACTGAACCGCTGCATCGACGGCAAGCACGGCCGCCGCCTCCTCACCGAGCAGCGGAACCTGCGGGAGACCGTCGCTGTGGGTCGCGCACAAACGGTCGACCCGGACGCGCGCGCTATCGCCGCCCTCGTCGAGGCGCGCCGTCGAGGCCTGACCGGTGACCACGACAGCGACCCGGCATGAGCGAGCCTCCTCGCACCGACCGCCGGACCACTCCGCACGAGGCGATCGAAGGGTTCCCGAGCCCCGGGCGCCGCGTCGCGCACTCCTACCGTGAGCTCAACACCGCCATGTACGGCACCGACGAGCAGAAGAAGGCCCTCGGCAGCCCCGCCCTCCTGGCCCGCCCCTGGGACCCACCCACCTGCGTCGACCCGGAGCTGCGCGCCGAGCTCTGGGACTGGCTCGACCGCGTCGTCACCTGGCTGAACCACGAGTACGCGTGGGACCTCACCGGCCTGGTCCCCACCTGCTGGCCGAAACACCCACACCTCGTCCACGAGATCGCCGTGCTCGCCGACCTCCGCCGCCGAGCCGGCCTCGCCCTGACCGCCGATGCGATGGAGGAGTGGCACCGCTACGCCCTGCCGGCGTTCACCGAACGGACGCGCCAGCGGCTCAAGTCGCACTGCGAGGACGGCGACCACCAGCCCTGGCCTGCGCACGGACGCCACACTCGACATACCGCCAGATCGGCCGTCGATGAGCGTGGCTGCGTGTTTCAGCGCGACGTCGACACCCTGACGCAGCAGCACGAAGCGGCGCATCCACCTAGCCCAAGACTTCACCTAGTCGACGTCGGGTGTGTCCGATGAACGGTGTTTCCGGCGTTCATCTTCAGAGGTTCTCGGCGGCCGGCATGCGGTCGGCGAAGGTGACAGGGAACGCGTTCAACGCAGGCTTCCACCGCACTGCCCATCGTGCCTGGCCGGTGCCCTTGGGGTCCATACCGCGAGTGACCAGGTAGAGGGTCTTCAGCGTGGCCTGCTCGGTGGGGAAGTGCCCGCGGACGGTGACTGCACGGCGGTAGCGGGAGTGCAGTGACTCGATGGCGTTGGTGGAGAACAGCACCCGGCGGATCTCGACGTCGTAGGCCAGGAACGGGGTG
>NZ_SAYU02000102.1 GCF_004025965.2 Phycicoccus flavus | reverse complement strand
GGGGGCACGGCGGCCGGGCGCTGGCGCCGCCTTGCGCCCCCACCCCGTCCAGGCGGTCACGTCCCGATCTTCGTGACCTCGCGAAGGAAGGTCAGCGGCGACGGGCGCTCGCCGCGGCTGACGACGTCGACCGTGGTCCGGGAGTGCCGGGCGTCGGTGGCCTCGCGGACGAGGACGTCGGCGAGGTCGGCCCGCGAGGTGAAGCGCCCGGGCAGGCGCGGAGGTCCGACGTCGTGGGGTCCGGGCTCGTCGGCGTTGTACAGGCCGGCCGGCCGCACGATGGTCCAGTCGAGGTCGCTCTCGCGCAGCAGCGCCTCCATGCGCTCCATGTCGTCGTACACGGTGCGCCCGAGGACCCGGCGCAACAGCAGCGGCTCGACGACCCGGCGCCAGGCCAGGCTCTCCCCCGGCGCCGACCCGTCCGCCACGGTGGTGCTGCTGACGCACACGAGCCGGGACACCCCCTCGAGCGTCATGGCCCGGAGGATGTGCGCGACCCCGGTGGAGTACACCGTGACCGGCCTGCGGGTGTACGGCACGCCGTAGGTCGACACGACGGCGTCGGCGCCGCTGACCGCGACGCGCACGGCGTCGGCGTCCGCGACGTCCGCCTTCGCGGTGCGCAGGCCCTCGGCCGTCAGCGGGAAGTCGTCGGGACGCCGGGTGACCGCCGTGACGCGGTGGCCGGCGCCCAGGGCTCGCCGCACGACCCGCAGCCCCGTCGGTCCGCTGCCGCCGAAGACGACCAGGTGCAGGCGCGTGGCTCGCTCGTCCGTCATCGCTCCACCCTCCCCCGGGTCCCGGGACGGCAGGACGGGGCGAACGACCTCACGGGGTCGGGCCGCAACCTTCGTCACCCACCGGCCCCATCGGCGGGACGGTCCGCCGGGGAACCTTCGGGTTCGCGCACCTTCGGAAGGGGGGCGAACCCGAAGGTTCCGGGATCAGGCGAGAAAGTTGCGGCGGTGGGGGCGGGGGGTTCGGGGTGCCGCGGGGAGGGGGGTCGGGGCGGTGGGGGTCGTGGTCAGGGAAGGCCGATGCGGCGGAGCACGCGGAGGGCGCCGGTGAGGGTGCGGGCGTAGGCCTCGCCGCCGAGACCCGGGGCCTCGCCGACGCCGACGAGGCGCTGCACCGTGACGTTCTGGCTCTCGGTGTACTTCAGCAGGCCCTCCCGCCCGTGCCGTCGGCCGACCCCGGACGCCTTCATGCCGCCCATCGGCGACGCGACGCTCCCCCAGGCGGCCGCGTAGCCGTCGTTGACGCCGACGGTCCCGGTCCGGATGCGGGCCGCCAGCGCCCGGCCACGGCGCACGTCCCGGGTCCACACCGAGGCGTGCAGGCCGTACTCGGTGTCGTTGGCCAGCGCGACGGCCTCGTCGTCGGAACCGACCTCGGTGAGGGCGACGACCGGCCCGAAGGTCTCCTCGTCGCGGCAGGCCATGGCCGAGGTGACGCCCGTGAGCACCGTGGGCTCGACGACGTAGGGGCCGACGTCGGGCCGGGCCCGCCCGCCGGCGAGGACGGTGGCGCCCTTGGCCACGGCGTCCTCGACGTGCGCGAGCACCCGGTCGCGCTGCGCCGGCCCGACGAGGCTGCCGAGGTCGGCGTCCCAGGTGAGGCCGGTCGACAGCCGCAGCCGGCCGACGGCGTCGAGGAAGCGGTCGCGGAACTCGTCGGCGACGGCGCGGTGGACGGCGATCCGCTCGGCGCTCACGCACAGCTGCCCGGCCGAGGAGAAGCAGGCGCGCACCGCTCCCGGCACCGCGCGCCGCAGGTCCGCGTCGTCGGCGACGTACAGGGTGTTCTTCCCGCCGAGCTCGAGGCTGGCCCCGACGAGCCGCCGCCCGGCGGCCTGGGCGACGACGCGTCCGGTGGCGGTCGACCCGGTGAAGCACACGTGGTCGGCGCGCTCGACGACGGCGGCGCCCGTGGGGTCGCCCGGCCCGAGGACGACCTGCACGAGCCCGGCCGGCAGCCCCGCCTCGACGAGCAGCGCGACGGCGGCGAGGGCGGTGAGCGAGCCCTGCGGGTCCGGGCGCAGCAGCACGGCGTTGCCCGCCAGCAGCGCGGGCAGGGCGTCGGTGACCGCAAGGCTCAGCGGGTAGTTCCACGGCGCGACGACCCCGACGACACCCCGGGGCCGGTGGTGCTCGGTCGTGCGGGTGAGCAGGGGGAACACCCCGCCGCGGGAGACCTCGGCCAGCATCCGCGGACCGCGGCGGGCGTAGTACCGGGCGACGACGGCCACGTCTCCGACCTCCTCGAAGGCGTGGACGCGGGCCTTGCCGGACTCGAGCTGCACGAGGTCGAGCAGCTCGGACTGCCGGGCCAGGACGAGGTCGTGCACCGCGAGCAGCCGTCGTGCCCGCTCCTCCACCGGCACCTCGGCCCAGCGCCGCTGCACCGCCCGCGCCCGGTCCAGCGCCACCCCGACGTCGTCCGCGGTGGACGTGGCGAAGGTCGCCAGCGGCGCGCCGGTCATCGGCGTCGACGTCGTGAGCGGCGGCCCGGACGCGACGACGTCGCGGGTCCAGGCCCGCACCCGCGCGGGGTCGACCGCGGACGTGGCCTGGGGGTCGGTCTCCGGGTCGGCGATGACGTCGGGCATCACCCGAGGGTAGTGACGGGCGGGGCGTCCGGGGCCGCAGCGCCTCTTGCCCCTTGACGGACGCCATGCGTAAGTCGTAACTTACCGTTCGTGACCACGAACCGAAGCGACGGCTGGCTGCTCCTCGCCGAGCCCTCCCGTCGCCGCATCGTCGAGCTGCTCGCCGAGCAGCCGTCGTCGGTGGCCGAGCTCGCGGCGCGGATGGAGATCAGCCGCCCCGCCGTGAGCCAGCACCTCAAGGTGCTCCGCGACGCCGGGATGGTGCGCGACGAGGCGCACGGCACCCGGCGCATCCACTCCGTCGACCCCGAGCGCCTGCGCCGCTACCGCGACGAGCTCGACGCCTTCTGGGCCGGCACCCTCTCCGCGCTGGAGGGCCTCGTCGCCGACCCGGACCCCCACCCCACCGCCGGACCCGGTCCCCGCCGGCCCGGCACCTCCCGCCCCGACTCCGCCCCCGACCAGGAGACTCCGCGATGACCATCGTGCACGACGACCACCCCACCCCCGACGGCCCGACCCCCGCCTCGACCCGCCACGTCACCCGCGTCGCGGCACCGACCGAGCGGGTCTTCTGGGCCTTCGTCAACCTCGACCTCGTCAAGCCCAAGGACCACAACCTCCTCGAGGTTCCCATCGAGGAGACCGTCGTCGAGCCGCGCCCCGGAGGCGCCATCCTCGACCGCGGTACCGACGGCAGCACCTGCCACTGGGGCACGGTCGAGACCTTCGAGCCGCCCCACCGCTTCGCCTTCCGCTGGCACATCGGTCCCGACTGGCAGGTGTCCGCCGACCCGGGGCGGTCCAGCCTCGTCGACGTGCGCTTCGAGCCCGAGGGCGACGGCACGCTCGTCACCCTGACCCACCTCGAGCTCGACCGCCACGGCGAGGACTGGGAGGACCTGCGGCGCAGCGTCGACACCGACAACGGCTGGCCGCTCTACCTCGCGCGGCTCGAGGCCGCCGCGACGGCGGACGGGGACGCGTGACGGTCGACGCCGCGGCCCTCGCCCGGGACGAGCGCGCGGACCTGCTCGGCACGGTCCGCGCGCTCACGCCCGAGCAGTGGTCCGCCCCGTCGCTGTGCGCCGGCTGGAGCGTGCGCGACGTCGTCGCCCACGTCCTGTCCTACGACGAGCTCGGGGTGCCCGGCCTCGTCGCCACCTTCGTCCGCGGCGGCCTGCGCTTCGACCCGGTGAACGCCGTCGCGCTGCGCCGCTACCGCGACCACACGCCGGCCGACCTCGTCGCCCTGCTCGAGGCCCACCTCGAGCCGCGCGGCCTCACCGCGGCCCTGGGCGGGCGCATCGGGCTCACCGACGGGCTCGTCCACCACCAGGACGTCCGCCGCGGCCTCGGTCTGCCGCCCCGCACGATCCCCGCGGAACGGCTGCGGGAGGCGCTGGGGGTGGCGTCGTCGGCGCCCACCCTGCCGTCCCGCCGGCTGCGGCGGGGGCTGCGGCTCGTCGCCGAGGACGTCGGCTGGAGCCTGGGCGAGGGGCCCGAGGTCCGCGGCCCGGGCGAGGCCGTGCTGCTGGCCATGGCCGGCCGGTCCGCGACCCTCGACGAGCTCTCCGGGCCGGGCGCCCCGACGCTGGCCCGGCGGGTGCGCGGCTGAGCGGTCGGTCAGCTGCGCTGGTAGGGCGCGACGACGACCTCGACCCGCTGGAACTCCTTGAGGTCGGTGTACCCCGAGGTGGCCATGGCCCGCCGCAGCGCACCGACGACGTTCGTCGTGCCGTCCGCGACGCGGCTGGGGCCGAAGAGGACCTCCTCGAGGGGCGCGACGCCGCCGACCTCGACCCGGTGGCCGCGCGGCAGCTCCGGGTGGTGGGCCTCCGGGCCCCAGTGGAAGCCGCGTCCGGGGGCGTCGGTGGCGCGAGCCAGGGCGGCGCCGAGCATGACGGCGTCGGCCCCGCAGGCGACGGCCTTGACGATGTCGCCGCTGGTCCCGACCCCGCCGTCGGCGATGACGTGGACGTAGCGGCCGCCGGACTCGTCGAGGTAGTCGCGCCGGGCGGCGGCGACGTCGGCGATGGCCGAGGCCATGGGGGCGTGGATGCCCAGGGTCACCCGGGTGGTGTGCGCGGCCCCGCCGCCGAACCCGACGAGGACGCCGGCCGCTCCGGTGCGCATGAGGTGCAGGGCCGCCGAGTACGACGCGGCGCCGCCGACGACCACCGGGACGTCGAGCTCGTAGATGAACCGCTTGAGGTTGAGCGGCTCGGCCCGGCCGGACACGTGCTCGGCCGAGACCGTCGTGCCGCGGATGACGAAGAGGTCGACCCCGGCGTCGACGACGGTCTTCCACAGCTGCTGGGTGCGCTGCGGCGTCAGGGCCCCGGCGACGGTGACGCCGGCCTCGCGGATGGCGCGGAGACGCTCGGTGACGAGCTCGGGCTGGATGTCGGCACGGTAGATCTCCTGCATCCGCTGCGTCGCGAGCGCCGGGTCGAGGGTGGCGATCTCGGCCAGCAGCGGCCGCGGGTCCTCGTAGCGGGTCCACAGGCCCTCGAGGTCGAGCACCGGCAGACCGCCGTGCTGTCCGAGCGCGATGGCGGTCTCGGGCGACATCACCGAGTCCATCGGTGCGGCGATGACCGGGATGTCGAAGTGGTAGGCGTCGATCTGCCAGCCGGTGGACACCTCCTGCGGGTCGCGGGTGCGCCGGGAGGGCACGATCGCGATGTCGTCGAAGGAGTAGGCGCGGCGTCCGCGCTTGCCGCGTCCGATCTCGATCTCGCTCACCCGGGCAGCCTACCGACGGGCGGGGCCGCCCCTCGGACGCGGTCGCGGTCCGGGAGCCGCCCCCGCGAGCCGGGGCCGACCGGGTCCTCGCCGCGCCGGTCCCTCGGCCATGCTGGGGCCCATGGACGCCGGCCCCCACAACGCGGTCACGGACGTCGCGGGCGTCCTCGTCGGGCACCACACCCGGGACGAGCCCGGCTGGCTCACCGGCGTCACCGTCGTCGTGCCGCCGCCGGGGACGGTCGGGGGCGTCGACGTGCGCGGCGGCGGGCCGGGGACCCGCGAGACCGACCTGCTCGACCCGGCCAACCTCGTCGACGCGGTGGACGCCGTCGTCCTCGCCGGCGGGAGCGCCTTCGGGCTCGCGGCCTGCGACGGGGTGGCGGACGCGGTCTGGGCGGCCGGGCGGGGCTGGCCCGTCGGGCCCGGCGCCGACGAGCGGGTCCCCATCGTCCCCGGCGCCATCGTCTTCGACCTCGGCCGCGCCGGGACGTGGCGCCACCACCCCGGACCCGCCGACGGGGCGGCCGCCCACGCCGCGGCGACCGGGGGCCCGGTGCCCGAGGGGCCGGTCGGGGCCGGCACCGGCACCCGGGTCGGCGGCCTGCGCGGCGGGGTCGGCGGCGCGTCCGTCGTGCTCGCCTCGGGGACGACCGTCGCCGCCCTCGTCGTGGCCAACGCGGCGGGCGAGGCCGTCGGCCCGGACGGGCGGCTGCTCGGGGCGCCCTGGCTGCTGGACGACGAGACCGCCGCGCTGTTCGGCCCGGCCGGCCCGCGCCCGCCGGACGCCGCCGCGCTGGCCGCCCACCGCGAGCGCCGCCGGGAGGAGGCCGAGGCCCTGCGGGCGGGACGGGCGACGACCCTCGCCGTCGTCGTCACCGACGCCGACCTCACCAAGGCCGAATGCCGCCGGCTCGCCACGGTCGCGCACGACGGCATGGCCCGGGCCCTCTCCCCCGTGCACACCGTCTTCGACGGCGACACCGTCTTCTCGCTGGCCACCGGCACCCGCCCCGCCCCCGCCGGGCCCGACCTCCTCGAGCTGCACGACGCCGCCGCCCGCTGCGTCACCCGGGCCGTCGTGCGCGCCGTCGTCGCCGGGACCTCGGTCGACCGCACCGCCGACGGTGGCGTGGCCACCCCGTCCTGGCGGGACGCGCTGCCACCGGCCGGCTGAGCGGCCCGCGACGGGTCAGGAGATGCGGCGGGCCAGGAGGCCGGCCAGGCGGTCCATCTGCCAGACGTGCGCGGCGTCGCCGTCGGTCTGCACGACGGCCGGGCCGACCCCGACGGTGATGATGGCCACCGCGTAGCCGCCGACGATGCCCATCTGCCGGGTCTCGGTGGCCGACGTGAGCCAGCCGCCCTTGAACGGGCCGGCACCGATCGTCCCCAGGCCCCAGCGGTGGGCGCCGATGGGGTTCATCTCCGTCAGCAGGAAGCGGCTCGCCTCGGGGCTCACGACCCGCCCCGCGGACAGCGCGGCCATGAAGCGCACCTGCTCGCGCGGGCTCCACGACATCTCGCCCTGCGACCGGTCCGGCGCGACGGTGCTCGTGTCGCCGATCGAGCGCAGCACCGCGGTGATCGCGGCCCCGGGGCTGCCCGGGATCCGCGAGCGGACCGCGACGACCGCGTCGCCGTCACTGGCGGTGAGCGCCGATCGGATCCAGCCGCGCTCGGTGGCCGGGATCCGTGACGGGTCGCCGTCGACGACGGTGTCGAGGTAGGCCGCGACGACGAGCACCTTCGAGGTCGACCAGGCCCGGGCGCTCGGCACCGAGCCCTCGGTGACCACCGCCGACGGGTTCGACAGGGGCGCGTAGACGATGGCGCTGCGGGTGTCTCCGGCCAGGGTCTCCAGCCCGTCCGGCGCCGGCGCCGCGTCGCCCGTCGGGGCGGGCGGCGCCCCGGGCGCGGGGGTCGTGACCGGGACCGGGACCGGCGGCGGCACCGGCGGCGGCGTGGGCCGGGGGACGGCGACGACGAGGTCGGCGTCGGAGCGCGGGGCCGGCTCCGCCGAGCGCGACGGCGCCCGCACGGCGTCCGGCCCCCCGGACGAGGACGGCCGCGTCGACGGGGCGGAGGTCCCGCTCGGGGCCTCGCTGGGGCCCACCGGCGACGGCTGAGCCCCGCACCCGCCGAGCCCGACGAGGGCGGCGGTCACGAGGAGCAGGGCACGGCGCACGCGCAGACCCTACGTGCCCGGCCCACGACGCACGACCCGGGCGGGGTCAGCCGCCGGTGGAGTAGTTCGGCGCCTCGACGATGCCGCTGATGTCGTGCGGGTGCGACTCGCGCAGGCCGGCGGTGGTGATGCGGATGAAGCGGCCGCGCGCCTTGAGCTCGGGGACGGTGCGCGAGCCGACGTAGAACATCGACTGGTGCAGCCCGCCCACGAGCTGGTGGACGACCGCGCCGACCGGGCCGCGGTAGGCGACCTGGCCCTCGATGCCCTCGGGGACGATCTTGTCGTCGGAGGTGACGTCGGCCTGGAAGTAGCGGTCCTTGCTGTAGGACTTCTTGCCCCGCGAGGACATCGCCCCGAGCGAGCCCATCCCGCGGTAGGCCTTGAACTGCTTGCCGTTGATGAAGACGAGCTCGCCCGGCGACTCCTCGCACCCGGCGAGCAGCGACCCGATCATCACCGTGTCGGCACCGGCGACGAGCGCCTTGGCGATGTCGCCGGAGTACTGGAGGCCGCCGTCGCCGATGAGGGGGACGCCGGCCGGGCCGCAGGCCAGCGAGGCCTGGTGGATGGCCGTGACCTGCGGGACGCCGACGCCGGCGACGACGCGGGTGGTGCAGATCGAGCCCGGGCCGACCCCGACCTTGACCGCGTCCACCCCGGCGTCGACGAGTGCCTGGGCACCGGCGCGGGTGGCGACGTTGCCGCCGATGACCTGCACGTGCCGCAGCGCGGGGTCGGACTTGACCCGCTCGATCATCTCGAGAAGCAGGCGGGCGTGCCCGTGGGCGGTGTCGACGA
>NZ_SAYU02000101.1 GCF_004025965.2 Phycicoccus flavus | reverse complement strand
CCTGGGAGAGGCCCGCAACAGTGACGGCAGTGATGACCAGCCTGGCTTTCGACACCCCCGCATCGCAGCCCGCCGGAGTTTCCTATGTCCTGAGACATGCGTTTCCTATGTCCTGAGACTCGACACCCCCTTGCGCACGCTTTTCGATCGGACCCCCGACCCTCATGGGCGGGGGTCCGTCCGCGTCTCCGGGGGCTGTCGCGCGGCCCCGTGGGGAGCGGCGCGGGTGGCGCAGCCACCGGGCGGCGGGTCGTAGCGGCAGCCCGTAGGTGGGGCCGGGGTCAGCCCGGGAGGTCGAGCGGTGTCCTGCGGGGTCGTCGGGGGACGGGCCGACGACACGGAAACCGGTCCTTGGCCCCGTACCGGCGTGTCGCGGCACCACACGGCGGGTCGTGTCGTCCGCCCGTTCGTCACGCCCGAGGTCAGCTCCGGGAGGTCGAACGCGAGGCGGTGCCACTCGGGGGACGGGCCGACGACACGGAAACCGGTCCTTGGCCCTGTACCGGCGTGTCGCGACACCGGGCAGCGGATCGTGTCGTCCGCCCGTCCGTCGAGCTTGGGTCCGGCCCCGGAACGTCGAACGCGAGGCGGTGTTATTCGGGGGACGGGCCGACGACACGGAAACCGGTCCTTGGCCCCGTGCCGGCGTGTCGCGACACCGGGCAGCGGATCGTGTCGTCCGTTCGTTCGTCACGCCCGAGGTCAGCCCGGGTGGGGAGCGGCGGGCTCAGCGTCCCCCGGGGGCGGTGAGGGCGGGCAGCCGACCGGGACGCGGCCCGGGCCGGGAGCGGCGCGGACGGCGCAGCCGCACGACGCCGTGGACACCGAGCCCCGTCGCGACGCCGGTGACGGTCGGGGGCACGAGGACGAGGAGGACGACGCGCAGCAGCAGCGACACCGCCCCCGCGTCGGCCACCATCCACACGGCGACCAGGGACACGACCTCCAGCACCGCGGCCGCCACGGCGACGACCACGGCGTCCCGCGCCGCGAGCACCTGCGCCCCGACGAGCGCGAGCACGAGGACCAGGGCGACGACCCCGCACCAGGCGAGCGCCGCCGACAGCGTCGGTCCGACGAGCAGGCCGACGAGCACGGGGACGGCGACGAGGGCCTGCACCGCCAGGGTGACCGCCCCCGCGGTCCGGGCGGTGCGGCCCCAGGGCTGGACGCGCAGCGGCGGTCGGCGGACCCCCCAGGACGTGGCCACGGCGACGACGACGAGCAGCGCGAGCCCGAGCGAGCCGAGGACGACCGCCGATGCGAGACCGCCGCCGGTGACCGGCGTCGTGGCGGCGTCGCCGGCGAGGCAGCCTCCCGACCCGCGGCACGGCCCCGCCCCGGCGTCGAGGCCCGGCCACGACCCGCGCTCGCCCCACCCGACGCGCAGGGCGAGGACCAGCCCGCCGACCACCGCGAGCACCCCCGAGACGTCCGCCGCCGCCGTCCATCGTCCCGGGACCGTCCCACCACGAGCCATGCCGCCCATGATCCCGGTCCCCGGCCCGTCGCGCGCGCCGAGGGGTCCCGGTCCGGACGCCGGCGCGGACCGGGGGCTCCAGGAGGTATCAGGAGCGCCCCGTCCGACTCCTGCTGGGACAGCGGCTGCCGTCGTCCGACGGGTCCGCGACCGACGAGACGTCCCCGGCGGGAGGAGCGAGCGTGCACGAGCACCGGGCCTGGGTTCGCCGGGCCATGGCGCGCACGGCCCTCACGGCGACCCTCGCAGCGGTGGCGACGGTGGCCGTGCTCCATCCCGCGTGGGTGGCCCGCGTCGTCGGCACCGAGCAGGACGGGCCGTCGGTGTCGTGGGTGATCCTCGTCGCCGCCTGGGGTGCGGTCCTCGCCGGCGTGGGCGCGGTGCTGGCCTGGAGCCGGGCCGCGGACGTCCGCTGAGGACGGGCCACGGCAGGAAGGTCCGGCGCGCCCGCGGTGTTGCCGCCACATGGCACTCACGACCCCTCCCGGCCCGCTGTCCCGCCGCACCGGGGACACGAACTACACCGTCGACGGCCCGGCGCACCGGATCCTCCTCACGCCCACCGACAAGCGCGTCCGGGTGCTCGTCGGCGACGGCGCCGGCGGCCGGCGGACGGTCGTCGACACCACCCGCGCGCTCCTGTTGCACGAGACCGGCCTGCTGCCGCGCTACTACGTCCCGGTCGAGGACGTCGACGCCGACCTGCTGCTCGACAGCGACACGAGCACGCACTGCCCGTTCAAGGGTGACGCGACGTACGCGCACGTCCGGGCCGGCGAGCGGACCGCCCCGGACCTCGTGTGGTTCTACCGCGACCCGGTCGCGACGATGCCGGCGCTGGCCGGGCTCGCGGGGCTGTACCTCGAGCACCTCGACCTGCTGCCCGCCGACGCCCGCCCCGACGGCGAGGGCGCCGAGCCCCTCGACGTCGTCCTCGAGGAGGAGCAGCCGGTCCTCGGCCACCCGCGCGACCCGTACCACCGCGTCGACGCCTGGCCGAGCAGCCGGCACGTCGTCGTCACGTGGGAGCCCCAGGGCCGCGACCCGGTCGTCCTCGCCGAGACCAGCCACCCGGTCGGGCTGTTCGAGACCGGGTTCCCCGCCCGCTGGTACGTCCCCGCGGACGACGTCCGGGACGACCTGCTCGAGTCCAGCCCCACCCGCACCGTCTGCCCGTACAAGGGCGTCGCCGACCACCGCTCGGTGGCCGGCGGCCCGGCCGACGTCGCCTGGCGCTACCGGGACCCGCTGCCCGAGGCCTCGGCGGTGGCCGGCCTGACCTGCTTCCTCGGCGACGACGTCGTGACGACCGTCGACGGCGAGCGCCTCACCGCCTGACGCGCGTCCGCCCGGCGACCGCCGTCCCCGCGGGCGTCGGTCCCGGCGGCGAGACTGGGGGTGTGCGCGCGCGTCCGGTGATCCTCCACCTGGACCTCGACGCGTTCTTCACCGCCGTCGAGCAGCTGCACAAGCCGTCGCTGCGCGGCAAGCCGGTGGTCGTGGGCGGGGTGGGCGGCCGGGGCGTGGTGTCGACGGCGTCCTACGAGGCCCGGGTGTTCGGCGTGCGTTCGGCCATGCCGACGGCCGAGGCGCGCCGCCGGTGCCCGCACGCCGCCTACCTCGCGCCGCGCTTCGAGGCCTACCGCGACGCCTCGCACGTCGTCATGGACCTGGCCCGCGAGGTGACGCCGCTGCTGGAGCAGGTGTCGATCGACGAGGCGTACCTCGACCTCACCCCGACGCTCGCCGATGGCGGGGTCGGCACCGCGGACGCCGTCGACGCGGTGACCGCCGTCGCCGAGGGGCTGCGGGCCCGCATCGTCGCCGCCACGGGGCTCACCGCCTCGGTCGGCGCCGCGACGAGCAAGCTGCTGGCCAAGATCCACTCCGACCTCGCGAAGCCGGACGGGCTGGTCGTCGTCCCGCCGGGCGAGGAGGCCGCGACCCTCGCCCCGATGCCGGTGCGCGCCGTCCCCGGCGTCGGCCCGGCCACCGCCGCCCGGCTGTCCGCGCACGGCGTGACGACGGTCGGCCGGCTCGCCGCCCTCGAGCTGGACGAGGCCGTCGCGCTCCTCGGCACGGCCCACGGCACCCAGCTGCACGCCTTCGCCCACGGCGTCGACGACCGCGAGGTCGTCACCGAGCGCGCGGCGAAGTCGGTGTCGGCCGAGACGACGTTCCCGAGCGACGTCACCGACCGGGTGCGCCTCGGCAGCGTCCTGCGCGACCTCGCCGGGCGGGTGGGGGACCGGCTCCGGGCCGACGGGCTGTCCGGCCGGACCATCGTGCTCAAGGCGCGGCGGCACGACTTCAGCACGCTCACCCGCTCGACGACGCTGGACCAGCCGACCGACGAGGACGCCGTCGTCGTCCGGCACGCCGAGCGGCTGCTGGGCGGGCTGGACGTCAGCGACGGGCTGCGACTGCTCGGGGTCGGGGTGTCCGGGCTGTCGCTCTACGTGCAGCCGGACCTGCTCGACGGACTGCTCGACGACGCCCCGCCCCCGGTCCGGGAGAGCGACGACGACGACGACTTCGTCCGCCCGGACGCCGGGGGGAGCACCGCCGCCGACCGCGGGCCGGTCCCCGTCGTCGCGGAGCCGGTGCCGCCGGCCGCGCCCTCGTGGCGGCCGGGGCAGGACGTCGAGCACGCCGAGCATGGCGCCGGGTGGGTGCAGGGCAGCGGCGTGGGCCGGGTCACGGTGCGCTTCGAGGGCCCGAACACGCCCGTCGGGCGGGTGCGGACCTTCGCCACCGACGACCCCGACCTCGTCCCGGCCGCGCCGCCGGTGTGGCACCCGGACGACGGGTAGGACGCGGGGGGCCGGCGCTCAGGCGGTGACGTCGTCGACCGTCACGTCGACCGGGACCCCGGCGGCGTCCCGGTCTACGAACAGCGCCTCGGGCCCGAGGACGTCCGCGAGGGTCGAGCGCGTCGCTGTGCGCACCGCCGACGCGGCGTCGGCGAGCACGGCGCCGTAGGTCGCCGTCACGTGGACCTCGACGCCGCGGCACCGGTCGGCCTCGAGCCGCAGCCGGATCTGCGTCGGGGTGATGCCGGGGAGCGCGGCGAGGGCCCGGCGCAGCGCACCGACGACGACCCACTCGCGCACGACGAGCGTGTCCGGGCCCCCGCCCTGCGCGTCGGACGGGAACACGGCGTGCACCGGACGCGAGCGCCGGGTGGTGGCCCGGACGGTCGAGCGCACGCGGGCGCTGACGTCGATGAACTCCTCGGGGTGCTCGGCGGCGAGGAGGCGCGCCGACCGGTCGAGCAGGTCCTCCTCCTCGGTGGTCAGCGGTGGCGCGTCCCGCTCCGGCCCGGTCATGCCCTCCACTGTCCCATCCTCTCCGCCAGCGACCGGCGGGCTCGGGCGAGCAGGCCGCGCACGGCGTCGGGGGTGGTGCGCAGCGCCGACGCCACCTCCGCCTGGCTCAGGCCCTCGACCTGGACCAGCAGCCAGACCGCCCGCTGACGCTCCGGCAGCGTGGCGAGCGCCGCCTCCAGCGCCCGGCGCAGCTCGCCGTCCGAGGCGGCCTGCAGCGGGTCGCCGGGCCCCGGCCGGTCGAGCACCTCGTCCTGGACCGGGACGGCCCGACGTCGCCGGCGCGCGCTGCCGATCTTGTGCACGAGGATCCCGAAGAGCCAGGTGCGCAGCGACGAGCGGCCGTCGAACCGGTCGAGGGACTGCCACGCCGACACCAGCGCCTCCTGGACGAGGTCCTCGGCGTCCATCGGGTCGGTGACGGCGCGGCGGGCGTAGCGGGTGAGGGCGGGACCGTGCCGGTCGACGACGGTCTCGAAGGCGACCCGGTCGCCAAGGGCCGCCGCCCGGACCAGGGCGAGGTCCTCATCGCGGGTCGGCGCTGGTGGCGGCGCGCACGCCGCGGACGGAGGCCGCGAGGACGTCGCGGCGGACGAGCCAGGGCCGAGCACGTCCACCTCCTGTCCAGGGCGTCGCCCGGTCGGGCCCACCGATCGTGCAACCCGTGGTCCCGGGAAGGGGTGCCCGGTGCACGGGGTGACGTAGGTCACACACCCCCGAGCGTGCGGATGGGGCGCCCCTCCGCGACTGACCGGGTGTCACGACAGTTCCCGACCACCTCACCCAGGAGAGACCCCATGAGCGAGACCCGCCAGAACCCCACCCCGACCACCACCGGCGACGCCGTCGCCTCGAGCTCCGCGCTCGTCACCGAGCACGGCCGGACCGTCATCGCCGACACCGTCGTCGCGAAGATCGCCGGCATCGCCGCCCGCGAGGTCTCCGGCGTCGCCGGGCTCGGCGGTGGGGCGGCCCGCGCCGTCGGTGCCATCCGCGAGCGCATCTCCAGCGGTGCCGTCGACGTCACCCAGGGCATCTCGGTCGACGTCGGCGAGAGCCAGGCGGCCGTCGACCTCGACATCGTCGCCGAGTACGGCGTCGCCATCGCCGACCTCGCCGGTGCCGTCCGCAGCAACGTCATCGCCGCCGTCGAGCAGATGACCGGGCTCGAGGTCACCGAGGTGAACATCACCGTCCACGACGTCGCCATCGAGGGCGACACCGACGAGGACGAGACCCCCGAGCGGGTCCGGTGACCGAGCGGTCCACCCTCGCGGACCGCATTGCCGTCACGGTGCGGGACGTGCCGGGCGTGAGCGCGCTGCACGCGGGCGCGCTCGGCGAGGCCGTCACCCTCCTGCCCGGACGCCGGGTCCCCGGCGTCCGGGTCGGTGACGACGCCGTCGAGGTGCACCTGGCGGTGAGCGACTCCCGCCCGGTGCGCGAGACCGCGGACGCCGTGCGCACCGCCGTCACCACCCTCACCGACCTCCCGGTCACCGTCGTCGTCGAGGACCTCGCCGACGACGTCCCGACCGCCTGACCCCCAGCCGACCCCCACGAAGGAACGCACCCTCATGACCACCTCGACCATCGGCCTCCTCGTCGGCCTCCTCCTCGCCCTCGCCGCCACGACCGGCGGTTTCGGCGGCTTCCTCCTCGCGCTCGTCCTCGGCGTCGTCGGGTTCCTGCTCGGTGCCCAGCGCGACGGCACGGTCGACCTCGGCGCGCTGGTCCAGGGCCGCCGGCGTGGCTGACCGCGGGGACCCGGCGACGCGGGGGCGCACCGTCGTCGTCGACCGGGTCTACGAGCGCACCGCGCGGCTGGCGGCCCTGCGCACGGCGGGCGTCGTCCGCCACCGCACCGGCGTCGAGGCCTTGGCCGGACGCACCCTGCCCCGCGTCGAGATACGGCGCAGCGGCGAACGGGTGCGGGTGCGCGTCCAGGTCGCCCTCGCCTGGCCCACCCCGGTCGGGCGCACCACCGCCGCCGTCCGGGACGACGTCGCCGCCACCCTCACCAGGGTCACCGGCGCCACCGTGGACGCGGTGGACGTCACCGTCACCCATCTCGAACCGCAGGACAGGAGGACCACGTGACCACCGTCGCGGACACCCGCCCCACCGCCCCGGACCCGGCCCGGCCCACCCCGGAGGTCTCCGAGCCCGCCGGGACCGCTCCCGTCGTCCTCCCCTCCCTTCTCGCGGCCCTGGTGCTCGTCGGCCTCGGTGTGCTCGGCGTGCAGACCGCCCTCGTCGCCGCCGGTGCCGTCTCGGGACCGGCCTGGCTGGACCCGGTGCTCTCCGCCCTGGACACCGGTCTCGACCGGTCTGCCGGGACGCTCGTGCTCGGGGTGGTCCTGGGCCTGCTCGGGCTGTGGCTGCTGGCGCGGTCGGTCGGCCGGCGCCCGCGGCCGGACTACTCGCTCGGTGCGGGCACACACGCCTGGACCGGGCCGAGCGACGTCGCGCGGGTCGCGAGCCTCGTCGCGGCCGACGTCGACGGCGTCGTGACCGTGCGCGCCCGGGCCCGTGGCCGCTCGCTCCTGTTGCGGGTCGGTGCCGTCGACGGCGCCGACGTCGGTGACCGCGTCCGGTCCGAGGTCGAGGCCGCGACCGAGGGTCTCGAGCCACGCCCCCGGGTGCGCGTCCGGGTGAGCGGAGGCGCGCGATGACCCGCTCGACCCTGCGCACCGACCGTGCCGTCGGGCTCCTCCTCGGACTCCTCCTCCTCGCCGTGGGGACGCTCGTCGTCCTCTGGTGGGCGCGCGTCCTCACCGGACCGGAGCGCCTGACCCTCGCCGGGGCGGACGGCCTCGCCGACACGGCGTGGTGGCCCTGGGCCGCCGGGCTCGGCGGCCTCGTCCTCGGCGCCCTCGGCCTCTCCTGGGCCGCCGCCCACCTGCGCCGGGTGTCCGTGCGCAGCGTCTCGCTCGACGGCAGCGGCGAGGAGGGCCGGCTGCGGCTGCGGCTGGACGCCCTCGCCTCGGCCGCCGCGGACTCCGCCGCGGACCGGATCGCCGTCGAGTCGGCGTCCGGGTCCGTCGGCTCCGGACCGGACGCGGGCCTGGTCGAGGTGCGGGCGCGCGTCCGCCACGACGCGACCCTGGAGGAGGTCCGGCGCGACCTGGCCGCCGTCGACGACGAGGTGGCGCTGGCCACCGACGGCCAGGTGCCGGTGCGCTACCGGGTGCACGTGGCGCGCCCGCCCCGGGACAGCGCCACCTCCTGACCCGCCGGCCGCCCGGCCCCGCACGACGCGGGGCCGGGCGGCGGCCGTCAGGGGCGCTCGGCCAGGGCCGGGACCGGCGCCGCCGGGCTCCGGGGTGCCGGGGCGGGCGGCGCGGGGTGGGTGGCGACGTGGTCGGCGAAGAGGCCGGGCCAGGCCATGATCCCGTAGGGCGTGCGGGCGACGACGAGCCGGCTGTCGTCGATGAGCTCGTGCAGCAGGGCCGCCGTGCTGAGCGGGTGGTTCGGGTCGTCGGACCAGGCGAGGACGAGGGTCGGCACGTCGAGCGCCCGGATCTCCTCGGGCTCGGGCAGGTCGGTCGACGCGGCCCCGCGCAGCACGGTCGGCAGCAGGGCCTCGGCGACGGACGGCTCGGTGAGCGGGGCGTCCGCGAGCGCCGGCGGACCGGCCGCGGCGGCGGACCGCTCGACGAAGGCGGCGAGGCCCTCGGACTCCACCGACTCCGCGTTGGCGAGGTACGCGGCGGCCTGGGCCCGGCGGGTCGTCCACGCCGTCGGCGGGACGACGAGGGTCAGCCCGGCGAACCGCTCCGGCTGGCGGACGGCGGCGTGCAGCAGGGTGCCGGTGCCCATCGAGGGCCCGACCCCGTGCACCCGCTCCCCGGGGGCGACGTGGTCGAGCAGGGCGAGCAGGTCGTCGGCGAGGCGGTTCCAGCGGTAGCGCGACGGGTGCCGGTCGCCGGTGGACCGGCCGTGCCCGCGGGCGTCGTAGCGCAGCACCCGGTGCCCGCGCAGGGTCCGGCTGAGGTCCAGCCCGATGCGCTCGTCCCGCTCCCGGGAGGAGGTGAGGCCGTGCAGCTGGACGACGAGCGGCCCGGAGTCGCCGGCCAGCTCGTAGTCGAGCCGGGCGTCGGGGACATCGAGCGTGGGCACGCCGCCTCCAGGTGGAACCATCGTCGGGGGATGCCCTCTAGAGTACGGCGGCATGCGCCTCACCAACGTCGCGCAGATGGCCCTGCCCCCGGGCCGCCTGCGCAGCATCGAGGTGCGGGTGGCCGACGTGCGGGGGCCCCGGCTGCCGGTCTCCTTCGACCAGGCCCGGCACGTGGGGGAGGGCGACCGGCCCGGGTCGTGGATGGCGGTGGCCGTCCGGCTGCCGGGACCCGTCGCCGACGACGCGCTCGCGGCCGCCTGGGCCGCCGTGTGCCGCCGCCACGGCACCCTGCGGACCGTGTTCTCGCGGACCGACGCCGGCGAGGTGGCACTGCACCGGGTCGAGGTGACCGACCTCGTCTGGGTCGATCACCCGGCCGACACGGGGCGCCCGACCCGCGAGGTCCTGCGCGACGTCCTCGACGCCACCTGCCGGTCCTTCGACGCGCCGTCGCACCGGCTCTGCCTCCTCGAGCCCGACCCCGCCGCGGACGACCCGCGCCCCGCCCTCGTCCTGGCCGCCGACCACGCGCACGTCGACATGTGGAGCCTCGTCGTGCTCGTGCGCGACCTGCTGGCCTGCGTCGCCGACGTCCGGGAGGGCCGCTGCGGCGACCCCGTCGGGGGCGCGCTGCCCGAGGCGCCGGCCTTCGTCGAGCACACCGCCGCCCTCCTCGCGCGCCCCTCCGCCCCGGGCCACGTCCGGCGACGGTGGGCCGACGTGCTCGAGGCCGAGGGCGGGGTCATGCCCCTCTTCCCCCTGCCGCTCGGGGACGTCGGCTCCCCGCGGCCGGAGGTCGTCGAGGTCCGCGACGTCCTCGACGCGGAGGGCGTCGAGCGGCTGGCCGGCGTCGCGCACGCCGCCGGGGTGCGGATGATCGCGCTCGCGACGTCGGCGCTGACCCGGGCCACCCGCGAGGTCGCCGACGCCCCGCTGCGCGCGGTCTTCCCGGTGCACAGCCGCTACGAGGGCCGCTGGCACGGGGCCGTCGGCTGGTTCATCACCAACGCCGTCGTCGAGTCCTTCGACCCCGACCCGCGCGCCTGCGCCGCCGCGGTCCGCGAGGCGCTGGACCTCGGCTCCTGGCCGCTCGGGCCGATCCTGGCGCCGTGGGGCGGGATGCCGCAGGCGCCGGGCATGTTCGCCGTCTCGTGGCTGGACACCCGCCGGCTGCCCGTCGAGCTCGACCCCGCGCTGGAGCTGCAGTACGTCTCGGCGGCCATCCGCACCGACGGCGTGATGATCTGGTTCGTCGTCAACGACACCGGGCTGCACCTGCGCTGCCGCTACCCCGACACCCCAGAGGCGCGGGCGAACGTCGGCCGGTGGGTGGACGCGGTCGAGGAAGGCCTCCGCGCGGCGGCCGTCCCGCCCGTGCGTGTGGATTAGGTAAGGCAACCCTTGGTATGGTGAGGGTTACCTGACCTCGCGGACCGGCCGCGGGCGCGACGCGGACGGAGGTGCGCGGTGATCATCTGCCACTGCAACGTCGTCGGCGAC
>NZ_SAYU02000100.1:503-10939 GCF_004025965.2 Phycicoccus flavus | reverse complement strand
ATGCAGCCCGGAGGAGGCGTCGGAGGGGGCTCCGTCCTCCGGATGCTGCGCGAGCGGGCCGTCGCGCACGGCAGCCTCACCGCGGAGCAGGCCGCGAGCCCGGTCTTCGGCGGAGCGCCGCTCCCGTCACCCGGACACGCGCACGGCGGCCACGACCACGCCGGTCACGACCACGCCGGTCACGACCACGCGCACGCCACGCCGGAGCACGTCGGCCGGCACTGAGCGACGCGCCCGGCGCCCCGGCGCGACCGGTCCCCGGGGCGGGGCTAGACTCGGCTCGCCACGGGAGGGGAGTATCCCCGACGCGGTGTCCTCGTCATCACGGGCGGCCGTCCGCCCCGGGGCGCCGGTCCGTCCTCGGACGGGAGAGACCTCCGGCCACTTCGTCGTGACCGGAAGGACCCCGCATGACCGTCCCCACCTGGGTGTGGGCCGTGACGATCGCCGTCACCGCTCTCCTGCTCGCCGTCGACATCCTCGTCATCGGCCGCCGGCCCCACCGCCCGTCCACCCGGGAGCTGACCGTCGCGCTCAGCGGGTACATCGGCGCCGCGGTCGTCTTCGGCCTGGGCCTGTGGTGGGTCGCCGGGGGCCAGTACGCGGGGGAGTTCTTCGCCGGCTGGCTCACCGAGTACTCGCTCTCGGTCGACAACCTCTTCATCTTCATCCTCATCATGGCGAGCTTCTCGGTGCCCGAGCAGTTCCAGCAGTACGCCCTCATGGTCGGCATCGTCATCGCCATCGTGCTGCGCGGCATCTTCATCGCCGTCGGGGCGGCGGCCATCAACAGCTTCAGCTGGGTCTTCTACGTCTTCGGCGCCTTCCTCGTCTACACGGCCGTCCAGCTGGCCCGCAGCGGCGGCACCGAGGACGACGAGTACGAGCAGAACCGCTTCATGCGGTGGGTGACGGCCCGCTTCCGCGCCACCGAGACCTACGACGGCACGAAGCTGTTCACGACGGAGAACGGGGCGCGCGTCGTGACGCCGCTCTTCGTCGTCATCCTCGCCCTCGGCACCACCGACCTCCTCTTCGCCCTGGACTCCATCCCCGCCATCTACGGGCTGACCAACCAGCCGTACATCGTGCTCACCGCCAACCTCTTCGCCCTCATGGGCCTGCGGCAGCTCTACTTCCTCATCGGCGACCTGCTGCGCAAGCTCGTGTACCTCAGCTACGGCCTGGCCCTGCTGCTCGCCTTCATCGGCGTCAAGCTCGTGCTGCACGCCCTCCACGAGAACGACCTGCCCTTCGTCAACGGCGGCCAGCACGTGCCGGTCCCGGAGGTGCCGATCGCGGTGTCCCTCGGCGCCATCGTCGTCATCCTCGGGGTGACGACCGTCGCGAGCCTCTGGCGCACCCGGACCCGCCCCGAGCTCGTGCGCGGCGGCTCCGGCCACTCCTGAGCGCACGCGCCGGGACGGCTCACGCCGCGGCGGCCTCGGCGGGGTCCTTGCGGGCCCCGAGCCCGAGCACGAGGGCGGACGCCGCGACGACCAGCGCCATCCCCGCCAGCTGGCCCGGTGCGAGCCGCTGGCCGAGGACGAGGAGCCCGGCCAGGGCCGCACACGCGGGCTCCAGGCTGAGGAGGATGCCGAAGACCTGCGCCCGCAGCCGGCGCAGCGCGAGCAGCTCCAGCGAGTACGGCAGCACGGAGGACAGGACGGCGATCCCGAGCCCCTTGAGGAGGGTCTCGGCCGTCCACGACGGGACGCTGGCGACCCCGAAGGGCAGCGTCACGAGCGTCGCGAACACCATGGCGAGGGCGAGCCCCTCGAGCCGGGGGAACTCCGCCCCGGTGCGACCGGAGAGCACGATGTACGCGGCCCAGAAGCCCCCGGCCGTGAGGGCGAGGAGGATGCCCACCCACTCCAGCTCGGCGAGCGGGACGTCGAGCGCCTCGGAGATGAGGACGACCCCCACGGCGGCGGCGAGGACGGCGAGCCCGTCGAGCAGCCGCCGGGAGAGGGACGCGGCCAGGGCGAGCGGGCCGATGAACTCGATGGTCACGGCGACGCCGATCGGCAGGTGCGCCAGCGAGCCGTAGAACGCGAAGTTCATGAGGCCCAGGGCGACGCCGAACGCGCCCACCGTCGCCCAGGCGCGCCGCGAGTGCCCGCGCAGCCGGGGGCGGGCGACCGCGAGGAGGACGATCGTGGCGAAGAGCAGCCGCATGACGACCGACCCGCCGGCCCCGATCTGCGGCACGAGGGTCGCGGCCAGGGCCCCGCCGAACTGCACCGACACGATCCCCGCGAGGACGAGCACCGGCGCGGGGAGGCGGTCGGCGGTCGTCACCGCGACAGGCTAACGAGGGTCGGGGGAGCGCCCCGGACCCGTCCACCGCGCCCTCGCCGTCGACGCGGGCGCCGGACGTGTCACCAGCCGCGCTCGCGCCACTCCTCCAGGTGCGGCCGCTCGGTCCCGATCGTCGAGTCGCCGCCGTGGCCCGGGTAGAACCACGTGTCGTCGTCGTAGACGTCGAAGACCCGGTCGGTGACGTCGCGGTAGAGGTCCTCGAAGCTCTGTCCGGGTTGCTTGGTGTTGCCTACGCCGCCGGGGAACAGGCTGTCGCCGGTGAAGAGGTGGGTCACGCCGTCCGGTGCCGTCCACGACAGCGCCACCGACCCGGGGGTGTGTCCGCGCAGGTGGACGACGTCGAGGGTCAGCTCGCCGACGGCGACGGTGTCGCCCTGACGCAGCCGCACGTCCGGGGCCAGCGGCAGCGCGTCGGCGTCGTCGGCGCCGGCGTAGGTGCGGGCGCCGGTCTCGCGGGCGACCTCGGGCAGGGCGCGCACGTGGTCCCAGTGCTGGTGGGTGGTCACGAGGTGGTCCAGCCGCCCGGTCCCCTCACGGACGAGGGCGAGGCAGCGCTCGGCGTCGTCGGCGGCGTCGACGAGCAGCTGCTCGCCGGTGGCGGTGCAGGTGAGGAGGTAGACGTTGTTGTGCATGTCCGAGACCGACATCTTGCGCAGCGTCGCGGCGCCGAGGTCGCGCACGTCGCTGGGACCGCCGGGGGTCACGTCACCGGTGTAGGCCATGGGTCATCGTCCTCCGGGGAGTCGGGGCAGGGGGTCTGCGTGCACGCCGTCGGTGAGGCCGCGGGCGAGCCAGGCGAGGAGGCCGGCGGGGTCGCCGTCGACGGTGGCCGTGCCGGCGCCGACGGTCCACTCCCGGCCGCCCGTGGCCCGCAGGGTGACGTCGGGTGGGTCGTCGACGGCCCGGAGCCGCGTGACCTCCTCCTCCAGCAGGGCGTCGACGAGGTCGGGCTCGAGGTCGGCGAACCCGAACCCCGCGTCGAGGTCGACGTGGTGCAGGACGACCTCGCGGACCCGCATGACCGGGAGGAAACCGGCGGCGACGTGCGACCCGCCGGGCGTCCGCTCCAGCTGCCGGTCGGCGTGCTCGGGCGTCAGCCGGGCCAGGGCCAGGGCGACGAGCCGTCCGGTGTCGCGGACGTCGAGAGCCTGGGTGCGGGCGTCGCGGTGCGCGCCGGCCTCGATGTCGGCGTCGCGGGCCTGCGCCGAGGCGTACATCGGCTCCCCGGTGTCCTCGACCGCGGACCGGCACAGGGTCGTCACGGCCTCGGCGTTGCGGGCCAGGTGGCTGAGCACGTGGCCGCGCGTCCACCCCGCGCACAGGCTCGGGGCGGCGACGTCGTCCAGCGCCTCGGCGGTGGCGTCCAGCCGCGACTGGTGGGTGTCGAGGACGGCGAGCCAGTCGAGGTCGGGAGCCATGTCCCGGACGCTACCCCCGACCGGCGGCCCGCTCCGCCTCGACGATCGCGTCGGCGGCCTGGACCAGCGCCAGGTGCGAGAACGCCTGCGGGAAGTTGCCGACGAGCCGCTGCGTCGAGGGGTCGTACTCCTCGGAGAGCAGCCCGAGGTCGTTGGCCACGCCGAGCAGCCGGTCCATGAGCGCGTGGGCGTCGTCGATCCGGCCGACCCGGGCGTAGGACTCGGCAAGCCAGAACGAGCAGGCGAGGAACGGGTTCTCCTCGCCGTCCAGGCCGTCGACACCGCTGGAGGTGCGGTAGCGCACGAGGAAGCCGTCCTTCATGAGGTCCTCCTCGACGGCCTTCACCGTCCCCTTCACCCGCTCGTCGTCGGCGGGCAGGAAGCCGACGGTGGGGAGGAGCAGCAGGGCGGCGTCGACCTCCCTGGTGTCGTAGTGCTGGGTGAAGGTGCCGCGCTCGGCGTCGTAGCCCCGCTCGCAGACCTCGGCGTGGACGGTGTCGCGCAGCTCGCGCCAGCGCTCGACGTCGCCGTCGTGCCCGTCCTCCTCGACGCCCTTGACGGCTCGGTCGAACGCGGCCCACACCATGACCCGCGAGTGGGTGAAGTGCCGCGCCTCGCCGCGGACCTCCCACAGCCCGTGGTCGGTCTGGTCCCAGTGGTCGGCCAGGTCGTCGACGAGGGCCTTCTGCACCGCCCAGGACTCGTCGGACTCCTCGACCCCGAGCTTGCGGGCGCGGTCGAGCGCGATCATCACCTCACCGAGGACGTCGCTCTGCTTCTGCCCGACGGCCCCGTTGCCCACGCGCACCGGCCGGGACCCCTCGTAGCCCGGCAGGTGGTCCAGCTCGCGCTCCGGCAGCTCGCGGGCGCCGTCGACCGCGTACATGATCTGCAGGTCCGCCGGGTCGCCGGCGACGGCCCGGACCAGCCAGTTGCGCCACAGCTTGGTCTCCTCGACGTACCCGCAGCCGAGCAGCGCCTCCAGGGTCAGCGAGGCGTCGCGCAGCCAGCAGTACCGGTAGTCCCAGTTGCGGCTGCCCCCGATGTCCTCGGGCAGGCTCGTCGTCGGCGCCGCGACGATGCCGCCGCGCAGCTCGTCGGTGAGGAGGCGCAGGACGAGCAGCGAGCGGGTCACGGCCTCCCGGTAGCGACCCTGGTGCTCGTGCCGGTCGGCCCAGTCGTCGAAGTGGCGGACGGTGTCCTCGAGCCGGGAGTCGATGTCCAGGGCCCCGGGGACCTCGCTCCACGAGGGCACCCAGGTCATCGAGAAGTCGTACCGCTCGCCGGCCTTGACCGTGAAGCGGTCCCGGTGGTGGTGGTCCTCCGGCTCGGGCAGCCGGTCGCCGCGCAGGACGAACATGTCGGGGCCGGCGATGGCCCGGATGACCTCGGTGCCGGTCTCGTCCTCGACGCGGGAGACCCAGGGCAGGACGGCGCCGTAGCCGGTGCGCACGACCCACTCGTGGTCCATCTCGACCTCGCCGTCGAGCCCCTCGACGATGCGGACGAGGTCGGCCCGGTCGTCGCCGAAGGGCATGAGGTCGGTGACCCGGACCCGGCCGGTCGCCGTCTCGTGCACGGTGTCGAGGACGAAGCTGTGCTCGCGGTAGGAGCGGGTAGCCGTCGCCTCCTCGACGGGGCCGAGGAACCAGCGGCCGTGATCGTCCGTGCCGAGGAGCGAGGCGAAGCAGGCGGGGGAGTCGAAGCGCGGCAGGCAGAGCCAGTCGACCGCGCCGTGGCGGCTCACCAGGGCCGCGCGCTCGGTGTCGCCGAGGAGGGCGTACTCGTGGATCGGGGTCGTCACCCTGCCGACCCTAGACGCCGCGCCCCCGCCGACCCGACACCTTCGACGGCGGCCGTCCGCGCTGATGAGGAGCCTGTCGGTGGTGACACCTAGAGTTGCCGTCGTGAGTCATGACCACCTCGTCGTCCGTGGTGCCCGCGAGCACAACCTCAAGGACGTGAGCGTCGAGATCCCCCGCGACGCGCTCGTCGTCTTCACCGGCCTCTCCGGGTCGGGCAAGTCCTCCCTCGCCTTCGACACGATCTTCGCCGAGGGCCAGCGGCGCTACGTCGAGTCGCTGTCGGCGTACGCCCGGCAGTTCCTCGGGCAGATGGACAAGCCGGACGTCGACTTCATCGAGGGGCTCTCCCCGGCCGTCTCCATCGACCAGAAGTCCACCAACCGCAACCCGCGCTCGACGGTGGGCACCATCACCGAGGTCTACGACTACCTGCGCCTCCTCTTCGCCCGCGCGGGCCGGCCGCACTGCCCGGTCTGCGGCGAGCCCATCACCCGGCAGAGCCCGCAGCAGATCGTCGACCGGCTCCTCGAGCTCCCCGACCGCACCCGCTTCCAGCTGCTCGCGCCGGTCGTGCGGGCGCGCAAGGGCGAGTACGTCGACCTCTTCAGCGAGCTCCAGGCCAAGGGCTTCTCGCGGGCCCGGGTCGACGGCGACGTCGTCGCGCTCACCGACCCGCCGAAGCTCGAGAAGCAGGTCAAGCACAGCATCGACGTCGTCGTCGACCGGCTCGTCGCCAAGGGCCCGGACGACACGACGGGCAAGCGCCGGCTCACCGACTCCGTCGAGACCGCGCTCGGCCTGGCCGGAGGCGTCGTCGTCGTCGACTTCGTCGACCGCGAGGAGGGCGACCCCGAGCGCGAGCGCCGCTTCAGCGAGAAGATGGCCTGCCCCAACGACCACCCGCTGTCGATGGACGAGGTCGAGCCGCGCTCGTTCTCCTTCAACAGCCCGTTCGGCGCCTGCCCCGACTGCACCGGCATCGGCACCGAGCTCGAGGTCGACCCCGGCCTCATCGTCCCGGACGACGACCTCAGCCTGTCCGAGGGCGCCATCGCCCCGTGGGCGACGGCCTCCGGCGCCGCCGACTACTTCCAGCGGGTCATGACCGCGCTCGCCGAGGAGATGACGTTCTCGATGGACGCCCCGTGGCGGGCGCTGCCCAAGCGGGCCCAGGACGCGCTGCTCCACGGGCGCAACCACAAGGTGCACGTCCGCTACCGCAACCGGTTCGGCCGCGAGCGGTCCTACTCGACCGGGTTCGAGGGCGCCATCCCGTTCGTCAAGCGCCGTCACTCCGAGACCGACTCGGACTGGAGCCGTGAGCGCTACGAGGGGTACATGCGCGAGGTGCCGTGCCCGACGTGCAAGGGGGCGCGCCTCAAGCCCGAGTCGCTCGCCGTGCTCGTCGGCGGGCGCTCCATCGCCGACGTCGCCGGCATGGCCATCGCCGACGCCGCCACCTTCTTCTCGGGCGTCGACTTCACCGCCCGCGAGCGGCAGATCGCGGCCCGGGTCATCAAGGAGATCGACGCCCGGCTCGGCTTCCTCCTCGACGTCGGGCTCGACTACCTCAGCCTGGACCGGCCGGCGGGCACGCTGTCCGGCGGCGAGGCGCAGCGCATCCGGCTGGCCACGCAGATCGGGTCCGGCCTCGTCGGCGTCCTCTACGTCCTCGACGAGCCGAGCATCGGGCTGCACCAGCGCGACAACCACCGCCTCATCGAGACCCTGACCCGGCTGCGCGACCTCGGCAACACCCTCATTGTCGTCGAGCACGACGAGGACACGATCGCCCAGGCCGACTGGGTCGTCGACATCGGCCCGGGCGCGGGGGAGCACGGCGGCCAGGTCGTCCACGCCGGCACCGTCGCCGACCTGCTCACCCATCCGGAGTCGCTCACCGGCAAGTACCTGTCCGGCCGGCGCGAGATCCCGACCCCCACCACCCGCCGCCCGCGCGAGAAGGGCCGCGAGGTCACCGTCGTCGGCGCCACCGAGCACAACCTCGACAAGGTGTCGGTGTCCTTCCCGCTGGGGACGCTCACGGTCGTCACGGGAGTCTCGGGCTCGGGGAAGTCGACGCTCGTCAACGACATCCTCTACAACGTCCTCGCCAACAAGCTCAACGGCGCCCGGCACGTCCCGGGGCGGCACAAGACCGTCACGGGCGTCGACCAGCTGGACAAGGTCGTCCACGTCGACCAGAGCCCCATCGGGCGCACCCCGCGCTCCAACCCGGCGACGTACACCGGCGTCTTCGACCACGTCCGCAAGCTGTTCGCGACGACCGAGGAGGCCAAGGTCCGCGGCTACCAGCCGGGCCGGTTCTCCTTCAACGTCAAGGGCGGGCGCTGCGACGCGTGCTCCGGCGACGGCACGATCAAGATCGAGATGAACTTCCTCCCGGACGTCTACGTCCCGTGCGAGGTCTGCCACGGCGCCCGGTACAACCGCGAGACGCTCGAGGTCCTCTTCAAGGGCAAGTCGATCGCCGACGTCCTCGACATGCCGATCGAGGAGGCCGCCGACTTCTTCGCCGCCGTCCCCGCCATCGCGCGGCACATGCGGACGCTCAACGACGTCGGCCTCGGGTACGTCCGGCTGGGCCAGCCCGCCCCGACGCTGTCCGGCGGCGAGGCGCAGCGCGTCAAGCTCGCCTCCGAGCTGCAGAAGCGCTCGACCGGCCGCACCGTCTACGTCCTCGACGAGCCGACGACCGGCCTGCACTTCGAGGACATCCGCAAGCTGCTCGGGGTGCTCCAGGGCCTGGTCGCCAAGGGCAACACGGTCATCGTCATCGAGCACAACCTCGACGTCATCAAGAGCGCCGACTGGCTCGTCGACCTCGGCCCCGAGGGCGGCAGCGGCGGCGGCCGGGTCGTCGCCGAGGGGACGCCGGAGCAGCTCGCGACGGTCGAGGAGTCGCACACGGGGCGCTTCCTCGCCCCGATCCTGGCCCGGACGGCCCGCACCACCGAGCCCACGCGGTCCGGGTCCGGACGGTCCTCGGGGTCTGGCCGGTCCGCCGGCTCCGGCCGGTCGGCGGCCAAGGGCTCCGCGTCCTCGCGCCGCGACCCGGCGCGCGCGTCCGGCTCGGGCCGGACGACGACGCGCGCCTCCGGGCGCGGTTCGGCCCGCAAGGCCGGCTGACCGGGCCCTCCCTGCGGGTTGGGGGGCCTGCTCACCGGTCTCGTCCCCGGTCCGGCCCGCAGGGCCGGCTGACGGGTTCTTCTGGCTGGTGGTTCCGCCGGACGACCGGGCACGTCCGGTCCGATCGGACAGTGTCCGATGGTCCACAGGCGCCGTCCAGGGTCGGACGGGACACTGAGAGGACCCACAGGCACCGACGGAAGGCGACCCGATGAGTGAGCACGACACCCCCGAGCCCGGCTGCGACTGCGTGAGCCGCCGTCAGACCCTGCGGTACGTCGGTGCCTCCGGGGTCGTCCTCGCCGGAGCCGGCACGCTCGCCGGCTGCGGCGGCGAGGTGGAGCAGACCGCGAGCAGCGCGGCCGGAGCGGCGAGCTCGGCGGCGAGCTCCGCCGCGGGCGAGGCCGGGGACGCCGTGAAGAAGGCGGAGATCCCGGTGGGCGGCGGCAAGGTCTTCGAGTCGCTCGACGCCGTCGTCACCCAGCCGACCGAGGGCGAGTTCAAGGCCTTCTCCGCGACCTGCACGCACGCCGGCTGCCTCGTGAACCAAGTGGGCGACGGCACCATCGACTGCCCGTGCCACGGCAGCAAGTTTGACATCGCCACCGGCGCCGTCGTCGAGGGCCCCGCCAGCGAGCCCCTCCCCGAGAAGTCCGTCACCGTCTCCGGCGACGGCCTCTCCGTCACCTGACCCCTTCGCCCTCCCACCACCCCCACCCCCACCCCCGGTGACATTTCGGGGTCACCCCGAAATGTCACCGAGAGCACCTGTTCGTAAGCGCGGTCTCGGCGACGAACCGGGGTGTCGGCCGCCGGACGCCCCGGTCGTCCACAGGGCGCGTCGCGCGCGCGGGTCGTCCACAGATCGACGGGACGACCCGCCACCGCTCGACGCGGGGACGCACCCTCGGTCCATGGACGACTTCTCACTGCTCGCGCAGCTCCACGACGGGGTGTTCATAACCTCCGAGGCCCTGCGGCTGGGCGTCTCACGCCAGACCCTCAGCCGCGCCGTCACATATGGCCGGCTGCGGCGGCTCGCCCGCGGCCTGTACGCGACCGGCCCGGCGCCCGCGCGGGACGAGGACCGACACCTCGAGCTCTGCCGCGCGCTGCGGGTCGAGTACCCGGACGCCGTGCTGGCCGGGCACTCGGCGGTCGTCGCGCTCGGCCTGCCCGTGTGGGGGGCCGACCTGGGGTCGGCTCTGCTGCACCGCCCCGTCGAGCGACAGCTGCGGCGCAGCGGCGCCACCATCAGGCCCGGCGACCCCGGTGAGGTCGTCGTGGAAACGCCTGTCGCGCCGGCGACGGCGGCGGTCACCGCCGTGGTCCAGGCCGCCCTCGACCACGGCACCCTGGCCGGCCTGGTGTCGGCCGACGCCGCTCTGCACACCCGGACCATCGACGCGAGGGAGCTCACAGCGGAGATCGAACGCCGAGCGGGTCACCGTCACGTCCAGCGCGCCCTCGCCATGCTCCAGCTCGTCGACCCGGCGGCGGAGAGCCCCGGGGAATCCCGGCTGCGCGCGATGCTCGTGACGTCGGGACTGACGGTGGAGTCTCAGGTGGTCGTCCGCGACGAGGACGGGTCGTTCGTGGCCCGCGCCGACCTGCGGATCGCCGGGACCCGGGTGCTCGTCGAGTTCGACGGGCGGGTCAAGTACGCGGACGGCGGGGTCGCGGCCGTCGTGGCGGAGAAGTACCGCGAGGACCGCCTGAGGTCGTTGGGCTGGCTCGTCGT
>NZ_SAYU02000100.1:0-493 GCF_004025965.2 Phycicoccus flavus | reverse complement strand
ACCTCGCCAACCCGGCCCGGATCTTCGCCGCCCTGCGCCGGGCGCTGGCGCTGTCGGCGAAGCTCGTCGCCGCCGAGGGCCCCGGCGGCGGATCGACGGCGACGTGGTCGTCCGGCTCCGCGTCGTCGAGCGCTCCCGTCGCGACGGGGTCGACGGCGTCCGCCACCGCACCGGTGGCCGGAGCATCCGACGAGTTGTCGTCACGAGCCGGAGCGGCGGCGCACCGTCCCGGCGCGTCGGCGTCCTGAGCCGCACACGACCTCGCAGACGTCCGCCGCCGCTGTCGGACCATCCTGGCCGACCACACGGGCCCACTCCGGGCTGGCGGACTGAAACCGCCGCCGGCCACGGTCCGACGCAGCCCTTCCGACCGCCGCACGACCTGACGTGGGCCCGAGACCCCGGAACGTCGCCGAGACCCCGCTTACGAAGTGCGCTCCGGCGGACATTTCGGGGTCACCCCGAAATGTCCGCTAGGGGTGGGTGGGGACGG
>NZ_SAYU02000010.1 GCF_004025965.2 Phycicoccus flavus | reverse complement strand
GCGGGGAGGATCAGGCGAGGGCGAGGCGCTCCTCGACGACGGCGGCCAGCTGGTCGGCGGTCTCCTTGGCCTGGGCCTCGGTGCCGGCCTCGACCATGACCCGGACGACGGGCTCGGTGCCGGACTTGCGCAGCAGCACCCGGCCGGTGCCGTCCAGCACACCCTGGGCGGCGGCGACGGCGCCCTGGACGCCCTCGTCGGTGTCGACGCGGTCCTTGTCGACGCCCTTGACGTTGACGAGCACCTGCGGCAGCCGGGTCATCACCGCGGCGAGCTCGGCGAGCGGGCGGCCGGTCTCGGCGACCCGCGCGGCGAGCATGAGGCCGGTGAGGATGCCGTCGCCGGTCGTCGCGTGCTCGAGGAGGATGACGTGGCCGGACTGCTCGCCGCCGAGGGAGTGGTCGTGGCGGCGCATCTCCTCCAGGACGTACCGGTCGCCGACGCCGGTCTGCTTGACGGTGACGCCCTCGCGCTCCATGGCCTGGATGAGGCCGAGGTTGCTCATCACGGTGGCGACGAGGACGTTCTCGCGCAGCAGCCCGTGGTCGCGCAGGGCGAGCGCGAGGATGGCCATGATCTGGTCGCCGTCGACCTCGCCGCCGTCGGCGTCGACGGCGAGACACCGGTCGGCGTCGCCGTCGTGGGCGATGCCGAGGTGCGCGCCCCGCTCGACGACCGCCGAGCGCAGCCGCTCCAGGTGCGTCGAGCCGTAGCCGTCGTTGATGTTGAGCCCGTCGGGGTCGGTGCCGATCTCGACGACCTCGGCGCCGGAGAGCCGGAACGCCTCCGGGGAGACGGCGCTGGCGGCGCCGTGCGCGCCGTCGATGACGACCCTGAGCCCGTCCAGCCGGTTCGGCAGCGCCTGCATGAGGTGGGCGACGTACCGCGCCTGGCCGGCCCGGTTCTCGTGGACGCGGCCGACGTCGGCGCCCTGCGGCCGCTCCCAGTCGCGGCCCATCGCGGCGGCGATCTCGTCCTCGACGGCGTCGGCGAGCTTGTGCCCGCCGGTGGCGAAGAACTTGATGCCGTTGTCGGGCATGGCGTTGTGCGAGGCCGAGAGCATGACGCCGAAGGTGGCGCCCATGTCGTTGGTGAGGTAGGCGACGGCGGGGGTCGGCAGGACGCCGACGTTGTGCACGTCGACCCCGGCCGACGCGAGGCCGGCGCACACCGCGGCGGAGAGGAACTCGCCGCTCACCCGGGGGTCGCGGCCGACGACCGCACGGGGACGGCGGCCGGCGCGCCGGTCCTCCTCGCCGAGGACGTGCGCCGCGGCGATGCTGAGGTCGAGCGCGAGCTCCGCGGTGATGTCGCGGTTCGCGAGACCGCGCACCCCGTCGGTGCCGAAGAGTCGGGACATGGGCTGACGCCTTTCCGTGGTGAACCGCCGCCGAACCTACCGCGAGCTGCCCCTGGACGCCGCGACGGCGGCACCCCCACCGGGATGCCGCCGTCGTGGCGTGCGGGCGCGCGGGTCAGCGCTTGCTGTACTGCGGCGCCTTGCGGGCCTTCTTGAGACCGGCCTTCTTGCGCTCGGGGACGCGGGCGTCCCGGGTGAGCAGACCGGCCTTCTTCAGCGCCGGGCGGTTGAGCTCGGGGTCGACGCCGTTGAGCGAGCGGGCGACGCCGAGGCGCACGGCCCCGGCCTGGCCGGAGGGGCCGCCGCCGTGGACGCGCACGAGGACGTCGTAGGCGCCGTCGAGCTCGAGGACCTTGAGCGGCTCGGCGACGATCTGCTGGTGCACCTTGTTCGGGAAGTACTCCTCGAGAGTGCGGCCGTTGACCTTCCACTCGCCGCTGCCGGGGACGATCCGGACGCGGGCGACGGCCTGCTTGCGGCGGCCGGTGGCGCCACCGGGCGCGGAGGCGCTGGGGCGGGCGACGCCCTCGGCGCCGCCGACGGTGCCGTCGGACTCGGAGGTGTACTCGGTGACGACCGCGTCGTTCGCGTCCGTCCCGGCGGTCTCGTCGATCTGGGCGTTCTCGGACATCACTGGGCCACCTGGGTGATCTCGAAGGGGGTGGGCTGCTGGGCTGCGTGCGGGTGCTCGGCGCCGGCGTAGACCTTGAGCTTGGTCAGCTGCTGCCGGCCGAGCGAGGTCTTGGGGAGCATCCCGCGGACGGCCTTCTCGACCGCCTTCTCGGGGCTCTTGGCGAGCAGCTCGGTGTAGGACTGCGACTTCAGCCCGCCCGGGAAGCCCGAGTGGCGGTAGACCCGCTTCTGCTCGTGCTTGCTGCCGGTGAGGGCCACCTTGTCGGCGTTGATGATGATGACGAAGTCGCCGGTGTCGACGTGCGGCGCGAATGTCGGCTTGTGCTTGCCGCGCAGCAGCGTCGCCGTCTGGCTCGCGAGGCGGCCGAGCACGACGTCCGTGGCGTCGATGACGAGCCACGCGCGGGTGATCTCGCCCTGCTTCGGGGTGTAGGTACGCATGGAAGCTTCCTGTGGGACTGGTGTCGGGGCGTGTGCCGCGTGCTCTGGCGAGGACCGGGTCCGTCGCGACAGCGCACGGCACAACAGTCCTCAAGTGTATGGGGGTGCCGTAATCCGGCCTAATCGCCGCCCGTCGTCCCGCGGAGGGGTTCTGACCTGCGAAGACGCCGTGCCCGTAATCTTTGCACAGGTATTGTGCAAGCAGATTGTGCACAGGTATTGTGCACGCATGAGCGCTCCCGGATCCCCCGACGACGGCCATCTCACCGGTCTCCGCCTCGACGCCGTGGCCCTGAAGACCCTCGCCCACCCCCTGCGCAGCCGGCTGCTCTCCAGCCTGCGCGTCGACGGCCCGGCGACGGCCACCGACCTCGCCGCCCGGCTGAGGACGAACTCGGGTGCGACCTCGTACCACCTGCGCCGGCTGGAGTCGGTCGGCCTCGTCGCCGACACCGGCGACGGCGAGGGCAAGCGGCGGGTCTGGCGGGCGGCCACCGAGTCCCACCAGTGGGAGCCGAGCGACTTCGGCGGCGACGACGACGCCGAGACCGCCCTCGGCTGGCTGCAGCGCGACTACTCCCGCCACCTCGGCGAGCGCTACGAGCGGTGGCTCGACGTCGAGGCCGGCTGGCCGGACACCTGGCGCGACGCCATGGGCATGGACGACTCGTGGGTCGTCGCGACCCCGGAGCAGGCCCGCGCCATGCGTGACGAGCTCGACGAGGTCGTCGCCCGCTACCGCCGCGTGGGACAGGGCAACCCCTCCGCACGCCGGGTGGCCATCTACGCCGTCATGTACCCGATCGACCTCGACCGGCCGCCGCGCGGCGAGGACCGCAGGTGAGCACCTCGCCGGGCCACCGGACCGCCGCCGGCCCCGCCCCGGTGACCGCCGACGCGGCCCGCCGGACCCTGCTCTGGCTCACCGTGACCCGCTGGTTCCCCGTCGGCCTCACCATCGGGGTCACCACCCTCCTGCCGCTCGAACGCGGCCTGTCCCTGGCCCAGATCGGCGTCATCTTCGCGATGCAGGGCTTCGTCGTCCTCGGTCTCGAGCTGCCGACCGGAGGGTTCGCCGACGCCCTCGGCCGCCGGCCCGTGCTCGTCACCGCCACCGCGGTCGCGCTCGTGTCCGCCGTGCTCTTCGTCACCGCGCAGACCTTCGCCGCGTTCGTCGTCGCCATGCTCCTCCAGGGCGTCTACCGGGCGCTGGACTCCGGGCCGCTGGAGTCCTGGTACGTCGACACCGCCCAGGCCGACGACCCGGACGTCGTCGTCGCGGACGGGCTCTCCCGGGCCGGGACGGCCCTCGGCGGCGCGATCGCCGTCGGCGCGCTCGTCGCGGGTGGTGTCATCGCCTGGCACCCGGTGCGAGCGCTCACCGCCCTCGAGAACGCCTACTGGCTCGCCATCGCCTTCCACGCCGTCAACCTCCTCGCCACCGCGGTGCTCATGCGCGAGCCCGCGACCCACGTCGACGGCCGCGGCGTCCGCCGTGCCCTGGCGTCGGCCCGGCAGGCGCCGGCGGTCGTCGCCGGCGGCATCGGGCTGCTGCGGACCAACCGGGTGCTGCTCGCCCTCGTCGGGGTCGAGGTGTTCTGGAGCGTCGGGATGATCGCCTTCGAGACCCTGATGCCGGTGCGCCTGTCCGAGCTCGTCGGCGGCGAGGCGCGCGCGGGGGCGCTCATCGGCCCGGTGTCGGCCGCGGCCTGGGGGCTGTTCGCCGCCGGGTCGGCCGGCGCGGCGCTGCTGGCCCGCCGCATCGGGGTCACCCGCACGGCCATCGCCTCGAGCGTGGCCCGGGCCGCCGCGGTCGTCGTCATGGGGCTCGTGGCCGGCCCGGTCGGGCTCGTCACCGCCTTCCTCGTCGTCTACACCCTCCACGGCACCGGCGGACCGGTCCACGCCACGCTGCTGCACCGTGAGGCGGAGGCGCACAACCGCACGACCGTGCTGTCGATCAACTCGATGGTCGCGGGCGGTGCGTTCAGCCTCGGGATGCTCGCCCTCGGCCCGCTCGCCGAGGCGACGAGCACGGCGACGGGCATCGTCGTCGCGGGCACCTTCAGCGTCCTCGGTGCCGCGCTGTACCTTCCGGCGCTGCGCCGCGAGCGGGCGATGCCGGCCGTCCGGGCCCGCGCCATCGACGCCTGAGCCTCGCCCGTCCGCGGGCGGTGCCGTCCGGTCCGGCGGGCGGACCGGTCCACGCGACCTGCCCGACCGGACAGGTCGGCCCGGTTCTCCCCGGGACGGCGCAGACCGGACGCGGGCAGGCCTCGCCAAGGGGCCCTCGCGGGGTTACCGTGAAGGCCCCCGACGACGAGGTGCAGGAGGCTGCATGCCCGGGCTCGACGGCAGTGGCGCCGGAGCCGCAACCGCCTGGCCGGTCGACGCCGGGGCCCTCGTGAAGTTCCAGGCGCCCGAGATCGTCTTCGGCATCGGGGCGCTCGCGGAGGCCGGCTACGCCGCGCGCCGGCTCGGCGCCCGCCGCCCCTTCGTCGTCACCGACCCGGGGATCGTCGAGGCCGGCTGGGTCCGCGAGCTGCGGCAGCACCTGTCCGAGGTCGGCCTCTCCCCCGTCGTCTGCAGCGACGTCACGCCCAACCCCAAGGACAGTGAGGTCGCCGCCGCCCACGACCTCTACCGCAGCAACGAGTGCGACGTCATCATCGGCATCGGCGGCGGGTCGTGCATGGACGCCGCCAAGGGCGTCGCCATCCTCGCCGGCAACGGCGGGTCGATCCTCGACTACCGCGGCGTCGACCAGGTCCACCGCGAGATCCCGCCCCTGCTGATGATCCCCTCGACCTCCGGCACCGGTGCCGACGTCAGCCAGTTCTGCATCGTCACCGACACCACCCGGCACGTGAAGGTGACGATCATGGGCCGGGCGCTCGTCCCGGACATCTCCATCACCGACCCGCGCCTGCTCGTGACGATGCCCGAGTGGCTCAACGCCGCCACCGGCCTGGACGCCCTCACCCACGGCATCGAGGCGTTCGTCTCGCGGGCGCACAACGCCCTGGCCGACGTCCACGCGCTCAACGCCGTCGGGCTCGTCAACCGTCACCTCGTGACGACGATGCGCGTCCCCGACGACCGGGTGGCGCGCACCGGGATGGCCGAGGCCGCCCTGGCCGCCGGGATGGCCTTCACGAACGCGATCCTCGGGGCGACGCACGCGATGAGCCACCAGGTCGGCGGCCTGCTCGACGCCCCGCACGGCGTCATCAACGGGATCCTCCTGCCGCACGTCATCCGCTACAACGCCCAGACTGCCCCGGACCGCTTCGTCGCGCTCGCCCGCTCCGCCGGCCTGGCCGTCGACGGCCTGCCCGCCGAGGAGGCCGCCGAGGCACTGGCCGAGCACGTGCGGGCGCTGGCCGACGAGGTCGGGGTGCCGCGGTCCCTGCGCTCGCTCGGCATCACCGAGGAGCACCTGGTCACCCTGTCGGAGAACTCGCTCGAGGACGCCTGCCTGACGACGAACCCCCGCGCGTCCGACGCCCACGACATCGAGCGCCTGTTCCGGGCGGCGCTGTGAGGACGGGGTCGCGGTGAGCCAGGGCGCCGCAGACCTCTCGCGGCTCACCGGCGTCCGCTCGGGCAAGAACTCGTACTACCCGGCCTACCTGCGCTCCACCGAGCGCACCCAGCGCGCCGTCCGCGCCATGGACACGATCTCGCGGGCCGTCGTCCGCACCGTCGAGGGCCCCCGCGGGCTGCTCGAGGAGGTCACCAAGGCCGCGGCCGACCACCTCGCGGCGCCCTGGGCGGTGCTCGCCCTCGCCGACAGCGCCCTGGAGAAGGCCCGGCCGCGCTTCGTCGTCGTCGGGCCGGACCGGCGCAGCCTCGGGGACCCGGCCGAGGTGCCCGAGAACGTCCGGCTCGAGCTCGCCGCGATCCGGTCCGGGTACGCCGGACCGTCGGCGCGCGACGACGTGTGGGTGCGGGTGCCGATGTACCTCGAGGGCCGGCGCGTCGGCGGCCTCGCCGCCCGGCACGGCCTGCACGAGGACCCCGAGCCCGAGGACCTCGCCGTCCTGCGCATCCTCGCCAACCAGGCGGCGGTGTCGCTGCACACGAGCGAGCAGTACCAGGCCGGGCTGTCCCTGCACCGCCGGGCGCAGCGCCTGCACGAGGAGGCCCGGGCCCAGGCCCGCGACCTCGCCGCCCGCACCGCCGAGCTCGAGGCCGCCGAGCAGATGCTCGCCGTCGCCCAGCAGCGCGAGCTCATCGACGCCGAGCGGCACCGCATCGCCCGCGAGCTGCACGACAGCGTCACCCAGTACGTCCTCTCGGCCGGAATGTCCGTCGAGGTGGCCCGCGGGGAGGCCGCGGCGATGGGCGCGGCGGACGTCGCCGGGCAGCTGGAGACGGCCAAGTCGCTGACCCAGGCGGCCGTCGAGCAGCTGCGCTCGGCCATCTTCGCGCTCACCCGCTCGCACACCGACTCCGTCGCATCGCTGGAGGACCTCCTCACCGAGGTGACCCACCACCACCGGCCGATGCTCGACATCAAGATCCTCGTCGAGGGCCGGGCGCTCGTCCTCGACCCCGACGTCCACCACGAGATCGCCCGGGGGGTCGGCGAGGCGCTGTTCAACGTCGTCACCCACGCCGCCGCCCGCCGGGCCGTCGTCCGGGTGCGGTGGCTGCCGTCGGCGCTCGTCGTCTCCGTGTCCGACGACGGCGACGGCGAGCCCGCCGCGCTGCGCCGGATGCTCCAGCTGGAGCGCCGCTCGGTCCGCGACGGCCGCCACCAGGGCCTGGCCAACATGGACTGCCGGGTCCGCGGCCTCGGCGGCTCGCTGGCCTTCCGCCGCTCGCGCCTCGGCGGCGTCCGCGTCGTCTTCCGCGTCCCCCTGCCCGTCGTCCGCACCCCCCTCGTCGGCCTCGAGCTGCACGACCACCAGGAGGCCCCCTAGTGCTGAGCACCGCCGACCGCTCCGACACCGCCGACCAGGACACGATCGGGGTGATGCTCGTCGACGACCACGCCATCGTCCGGCAGGGCCTGCGCTCGGTCCTCGAGCGCGAGCCCGACATCACCGTCGTCGCCGAGGCCTCCTCGCGCGGCGAGGCGCTCGCCGTCCTGGAGCGGGTGACCCCGAAGGTCGTCCTGCTCGACCTCAAGCTGTCGACGTCGTCCGACACCGAGGGGCTCGAGCTGGCCCACGCCATCAGCACCGGGCACCCCTCGGTGGCGGTGCTCGTGCTGACGACGTTCCTCGACGAGAACCTCGTCCTCGAGGCCGTGCGCGCCGGGGCCAAGGGCTACGTCGTCAAGGACGTCGACACCGCCGCGCTCGTGCGGGCCATCCACGACGTGAGCCAGGGCGAGTCGGCCTTCGACGCGCGGTCGGCCGCGGCCATGGTCCGCGGCATGCAGGCGCCGCCCGCGCCCGTCGAGCCGACCCTGTCGGCGCGCGAGGACGAGGTGCTGCAGCTGCTCGCCCGCGGGCTGTCGAACAAGGAGATCGGCAAGCGGCTCTACATCTCGGAGACGACGGCCAAGTTCCACGTCGGCAACATCCTGCGCAAGCTCGGGGTGTCCGGCCGGGCCGAGGCGGTCTACGAGGCGACCAAGCGCGGGATGCTCTGAGCACCACCGCGCGGCTCACGCTGGAGGCCGCCGACGTCGCGGAGGCCGAGCGGATCGTCGCGCGCCGACCCGGGCGGTCGGACCGGTGGGCCGAGGACTTCCCGTTCGACGGCGACGTGCTGGCCGCGACGATGCTCCTCCTGCAGTCGGCCGACCACGGGGACCCGGCGCCGTTCGGGCACTACGTCGTGCGGCGGCGCGCGGACGGGCTGGCCGTCGGGGGGATCGGGTTCAAGGGGCCGCCGGTCGACGGCGAGGTCGAGATCGGGTACGGCCTCGTGCCGTCGGCGCGGGGCCACGGGTTCGCCGCCGAGGCCGTGGCGGCGGTCGTCGGGGTGGCCCGGGAGCAGGGGCTCACCCGGGTGGTCGCCGACACCGACCTCGGCAACATCGCCTCGCAGCGGACGCTGGAGCGCGCCGGCTTCACCGAGACCGGCCGTGAGCACGGCATCGTCCTCTACGAGCTGGTCCTGACGCCCGAGGTCATCGGCCCCTGACCCGGATCTGCCCCGGTTGCCACGGTTCTCCACAAGCCCGGCCGTGGGTCGGGGTGGGGTGTCGGTGGCGCCTGGAACACTGTGGTCATGGCAGGGGGAACGATGGGCCTGGCGGAGCGACGCTCCCGCATCGAGGCTGCCCGCGACGCGCTGACGGGGGTCGGCGAGGTGCTGGCGTCCGCCTCCGGTCCCGAGCTCGCCGAGCTCCTCGGCCTGGTCGACGAGGTCACCGCCGCCGGGTCTGCCGCCCGGGTCGCCGTCACCGTCGAGGCCACCCGCCGCGGCGAGGTCGCGGGGTCGGAGGTCCAGCGGTGGGTCCGCGAGCACGCGCCGTCGCTGTGCCAGGGTGGCGCCGCATCGGTCGCACGACTCGCCGTGGACGTCGTCGCGTCCCGCGGCATCGACGGCGCCCGCCCACCCCACGACTCTCCCCTCGGGCTGGTCGGCGTGGCGGTGACGTCAGGGCGGCTCGAGGCCTCGACCGGCTGTGCCGTCCTGCGTGAGACGGCCCGCCTGGAACCCCTGCTGCGGCCGGAGGCCGTACCGACCGTCGTCGAGGGCCTCATCGGCCTCGCGCGGGAGTGGGGACCGACGATGATGCGCAGGCTCCGTCCACAGCTGCTGGCCGACCACGGCCACGACGGCGCGCTCGGGGACCTGCAGGAGCGTCTCGCGGTCGCGGCCCGGCTGTCGATGCCGCGCGTGGAGTCGGGGGACCTCACCGAGTACCAGCTGTGGATGACGCCCGAACAGGCCGCCGTGCTCGAAGCCGCGATCGGGCCGATGTCCGCGCCGGCGCCGAACCCGGAGACCGGTGAGCGAGATCTGCGTCCCGCCGGCCAGCGCCGGGTGGAGGCGTTGACCGACGTCTGCCGGCGGTCCTCGGGTCTGGAGGCCGGTGCGGCCGAGGATCCGTCGACGAGTGGGGCGGTGCTGCACGTGAGCATCGACCTCACGGACCTGGAGGCTCGCTCGGGAGCGGCCGAGGTGGTCGGTTCGGTCGCCGACGGCACGGTTCTCTCGCCCGAGGCGCTGCGTCGCCTCGCCTGCGACGCCGCAGTGGTCCCGTACGTCCTGGGCTCGGCCGGCGAGGTCCTCGACGTCGGTCGCGTCGCCCGCCTCTTCACCCGGGCCCAGCGGCGCCTCCTGCGCCGCCGGGACCGGGGCTGCACGTATCCCGGATGCTCCGCTCCGCCGGACTGGACCCGCGCCCACCACGTGCGGCACTGGGCCGACGGCGGGACGACCGACGTCCAGAACGCTGCGCTCCTGTGCCAGCGACATCACACCGTCGTGCACACCCGCCGCTTCTGGGCCCACGTCCTCGCCACACCCGACGACCGCGGCCGGTACGTCGTGTGGGACCGCAGCGACGGGTCCTACGACCGTGCCCTCGCCGACCTGCTGCCGACGCGGACGCCCGTCGGGCGCGCACATCCGCCGGCCGCCGGCCCGGCGCCCGGACCGTCGCTGCCGGGGCTCGACGACAGGACCGGGGGGTGGTGGGCCGCGGTCGTCGGTGACGACCGGGACAGTCCGGCCGCCTGACCGCCGGGGAGGGCGGTCCACCGCGGTCGCCCGTCCGTGAGCCGGTGCCGGGGTCGTTGCCGGACGACCGCGCAGCTGCCCCGTCATCCGGCAGGATCCCCGTCACGGATCCGGGCGTGACCGGGGAACCCCGGTGTCGGGGTCACGCGCGGTCGAGGACGAGCCAGCCGCCGTGGTGCTCGTGCACCTCAGCGCGCCAGCCGGGCGAGCACTCGCCCCAGCGGCGCAGCGCCTCGAGGGTGACCGACCAGACGTGGCCGTACTGCTCGCTGGGCGAGGACTCCAGCGGGACGGCGACGACGACGCGCCGGGCGGCGAGGCGACGGGCCTCGGCGACGACGAGGTCCGCGTGCTCGGGCTCCAGGTGCTCCAGCAGGTGCACGGCGAGGACGACGTCGGCGCCGGAGTCGGGCTCCGGGACGTGCGCCGCGCCGCAGGTGAGGGTCCGCACGTCCACCCCGAGGCGGGGCGCCATGGCCGCGAGCAGACGCATCGTGCCGGCCGAGACATCCGAGGCCGTCACCGCCCGGCCGCGCATCGCCAGCCGCAGGGCCAGGAACCCGAAGCAGCTGCCGAGCTCGAGGACCGTTCGCCCCGAGGCCGCCCCCTCGGCCACGAGCGCCTCCGCGTGCGCGTACACGGGGGCGTAGTCCCGGATGGCCCCGTGCCCCGACCCGGGAGCGAGCGCCGGCGCCGTCACCGGATCCGACGAGGCGCCCACGGCGGCCAGGGTGTTGGCGTAGAACGCCTCCCAGGCCACGAGCGGGTCCTCGGCGCAGGTGACGACGACCCCGGTGAAGACCCGCTCGAACAGCTCGGCCCCGCGCAGCCAGCCGGGCTCGAACAGCTCGTCGGAGAGCAGCCCGGCGAGGTCGTCGTCGACGTCGTCGAGGGTCAGCGCGTGCTCGACGACGAGCTCCCCGCCCTCGCGCCCGAGGTCGAAGTGCGCCGTGCGCACCGTCCCGAGCCGGCGGCGCGCCCCGACGCCCCGCGGCCGCACGGCGACCACCCCGTCCCGGTAGCAGCCGCCGAGGACGGGGGCGAGCGCGTCGATCGGCGCGACCGTCACGTCAGCACCTCCCCCATCCGGTGCGAGAACGTCTCCAGGGCCCCGAGGTTGCGCACGACCTCGATGTGGTCGCAGTGCGGCTCGTACACCGGCAGGTCGCAGCGCCCGAGCCCCCACGAGTACCGAGGCTCCGGAGTCAGCCAGACGACGTGCCGGGCCCGCCGGGCGATCTCCTCGAACGCGCCGAGCGCCGGGTCCTTGCCGTTGCCCCGCCCGTCGCCGATGACGACGACCGTCGTCCGCCGGGTGATGGCCGACCCGAACTCGTCGAGGAACTGCCGCAGCACCGACCCGTAGTCGCTGTCGGCGTCGACGTCGACGACCCCGCCGTCGGACCGACCCGCCATGACCATGGCGAGCGCCTGCTGCACGTGGTGGTCGTCGAACAGGTCGGTGATCTCGGCGACCTCGTCGACGAAGGCGAACGAGCGCACCTTGGACGCGACCGTCTGCAGGCCGTGGACCAGGTGCAGGGCGAACCCCGACGTCGCCCGCACCGAGAGCGAGACGTCGCACAGGACGAGCAGCTGGGGGCGGTCCTCGCGCTTGCTCACGAGGACGGGGCGGAACGGCACGCCGTCGTAGCGCATGTTCGAGCGCATCGTCCGGCGGCTGTCGATGACGCCGCGCCCGGCGACGTGCCGGCGCGGCCGGGGCGCCCCGCGCAGCGCCCGCAGCAGCCGGCGCACCGACTCCTCGAAGGCCAGCCGGTCGGGCTCGGCGAGCACCTCGGCCCGGGCGGCGTCCAGCTCGCGCTCCTCGACCTCGGCCTCGCCGGCCATGAGCTGCTCGAGGTGCCGCTTGATCTGCTCCGGGAGGCCGGCCAGCAACGGCGCCAGCTGCTCGCGCAGGGCGGCGAGGTCGGGGTCGGGGAGCACGGCCTCGAGCTCGTCGTCCGGCTCGCCGAGCCAGCCGAGCAGCGCGAGCTCCTCGGCGACGGACAGCTCGACGTCCAGCTCGGTGCCGCGGGCCTCGGTGAGGGTGCCGGGCGTCCCGGGGTTGTGCAGCCGCGAGGTCGAGACCTGCACCCGGGCGGCCTCGCCCTGCGGGGTCACCCCGTCCTTGGAGAGGACGACCTCGTCGGTCATCGCCGCCATGTCCAGCTTGTTGGCCTCCTGGTGGAGGTTGTACTGCTGCGCGAGATCCTCGGGTCGGAAGTACTCGCGGATGTCCTGCGGCGCCCCGTGGCTGTGGCCCTGCTGCGGGGTGTCGGACAGCTCGTCGCTGATCGTCAGCCCGGTCAGCTCGCCGGAGTCGGACAGGTCGTCGTGCGCGTGCCCGTGCCCCTGCTCGTCCGGGACGACCTGGCGCAGCCGGAAGAACCGGTCGAAGACGGTGTCGAAGACCTCCTGGTCGCGGCGGTCCTTGACGAGGGTGACGGCGAGCGCGGAGCGCAGCACCTCGCGCTGCGCCATGATGCCCGGCTGCGAGGCGGCCTCGAGAGCGTCGAGCGCCTCGGCCACCGACACCCGCATCCCGTGCAGGCGCAGGAACCGGATGAAGCGGTGCAGCGAGCTCTCCACCGCGCGGGCCTAGAGCGGGCGCTTCCGGGCGCCGCGGCCGAAGGACCGCCGGCCCTGCGAGGACGAGACCTTTCTCGGCGCGGCCGACCCCGCGCTCGGCGAGCCGTAGTACGCCTCGTCGTGCCGGCCGGGGGCGTCCTTGGCCGCCCGGACCTCGCGCCCGTCCGGTCCGTCCCCCGGCGTCCGGGGCGCAGCCGGCGCGGCCGCGGGCGTCGGGTCGTCGTGGGAGTGCCCGTGTCCGTGGCCGTGGCCGTGGCCGTGCCCGTGGCCCCGGCCGTCGGGGACCTCCCGGTTCGGGTCGACGAGGCGGGGCAGCTCACGGGTGGCGAGACCGAGGTCGCGCTCGTACTTCGTCACGACGTTGAGGGTCTCGGCGAGCACCGGCGCGGACAGCTCGGTGACCCCGAGGACGGCGAGGGTGCGGGCCCAGTCGATGGTCTCGGAGATGCTCGGCGCCTTGCGCAGCTCGAGCTCGCGCAGGCCGCGGACGACCCCGACGAGCTGCTCGGCGAGCGCGTCGGTGAGACCGGTGTCCTTGGAGCGGATGATCTCCAGCTCCCGGTCGGCCGAGGGGTAGTCGAGGAACAGGTGCAGGCAGCGGCGCTTGAGCGCGGCCGACAGGTCGCGGGTGTTGTTCGAGGTGAGGACGACGAGCGGCAGCTGCTCGGCGACGAAGGTGCCGACCTCCGGCACCGACACCTGGAACTCGGCGAGCAGCTCGAGGAAGACCGCCTCGAGGGCCTCGTCGGCGCGGTCGACCTCGTCGACGAGGAGGACGACCGGCTCGGGCGAGGTGATGGCCTCCAGCAGCGGACGGGCGACGAGGAAGCGCTCGGAGAAGAACACACTGTCCTGCGAGGCGATGCGGTCGACGGCCGACGCGATGTCGGGGGCGTCCTGCACGACCTGGCCGATCTTGTCGCGCAGCATCTGCGTGTAGAGCAGCTGCTTGCCGTAGTCCCACTCGTACAGGGCCTTGGTCTCGTCCTGGCCCTCGTAGCACTGGAGGCGCAGCAGCCGGCGCCCCGTGGCGGCGGCCACGCTCTGCGCCAGCTGGGTCTTGCCGACGCCGGCCGGGCCCTCGAGGAGCAGCGGCTTGCCCAGCGCGGACTGGAGGAACGCGGTCGTGGCCAGCCGGTCGTCGGTGAGGTAGCCGACCTCGCGCAGCCGGTCGCGGGCGTCCTCGACGCTCGCGAAGGTCGTGGCGACCCCGGGGTCGGCGGGCGCGGGGGCCTGCCCGCTCGTCGGTGCGTCCTCGCTGCTCGCGGTCACGTCGTGGTCCTCCAACGTCGTCGGTGGGGAAGGGGTGCCGGTGCCGCCCGGCCGCGTCGTGCGCGTCCGGGCGGCACCGGGGCCGGCGTCAGGAGAGGAGGTCGTCGAGGTCACCGTTCATGCAGTGGTCCACGACCGGACGGACGGTCTCGAAGGTGCACTCCTTGGCGTTGCCCGGGGTGCAGGCGTCGCCGAGGACGTGGTTGGTGATCCGGTCGACGTCGTCGCTGTCGCCGGTGATCGTGCCCGCGTTCTCGTAGAACGCCGTCGGCCCCTGGCCGAGGCGGTTCTTGGAGTACGTGTCGGCCGTGACGTCGGTGAACTTCTCCGTGATGCCCACGTCGCGCAGCAGCCGGATGGCGGCCTCGAGGGCGGCGTCGGCGGCCTGCACGTCGGTCATGCCGTAGGTGTCGACGCCCATCGCCTCGGCCATCTCGGCGAACCGCTTGTACTGGGTCGGCATGTTGAACGCCCACACCCGCGGCAGCGCGATCGCGTTGTTGAGGCCGTGGTGGGTGTCGTAGAACGCCGACACCGCGTGGCTGATGGAGTGGATGATGCCGAGGCCGCCGGAGTTGAAGGCCTGGGCGGCGATGTACTGCGCGTACATCATCCCTTCGCGGCCGGCGAGGTCCTGGCCGTTCCACACGGCCTGGCGCAGGTTCTCGGCGGTGAGCTTGATGGCCCGCAGCGCGTTGCCGAGCGAGGGCTCGAAGTTCAGCCGGGACACGTACGGCTCGCTCGCGTGGGCGAGGACGTCGAACCCGCACTGCGCGGTGTAGTCGACCGGGCAGTCGTAGTAGAGCACCGGGTCGTCGATGGCCAGCGTCGTCACCGAGGCGTCGTCGAACGCGACGTACTTGTGCGGGTTGTCCGGGTCGGTCGTGGTGTCGGTGATGACGTACGCCCACGACGTCTCCGAGCCGGTGCCGGCGGTCGTCGAGACGGCGATGTGCGGCGGGTTCTTCGGGTTCTCGGACTTGTTGAAGCCCTCGAACTCGTTGACGTTGCGGCCGTCGTGCGCGACCGCGATGCGCGCGCCCTTGCAGGCGTCGTGCGAGCTGCCCCCGCCGATGGAGACGAAGGAGTCGCACTCGTTGTCCTGGTACAGCCCGACGGCGTCCATGACGTTGTAGTCCTTGGGGTTGGACTCGACCTTGTCGTACACGACGACCTCGAGCCCGTGGTACTTCATCGACTCCACGATCTTGTGCACGACGTCGGTCCCCCTAAGCCCGGAGGTCATGACGAGGGTCTTGCGGAAGCCCAGCTTGAGGGCCTCCGGACCGATCATCTCGTGCGACCCGGGGCCGAGCAGGGCCCTCGGGAAGGGGTGGAACTCCTTGATGGGGAACGGTTTGAGCAGCTCGTCTACCTGCATGGAACATCCTCCTCGTTGAGGCAGTCGCGGACCAGCGGTCCCGACGCTAGGGAGCGGGCCCCCGGGTGCATAGACGAGGCCGGGGAAACCACCCGCCCCGCGTGGCGGTCGCCCCCACCTCGGACGGTGGGTGCAGCCGTCCGGTCGGGCAGGGGCGACTCCCCTCCCCTGCCCGGTCCGACAGGGGGGTCCCGTACGCCTGGCGGATGAGGCGGGCCGATCGCCTCCCTAGCGTGGGGCGCAGGCCCCGTCCGCGGGGTCGCCTCCATCACCGACGCAGCTGACAAGGAGTCGCGATGACGCCCGAGGAGATCACCGAGGACGCCCCGGCCGAGGTGCCCGCGCAGGAGGACCTGCTCGCGGACGCCCTCGTCGAGGACGTGTCCATCGACGGCATGTGCGGCGTCTACTAGAGGACGCGCGAGGTGCTCGAGCAGTCCTGGGAGCTGAACGGCTCGGTGGCGATCCGCCCCGAGCCGTTCGGCGCCCTGCTCTACGACTTCACGACCCGCCGGCTGACCTTCCTCAAGGACCGCCGGCTCGTCGCCGTCGTCGAGGGCCTGCGGGACGCGCCGACCGTCGGCGACGCCCTGGACGCCGCGGGCGTGCCGGACGGCGAGCGCGCGGGGTTCGACGCCGCGCTGCGCCGCCTGGCCGACCAGCGGATGATCACGAGGAGGACCGCATGACCCTGGCCCCCGAACGCCCCGTCACGACCCCGGCGGCGCCCGCCCGCGGCACCCGGCTCGTCGACCACTTCGAGCACGGCCTCGACGCCCCGATCTGCCTCACCTGGGAGCTCACGTACGCGTGCAACCTCGCGTGCGTGCACTGCCTCTCCTCCTCCGGGCGGCGCGACCCCCGCGAGCTGAGCACGCAGGAGTGCTTCGCCCTCATCGAGGAGTTCGAGGCGATGAAGGTCTTCTACGTGAACATCGGCGGCGGCGAGCCCACGGTCCGGCCGGACTTCTGGGAGATCGTCGACCACGCCGTCGCGCACCACGTCGGGGTGAAGTTCTCGACCAACGGCTTCCGCATCACCCCGGAGCGGGCCGAGCGGATCGCCGCCACCGACTACGTCGACGTCCAGGTCTCCCTCGACGGCGCGACGCCCGAGGTCAACGACCGGGTCCGCGGCGCCGGCACCTACGACGCCGCCCTGCGGGCCCTGGCCAACCTGCGCGACGCCGGCATGCGGGACACCAAGCTGTCGGTCGTCTGCACCCGCGAGAACATCCCGCAGCTGGACCGCTTCCAGGAGATCGCCGACGAGTACGGCGCCATGCTGCGGCTCACCCGCCTGCGCCCGGCCGGCCGCGGCGCCGACGTCTGGCAGGAGCTGCACCCGCTCCCGGAGCAGCAGCGCGAGCTCTACGACTGGCTCGTCGCCCACGGCGAGGGCGTCCTCACCGGGGACTCCTTCTTCCACCTCGCGGCCTACGGCGACGCCCTGCCCGGCCTCAACCTCTGCGGCGCCGGACGGGTCGTCTGCCTCGTCGACCCCGTCGGCGACGTGTACGCCTGCCCGTTCGCCATCCACGACCGCTTCCTCGCCGGCAACGTCTGCGGCGAGGGGTTCGCCCCGGTGTGGCGCGACGCCCCGCTCTTCCGCGAGCTGCGCTCCCCGCAGACCGGCGGCGCCTGCACGCGGTGCTCGGCGTACGACGCGTGCCGCGGCGGCTGCATGGCGGCGAAGTTCTTCACCGGCCTGCCGCTGGACGGCCCGGACCCCGAGTGCGTCAAGGGCAACGCCGCCGGCTCGCTGGCCGCCGTCGCGGACGGCACCCGGCCGGCGCCGAGCCAGGACCACAGCCACCGCGGCCCGGTGCGCAACGCCCCGGTGCCCGTGACGATCGCCCGCCGTCCGCCGGCGAGCCCGTGCGACGAGAGCCCCGTCGGACCGGCCCGGGACGCGCTGACGGGCGGCTGACCACCGTGGACCTCGGCTCGCGCGTGTCCGGCGACGACCTCCGCGGCGCGACCGTCCTCGTCCCGCTGGGGGCGGTGGAGCAGCACGGGCCGCACCTGCCGCTGGCCACCGACTCCGCCGTGGCCCGGGCCGTGTGCGACGGCGTGGCGCGCCTGCTCGGCGCGGACCGGCCCGCGGTGCTCGTCGCCCCGGCCGTCGAGTACGGCGCGAGCGGCGAGCACGAGGACTTCCCGGGCACGGTCTCCATCGGCACCGACGCGCTGCGGCACGTCGTCGTCGAGCTCGTCCGGTCCGCCCGGCGCTGGTGCGGGCGGGTCGTGCTCGTCACCGGGCACGGCGGCAACGCCGCGGCGGTGTCGGCCGCGACCCGTCAGCTGCGCTGGGAGGGCCACGACGTCGCGTGGACCTCGTGCGCCGAGCCCGGGTGGGACGCCCACGCGGGCCGCGCCGAGACCTCGCTGGCGCTGGCGCTCGACCCGGCCGCCGTCGACCTCGACGCCGCGGTCGCCGGAGCGGACGCGCCGGTGGCCGACCTCATGCCCCGCCTGCGCGAGTCCGGGGTGGCCGCGGTGTCCCCCTCCGGTGTCCTCGGCGACCCCGGGGGCGCGAGCGCCGACGAGGGCTCGCGGCACCTGGACCTCCTCGTCGCGCGGGTCGCCCGGCAGGTCCGCGACGCCCGCGCCGACGAGTACGGCCGGCTCGTCCGGCCCGCCGCGCACGGGGCGAGGACGTGAGCGGGCCCGGGACGACCGGCCGGGTCGCGGTCGTCGGGGGTGGCGCCCGTGGCATCGGGCTGGCCGTGGTGCGGCGGCTCGTCGCGTCCGGTCACCGGGTGACGGTGCTCGACGACCTCGGCGGGAGCACCCTCGGCTACGGGCACGCCACAGACGCCGACGGCGCGGCGGCGCTGGAGGCCGGCGCCACCGTCCGCCCCGTCGACCTGCGCGACGGCGACGCCACCCGGGCGGCGGTGACGGCCGTGGCCGACGAGCACGGCCGGCTCGACGTCGCCGTGTCGTGCGCGTCCGTGATCGCCGGCGGGGTGCCCCTCTGGGAGACCGACCCGGCCGTGCGCGACGGGCTGCTCGCCGCCGACGCCCTCACCGCGTGGAACCTCGCGGCCGCCGCCGTCCCCCACCTGCTGACCCGGCCCCCGCAGGCCCGGCCCACGGTCGTCGTCCTCACCTCCGTCGCCGGTTCACGGGGGCTCTACGGCCTGGCCGGCTACGTCGTCGCCAAGCACGCCGCCGTCGGGGTGGTGCGCGCCCTGGCCGCCGACCTCGTCGGCACCGCCGTGACCGCCTGCGGCGTCGCGCCCGGGGCCACCGGCACGGCGATGCTCGAGGCCACCGCCGCGCTCTACGGCCTCGACGACGTCGCGCCGCTGGCCGAGCACCAGCAGGGCCGCGCGCCGTTGGACCCGGACGACGTCGCCGCCGTCGTCGAGCACGCGGCGACCGCGGGCCGGGTGCTGCACGGGACGGTGCTGCCGGCCGACGCGGGGTTCGGGCGTGTCTGAGCTGCCCCGCGGCTTCCGGGTCCGCCTGGCCGCCGACGCCCACCGCTGCGACGACGGCCGCACCCTGTTCGGCGGGTCGTCCGGGCGCCTGGTCCACCTGCGCCCCGCCGCCCTGGACCGCCTCGACGGATCCGGCGCGGTCGAGGTGCGGGACGCCACGTCCGGCGCCGTCGCCCGCCTGCTGCTGGACCGCGGCCTGGCGCACCCCTACTGGTCCGAGCCCGCCGACGCCACGCCCGCCGACGTCACCGTCGTCGTCCCCGTCCTCGACCGGCCGGTCGAGCTGGACCGGCTGCTGCGCGGCCTGCGTGGCCTGGCCACGGTCGTCGTCGACGACGGGTCGAGCGACCCGGCCGCCCTCGTCGTCGTCTGCCGGCGCCACGACGCGCGGTACGTCCGGCACGACACCCGGCGCGGGCCCGCCGCCGCCCGCAACACCGGCCTCGCCACGGCGCGCACGCCGGTCGTCGCGTTCGTCGACTCCGACGTCGTCCTCGACACCGCCGCCGTCGCCGCGCTGCGCCGCCACCTCGACGACCCGCGGGTCGCGCTCGTCGCCCCGCGGGTCCTCGGGCTCGACGAGGGCCGCGGCGTCCTCGCCCGGTACGAGGCCGCCCGCTCCTCGCTCGACCTCGGCCCCTCCCCCGCCCGCGTCCACCCGCACGGCCGGGTCTCGTACATCCCGAGCGCGGTCCTCCTGGCCCGCCGCGACGCGCTCGGCGGCGGCTTCGACGAGGCGCTCGAGGTGGCCGAGGACGTCGACCTCGTCTGGCGGGTCGCCCGCGAGCACACGGTCCGCTACGACCCCGGGGTGCTCGTGCGTCACGAGCACCGGACGAGCACCCGGGCCTGGCTCGCCCGCAAGGCCTTCTACGGCAGCGGCGCCGCGCTGCTCGCCGAGCGGCACGGCCCGGCCGTCGCGCCGGTCGTCATGGCGCCGTGGGCGGCCGTCGTCGCGGGCGCGCTCCTGGCCCAGCGACGCTGGAGCCTGCCGGTGGCCCTGGCCGCCGGCGCGGTGGCCGAGGTGTCCCTGGCCCGGCGCCTGCACGGGAGCGACCGGCCGTACCGCGCGGCGGCCGCCGTCCTCGCCGTGGGCCTGCACGCGACGCTCACCCAGACCGCGGCCGCGCTCGTGCGCCACCACTGGCCGCTGACCGCGGCGCTGGCGCTGGGGTCCGCCCGAGCCCGCCGCGCCGTCGTCGTCGCCGTCGTCGTCGACGGGGTGCTGGACCACCGCCGCGTCCGGCCCGACCTGGACCCGGTGCGCTACGTCGCCCTCAAGCGGGCCGAGGACCTCGCCTACGGAGCTGGCCTGTGGGCCGGCTGCCTGCGCCGGCGGTCCGTCCGCGCCCTCCTGCCCTCGGTCCGCCGCGGCCCCGCGCCCGTCGACCCCCATGCCACGTCCCCGTCCTGCGCACCCCACGAAAGAGGATCCCGATGAGCAGCACCGGATGGTTCGAGACCGTCGCCGAGGCCCAGCGCCGGGCCGAGAAACGGCTGCCCCGCTCGGTCTACAAGGCGCTGCTCGCCGGGTCCGAGCGCGGCCTCACCTACGAGGACAATGTCGCCGCGTTCTCCGAGCTCGGGTTCGCCCCGCACGTCGCGGGCGGGTCGGCGGAGCGCTCGCTCTCCACGCACGTCATGGGGGTCGACCTCGCCCTGCCGGTCATCATCTCGCCGACCGGCGTCCAGGCCGTCCACCCCGAGGGCGAGGTGGCCGTCGCGCGGGCCGCCGCCGCCCGCGGCACGGCGATGGGGCTCAGCTCGTTCGGGTCCTCGGCCATCGAGGACGTGTGCGCCGTCAACGACAAGGTGTTCTTCCAGAGCTACTGGTCCGGCGGGCGCGAGGTCATCGAGTCGCGGATGGAGCGGGCCCGCGCGGCCGGGGCCAAGGGCGTCATCGCCACCCTCGACTGGACGTTCTCGCACGGGCGGGACTGGGGCAGCCCCGCCATCCCCGAGAAGCTGGACCCAAAGGCGATGGCCAGGTTCGCGCCTGAGGTGCTCCTCAAGCCGCGCTGGCTCACGGGCTTCGTGCGCTCAGGAGCCCTGCCGGACCTCACGACGCCGAACCTCGCGGGCGGCCCGGGCGAGAAGGGCCCGACGTTCTTCGGCGCCTACGGCGAGTGGATGACCACCCCGCCGCCCACCTGGGACGACATCGCCTGGATGCGCGAGACCTGGGGCGGGCCGTTCATGGTCAAGGGCATCAGCCGGATCGACGACGCCAAGCGGGCGGTCGACGCCGGCGTCACGGCCATCTCGGTCTCCACCCACGGCGGCAACAACCTCGACGGCACGCCGGGCGCGATCCGGATGCTGCCGGGCATCGCCGACGCCGTCGGCGACCAGGTCGAGGTCGTCTTCGACAGCGGCATCCGGCGCGGCAGCGACGTCGTCAAGGCCCTGGCCCTCGGCGCCAAGGCCGTGATGATCGGGCGCGCCTACCTCTGGGGGCTGTCGGCGAACGGGCAGGCCGGCGTCGAGAACGTCCTCGACATCATGTCCGGCGGCATCTCCTCCGCGCTGCTCGGGCTCGGCAGGTCCTCGGTCCAGGAGCTGGGCCGCGACGACGTCCTCGTCCCCGACGGCTTCACCCGCACCCTCGGCGCCTGACCCGCACCCCTCGCGCCCCGACTTTCCCGCCCCCTCCGGGAACGCCGGGGTCCGCACGGGAAGATCGCCCCGGCGAACCCCGCGTTTCCCGTGTCCACCCGTTCCGTCCCCCGCCCCCGCGGCCGCGGCCGCGGCCGGGTACCGGGGCCGGACAGCAGCGACCCGCAGGTGTGGCTCGGTGTCGAGCCCTCCCCGGGCGGACGTTCTCCGGGGCACCTGCGGGTCGGGTGACTGCTGTGGATTCGCCGGCACTCCGGTCCGGCCGAAGGCTGCTAGCGAGCAGCCACCTCACGAGTCCGAGAAGAATGCATGTTCTGGACCACCTCCTTTCACGTGTCCTGCCACGCTAGGCCGGAGCGTGCCCGGGGGCAAGGGGGTTCGACGGCGGCCGCCCTCCGCGCCCCGGCCGACCGGCCGCCGCGTGGCAGGGTGGGCGGATGCGGCAGTTCCTTCTCGGTGTCGTCAGCACCCTCGTCGTGCTCGTCCTGGCCGGGGCCGCGCTCCTGGCCTCGCTCGGCGGCGGGGCGGGCCCGGCGCCGGCCCTGCCGTCACCCGCGCCGTCCGGCGTGAGGGTCCCCCCGCCCGACGACCTGACCGCCGACCAGACCTGGCTCGGTGCGGTCGACCTGCGCAGCCGCGAGGTCGTGTCGGCCGACGGTGACCTCGTCGACGTCGAGGCGACCGGCACCGGCGTGCGCTTCGGCCCGGAGGCCCTGGAGGCGGCGACGCTCGCGATCCGGGCGACCGTCCCGTTCGACACCGCCTCGGAGCAGGTGGGCGACGGCACGAGGCTCTACGCGGTGAGCGGCGGCCTCGTCGGGCTCCGGCGGCCGGCCCGGGTGCTCGGCCGCGACCTCGTCGTGCAGGCCACCGGCACGGTCCGGGCCGAGGACGGCCGGCTGGTGCTGGAGCCGGAGACCGTGGACGTGGGCGGACCCGGGTTCGTCGGCGCCGCGGCGTCCGCCCTGGCCCGCGACCTCGTCCGGCTGCGGCTCGAGGTCCCCGGCGTGCCCGAGGGCATGGTCCTGCGCGAGGTGTCGGTGAGCGGCGCCGGCTTCGACGTCCGCCTCGACGGGACCGACGTCACCGTCCAGCGGGGCGACCTCGGCCCCGCGGCGACGTCGTCGGGCGGGCCGAGCGCCTCCTGACCCGCTCGGCCCGCCCCACGCGGGGTCCCGCGGGGGCGCCGCCCGCCACCGACGACACGGTCGTCACGTGCGTCGCGGAGTCGTAGACGAAGGTCGTCCGCGCCCCGTCCGAGGGCACCGTCACGCTGAGGTTGCCACCGTTCGGCGCGCCGCCGTCACCGTAGTTCTCGTCCCACGACAGGCCGTGGGCGATCTTGAACTCGTAGGTGCCGGCCGGGATGCGCACGGTCGCCCAGGTGTAGACGCCGTCGCCGTCCTTGTCCTGGAGCCAGGGCCGCATGCACGACGGGTCCCAGTCACCGGCGCAGCCGAGCTCGGACTGGAACGCGCCGGGCGCCGTGACGATCGGGCCCTCCTCGTCCGAGGTCGCCCAGTGCGTCGTCGGGTCGAAGTAGAACGTCACGTCGCCGTCGGGCGTCTCGTACGAGATGTTGTCGCCGTCCTGAATGCCCTTGGCGCCGTAGTTCACCGTCCAGCCGCGGTCGAGCGCGGCCTTGTAGCCGTAGCTGCCGGCCGGGATCGTGTAGTGCCGCTTCCAGATCCCGTCCTCGGTGTCGAGGGCCAGCTGGGCCTGGTCGCAGTCGGGGGCCCAGTCACCGCTGACCCCGGTGCCGACGGGGCAGCCCATCTCGGAGTTGTGCGTCCCGGGGACGCTCACCGCGGACGGCTGCTCGACCGGGTCGCCGAGCTCGACGTCCCCGGTCTCCGCCTGCGGCGAGGCCACGACGGCCCAGCCGCTGTCGGCGGCGACCCGGCCGGCCGCGTCCTCCACGACGACCCGGTACTCCAGGGGCGTGCCGACCGGCACGTCGCTCACGTCGTCGAAGACGCGGAACGGGGCGTTGTCGTCGGTGCCCAGGAGCGTCCAGTCGGACGCGCCGACCGGGCGGACGTAGAACGTCGCCTGGGTGAAGGTGTCGGAGTCGACGTCGGCCCCGACCTCGGCCCGCCCGCTCACCGGCCCGCCGTCGAGCGAGACCGTGACCTCCGGCGCCGCGACCTTGGTCCGCATCGGCGCGCTGGCGCGGTAGACCGCGACCGACAGCCCGGGCACGGTGACCCGCACCGCACCGCTCTTGGTGCCCTTGACCGGCTTCTTCCCGCCGAGGAGCGGCACCCACTCGCCGCGGGTGGTCCAGGTGTCGATGGTCGCCGACGCCGCCTTCGTGTCGTTGTTGGCGACGACGAGGTACTCGGAGCCCTTCGTCGCGTCGATCCGCGAGACGGCGAAGATGCCCGCGCCGTCGGCGGCGTACCGCGCCACCTGCGCCCCGTCGGCGAGCGCCGGGTGCTTGGCCCGCAGCGCCGACAGCGCCGCGATGTGGCGGTAGAGCGGGTGGCCGGTGTCGAAGCGGTCGCGCGAGCCCTCCGGCCCGGCGAGCACCTGCTCGGTGTTGTAGATGTCGACCTTGCTGGCGAACATGTCCTCGCGGGCCAGCTGGTCGCCGCCGGTGCCGATGAAGCCCTGCTCGTCGCCGTAGTACGTCACGGGGTTGCCGCGCATCGTGTACATGAGCGAGTCCGCGAACTGCACCCGCTTCAGCAGCTGCGCCTCGTCGGCGGAGGAGTCCTTCAGGAACATCGCCACCCGGCCCATGTCGTGGTTCCCGAGGAACGTCGGCAGCTGGTAGGCGTTGCTGTCGGCGTCGGTGTACCAGTCGTCCTTGGCGAAGAAGTCGGCGAGGACGGCGGCGGAGTTGCCCTTGGCGAAGTCGACCCCCTGCTGCTGGAACCCGAAGTCCAGGGTCGCCTGGAGCTTGCCGGCCGTCGTGTACTGCGACATGACGGCGGGGTTGCCGTCGTAGACCTCACCGAAGGCGAAGAAGTCGTCGTTCTTGCGCGCCTTGGCCTCGCCGAGGATGTCCGGGATGAACTTCTGCCAGAACTCGAGGTTCACGTGCTTGACGGTGTCGATGCGGAACCCGTCGATGCCGAAGTCGACCCACGTCTTGTAGATCTCGCCCATGCCCTCGACGACCTCGGGACGCTCGGTGAACAGGTCGTCGAGGCCGACGAAGTCGCCGTAGGTCGAGGACTCGCCGGCGAAGGTCGAGTCGCCGCGGTTGTGGTACATCGTCACGTCGTTGAGCCACGCCGGGGTCTTGGCGTCCTCGTCACCCGGGTGCAGGAACGGGGTGTAGGGGAAGGAGACCTTCGGGTCGAGCTCGGGGAAGGTCTGGTTGACGTAGTCGCGGTCGTCGAAGACCGTGCCGTCGGCGTCCTTGTACGGGTAGTTCTTCTTCGTCCGGTACCCGTAGGTGCCCTCGCGGTAGTCGATGACGTCCGCGGTGTGGTTGGTGATGATGTCGAAGAAGACCTTCATCCCCTTGGCGTGTGCGGCGTCGATGAGGGTCTTCATGTCCGCGTTCGTGCCCAGGTGCGGGTCGATGCGGGTGAAGTCCGTGATCCAGTAGCCGTGGTAGCCGGCGCTCTCCTGGCCGGGACCGCCCTGCACCGGCTTGTTCTTGAAGCTCGGGGTCAGCCAGATCGCCGTCGTGCCCAGGCCCTTGATGTAGTCGAGCTTGCCGGTGAGGCCCTTGAGGTCGCCGCCGTGGTAGAAGGCCTTGTCGCTGGGGTCGAAGCCGGTCGTCAGCTTGCCGCCGGTGAGGCCGCCGCGGTCGTTCGCGGTGCTGCCGTTGGCGAAGCGGTCGGCCATGACGAAGTAGAACCGCTCGCGGGTCAGCGGCTCGCGCAGGCTGTCCAGCGCCAGCGACCGGTCGGTCGCGCTCGTGCCGCCGGTGAGGACGGGGGTCCAGGTGACGGCGTGCGTGGCGTCGTCGTAGGCGAACTCGACCTGCGCGTCGCCGGCCAGGGTGAACGACAGGTTCGAGCCGTCGGCCTGACCCCCGGCGCCGTAGTTCTCGGCCCAGCCGTCGTCGAGCGCGACCTTGAACTGCCAGGTGCCCTTCGGCACCTCGAAGGTGGCGCTCCACCGGTCGCTGCCCGCCTCGCGGGTCAGCTCGGTGTCGGGGCACTGCGGCATCCAGTCCTCGGGGCACCCGAGCTCGGACTGCAGGTCGCCGACGAGGGCCACCGAGTCGGCCGCGGCGGCCGCGGGCGTGGCGGCGAGCATCCCCGGCGTCCCGAGGAGCAGGGCTCCCGCGACGATCACGGGCAGGCGGCGACGGGCTCGAAGCATCGTTGCTCCTCGGGAGGTCGGTCCGGACGGCTGTCCTGGCGTCCGGTGGGGTGGTCCGAGGAGGAACCTAGAGGTGTAAACGCTTTACATGAAGAGCCCGTACAGACTTCTTCTGAAGTCTTTACCCGGGCGGTGGGTCGGCGGCTCCGCAGGTCAGCGTGGTCGCACGACCCGCCCCTCGTCCCAGACCGGGGTGTCGCTGCTCACCACCGTGCCGTCCTGGCGGAAGACGAGGAAGCGGTCCAGCCCACGGGCGAACCAGCGGTCGTGGGTGACGGCGACGACGGTGCCCTCGAACGCGGCGAGCGCGTCCTCCAGCGCCTCGGCCGAGTGCAGGTCGAGGTTGTCGGTCGGCTCGTCGAGCAGGAGCAGCGTCGCGCCGGACAGCTCGAGCAGGAGGATCTGCAGCCGCGCCTGCTGCCCGCCGGACAGCGAGTCGAAGGTCTGCTCCCCGGCCCGGGCCAGGCCGTACCGGTCCAGCGCCCGGGCCGCGAGGTCGCGCGGCATCCCCGAGCGGTGCTCGTCGCCGCGGTGGAGGATCTCCAGCAGGGTCCGTCCGTGCAGCGCCGCGTGGTCGTGGGTCTGCGCGAACCACCCCGGCCGCACCCGCGACCCGAGGACGACCCGGCCGGCGTGCTCGACCGGGGCCGGCCGCAGGTCGCCGACGGGCTCGTGCTCGCGGTCGGGGTCGCTGCCGCCGGCGGCGAGCAGCCGCAGGAAGTGGCTCTTGCCCGACCCGTTGCTGCCGAGCACCCCGAGCCGCTCGCCGAACCAGACCTCGTCGTCGAAGGGGGCGACGAGGCGCTGCCCCTCGACCCGCAGCTCGAGCCCGGTGGCGACGACGGCCCGCTTGGCCGTCCGTCCGCCGGTCAGCCGCATCCGGACGTTCTGCCGCAGCGGGACGGCCTCCGGGGGTCCGGCCTCGACGAACTTGCGCAGCCGGGTCTCGGACGCCTGCAGCCGCGAGGCCATGCCGTCGTTGTAGGCCGCCTTCTGCCGGTACATGACGACGAGCGCCTTGAGCTTGTCGTGCTCCTCGTCCCAGCGGCGGCGCAGCTCGTCGAGCCGGGCATTGCGGTCGGCGCGGGCGTCGTCGTACGTGGCGAAGCGTCCGGGGTGCACCCAGACCGTGTTGCCGGCGCTGCCGGGCTCCAGGGTGGCGATGCGGGTGGCGACCCGGTCGAGCAGCTCGCGGTCGTGGCTGACGAACAGGACGGTCTTCGGCGACTCCACGAGCCGCTCCTCCAGCCAGCGCTTGGCCGGCACGTCGAGGTAGTTGTCCGGCTCGTCGAGCAGCAGCACCTCGTCGGGGCCGCGCAGCAGCGCCTCGAGGACGACCCGCTTCTGCTCGCCGCCGGACAGGGTCGTGACCTTGCGCCACTGCGCCGACTCGAACGGCGTCCCGAGCGCCGCGACGGTGCAGACGTCCCAGAGCGTCTCCCACTCGTAACCGCCGACGTCGCCCCAGTCGGCGAGCGCCTGGGCGTAGTCGAGCTGGTCCTGCTCGGACTCGCGCTCCATCATCGCCAGCTCGGTGCGGTCGACCTCGGCGGCGGCCCGGCGCACCCGCTCGGGCGCGACGGAGACGAGCAGGTCGCGGACGGTGGAGTCGTCCCGGACGCTGCCGACGAACTGGCGCATGACCCCGAGACCGCCGCTGCGGGTCACGGCCCCGTCGTGGCCGGTGAGGTCTCCCGCGAGGATGCGCAGCAGCGTCGTCTTGCCGGTGCCGTTCGGGCCGACGAGCGCGACCTTGGCGCCGTCCGCGACGCGCAGGGTCACCTCCCGCAGCAGCGGGCGCCCGTCGGGCAGGGAGAAGCCGACGGCGCCGATGTCCAGATGTCCCACGAGCGACCATCCTCCCGGACGCGGGCCGCCTCGATCACCCGGTTATCCGGTGCCGCGGGCGTCGAGCTCGGCGACGCGCCGGGCGGGCGCGGTGGCCCGGTACGAGGACTCGACGAGCTCGGCGACCTCGGCCCAGTCGGGCGTGGCGCGCAGGTCCAGCGCCAGCCACCCCGAGGCGCCCTCGTACCCGGGGACGCTGACCCGCGGGTCCTCCAGCAGCGCGGGGCGCTCGTCGTCGTCGGGCCGGAAGACCAGGGCCTGCCGCAGCGCGTCCGAGCCGTGGTCGCCCTTGACGACGCCGCCGAAGATGGCGAACACCTTCGTCGTGAAGAACGTCGGGCGACCGTGGCTCACCTTCTCGCTCGCCCCCGGGAGGGCCAGCGCGATCTGCCGGACCCGGGCGAGCAGCGGGTCGTCCTCCTCGAACCGGGGCGGGTGGGCCATCCCCCGACGGTAGCGCCGAGTCGCCGCACCGGCGAGGATCGGACGGACCCGCCCCACCCGCGGGGACTCACCCCGTGACGGAAGGGTCGACGCAATGACCGAGCACCCCCTGGAGACCGTCGTCGAGGACCTCGCGTTCGGCGAGTCCGTGCGCTGGCACGACGGACGGGTGTGGTTCTGCGACTGGGGCGACGGCGAGGTCGTCAGCGTCCGTCCCGACGGGAGCGACCGCACCGTGCACGCCACGGTCTCGGCGGGGCCGGTCTGCGTCGACTGGGACGCCCGCGGCCGCCTGCTCGTCGTCGAGGGGGCGCGCGGCCGCCTCCTGCGGGTCGACGCCGGCGGCGGCGAGCCGGACGTCGTCGCCGACCTCGGGGCGGTGTCCCCGTACCCGTGGAACGAGGTCGTCGGCCACCCCTCCGGCACGGCCTTCGTCAACGGGATCGGCTTCGACATGATGCGCGGCGCTCCCGCGGGCCCCGGTCAGATCGCCCTCGTCACCGACGACGGCACGGTGCGCGAGGTCGCCGGGGACCTCGCCTTCCCCAACGGGATGGCCCTCGGTCCCGACGGCGCGACGCTGCTCGTCGCCGAGTCGCACGCGTCCCGCATCACCGCCTTCACCGTGACCGCGGACGGGCTCACGGACCGCCGGGTCTTCGCCGAGGTGCCCGGGTCGGCGCCGGACGGCATCGCCCTCACCGCCGACGGGTCCGTCTGGTACGCGGACGTCCCGAACCGGTGCTGCCGGCGGGTCCGCGAGGGCGGTGAGGTGCTCGCCGAGGTGGCGCTGGACCGCGGGGGCTTCTCGTGCGCCGCGACCGAGGACGGGGATCTCTACGTCGCGGCCACGGTGTGGGACGAGGCGACGTTCGGCACCCGCCGCGGCCTGCTGCTCCGGGCGCGAGGGGCCGGTCGGACCTAGCCGGCGGACGCCTCGCCGGGGAGGGTGCGGACGGCGCGGGCCTCCCGCGCCCGGTCGGCGAGCGCGCCATCGGCGGGGTAGACGACCTCCTCCAGCGACAGCCCGCGGGCCGGCATCACTCTGACCCGGGGGTCGCGGACGCCGGCGGCCAGCACGTGCGCCGGCCAGCCGACCGGCGCGCGGCCCTCCCCCACCGGGACGACGGCACCGACGAGTGCGCGGACCATGGAGTGGCAGAAGGCGTCGGCCACGACGGCGGCCTCGAGCACGCCGTCCTCGCCGCGGACCCAGCGGTACTCCAGCAGGGTGCGCACGGTCCCGGCCCCCTCCCGCCGCTTGCAGAACGCGGCGAAGTCGCGCAGGCCGACGAGCCGGCCGGCGGCGTCGTCCATCGCGGTGACGTCGAGCGGGCCGCGGACGACGGCGGTGTCGTGGCGGCGCAGCGGGTCGAGCGCCGTGGGGTCGTCGGCCAGCCGGTAGCGGTAGCGGCGGCGCAGCGCGGCGAAGCGGGCGTCGAAGCCGTCGGCGGCCACCGTGACCCGCCGCACGACGACGTCGTCCGGCAGCACTCCGGCCAGCCGGGCGACGGCCGCCACCTCCGGCGCCCGGTCCGAGCGTCCGGGCAGCGCCGCGAAGGCGGCCTCGTCGACGTCGGCGTGCACCACCTGGCCGCGGGCGTGGACGCCGGCGTCGGTGCGTCCGGCGACGACGAGGCGCACCGGGGCCGGGCTGCGCAGGACGGTGGCCAGCGCCTCGCCGAGCACGCCCTCGACGGTACGCAGGCCGGGCTGGGCGGCCCAGCCGGAGAACGCGGACCCGTCGTAGGCGAGGTCGATCCGCAGCCGCACGCTCACGCGGGTCAGCCTAGGACCGGACGCGGCGAGGGCCGCCTCCCGGTCGGGGAGACGGCCCTCGTCGTGGTGTGGCGCGACGGCTCAGGAGCCGGCCTTGGTGTAGCCGGCGGCCTCGGCGTCGGCCGCGGTCCGGAACCAGAACTCGGCCTGGGTCTGCTCGTACCACTGGCCGTCGGGCTCGTGGTACTTCATCGAGTCCGCGTTGCCCTTGACGGTGTGGTCGGCGTCGGGGCTGGAACCGTCCTCGTTCGCGGCGACGGCGCCCGCGGGCACCTCCGCCGCCGTCTCGTCGCCGGCCTCCGGTGCGTCGGCCTCGGGAGCGTCGGCCTCGGCCGCGGCGGTCTCGGCGGCGGCCTCCTTCGAGGCCTCCTGCGCGGCCTCGCGCTTGGCGGCCTCGTCGTCACGGTCCTTGGCCGAGCGCTTGATCGCGGCCTCGGCCTCCTTGACGGTGGCCTTCTTCGCGACCGGCTCGCGGACGAGCTCGATGACGGCCATCGGGGCGTTGTCGCCCTTGCGCGGGCCGACCTTCGTGATCCGGGTGTAGCCGCCGTTGCGCTCGGCCATGTCCGGGGCGATCTCGACGAACAGCCGGTGGACGACGCCCTTGTCGCGGACGACGGTCATGACCCGGCGACGGGCCGAGAGGTCACCGCGCTTGGCGAAGGTGACGAGCCGCTCGGCCAGCGGGCGCAGCCGCTTGGCCTTGGCCTCGGTGGTCGTGATGCGGTCGTGCTCGAACAGCGAGGTCGCGAGGTTCGCGAGGATGAGCCGCTCGTGGGCGGGACCGCCTCCGAGACGGGGACCCTTGGTGGGGGTGGGCATTGCGTATCTCTCCTTGTGACAGTGACAGTGCCGGGAGGCGGGAGCGTCAGAGCTGCTCGTCCTCGGCGTACGCCGAGTCGTCCTCGCCCTCACCGAAGGTGAAGTCGTCGTACCGGTCCGCGATCATGCTCGGGTCGAACCCGGGCGGGCTGTCCTTGAGCGCCAGGCCCATGCCGGCCAGCTTGGCCTTGACCTCGTCGATGGACTTCGCGCCGAAGTTGCGGATGTCCAGCAGGTCGGCCTCGCTGCGGCCGACGAGCTCGCCGACGGTGTGGATGCCCTCACGCTTGAGGCAGTTGTAGGACCGGACGGTGAGGTCGAGGTCCTCGATCGGCAGCGCGAGGTCGGCGGCCAGGGCGGCGTCGGTGGGCGAGGGGCCCATGTCGATGCCCTCGGCCTCGACGTTGAGCTCGCGGGCCAGGCCGAAGAGCTCGACGAGGGTCTTGCCGGCGGAGGCGAGCGCGTCGCGCGGGGCCATCGAGCTCTTGGTCTCGACGTCGACGACGAGGCGGTCGAAGTCGGTGCGCTGCTCGACACGGGTGGCCTCGACCTTGTAGGTCACGGTGAGGACCGGGCTGTAGATGGAGTCGACCGGGATGCGGCCGATCTCCTGGTCGCCGGCCTTGTTCTGCACGGCGGAGACGTACCCGCGGCCGCGCTCGACGGTGAGCTCCATCTCGACGGTGCCCTTGTCGTTGAGCGTCGCGATGTGCAGGTCGGGGTTGTGCACCTCGACCCCGGCCGGCGGCGCGATGTCCGCGGCGGTGACGGCGCCGGCGCCCTGCTTGCGCAGGTACATGACGACCGGCTCGTCGTGCTCGGAGGACACGACGAGGCTCTTGATGTTGAGGATGATCTCGGTGACGTCCTCCTTGACGCCCGGGATCGTGGAGAACTCGTGGAGCACGCCGTCGATGCGGATGCTCGTGACCGCGGCCCCCGGGATGCTCGAGAGCAGGGTGCGGCGGAGGCTGTTGCCGAGGGTGTAGCCGAAGCCCGGCTCGAGCGGCTCGATGACGAAACGGCTCCGGGCGTCGGAGACGACGTCCTCGCTGAGGACGGGACGCTGTGCGATGAGCACGGTGGATCTCTCTTTCTCGTGCGGCCCGCTATATGACTCGCACGCTGCCGGTCCGACCGGCCGTCCCGGCCACATCCGTCCGTGGCCGGGCCTGGGACGGGCCACCCGGTGCGTGGGGCACCGGGCGACCCGGGGCGGGGGCGCGGGGCCCCCGAGGGTCAGTTCTTGGAGTAGAACTCGACGATGAGCTGCTCGGTGAGGACCGTGTCGATCTGCTCACGCGTCGGCAGCTGGTGGACGAGGATCTGCAGCGAGCCCGGGACGACCTGGAGCCAGGCCGGGGTGGGGCGGTCGCCGAAGGTCTCGCGGGCGAGCTGGAACGGGAAGGACTCCACCGACTGCTTGCGCACGGTGATGATGTCGAACTGCTCGACCCGGTAGCTCGGGACGTCGACGCGCACGCCGTTGACCTCGAAGTGGCCGTGGCTCACGAGCTGGCGCGAGTGGCGGCGGGTCCGGGCCAGGCCGGCGCGGTAGACGACGTTGTCGAGCCGGGACTCGAGGATCGTCAGGATGTTCTCGCCGGTCTTGCCGGGGCGGTTGGCCGCCTCCTTGTAGTACCGACGGAACTGCTTCTCCATGACGCCGTAGGTGAAGCGGGCCTTCTGCTTCTCCTGCAGCTGGGTCAGGTACTCCTTCTCCTGCATCCGGCGGCGGCCGTGCTGGCCGGGCGGGAACGGGCGGAGGTCGAAGTTCTTGTCACCACCGACGAGGTCGGTCTTGAGGCGACGCGACTTCTTCGTGATGGGTCCGGTGTAACGGGCCATGTCTCTCTCTTACCTTTCGCGAAGTCTGTCGGCGCTCAGACGCGGCGGCGCTTGGGCGGGCGGACACCGTTGTGCGGCTGCGGCGTGACGTCCTGGATCGAGCCGACCTCGAGGCCGGCCGCGGTCAGGGAGCGGATGGCGGTCTCACGACCGGACCCCGGGCCCTTGACGAAGACGTCCACCTTGCGCATCCCGTGCTCCATGGCACGGCGCGCAGCGGCCTCGGCGGCGGTCTGCGCGGCGAACGGCGTGGACTTGCGGGACCCCTTGAAGCCGACCTGGCCCGCGGAGGCCCAGGAGATGACGGCACCGGTGGGGTCGGTGATCGAGATGATCGTGTTGTTGAACGTGCTCTTGATGTGGGCCTGGCCCACGGCGACGTTCTTCTTCTCCTTGCGGCGCACCTTCTTGGCGCCGGTCGTGCGGCCCTTGGGAGGCATAAGCGTGTTCTCCTACGAAGTCTTCGGATGAGGTGGCGTGACGCGCGGGGAGGCGCAGGTCACTTACCGGCCTTCTTCTTGCCGGCCACGGTGCGCTTGGGGCCCTTGCGGGTGCGCGCGTTGGTCTTGGTGCGCTGACCGCGCACCGGGAGGCCACGGCGGTGCCGCAGACCCTCGTAGGACCCGATCTCGACCTTGCGGCGGATGTCGGACGCGACCTCGCGGCGGAGGTCGCCCTCGACCCGCAGGTTGTCCTCGATCCAGTCGCGCAGCTTGACCAGGTCGTCGTCGCCGAGGTCCTTGACCCGGGTGTCCGGGCTGACGCCGGTGGCCGCGAGGGCCTTCTGGGCGCTCGTGCGCCCGACTCCGAAGATGTAGGTCAGTGCGACCTCGGCGCGCTTGTCGCGCGGGAGGTCGACGCCCATCAGACGTGCCATGCGGATGGTTTCCTGTTCTGTGGTGTCCGGAGGTCTGGTGCAGTACCGGTCCGGCCCATCCTGGTCCGGTCCCCGGCCTCCGGGCCGGGGGTGACGTCCCGCGCCCACCTCCTACAGGTGGCTCGACGGGGATCGGGTACTGCGTGCTTCTTCTGTGCTGCGTTGCTCGAGTCTCCGTGACCCGTGCGGCCCCGGACGGGGCGGTGTCCTGCGGCTGACTCCGGTCAGCCCTGGCGCTGCTTGTGGCGCAGGTTGTCGCAGATCACCATGACCCGCCCGTTGCGGCGGATCACCTTGCACTTGTCACAGATCTTCTTGACGCTCGGCTGAACCTTCATGGTGCCTTTGCTGTCTCGTCGGTCTGGTGTCTCAGCGGTAGCGGAAGACGATGCGGCCGCGGGTCAGGTCGTACGGGCTCAGCTCCACCACCACGCGGTCCTCGGGGAGGATCCGGATGTAGTGCTGTCGCATCTTGCCGGAGATGTGCGCGAGCACCTTGTGACCGTTCGTCAGCTCCACGCGGAACATCGCGTTCGGAAGAGCCTCGACGATCGTGCCCTCGATCTCGATGACGCCGTCCTTCTTGGCCATACCCTCTCAATCCGCTTGGTGGGCGGCCCATCGATGCATGAGGCCGCCCATGGAAATCGGTCCCGTGCTGCTGCCGCGAGGTTGCCCGATGCGGATCGCACACGTGACCGACATTCGATGGTACGCCAGGACGCGCCGGAAGCGGAAATCGGCGGGGACGCGACGAAGGGCCGGCCACGCGGGTGCGTGGCCGGCCCGGTCGACGGGTGCAGGGGGCCCGTCGGGGACGGGGTGCAGGGGGCCCCGTCAGGTCCTCGTCAGCTCGGCGAGGAGGTGAGGGCGGCGCTCAGCACGGTGTCGACGCCGGTGCAGAACCGCTTCTGCTGGGTGCTCGTCGTGAGGCCCCAGGTGTAGAGGTAGTTTCCGCGGTAGCCGTGGGCCACCGGGCCGACGCAGTCGAGGAAGGCCTCCTTGGCGTCGGAGGTCGAGAACGACCGGGCGCCGGTGGAGAGGGTGCCCCACGAGGTCGTGGCCCAGCCCTGCGCGAAGCGGTCCACGTCGTAGTAGTCGGTCCAGGCCTGGGTGACGCCGACCTTGGCGACGATCTCGTTCCAGGTGTCGACGTGGCCGCCGACCTCGTGGGCGACGACGTGGCTCCAGTCGGCCTGGGTGGCGGTCTTGTAGTAGCTGTTGTACGTGACGGTGCCGGTGGCCGGGCTGGACTGGGCGGCCCAGCCGGTGTTGCCGAAGTCGGCGATCTTCACGGTCAGCGAGGCGCACGAGGTGTACTCGACGACGACGCGGCAGGTGGCGTCGTGCGCGGCCTGGATGGCGGCCGGGCCGGTGAGGGTGGTGGTGGTGGACGAGGGCTTGCCCCCGCCCTTGCCGCCGCCGCCGTTGCCGCCCTTGGCGGCTTCGGCGGATCCGGCGGCGCCGGCGAGGAGGACGAGCGAGGCTGCGAGGGCAGCGGTCACCCGGGACATGGTGGAGGTACGCACGGCAGGGCTCCTTGAGGAATGGGTGCAGGGAATGGCGACTCGGAGCACCGGGGGCGAGCCGGTCGGTCCCTCGATCCGCGGCGAGAGGCAGAGGTGGTGCAGGGGATGCGCCTGATGCGGAGGTCGGGACCGTCGTCGTTGTCGCTGGGATGGATGATTCCGACGGGACGACACGCCCGGACGCCACTCGCCGTCACATCGGTCCCTTCGGACCCGCGCACATCGGCCGTTGACGCCGCGCCATCGGCCGTTGGGACGGTGTCCGCCGCGTTCCGCTGCGACGGAGCGCGCGGATCCGGTGTGCGGCGGCGCCGGCGCCGCCGCGCTCAGCCCTCCGGCGGGTGCTCGCTCGCGGCCCGCAGGTCGGCGGCGTAGAGCGCGAGGACCCGCGCCGACGCCTCGACCGCGCTCAGCGACCCCTCACGGACGGCGCGCTCGAGGTCCGCGCGCTCGGCCCGGACGCCGGCGGAGTCGCGGACCCCGTCGGCGAGGGCGGCGTCGACCATCGCCCACATCCAGTCCTCCTGCTGCCCGGCGCGCCGCGCGGCCAGCGACCCGTGCTCCTCGATGTGCGCGCGGTGGTCGAGCACCGCCTGCCAGACCTCGTCCAGCCCGGACCCGGTGAGCGCCGAGCAGGTGAGGACCGGCGGCCTGCGCACGTCCGCCCCCGGCAGCATGATCCGCAGCGCCCCGGCGAGCTCGCGGGCGGCGCCCTTGGCCGGGGTCTCGCCATCGCCGTCGGCCTTGTTCACGGCGATGACGTCGGCGAGCTCGAGGATGCCGCGCTTGATGCCCTGGAGCTGGTCGCCGGCCCGGGCCAGGGTGAGCAGCACGAAGGTGTCGACCATCTCGGACACGGCGATCTCGTTCTGGCCCACCCCGACGGTCTCGACGACGACGACGTCGAAGCCCGCGGCCTCGAGGACGAGCATCGACTCCCGGGTCGCCCGGGCCACCCCGCCGAGGTGGCGACCGGCGGGGCTGGGGCGCACGAACGCGTCGTCGCTGGCCGCCAGCCGCGCCATCCGGGTGCGGTCCCCGAGGATCGAGCCCCCGGTGCGCCGCGAGCTGGGGTCGACGGCGACGACCGCCACCCGGTGCCCGGCCTCGACCAGGCGGGTGCCGAGGGCGTCGACGAAGGTCGACTTCCCCGCGCCGGGCACCCCGGAGACCCCCACCCGGACGGCGCCACCGGTGCGGTCGGCGAGGGCGGCCAGCAGCTCGCGGGCCTGCTCGCGGTGGTCGGGACGGCGCGACTCCAGCAGCGTGATGGCCCGGGCGACCGCCTGGCGCGAGCCGTCGCGCACCCCCGAGACGAGGTCCGAGGTCGGGACCGGCCTCACCCGAGCCGCTCGCGCAGGTCGGCGACGAGGGCGAGGGCCGCCCGGCTGATGACCGTGCCGGGAGGGTAGATCGCGTCCGCGCCGGCCGCCCGCAGCGCGTCGTGGTCCTGGTCGGGGATGACGCCGCCGACGACGATGACGAGGTCCTCGCGGCCGAGGTCGTCCAGCGCCTGCCGGAGGGCGGGGACGAGGGTGAGGTGGCCCGCCGCCAGCGAGCTGACCCCGACGACGTGGACGTCGGCCTCCACCGCCTGCCGGGCCACCTCCTCGGGGGTCTGGAACAGCGGGCCGACGTCGACGTCGAAGCCGAGGTCGGCGAAGGCGGTGGCGATGACCTTCTGCCCGCGGTCGTGCCCGTCCTGGCCCATCTTCGCGACGAGGATGCGCGGACGCCGCCCCTCGGCCTCCTCGAACGCCTCGACCGCGGCCTGCGCCTCGCGGACCGCCTCGTCCTCCCCCGCCTCGGCGCCGTACACGCCCCCGATCGTACGGATCTGGGCGGTGTAGCGGCCGAAGGCCTCCTCCATGGCGGCCGACATCTCCCCCACGGTCGCCTGCGCCCGGGCGGCGTCGACGGCGAGCGCCAGCAGGTTGGTCCCGAGCGAGCCGTCCGACCCCGCCCGGGCGGCCTCGGTCATCCGCGCCAGCGCGGCCCGGCAGGCCTCCTCGTCGCGCTCGGCCCGCAGCCGCTCCAGCCGGGCGACCTGGCCGCGGCGCACCTCGTCGCCCGCGACCTTCAGCACCTCGATGGGCTCGTCCTCGTCGACCGGGTAGGTGTTGACGCCGATGACCGACTGCAGGCCGGCGTCGATCCGGGCCTGGGTGCGGGCGGCGGCCTCCTCGATGCGCATCTTGGGGATGCCGGCCCCGATGGCGCTGGCCATGCCGCCGGCCGCCTCGACCTCCTCGATGTGCTGCCAGGCCCGGCGGGCGAGGTCGTGGGTGAGCCGTTCGACGAACGCCGACCCGCCCCACGGGTCGATGGTCCGCGTCGTCCCCGACTCGTGCTGGAGGACCAGCTGGGTGTTGCGGGCGATCCGGGCCGAGAAGTCCGTCGGGAGCGCGATGGCCTCGTCGAGGGCGTTGGTGTGCAGGCTCTGGGTGTGGCCCTGGGTGGCGGCCATCGCCTCGACGCAGGTGCGCACGACGTTGTTGAAGACGTCCTGCGCGGTGAGGGACCAGCCGGAGGTCTGGCAGTGCGTGCGCAGCGACAGCGACTTCGGGTGGGTGCCGCCCTGGTCGCGCACGAGCCGCGCCCACAGCAGCCGGGCCGCGCGCAGCTTCGCGACCTCCATGTAGAAGTTCATCCCGACGGCCCAGAAGAACGACAGCCGGGGGGCGAAGCGGTCGACGTCCAGGCCGACGGCCTTGCCCGCCCGGATGTACTCGACGCCGTCGGCGAGGGTGTAGGCGAGCTCGAGGTCCTGCGTCGCCCCGGCCTCCTGCATGTGGTAGCCGGAGATGGAGATGGAGTTGAAGCGCGGCATCTCCTGGCTCGTGTAGGCGAAGATGTCGCTGATGATCCGCATCGAGGGCTCGGGCGGGTAGATGTAGGTGTTGCGGACCATGAACTCCTTGAGGATGTCGTTCTGGATGGTCCCCGTGAGGCGGTCCGGGCTCACCCCCTGCTCCTCGGCCGCGACGACGTAGAGCGCGAGCACGGGCACGACGGCGCCGTTCATCGTCATCGACACCGACATCCGGTCCAGCGGGATGCCGTCGAAGAGGACGCGCATGTCGGCGATGGAGTCGATGGCCACCCCGGCCATCCCGACGTCGCCGGCGACGCGCGGGTGGTCGGAGTCGTAGCCGCGGTGGGTCGCGAGGTCGAAGGCCACCGACAGGCCCTTCTGCCCGGCCGCGAGGTTGCGACGGTAGAAGGCGTTGGACTCCTCGGCCGTGCTGAAGCCGGCGTACTGGCGGATGGTCCACGGCTGGGTGGTGTACATCGTCGGGTACGGCCCGCGCAGGTACGGCGGCGCACCGGGCACGGTGTCGAGGAAGTCCAGGCCCTCGAGGTCGGCCTCGGTGTGGACGGCGTCCACCGGGATCTGCTCGGGGGTGAGCCACGGCGCGGGGCGCTCGGCGTGCTCGGGTGGGGGCGCCGGGGCGGCGTCGCCGAGGTCGACGTCCGACAGGTCGGGCACGCCGCTCATCGCGGGTCCTCCTCGCCGGCGCCGTCCGTCCCGCCGGGGACGGCCGTCTCGGCGGGGTCGGGGGCGGCCGGCTCCGGTCCGTCCGCCGGGGCGCCGAGGCGGTCGAGCAGCCCGCCGAGGAGGGCGACGACGTCCATGCCGTCGTGGACCTCGCCGTCGACGGCGTCCGCGGCCTCGCCCAGCTCGGTGGCCCGACCCGCGACGAGGACGTGCCTCGCGCCGGCCGCCCGCAACTCCTGGACGGCGGCGCGGCCGTGCTCGGCGTACTGCCGGCCGCTCGAGGCGAGGACCGCGACGGGGGTGGGGTCCTCGGTGGCCGCGATCCCGCCCGCCGCGAGCAGGTTGAGCACGAAGCCCTGGCGCGGGCCGGAGTCGCGCTGCTCGCCGAGGGTGCGGACGGTGACGACCGGGTGGTCGAGGGCCCGGGCCCGGTCGCGCAGCGCCTCGTAGGCGGCGGCGTCGCGGTGCGGCACGAGCGCGCCGTCGCCGGTCCGCGGCTCCCGCCGGGGGCGGCGCGGGGCGGCGGTGTCCTGGAGGTTCGGGAACATCGAGACGCCGGTGAGGGGGCGGGCCCGGGTGGCGAGCAGCCGGTCGCGGTCCGAGCGCGCGTCCTCGGCCCAGCGGTGGAACACCCCGTCGCCGGCGGCCGCGAGGGCCCCACCGGCCCGCTCGACCTCCTGCACCCGGGCCCAGGCCCGGCGGGCGACGTCGTCGGTGAGGGTCTCGAGGTACCAGGACCCGCCGCCGGGGTCGGTGACCCGACCGACGTTGGACTCGGCGGCCAGGAGGATCTGGGTGTTGCGGGCCAGCCGGCGCGAGAACCGCTCGGGCAGGCCCGCCACGGTGTCGTGCGGCAGGACGGTGACGGCGTCGGCGCCCCCGACCGAGGCGCCCATGACGGCCAGGGTGCTGCGCAGGACGTTGACGAACGGGTCCTCGCGGGTCGCCATCCGCAGGCTCGTCACGGCGTGGGTCCGCAGCCCGCGGACCTCCTCCGGGACGCCCGCGACCTCGCCCACGCGCGCCCAGAGCCGGCGCGCGGCCCGCAGCACGGCGGCGGTGAGGAACTGGTCGGCGGTCGCCGGCAGCCGCAGGTCGACGAGCGTGAACGCCCGCGCGAGGTCCAGTCCGGCGTCCGCCAGGTGCCGGACGTAGACGGCGGCGGTGGCGACACCGGCCGCGAGGGCGTCGACCTCGGCGGCCCCGGCGTCGTGCAGGACGCGCGCGTCGACGGTGAGCGCGCTCCACCCCGTCCGCCCGTCCAGTGCGCGGGCCAGGTCGGCGAGCGGGTCGAGGTCGGGGGCGGCGCCGGTGCGCAACGCGGCGCCGAGCGGGTCCAGCCCGAGCCCGCCGCCGGCGCTCGGGGCGTCCCCGACGTGGTCCAGCAGGGCCCGGGCCGCACCCGGCTGGTCGGTGACGGACGACACGTGCACTGGTGCGAGGTCGAGCCGGACGTCGGCGAGCACCTCGGGCAGGTCGGCGGCGGCCACGCCGTCCTCCCCCACGTGCACCCAGACCGAGGTCACGCCGTGCTCGAGGTCGTCGAGGACGTGCGCACGGCTGCGGGCGGCGTCGGGGTCGTCGTGCAGCGCCCGGACGTCCCACGGCGCCGCGCCGTCGCGCACGACCCGCCCGCGCACGAAGGGCATGGCGCCGGGCCGGCCGAGGGCGCGGTCGGTGCGCAGGTAGAGGCCGTCGGTCGTCAGGCCACCGTCGAGGGCGGTGACGAGGGCCCGCTCGGCGTCCTCCGGCGCGGTGTGCCCGTCGTCGGTCCGCCGGCGGTCGAGGACCTCCGCGACGAGACGCTGCCAGTCGGCCCGGGTGCGGGGCTCGAAGCCGTCGGCGAGGGCGAGGAGCCCTCCGTCGGGCGAGCGCGTCATCGCAGCCTCCTCGTCGGCGTGGTGTCCGCCTGTCACCCTAGCCACGCCCGGTGCGGACGCCGGCGAGAGATGGGTCACCCGCCGCGGCGCCGGGCCTACGCGGGGTCGATGGCGGCGAAGGGGAGCCCCATCGCCCCCAGCCGCTCGGCCCCGCCGTCGAGCGCCGTGAGGACGTGCAGCCCGGCGTCGGTGACCGCCACCGAGTGCTCCCAGTGCGCGGCCCGCGAGCCGTCCTTGGTGACGATGGTCCAGTCGTCGTCCAGCACGGTGTTGTCCTGGTCGCCGAGGGTGACCATCGGCTCGATGCAGATCGTCGTGCCGTCGACGACCCTCGGGCTGCGCCCGGACACCCGGTAGTTCGGGACCTGCGGGTCCATGTGCATCGAGGTGCCGATGCCGTGGCCGACGTAGTCCTCGACGATGCCGTACTGCCGCCCGCGGCGGGACCCGGACGCGGTGAGCGAGTCCTCGACCGCCGCGCCGACGTCGTAGAGCGCGCCGCCGGTGCGCAGGGCGCCGATGCCGGCCCACAGCGAGGCCTCGGTGTCGTCGACGAGCTCGAGGTCCTCGGGGCGGCCGTGCTCCCGGCCGCCGACGACGAGGCTGATCGCCGCGTCGCCGTTCCACCGGCCGACCTGGGCGCCGCAGTCGATCGAGAGCAGGTCGCCCTCCTGGAGGACCCGGCTGCCCGGGATGCCGTGGACGATCTCGTCGTTGACCGACGTGCACAGGGTGTGCCGGTAGCCGGGCACGAGCTGGAAGTTCGGGACGCCGCCGTGGTCGCGGATGTGGGTCTCGGCCAGGGTGTCGAGCTCGAGGGTCGTCATGCCGGGGCGCACCGCGTCGGCGAGCAGCGCGAGCGTCCGGCCGACGAGCAGCCCGGCGGTGCGCATGCCGGCCAGCTGCACGGCCGTCTTGCCCTCGCAGCGGTCACGCGTGAACAGTCCCATGGCGCGCACGATACCCGCCGGCCGGCGCCGCTCCCCCGGGGCCGTCGGGGCGCGGGCTAGCCTCGCCGGATGAGGATCGAGGAGCTGGACCGGGCGGACACCGACTGGGGCACGGTCACCCTGCGCCGCCGCACCGACCCGGTGACTCGGCGCCTCGTCCACGAGGTGCGGCTCGGCGAGGACTACCTCATGTCCAGCCAGTTCACCGTCGGCGAGGAGGAGCTGGCCCGGATCGGCCTGGCCGCGCACGACGGGGACTCCCTGCGGGTGCTCGTCGGCGGCCTCGGGCTCGGCTACACCGCCCGCGCCGCCCTGGAGGACCCCCGGGTCACGAGCCTCACCGTGGTCGAGGCGCTGGCCCCGGTGGTCTCGTGGCACGAGCGCGACCTGTTCGAGGACACCCGGGGGCTCGCCGCCGACCCACGGGTCGCCCTCGTGCTCGACGACTTCTTCGACCTCGTGCGCACGGGGCGGGGCGACGGGCGCTACGACGCCGTGCTGCTCGACATCGACCACGCCCCCGACTGGCTGCTGCGCCCGGACCACGCCGACCTGTACACGGCCCCGGGCCTGGCCCGCCTCGCCGACCTGCTCACGCCGGGCGGGGTCTTCGCGCTGTGGTCGGACGAGCCGCCGGAGCCGGACGTCGTCGACCTGCTCGGTGCGGCCCTCGGGCCCGCCGAGGCCCACGTCGTGACCTTCCGCAACCACCTCGCCGGGGGCGAGGCCGCGAACACCGTCTACGTGGCGCGCCGGCCGCCGGCGGGCGACGCCTGAGCGGGCTCAGCCCAGGGCGGTGGTGATCCGCCCGAAGACCTCGTCCACCGGGCCGTCGCCGTCGACGTCGACGAGGAGCCCCCGCTCGCGGTAGGTGTCCGACAGCGGCCGGGTCTCGCGGTGATAGATGGCCATCCGCTCGCGGACGACCTCCTCGGTGTCGTCCTCGCGCCCCTCGGTCTCCGCGCGCTTCATGAGCCGGTCGACGACGACCTCGTCGTCGACGACGAGCTCGAGCACCCGGTCCAGGGCGTGGCCCTGTCCGGCGAGTACGGCGTCGAGGGCGTCGACCTGCGCGAGGGTGCGCGGGTAGCCGTCCAGGAGGAACCCGGGCTCGCAGTCGTCCTGCGCGAGGCGGTCGGCGACGATCGCGTTCGTGATGTCGTCCGAGACGTAGCCGCCGCTGGAGAGGATCTCCTTGACCTGCTTGCCCAGGTCGGTCTCGTCCTTGATGTTGGCGCGGAAGATGTCGCCGGTGGAGATCGCGGGGATGCCGTAGTGCTCGGCGATCCGCGAGGCCTGCGTGCCCTTACCCGCCCCGGGCGGGCCGAGGATGATGAGACGCATCAGGCGGCACCTCCGCGACGGGCGGGACGGGGCGGGAGCGGAGTCGTCAACGGAGGAACCCTTCGTAGTGACGCTGCTGCAGCTGGGCCTCGATCTGCTTCACCGTCTCCAGGCCGACACCGACGATGATGAGGATCGAGGTGCCGCCGAAGGGGAAGTTCTGGTTGGCCTCGATGAGGACCAGCGCGATGAGCGGGAGGAGGGAGATGAGCGCGAGGTAGATCGCGCCCGGCACGGTGATCCGGGTGAGGACGTACTGCAGGTACTCGGCCGTGGGTCGCCCGGCCCGGATACCCGGGATGAAGCCGCCGTACTTCTTCATGTTGTCGGCGACCTCGGTGGGGTTGAACGTGATGCTCACGTAGAAGAACGTGAAGAAGAGGATGAGCGCGGTGTAGAGCGCCATGTAGTACGGGTGGTCCCCGCGCACGAGGTGGGCGTTGATCCAGTCCACCCACCCGGAGTTGACGCCGGTCGAGCTCTGGTTGAACTGCGCGAGCAGCGTCGGCAGGGTCAGCAGCGAGCTGGCGAAGATCACGGGGATGACGCCGGCCATGTTGACCTTGAGCGGGATGTACGTCGAGGTGCCGCCGTAGACCCGGCGCCCGACCATCCGCTTCGCGTACTGCACCGGGATGCGGCGCTGGCTCTGCTCGACGAAGACGACGAGGGCGATGACGACGAAGCCGAGGAGGATGACGGCGAGGAAGATGCCCCAGCCCGAGCGCTGCTGGATGCCCCAGAGGGAGACCGGGAACTGGGCAGCGATCGAGGTGAAGATCAGGAGCGACATCCCGTTGCCGACGCCCTTGTCGGTGATGAGCTCGCCGAGCCACATGATCATGCCGGTGCCGGCGGTCATCGTCAGCACCATGATGAGGACGGTGACGATGGAGTCGTCGGTGAGGATGTTCGTGCACGACGGGTTGTTGAACAGCGTCGCCGGGTTCTGGGCGAAGGTGATGAGCGTCGAGCTCTGCAGGACGGCGAGCCCGATGGTCAGGTAGCGCGTGTACTGCGTCATCTTCGCCTGACCGGCCTGCCCCTCCTTCTTCAGGGCCTCGAACCGCGGGATGACGACGGTGAGGAGCTGCACGATGATGCTCGCCGTGATGTACGGCATGATCCCGAGCGCGAAGATCGACAGCTGCAGCAGCGCGCCGCCGCTGAAGAGGTTGATGAGCCCGAGCAGCTGGTTGCTGTTGTCCGCGCCGTCGATGCACCGCTGGATCAGCGGGTAGCTGACGCCCGGGGTCGGCACGTGCGAGCCCAGCCGAAAGATCACGATGATGAACAGCGTGAAGAGCAGCTTCCTGCGCAGGTCCGGCGTCCGGAACGCGCGGCCGAAAGCGGTGAGCACAGGGTCCTCCAGGAGTGCGGTCCCGAACGTCGTCGGTGACCGCGTCGTCAGCGATCCGTCACAACATACCTGCCGGTCCCGGGACACCCGGAACGCAGCGGCGGGGTGAACGCGGCGCAGGGCCGGCTCCGACCGGTCGGTCGGAGCAGGCCCTGCGACCCGCGGTCATGGTGGGGGCTCAGGCGGTGGTCGCCGAACCGCCCGCCGCCTCGATCTTGTCCTTGGCGCTGGCCGAGAACGCGTGGGCGGTCACGGCGACCTTGACGCCGATCTCGCCCGTGCCGAGGACCTTGACCGGGTGACCGTCGCGGACGGCGCCCTTGGCCACGAGGTCCTCGACCGTCACGTCCCCACCGTCGGGGTAGAGCGCGGACAGCTTGTCGAGGTTCACGACCTGGTACTCGGTCTTGAACGGGTTCTTGAAGCCGCGGAGCTTCGGGAACCGCATGTGCAGCGGCGTCGTGCCGCCCTGGAAGCCCGCGGGCACCTGGTAGCGGGCCTTGGTGCCCTTGGTGCCGCGACCGGCGGTCTTGCCGCGCTTGCCACCCTCACCACGGCCCACGCGGACCTTGGCGGACTTGGCACCCGGGGCCGGGCGCAGGTGGTGGACCTTCAGCGCGGACGCCTGACGCGTCGCGACCTTGTCCGACGTGGTGTCGGCCGTGGTGTCGGCCATGCTCACTCAACCTCCTCGACGGCCACGAGGTGCGTGACCGTGCGGACCATGCCGCGGATCTCGGGGCGGTCCTCCTTGACGACGACGTCACCGATCCGCTTCAGGCCGAGGGAGCGCAGCGTGTTCCGCTGGTTCTGCTTCCCTCCGATGCCGGACCGGGTCTGGGTGACCTTGAGACGACCCATCACGCACCCGCCTTCGCCTCGGCCAGACCGGCGGCCTGGGCCCGCAGCATGGCGGCCGGGGCGACCTGGTCGACGGGGAGCCCGCGGCGGGCCGCGACGGCCTCCGGGCGCTCCAGGCCGCGCAGGGCCTCGACGGTCGCGTGGACGATGTTGATCGCGTTGTCCGAGCCGAGGCTCTTGGACAGCACGTCGTGGATGCCGGCGCACTCGAGCACCGCACGGACCGGGCCACCGGCGATGACACCGGTACCGGGGCTGGCGGGGCGGAGCATGACGACACCGGCGGCGGCCTCACCCTGGACGGGGTGGGGGATGGTGCCCTGGATGCGGGGGACGCGGAAGAAGTTCTTCTTCGCCTCCTCGACACCCTTGGCGATCGCCGCGGGCACCTCCTTGGCCTTGCCGTAGCCGACGCCCACGGTGCCGTCGCCGTCACCGACGACGACGAGCGCGGTGAAGCTGAACCGCCGGCCGCCCTTGACGACCTTGGCGACGCGGTTGATGGTCACGACGCGCTCGAGGTACTGGTTCTTCTCGGCGTCCCGACCGTCACGCCCGCCGCGACGGTCGTCGCGGCCGCCGCGACGGTCGTTGTTGCGGTCGTTGGGACCGGTCTGGGTGCCTCGACGCTGGGGTCCTGGCATCAGATGTTCCTCTTCTCGACGTTCGTGGTGGTCCGGGGAGCGATCACAGCGACAGCCCTCCGTCCCGAGCGCCGTCCGCGATGGCGGCGACGCGGCCGTGGTACTTGTTGCCCCCGCGGTCGAACACGACGGCCTCGACGCCGGCGGCCTTGGCCCGCTCGGCGACGAGCTCGCCGACCTTCTTGGCCTTGGCGACCTTGTCACCGTCGAAGGAGCGCAGGTCGGCCTCCATCGTCGACGCGGACGCGACGGTGGTGCCGGCGGTGTCGTCGACGACCTGGACGAAGACGTGGCGGGCGGAGCGGGTCACGACGAGGCGCGGACGGACCGCGGTGCCGGTGACCTGCTTGCGGACGCGGACGTGCCGACGGGTGCGGGCGGCCGTCTTGCCCTTGGCGCGCTTGGTGATGAGTGCCATCGGTTACTTACCAGCCTTCCCGACCTTGCGGCGGATGCGCTCGTCCGCGTAGCGGACGCCCTTGCCCTTGTACGGGTCGGGCTTGCGGAGCTTGCGGATGTTCGCGGCGACCTCGCCGACGAGCTGCTTGTCGATCCCCTGGACCGTGAACCGGGTGGGGTTCTCGACGGTGAAGGTGATCCCGGCCGGCGGCTCGACGGTGATCGAGTGCGAGTAGCCGAGGGCGAACTCGAGGTTGGAGCCCCGGGCGAGCACGCGGTACCCGGTGCCGTGGATCTCCAGCTTCTTCTCGTAGCCCTGGGTGACGCCGAGCACCATGTTGTTGATGAGCGAGCGGGTGAGGCCGTGGAGCGAGCGCGACTCGCGCTCGTCGTCCGGCCGCTTGACCTCGACGGTGCCGTCGGCCTGCTCGACCGTGATCGGCGTGGCGACGAGGTGGGAGAGCTCGCCCTTGGGGCCCTTCACGGTGACGTGCTGACCGTCGATGGTCACGTCGACACCGGAGGGGACGGTGACGGGGAGACGTCCGATTCGCGACATGGCTGCTACCCCTTACCAGACGTAGGCGAGGACTTCCCCACCCACACCCTTGTTGGCGGCCTGCTTGTCGGTGAGCAGGCCGGAGGACGTCGAGATGATCGCGACGCCGAGCCCGCCGAGCACCCTCGGCAGGTTCGTGGACTTGGCGTACACGCGCAGGCCGGGCTTGCTCACGCGGCGCAGGCCGGCGATGGAGCGCTCCCGGTTGGGGCCGTACTTGAGGTTCACCGTGAGGGTCTTGCCCACCTCGGCGTCCTCGACGGTCCAGCCGGCGATGTAGCCCTCGGCCTCGAGGATCTCGGCGATGTGGCTCTTGAGCTTCGAGAACGGCATGGAGACGGTGTCCTTGTGCGCCGAGTTGGCGTTCCGGACGCGGGTCAACATGTCCGCGATCGGGTCTGTCATGGTCATTGGGCTTCTCCGCCCTCTCTCACCGCGGTTTCCTCCCGGCCGTGCGGCCGGGCGGACCTGCGATGTAGATGGTGTGGTCGTGGGGGTGCCGCGGGAGTGCGGCGGGGGTCTGTTACCAGCTGCTCTTGGTCACGCCGGGGAGCTCGCCGCGGTGGGCCATCTCCCGCAGGCAGATCCGGCACAGGCCGAACTTGCGGTAGACCGAGTGCGGGCGGCCGCAGCGCTGGCAGCGCGTGTAGGCCCGGACCCCGAACTTCTGCTTCTTGTTGGACTTGTTGACCAGCGCGGTCTTGGCCATCTCAGTTCTCCTTGAACGGGAAGCCGAGCGCCTTGAGCAGCGCACGACCCTCGTCGTCGTTCGTCGCGGTCGTGACGACCGTGATGTCCATGCCGCGGACGCGGTCGATCCTGTCCTGGTCGATCTCGTGGAACATCGACTGCTCGGTGAGACCGAAGGTGTAGTTGCCGCGTCCGTCGAACTGCTTGGGCGACAGCCCGCGGAAGTCGCGGATGCGCGGCAGGGCGATGGTGACGAGCCGGTCGAGGAACTCCCACATCCGGTCGCCGCGCAGGGTCGTGTGCGTGCCGATGGGCATGCCCTCCCGCAGCTTGAACTGGGCGATGGACTTGCGGGCCCGGGTGACGACCGGCTTCTGGCCGGTGATCGCCGTGAGGTCACGGACGGCACCCTCGATGAGCTTGCTGTCCTTGGCGGCGTCGCCGACACCCATGTTGACGACGACCTTGGTCACGCCGGGGACCTGCATGACGTTCGGGTAGCCGAACTGGTCCCGGAGCGTGGACTTGATCTCGTCCTGGTAGCGCGCCTTGAGGCGGGGCTTGGTCGCGGTGTCTGCCATCTCTCTCACAGGTCCTTGCCCGAGCGCACGCCGACGCGGACGCGGCTCGCCTTCTGGCGGCCGTCGCGCTCGACGGTCTCGACGCGGGTCTTGACGCGGGTGGGCTTCTTGTCCGACGGGTCGACGACGGCCACGTTGCTCACGTGGACCGGCGCCTCCTGGACGACGAGGCCACCGGTGCGGCTGCCGCGGCTGGACTCGCCGGCCTTGGTGTGCCGGGTCACCCGGTTGACGCCCTCGACGGTGACGCGTCCGCGCTCCCGGTCGACGGCGATGACCTTGCCGGTGCTGCCCTTGTCCTTGCCGGCGAGCACCTGGACGGTGTCGCCCTTCTTGATCTTCGTGGCCATGGTCAGAGCACCTCCGGCGCCAGGCTGATGATCTTCATGAAGCGCTTCTCGCGCAGCTCGCGGCCGACGGGGCCGAAGATGCGCGTGCCGCGCGGGTCGCCATCGCCTCGGAGGATCACCGCGGCGTTCTCGTCGAAGCGGATGTAGGACCCGTCGGCGCGACGGCGCTCCTTCTTGGTCCGCACGACGACCGCCTTGACGACGTCGCCCTTCTTGACGTTGCCGCCCGGGATCGCGTCCTTGACGGTGGCGACGATCGTGTCGCCGATACCGGCGTACCGACGACCGGAGCCACCGAGAACACGGATGCAGAGGATCTCCTTCGCACCGGTGTTGTCGGCGACTCGCAGTCGCGACTCCTGCTGGATCACTGTTATCTCCTAGATGTCGTGCTGGTTCTCCGCCCGCGGGGGCGGAGCCTGGCCGAACGGGGGCCTTGGGGTTGCGGGGGCGCACGCGCCCCCGCAGGGCATTACTTGGCCTTCTCGAGGACCTCGACGACGCGCCAGCGCTTGGTGGCGGACAGCGGTCGGGTCTCCATGATGAGGACGCGGTCGCCGACGCCGGCGCTGTTGCCCTCGTCGTGCGCCTTCACCTTGCTCGAGCGGCGCAGCACCTTGCCGTAGAGGGCGTGCTTGACGCGGTCCTCGACCTCGACGACGACGGTCTTGTCCATCTTGTCGCTCACCACGTAGCCCTGACGGGTCTTGCGGTAGCTGCGGTCGGTGCCGGTCATCTCGTCCTTCGTCGTCTCGCTCACTTCGCTCCACCCTTCACGCCGATGCCGAGCTCGCGCTCCCGCATCTCGGTGTAGATGCGGGCGATGTCCTTCCGGACGGCGCGCAGCCGGCCGTGGTTGTCCAGCTGGCCGGTGGCCGACTGGAACCGGAGGTTGAACAGCTCCTCCTTGGCCTTGCGCAGCTCGTCGACCAACCGGTCGTCCTCGAAGCCGCGCAGCTCCTTCGGGCTCAGGTCCTTGGAACCGACTGCCATCAGTACTCACCACCCTCACGCTGGACGAAGCGGCACTTCATCGGCAGCTTGTGCATGGCGAGGCGCATGGCCTCGCGCGCGACGTCCTCCGGGACACCGGAGAGCTCGAACATGATCCGGCCGGGCTTGACGTTGGCCACCCACCACTCGGGCGAGCCCTTGCCGGAGCCCATGCGGGTCTCGGCCGGCTTCTTGGTCAGCGGACGGTCCGGGTAGATGTTGATCCAGACCTTTCCGCCACGCTTGATGTACCGCGTCATGGCGATACGGGCGGACTCGATCTGCCGGTTCGTGACGTAGGCCGGCGAGAGCGCCTGGATCCCGTAGTCACCGAACGCGAGGGTCGTGCCGCCCTTGGCCATCCCGGAGCGTCCGGGGTGGTGCTGCTTGCGGTGCTTCACCCGTCGGGGAATCAGCATGGTCAGGACTCCTCGGTCTTCGCGGCCGGGGCCTGCTCGGTCTGGCCCTCCGCGGCGGCGGGGGCGTTCCGGCGGGCCCGGGCGGGGCGGTCGGCGCCGTCACGACGCGGTCCACGACCCTGGCGCGGCGCGGTGGCCTGCTGGGCCGCGAGCTCGCGCGCGGTCATGTCGCCCTTGTAGATCCACACCTTGACGCCGATGCGCCCGAAGGTGGTCTTGGCCTCGTACAGGCCGTAGTCGATCTGCGCGCGGAGCGTGTGCAGCGGCACCCGGCCCTCGCGGTAGAACTCGGTGCGGCTCATCTCGGCGCCGCCGAGACGGCCGGAGACCTGGACCCGGATGCCCTTGGCGCCGGCGCGGGTGGCGGACTGCATGCCCTTGCGCATGGCGCGGCGGAAGGAGACACGGGCCGACAGCTGCTCGGCGATGCCCTGCGCGACGAGCTGGGCCTCCTGCTCGGGGTTCTTGACCTCGAGGATGTTCAGCTGGACCTGCTTGCCGGTGAGCTTCTCGAGCTCGCCGCGCAGGCGGTCGGCCTCGGCGCCGCGGCGGCCGATGACGATGCCCGGACGCGCGGTGTGGATGTCGACGCGGACCCGGTCCCGGGTGCGCTCGATGTCGACGCGGGCGATGCCGGCGCGGTCCATGCCCGTGGACATGAGCTTGCGGATCGCCACGTCCTCCTTGACGTAGTCGCGGTAGCGCTGACCCTCCTTGGTGGAGTCGGCGAACCAGCGGCTCTTGTGGTCCGTGGTGATCCCGAGACGGAAGCCGTGCGGGTTGACCTTCTGGCCCATCAGCGAGTGCCTCCGTTCTGGGTCGTGGGCTTGGGGGCGACGACCACGGTGATGTGGCTCGTGCGCTTGTTGATCCGGCTGGCGCGGCCCTGCGCCCGGGGGCGGAACCGCTTCATCGTGGGACCCTCGTCGACGAAGGCCTTGGCGACGACGAGCTCGCGCTCGTCGAACCGCTCGGCCGTGGCGTCGGCGCGGACGCGGGCGTTGGCGATCGCGGACTCGAGGACCTTGCGGACCTGCTCGCTCGCGCCCTGGGGGGCGAAGCGCAGGACCGACACGGCCTCGGCGGCGTTCTTGCCGCGGATGAGGTCGACGACCCGGCGCGCCTTCATCGGCGTGATCCGCACGTGGCGGGCGACCGCCCGCGACTCGACGGTGGTGGTCTCGGTGGCCATCAGCGACGACGCCCCTTCTTGTCGTCCTTGACGTGACCCTTGAAGGTCCGCGTCGGTGCGAACTCGCCGAGCTTGTGGCCGACCATCGCCTCGGTGACGAACACCGGGACGTGCTTGCGGCCGTCGTGGACGGCGAGGGTGTGGCCGAGCATGTCGGGGGAGACCACCGACCGGCGCGACCAGGTCTTGATGACGTTCTTCGTGCCCGCTTCGTTCTGGGCGTCCACCTTCTTCTGGAGGTGGTCGTCGATGAAGGGGCCCTTCTTCAGGCTACGAGGCATGGGTCAGGCTCCTCAGCGCTTCTTGCCGGTACGGCGGCGACGGACGATGAGCTTGTCGCTGGGCTTGCCAGGACGACGGGTGCGGCCCTCGGGCTGGCCCCACGGCGACACCGGGTGGCGTCCACCGGAGGTGCGGCCCTCACCACCACCGTGCGGGTGGTCGACGGGGTTCATGACGACACCGCGGACGGTCGGGCGCTTGCCCTTCCACCGCATGCGGCCGGCCTTGCCCCAGTTGATGTTGGACTGCTCGGCGTTGCCGACCTCGCCGACGGTGGCGCGGCAGCGCGCGTCGACGTTGCGGATTTCGCCCGAGGGCATCCGCAGCTGGGCGTACGGGCCGTCCTTGGCGACGAGCTGCACGCGCACCCCGGCCGAGCGGGCGATCTTCGCGCCGCCACCGGGCTTGAGCTCGACCGCGTGGACGACCGTACCCGTGGGGATGTTGCGCAGCGGGAGGCTGTTGCCGGGCTTGATGTCGGCGCCGGGGCCGTTCTCGATCGCCATGCCCTGCTCGAGCCCGCGCGGCGCGAGGATGTAGCGCTTCTCGCCGTCAGCGTAGTGCAGGAGCGCGATCCGCGCGGTGCGGTTCGGGTCGTACTCGATGTGCGCGACCTTCGCGGGGATGCCGTCCTTGTCGTGGCGACGGAAGTCGACCACGCGGTAGGCGCGCTTGTGGCCCCCACCGATGTGGCGGGTCGTGATGCGACCGCTGCTGTTGCGACCGCCGCTCTTGGACAGCGGGCGGACGAGGGACTTCTCGGGGGTCGTGCGGGTGACCTCGACGAAGTCGGCCACGCTCGACCCGCGACGCCCGGGCGTCGTCGGCTTGTACTTACGGATTGCCATGTCTGTTCAGTCCTTTGTCGCTTCTCAGACCGCGCTGCCGAAGATGTCGATCGAGCCCTCGCGGAGGGTGACGATGGCGCGCTTGGTGTCCTTGCGCTTGCCGGCCCCGAAGCGGGTGCGGCGGGACTTGCCCTGCCGGTTCATCGTGTGGACCGAGTCGACCTTGACGCCGAAGACCTGCTCGACGGCGATCTTGATCTCCGTCTTGTTCGAGCGCGGGTCGACGAGGAAGGTGTACTTGCCCTCGTCGAGCAGCCCGTAGGACTTCTCCGACACGACCGGCGCGATGAGGATGTCGCGGGGGTTCTTGGTCTGGCTCACTTCTGGTCCTCCCCGTTGCCGCTGCCGGCGACCGTCTGGCCCGTGAACGCCTCGTAGGCGGCCTGGGTGAAGACGACGTCGTCGGCGCACAGCACGTCGTAGGTGTTGAGCTGGTCGACCGCGAGCACGTGGACCTCGGCGAGGTTGCGCACGGACTTCAGCGACACGACGTCGGCCCGGTCGAGGACGACGAGCACGTTCGGCCGCTCGGTGAGGCCGGCGAACAGCTCGCGCGCGGCCTTGGTCGAGGGGGCGTCACCCGAGGCGATGGCCTCGACGACGTGGATGCGGCCGTGACGGGCCCGGTCCGAGAGGGCGCCGCGGAGGGCGGCGGCCTTCATCTTCTTCGGGGTCCGCTGGGCGTAGTCGCGCGGCTGCGGGCCGTGGACGGTGCCACCGCCGGCGAACTGCGGCGCGCGGGTCGAGCCCTGGCGGGCGCGGCCGGTGCCCTTCTGCCGGTACGGCTTGCGACCGCCACCGCGGACCTCACCACGCGTCTTCGTCGCGTGCGTGCCTTGGCGGGCGGCCGCGAGCTGGGCGACGACGACCTGGTGGATCAGCGGGACGTTGGTCTGGACGTCGAAGATCTCCGAGGGGAGGGTGACGTCGAGGGTCTTGGTAGCCATGTGGGTCAGGCCCCCTTCGCGGCCGAGCGGACGAGGACGACCGCACCGCGGGGACCGGGGACGGCGCCCTTGACGAGCAGCAGGCCCTTGTCGGCGTCGACGGCGTGGATCGTGAGGTTCTGCGTCGTGTGCCGCACCCCGCCCATCCGGCCGGCCATGCGCATGCCCTTGAAGACGCGACCGGGGGTGGCGCACCCGCCGATCGAGCCGGGCTTGCGGTGGTTGCGGTGGGCACCGTGCGAGGCCGACACGCCGTGGAAGCCGTGGCGCTTCATGACGCCGGCGAACCCCTTGCCCTTCGTCGTCGCGCTGACGTCGACGGACGAGCCGGGCTCGAAGGTGTCGGCACCGAGCTCCTGGCCGAGGGTGTACTCGGCGGCGTCCGCGGTGCGGATCTCGATGAGGTAGCGGCGCGGCGTGACGCCGGCCTTGTCGAAGTGACCGGCCAGCGGCTTGGTGACCTTGCGCGGGTCGATGGCGCCGAAGCCGAGCTGCACGGCGGCGTAGCCGTCGGTGTCGGCGGCGCGGACCTGGGTCACGACGTTCGGGCCGGCCTGGATCACGGTGACGGGCACGAGGCGGTTGTCCTCGTCCCACACCTGGGTCATGCCGAGCTTGGTGCCCAGCAGACCCTTCTGGGTCTTCGTGGCAGTGGTGGTCATCGCGAGCCTCAGAGCTTGATCTCGATGTTGACGTCGGCCGGGAGGTCGAGGCGCATCAGCGAGTCGACGGCCTTGGGCGTCGGGTCGACGATGTCGATGAGGCGCTTGTGCGTGCGCATCTCGAAGTGCTCGCGGCTGTCCTTGTACTTGTGCGGCGACCGGATGACGCAGAACACGTTCTTCTCGGTCGGCAGCGGCACCGGGCCGACAACGGTCGCGCCGGCCCGGGTCACGGTGTCGACGATCTTGCGCGCCGAGCTGTCGATGACCTCGTGGTCGTACGACTTCAACCGGATGCGGATCTTCTGTCCCGCCATCTGATGTTCCGTCTCTCTCTCGCCGTCCAACTGGTCTGTGTGCCGGTCCCTCGCGCCTCCGACCCCCGAGGTCGGGCGTGTCGCCCTCGCTCCGCTCACGAGCGGCGTGCGGGAACCCGCACCACGTCCGTGGGATCGTCTGCCCGGTGGGACCGGGGCCTGGCTCTTCGCCCGAGCCGCCCCGCCCGAGGGCGGTTCGTCTTCTCGAGGCGGTGGGCGTGGAGGACCCAGCAGGGTCACTCACGCGCGCCAAGCAACCTGGTCAGTGTGCCAGAGCGCGGCGGGGGTGTCCAAATCGGCCGATACATCAGGCCGCGCCCCTCCCCCGGCAGCCCCGCCACCGTGGCGCGTCGGTCACCCCCCAACATGTGCTTGACGGTCGCCGTCGGCCGTGGCAGGCTGCCGGCGACAGTCCAACACTTCTTTGGAGGTAGACGTGGCCCCCGACGACCGCGACCGGCTCCGGGCCCTGGCCCATCCCCTCCGGCTGCGCATCCTCTCGCTGCTGACCGGCGCCGACCTCACCGCGGCCGACGTCGCCCGCGAGCTCGGCACGACGCACGCCAACGCCTCCTACCACCTGCGCTTCCTCGAGAACGCGGGCGAGGTCGTCGTCAGCGGCGAGGAGACGATCCGCGGCGGCCGCGCCAAGCGCTACCGCCACCACTGGCGTGGCGTGGAGGGGTCGGCCGGGTCCGCCCGGGCGCCCGGGGCGACGCCGGGCGAGCGTCGCGAGGCCGCGGACCTGTTCGTGCGAGCGGCGGCGGGCGAGGTCCAGCGCCGCTACGCCGAGCGGGTCCCCGACAGCGGCGGCCTCGTCACCGACGCCGAGCTGTGGGTCGACGACGACACCTGGGCCCGGGCCCGGGCGCTGCTCGAGGAGGCCTCCGCCCTCGTCCACGACCGGGCCCTGCCGCCGCGGACCGAGGGCGCCCGGCGCGTCGGGGTCTCGCTCTTCGCCTTCGAGATGGGCGAACGGGCGTGACGTCGTCCCCGTCGCTCGCCCCGCTCCGGTACGCCGCCTTCCGCTGGTACCTCGGGTCGCGGACCGTCGGCCTGCTCGGGTCCACGGCCGCCACGGTCGCGCTGGCCTTCGCGGTGCTCGACCTCGGGGGCTCGGCGACGGCGCTCGGCCAGGTGCTCGCGGCCCGCACCCTGCCGATGGTCCTCCTCCTCCTCTTCGGCGGGGTCCTCGCCGACCGGCTGCCCCGGGCGCTCGTCCTCCAGGCCTCGAACGTCGCGAGCGCCCTGCTGCAGGGGGTGACGGCGGTGCTCCTGCTCACCGGGCACGCGCCCCTCTGGGGGGTCGTCGTCCTCCAGGCCCTGCTCGGTGCGGCCAACGGCGTCGGCTTCCCGGCCATGGCCGCGATGGTCCCCGCTCTCGTCCCGGCCGCCGAGCTGCAGCGGGCCAACGCCCTGGTGAGCATGTCGCGCGGCCTCACGGCCATCGCCGGCCCGAGCCTCGGCACACTGCTCGTCGTCACCGCCGGCTCCGGCTGGGCGGTCCTCGCGGACGCCGCCACCTGGGGCGTGGCCGCGCTGCTGCTCGTCCCCGTGCGCCGGCTCGCCGACGTCACGGCGCGACCGGCCGCCCCGCGGGCCGGCGTCGTCACCGAGCTGCGCGAGGGGTGGGACCTGTTCCGCTCCACGACGTGGCTCTGGCTCGTCGTCGCCGCGTTCGGGGTCCTCAACGCCATCACCGGCGGCGCCTGGCTCACCCTGGGCCCCGCCCTCGCGGAGCGGACGATCGGCCGCCAGGAGTGGGGGTGGGTGATCTCCGCCGAGGCGGTCGGCGCCCTCGTGGCGACCGCGGTGCTGCTGCGGGTGCGGCTGCCGCGCCCGCTGCTCCTCGGGGTGGTCGCCGTGTCGCTGCTCGGCGTCCCCCTCGTCGTCCTCGGCGCGGCACCCCACGTGGTCCTGCTCGTCGCGGCCGCGGCCGTCGCCGGCGTCGGGCTGGAGGTCTTCGGGATGGGGTGGAACCTCGCCATGCAGGAGCACCTGCCCGAGCAGCATCTCTCCCGGGCCTACTCCTACGACGCACTGGGGTCGATGGTCGCGGTGCCGGTCGGCCAGCTGCTCTTCGGCCCCCTCGGGGACCGGTTCGGTCTCGCCCCCGTCGTCACGGCGGCCGGCGTCCTCTACCTCGCGGTCGCCCTCGGGCTGCTCGCCGCCCGGTCGGTGCGCACCCTCCCCCGGGTCGCGCAGCCGGAGCCGGCGACGGTCTGAGCCCGAGGCCACCCGGGCCGGCCGGGAGCGCGGGTCAGCAGCACTGGAGGACCAGGTGCGCGCGGTCGAATCGACGCGCGACCAGGTCCGCGCGCCTCATTCACACGAAGAGGAACCCGGAGTCGCCCCACATGAACCCGCGGTCGTCGTCGGAGGCGACCTGGAGGACCAGCCGCCACTCCGGCGCCTCGGCCTGTGCGGCGGCCAGCACCTCCTCGTCGTCGTAGGCGCTGCTGTCGCCGGTCGAATGCCCGGCGGAGCCCAGCGCGCACTCCACGGTCATCTCCCCCTGGACCTGGCTCGGCCGGCCGCCGACCCGGTGGGTGTCGAAGAACGCCCGGTCCATGCTCTCGACCCACCACTCCCGGTACGCATCGCGGTCCGACGCGCCGAGGGCGTCCTCCACGGCGGGCGTGAAGCCCTCGGGGAGGGTCCTCGCCGCCGTCGCGGTCAGCGGCAGCTCGGGCAGGACACCGTCGGGGTCCGGCGTGCGCAGCACCGCGGGGGGCTCGACGGGGGCCAGGTCGTCCTCCGGGGTGTCGTCGTGGAGGAGCAGCCATCCCACCCGGTCGGCCGGGTCGAAGCCCCAGGGCATCTCCTGGACGTCGTAGAACAGCAGCAGGCGACCGGTGGACGGCAGCTCGGGGAGGGCCTCCCCGCCGCGGCCACCTCGGCCAGGTCGACCTGGGCGACGAAGGACAGCGGCGGCCGGTCCTCGTCGCTCCCGCGATCGAGCTCCACCGTCGGGCGCTGCGGCCAGGACGTCCCCGTCGGCAGGTCCGGGAGGCCACCGATGCGGCTCCCCCCGACGCGGGAGGGACCCTCCGGCCGGGGGGCCAGGAGCACGGACGGCCGGGCCAGGCCGAGCACCGCGGTCAGCCCCTCGTCGGTGAGCCCGGCGTCGCGCAGCCCTGCCTCGGGGTCCGGGTCCTCCGCCACTCCACGAGCCCGGCACAGCCGGGGGCCTGGAGGAGGCCCTCGGTCGCCTGCGGGTCACCGCTGGGTGCTGCTGAGCACCTCGGAGCCGTCGATCTTCAGCAGGCCGTCGTCCCGCACGAGCCGGTAGGCGGTGCGCTCGACGTAGGTGCGGCCGTCGGCGTAGTCGTAGGTGATCGTCGCGGTGACCGAGGAGGGCGCCTGCGCTTCGACGTCGGCGACACCCACACGGTCGATGGCGCCCCAGAACCGGTCGTAGGTGTCCCGGTTCGCGGCCGTCGTGCGCTGGTAGCGCGGGGTGAGCCGCTGCCAGCCGGCGTCGAGGTCGCCCGGGAGCAGCCCGTAGTACCCCGCCACCGCCTGGGACAGCTCCGCCGCCGTCGGGGTGCCGGACGACGCGCTCGGGGGCGGGGTGGACGGCGCCGGTGTCGGCGTCGGTGACGGGCTCGACGTGGCCGACGGGCTCGGCGTGGCCGACGGACGCCGGGTGGCCGACGGGCTCGGCGTGGCCGACGGGCTCGCCGTGGTCGACGGCGTCGGGCTGGGCGTGGCCGAGGACGTCGACGACGGCGGCGACGCCGTGCTCGGGTCGTCCGACCGCTGCGTGAGCACGAGGGCGACCAGGCCGGCGACGACCGCCACGACGGCGAGCGCCGGCAGCACGCGCCGCCCACCGCCCCGTCCCCGGCCGGTGCCCGCTCCGGCCGGCGGTGCGGACGGCTCCGCCCAGAACGACGAGAGCGGGTCGTCGTCCGGTGCGCCCTCGGACCCGGCGGCGCCCTGCGGCAGCGCGGCGGTCGCCGCCGCGACGGCCGGGGTCGACGCCACCGGGCCGCCGCGCGAGGACAGCCGGGCCGCCACCTGCGCCATCGGCGGCCGGTCGGCGGGGTCGAGCGCGAGCATCGAGAGCAGCAGCGGGGTCAGGCTGCCGGACCGGACGGGCGGCTCGACCTCCCCCGAGGCCACCCGGTACAGCAGCGCCATCGGGTTCTCGTCCGTGCCGAACGGCGACCGGCCCTCGAGGACCGTGTACAGCGTCGAGCCGAGCGAGAACACGTCGGACGCCGGCGTCGACACCTCCCCGCGCGCCACCTCGGGTGCCAGGTAGGCCGGGGTGCCGCTGACCAGCCCGGTGCTCGTCAGCGAGACGTCGTCGAGGGCGTGGGCGATGCCGAAGTCGCTGATCTTGGCCGTCCCGTCCGGTCCGACGAGGACGTTCCCGGGCTTGACGTCCCGGTGGACGATGCCCTCCTCGTGGGCCGCGGCGAGCGCCGACGCCACCTCCCCGCCGATGGCGGCGACGGCCTCGAGGCCGAGCGGCTGCTCCCTCGCGCTCAGCTCGGCGAGGCTCACCGACGGGAAGTGCTGCATCACCAGGCAGGGCCGGCCCTCGTGCTCGACGACGTCGTAGACGGTGACGGCGTGCGGGTGGTGCAGCCGGGCGGTGATCCGCGCCTCGCGCATCGCGCGCCGGGCGCCGAGCGCGGCCTCCTCCTCGTCGGCCGTCCGGTCCGGGTGCAGCCGCTTGACGGCGACGTCCCGGTCCAGCCGCTCGTCATGGGCGAGCCAGACCGTGCCCATCCCCCCGGTGCCGATGCGGCGCACGAGGCGGTAGCGACCGGCGACGAGGGCGTCGGGCTCCGTCACGGGTCTCCTCACCGGGCTCGGGTCGGTCGGGCCACGGGCACGTCGCAGCACGCCGTGCGCCGGCCTGCCCCCGTCCCTACCCCGGTCCGGTCGACCGTAACCGTGCGCGGCCGCCGGGCACGCGAAGGGCCCCGCCCCACCGAGCGGTGGAACGGGGCCCTTGGAGACGCTGCCGGTCAGGACCGGCGAGGGGTCACTTGTTGATCTTGGTGACCCGGCCGGCGCCGACGGTGCGGCCGCCCTCGCGGATGGCGAAGCGCAGGCCCTCCTCCATGGCGATCGGCTGGATGAGCTCGACCGACATCTCGGTGTTGTCACCCGGCATGACCATCTCGGTGCCCTCGGGCAGGTGCACGACGCCCGTCACGTCCGTGGTCCGGAAGTAGAACTGGGGACGGTAGTTGTCGTAGAACGGCGTGTGCCGGCCACCCTCGTCCTTGGACAGGATGTAGACGTTGGCCTCGAAGTCGGTGTGCGGGGTGATCGACCCCGGCTTGACGACGACCTGGCCACGCTCGACGTCCTCGCGCTTCACACCGCGCAGGAGCAGACCGACGTTCTCGCCCGCACGGCCCTCGTCGAGGAGCTTGCGGAACATCTCGATGCCGGTGGCCGTGGTCTTGGTGGCCGGGCCGGTGTGGATGCCGACGATCTCGACCTCCTCGTTGACCTTGAGGATGCCGCGCTCGACACGGCCGGTGACGACGGTGCCACGACCGGTGATCGTGAAGACGTCCTCGACGGGCATGAGGAACGGCTTGTCCGTCTCGCGCTCCGGCTCCGGGATGTAGGTGTCCACGGCGTCCATGAGCTCGAGGACCGACTGGCCCCACTCGGCGTCGCCCTCGAGCGCCTTGAGCGCCGAGACCTTGACGACCGGCAGGTCGTCGCCCGGGAACTCGTAGGAGGTCAGCAGCTCGCGGACCTCCATCTCGACGAGCTCGAGGATCTCCTCGTCGTCGACCATGTCGGCCTTGTTGAGGGCCACGACGATGTAGGGGACGCCGACCTGGCGGGCCAGGAGGACGTGCTCCTTCGTCTGCGGCATCGGACCGTCGGTCGCCGCGACCACGAGGATCGCGCCGTCCATCTGCGCCGCACCCGTGATCATGTTCTTCACGTAGTCGGCGTGACCCGGGCAGTCGACGTGCGCGTAGTGGCGCTGCTCGGTCTGGTACTCGATGTGCGCGATCGAGATCGTGATGCCGCGCTGCTTCTCCTCGGGCGCCTTGTCGATCTGGTCGAACGGCGACGCCTCGTTGAGGTCCGGGTACTTGTCGTGCAGGACCTTGGAGATCGCGGCCGTCAGCGTCGTCTTGCCATGGTCGATGTGACCGATGGTTCCGATGTTGACGTGCGGCTTGGACCGCTCGAACTTTGCCTTCGCCACTTGCTTGTCCTCCTCAGGACTTCTCTTCAGGGAACGCCGTTACGACCAGCAGGACGTGGCGTCGTCTATGGGGGTGGTGCTGTGCTTCTCAGCCGGGACCGGCGACCACTCTAGCGGTCACTCGCCCCTGACCTTCTTGATGATCTCCTCGGCCACCGACTTGGGGACCTCGGCGTAGGAGTCGAACTCCATCGAGTAGTTCGCCCGACCCTGGGTCTTGGACCGCAGGTCGCCGACGTACCCGAACATCTCCGACAGCGGGACGACACCGCGGACGATCTTCGCGCCGCTGATGTCCTCCATCGCCTGGATCTGGCCGCGCCGGGCGTTGATGTCGCCGATGACGTCGCCCATGTAGTCCTCGGGCGTGCGCACCTCGACGGCCATCATCGGCTCGAGGAGGACCGGCTCGCACTTGCGGACGGCCTCCTTGAACGCCATCGACCCGGCGATCTTGAACGCCATCTCCGAGGAGTCGACGTCGTGCGCCGCACCGTCGAGGAGCGTCGCCTTGACCCCGACCATCGGGTAGCCGGCGAGGATGCCGTACTGCATGGCGTCCTGGATGCCGGCGTCGACCGACGGGATGTACTCGCGCGGGACGCGGCCACCGGTGACCTTGTTGTCGAACTCGTAGAGCTCGCCCTCGGCGGTGTCCAGCGGCGCCAGCGCGATCTGGACCTTCGCGAACTGGCCCGACCCACCCGTCTGCTTCTTGTGGGTGTAGTCGTAGCGGTCGATGCCGCGCTTGATGGTCTCGCGGTAGGCGACCTGCGGCTTGCCGACGTTGGCCTCGACCTTGAACTCGCGCTTCATCCGGTCCACGAGGATGTCGAGGTGGAGCTCGCCCATGCCGGCGATGATCGTCTGGCCGGTCTCGTCGTCGAGGGTGACCTGGAAGGTCGGGTCCTCCTCGGCGAGACGCTGGATGGCCGTCGACAGCTTCTCCTGGTCGCCCTTGGTCTTGGGCTCGATGGCCACCTGGATGACCGGCTCGGGGAAGGTCATCGACTCCAGCACGACCGGGTGGTCGATGTTGGAGAGGGTGTCACCCGTCGTCGTGGACTTCAGGCCGATGGCGGCGTAGATGTGGCCCGCCATGGCCTCCTCGACCGGGTTCTCCTTGTTGGCGTGCATCTGGAAGAGCTTCCCGATGCGCTCCTTCTTCATCTTCGTGCTGTTGATGACCTGGGTGCCCGAGCTGATGTGGCCCGAGTACACGCGGATGAAGGTGAGCGTGCCGAAGAACGGGTGCGCGGCGACCTTGAAGGCGAGCGCGGAGAACGGCTCGTCCTTGCTCGGCTTGCGGGTGATCTCCTCCTCCTCGTTGCCCGGGGCGTGCCCGTGCATCGCGGGGACGTCGACCGGCGCCGGCAGGTAGTCGACGACGGCGTCGAGCATCGGCTGCACGCCGCGGTTCTTGAACGCGGAGCCGCACAGCACCGGGTAGAGCTCGGAGGCGATCGTGAGCTTGCGGATGCCGGCCTTGATCTCCTCGGGCGTGAGCTCCTCGCCCTCGAGGTACTTCTCCATGAGCGCGTCGTCGGACTCGGCCACCCGCTCGATGAGGTGGTGGCGGTACTCCTCGACCTTCTCGACCATGTCGGCCGGGATGTCCTGGATCTCGTACTTCGCGCCGAGGGTCACGTCACCCTTGGCGTCGCCCTCCCAGACGAGCGCGCGCTTGTAGATGAGGTCGACGACCCCGACGAAGTCGTTCTCGGCGCCGATCGGCAGCTGGAGCACGAGCGGCTCCGCGCCGAGGCGGTCCTTGATGGTGTCGACGGTGAAGTAGAAGTCCGCGCCGAGCTTGTCCATCTTGTTGACGAAGCAGATGCGCGGCACGTTGTACTTGTCGGCCTGGCGCCACACCGTCTCGGACTGCGGCTCGACGCCCTCCTTGCCGTCGAACACGGCGACGGCACCGTCGAGGACGCGCAGCGAGCGCTCGACCTCGACCGTGAAGTCGACGTGCCCGGGGGTGTCGATGATGTTGATCTGGTGGCCCTCCCAGAAGGAGGTGACCGCCGCGGAGGTGATGGTGATCCCCCGCTCCTTCTCCTGCTCCATCCAGTCGGTGGTCGAGGCGCCGTCGTGCGTCTCGCCCATCTTCCGGTTGACGCCGGTGTAGAAGAGGATGCGCTCCGTCGCCGTCGTCTTGCCGGCGTCGATGTGCGCCATGATGCCGATGTTGCGGACCTTCGTGAGGTCGGTCAGGACGTCCTGTGCCACGTTCGGTGCTCTCGTCTCGTCGCTTCGGGTGCGGTGTCGGTGCGCGGTGGTGTCACCGGTGCCCCGGGGCCGGCCGCGGGGGTGGTGCGGCCGGCTCCCGGGTGGTGGTCACCAGCGGTAGTGGGCGAAGGCCTTGTTGGACTCGGCCATCTTGTGCGTGTCCTCGCGGCGCTTGACAGCGGCGCCGAGGCCGTTGGAGGCGTCGAGGATCTCGTTCATGAGCCGCTCGGTCATGGTCTTCTCGCGACGCTGGCGCGAGTAGCCGACGAGCCAGCGCAGCGACAGCGTCGTCGCGCGGTTCGGCTTGACCTCGATGGGGACCTGGTAGGTGGCACCACCGACGCGGCGGGGCTTGACCTCCAGGGTCGGCTTGATGTTGTCGAGCGCGCGCTTGAGCGTCTGCACCGGGTCGGTGCCGGTCTTGTCGCGGCAGCCCTCGAGCGCGCCGTAGACGATGCGCTCGGCGGTGGACTTCTTGCCGTCGAGGAGGACCTTGTTGACGAGCGCGGTCACGAGCGGGCTCGCGTAGACCGGGTCGACGACGAGCGGTCGCTTCGGGGCGGGACCCTTGCGCGGCATCAGCCCTTCACCTTCTTCGCGCCATAGCGGCTGCGTGCCTGCTTGCGGTCGCGCACACCCTGGGTGTCCAGGGCGCCGCGGATGATCTTGTAGCGGACGCCGGGGAGGTCCTTCACCCGGCCACCGCGCACGAGCACCATCGAGTGCTCCTGGAGGTTGTGGCCGACGCCGGGGATGTAGGCGGTGACCTCGATGCCGCTCGTGAGGCGCACGCGGGCGACCTTGCGGAGGGCGGAGTTCGGCTTCTTCGGGGTGGTCGTGTACACGCGCGTGCACACGCCGCGGCGCTGCGGGGAGCCCTTGAGGGCAGGAGTCTTGACCTTGGTGGTCTTGTCCTGCCGGCCCTTGCGCACCAGCTGGTTGATGGTAGGCAACCTGAGTCCTTCGTGTCGTCTGGTCAAGCCGGGGGCGTCGGTGCCCCGGCTCCTTGTCATGGCCGCCGCGACCCCCGCGCTCGGGTGTGTCGCACCGGCTGCTCCTCCCTGCACTCCCCATGCGTCATCCTCGTGAGGACGGTGGTGACGGGGCGCCCGGCAAGAGGTGGGCGTGTGCCGTGTCCGTCGCCTCCCGGCGACGGTCCCGGCTCCTGGTCCGGACCTAGCCAGACACAGCAGTCGAGAATACCGGCCCGCGCGCGGGCGCTCCAAATCGGTGCGCTGCGCAGGCCGCGGGACGGCGGCACTGGGGGTCAACGCCGGGCCCGGGCCGGATGTTCCGCCCGGCGGCCCGTCAGGCCGCGGCGCCGCGGTGCAGGACGTAGAGCGCGTAGGTGAAGGACCGCCCGTCGCGCCGGACCCGGATGGGGACCTCCGCGACCGTCTCGCCCGGCGCGGCGACGTCCTGCAGGTGGGCGTGCAGGTCCGGTGCGACGTGCGAGGACCACACGACGAGCACGCCGCCGGGCTCGAGGGCGTCGCGGGCCCGCGCCAGTCCCGGGACGCGGTACAGGTCGGCGTTCTCGGCGTGGACGAGGAACCCCGGACCGTTGTCGACGTCGAGGAGGACCAGGTCCCACGGCCCGGGCGGCTCGTGCCCGCCCGTGAGGACGTCGGCGACGTCGGCGACGTGCAGCCGGCAGCGCTCCTCCTCGAGCCCGGCGAGCTCGGCCACGAGCCCCGCACGGGCCCAGCGGACCAGCGGCGCCGACAGCTCGACGACGTCGACGTGCTCCACGCGCGGGTCGGCGAGGACGGCCCGCGTCGTGAACCCCAGGCCGAGGCCGCCGACGAGCACGGTGCGGGGCCGGTCGTGGCGGGCGAGGGCCTGCGTCGCGAGGTCCCGCTCGGTGCTGGGGTCGAGGCTGTCCATCGCGAAGACACCGTCGACGACGAGCTCGAGGATCTCGCCGCGGCGGCGCAGCGCGACCTCGCCGCCCTCGTCGCTCTCGTGCGCGAGGGTCAGGGGGCCGTCCACGCCGACCCCTCGGCCGTCCGTGGCCCGGTGCGCGGGCCGGCCTGCGCCAGCGCCGCGCCCGCGGCGAGCGCGACCGCGGCCGGGAGGTAGAACAGCCCGACGGTGAGCAGCCCCAGGAGGCAGAACAGGGCGAGCAGCGCCACGAGGGTCCAGCGCAGCCAGGTCCACGGCGAGGCCCAGGCGACGAGCGCGACGAGCACCGGCAGGAGCATCGGCGGCAGCACCGACAGCCCCTCCACCTCGACCATCGTCGCCCGCCGCGCCGAGTCGGTCACCACCCCGCCGACCGTCCCCCCGGCGGCGACGTCGTACATCGGCAGCCGCAGCAGCAGGACGGCGGCCGCGAGGGCGAGGAGCACCCCGACGCCCATGACCCACCGTGCCCGCATCCGCCCATCCTGCCCCCGGAACGGCGACGGCGGGCGCCCCGGTGCAGACCACCGGGACGCCCGCCGTCAGCGGGACCTGCCGCTCAGAGCCGGTCGAGACCGAGCTCGGAGTCGTCGAGGCGCACGGCCTCGCCGGACCCCGGGCCGAACGAGAACGCGTAGTCCTCGTAGTTCGGCATCGAGTACATCGCCGCCTTGGCCTCCTCGGTGGGCTCGACCGCAATGTTGCGGTACCGCGGCAGGCCGGTGCCCGCCGGGATGAGCTTGCCGAGGATGACGTTCTCCTTGAGGCCGAGCAGCGGGTCGGACTTGCCCTCCATCGCCGCCTCCGTGAGGACGCGGGTCGTCTCCTGGAAGGACGCGGCCGACAGCCACGACTCGGTGGCCAGCGAGGCCTTGGTGATGCCCATGAGCTCCGGACGACCCGAGGCCGGCTTGCCGCCCTCGGAGACGACGCGACGGTTCTCGGCCTCGAAGCGGCCACGCTCGGCGAGCATGCCCGGGAGCAGCTCGGCGTCGCCGGCCTCGATGATCGTGATCCGGCGCAGCATCTGCCGCACGATGACCTCGATGTGCTTGTCGTGGATCGACACACCCTGCTGGCGGTAGACCCGCTGCACCTCGTCGACGAGGTGCTCCTGGGTCTTGCGCGGGCCGAGGATGCGCAGCACCTGCTTGGGGTCGATCGACCCCTGCGTCAGCTGCGTGCCGACCTCGACGTGCTCGCCGTCGGAGACGAGCAGGCGGGCCCGCTTGGTCACCGGGTAGGCGTGGTCGTCGGAGCCGTCGTCCGGCGTGACGAGGATGCGTCGCGCCTTGTCCGTCTCCTCGATGGTCACCCGGCCGGAGGCCTCGGCGATCGGCGAGACACCCTTCGGGGTGCGCGCCTCGAAGAGCTCGACGACACGCGGCAGACCCTGGGTGATGTCGTCACCGGCCACACCACCGGTGTGGAAGGTGCGCATCGTCAGCTGGGTGCCGGGCTCGCCGATGGACTGGGCCGCGATGATCCCGACGGCCTCGCCGATGTCGACGAGCTTGCCGGTGGCCAGCGAGCGGCCGTAGCACTTCGCGCAGGTCCCGACCTTGGAGTCGCAGGTGAGCACGGAGCGCACCTTGACCTCGTCGACGCCCGCCGCGAACAGCGAGCCGATGACGACGTCCCCGAGGTCGATGCCGGCCTCGGCCAGGGTCTCGCCGTCGTGGGCGACGTCCTGGGCCAGCGACCGGGCGTAGACCGAGGTCTCGACGTCGTCGTGGAGCGTCCGGCTGCCCGTGCGCTCGTCGGTCGACGCGATCGGCATCGTGAGGCCGCGGACGGTGCCGCAGTCGTCCTCGCGGATGATGACGTCCTGCGAGACGTCGACGAGACGCCGGGTGAGGTACCCGGAGTCCGCGGTCCGCAGGGCGGTGTCCGCGAGACCCTTGCGCGAGCCGTGCGTGGAGATGAAGAACTCCAGCACCGTGAGGCCCTCGCGGAAGTTCGCGCGGATCGGCCGCGGGATGATGTCGCCCTTCGGGTTGGACACCAGGCCACGCATGCCGGCGATCTGCCGGAGCTGCATCCAGTTACCGCGAGCACCCGAGCTCACCATCCGGTAGATGGTGTTCGTGCGCGGGATGTTCGCCTCCATCTCCTTGGCGACCTCGTTCGTCGCCTGGGTCCAGATCTCGATGAGCTCCTGACGGCGCTCGTCGTCGGTGATGAGACCGCGCTCGTACTGCGCCTGGACCTTCGTCGCCTTGCTCTCGTAGCCCTCGAGGATCTCGATCTTGCGCGGCGGGGTGACGACGTCGGAGATGGCGACCGTGGTGCCGGACCGGGTGGCCCAGTGGAAGCCGTACTCCTTGAGCGCGTCCAGGCTCGCCGCGACCTCCACCTTCGAGTACCGCTCGGCGAGGTCGTTGACGATCGTCGAGAGGCGCTTCTTGTCGACCTGGTCGTTGACGTAGGGGTAGTTCTCCGGGAGCGTCTCGTTGAAGAGCGCCCGGCCCAGCGTCGTCTCGAGCGTCATCGACGCGACGAAGCCGTCGTCGTCGAGGCTGACGCCCTCGGGCAGGTCGGTCGCCGGGGTCGGCACCAGGTGCTGGAGCCGGATCCGCACGGTGGAGCCGAGCTCGATCTCGCCGGCGTCGAACGCCATCCGCGCCTCGGCCGGGCTGTTGAAGCTGCGCCCGGCGCCCTTGCCGTCCTCGACCTGGGAGGTGAGGTGGTACAGGCCGATGATCATGTCCTGGGTCGGCATCGTCACCGGCCGGCCGTCGGCCGGCTTGAGGATGTTGTTCGAGGACAGCATGAGGATGCGGGCCTCGGCCTGCGCCTCCGCCGACAGCGGCACGTGCACGGCCATCTGGTCACCGTCGAAGTCCGCGTTGAACGCGGTGCAGACGAGCGGGTGGATCTGGATGGCCTTGCCCTCGACGAGCTGCGGCTCGAAGGCCTGGATGCCGAGGCGGTGCAGCGTGGGTGCGCGGTTGAGCAGCACCGGGTGCTCGGTGATGACCTCCTCGAGCACGTCCCAGACGACCGGGCGCTGGCGCTCGACCATGCGCTTGGCCGACTTGATGTTCTGGGCGTGGTCGAGGTCGACGAGCCGCTTCATGACGAACGGCTTGAACAGCTCGAGCGCCATCTGCTTGGGCAGGCCGCACTGGTGCAGCTTCAGCTGCGGGCCGACGACGATGACCGAACGGCCGGAGTAGTCGACGCGCTTGCCGAGCAGGTTCTGGCGGAACCGGCCCTGCTTGCCCTTGAGCATGTCGGACAGCGACTTCAGCGGACGGTTGCCCGGGCCCGTGACGGGGCGGCCGCGACGGCCGTTGTCGAAGAGGCTGTCGACGGCCTCCTGGAGCATCCGCTTCTCGTTGTTGACGATGATCTCCGGCGCACCGAGGTCCAGGAGCCGCTTGAGGCGGTTGTTCCGGTTGATGACCCGGCGGTAGAGGTCGTTGAGGTCGGACGTCGCGAAGCGGCCACCGTCGAGCTGGACCATCGGACGCAGGTCCGGCGGAATGACCGGGATCGCGTCGAGGACCATGCCGGCCGGCTGGTTCGTCGTCGTCTGGAAGGCCGAGACGACCTTGAGGCGCTTCAGGGCCCGGGTCTTGCGCTGGCCCTTGCCCGTGGCGATCGTCTCGCGGAGGGACTCGGCCTCGGCCTCGAGATCGAAGGTGCCGAGACGCTTCTGGATCGCCGCGGCGCCCATGCCGCCCTCGAAGTAGAGGCCGAACCGGTCGCGCATCTCGCGGTAGAGGACCTCGTCGCCCTCGAGGTCCTGGACCTTGAGGTTCTTGAAGCGGTCCCAGACCTGCTCGAGCCGCTCGACCTGCTGGTCGGCCCGGCGGCGGATGGCGTTCATCTCGCGCTCGGCGGAGTCGCGGACCTTGCGCTTGGCGTCGGACTTGGCGCCCTCGGCCTCGAGCGCCGCGATGTCGGCCTCGAGCTTCTTGGCCCGGGTCTCGACGTCGGCGTCGCGCCGGTTCTCGATCTCCTTCTTCTCGACCTGGATCTGCGCCTCGAGCGAGGGCAGGTCGGCGTGCCGCTGGTCCTCGTCGACGGAGGTGATCATGTACGCCGCGAAGTAGATGACCTTCTCGAGGTCCTTCGGGGCCAGGTCCAGGAGGTAGCCGAGCCGGCTCGGGACGCCCTTGAAGTACCAGATGTGGGTGACGGGCGCGGCGAGCTCGATGTGGCCCATCCGCTCACGCCGGACGGCGGCGCGGGTGACCTCGACGCCGCAGCGCTCGCAGATGATGCCCTTGAAGCGGACCCGCTTGTACTTGCCGCAGGCGCACTCCCAGTCCCGGGTCGGGCCGAAGATCTTCTCGCAGAAGAGGCCGTCCTTCTCGGGCTTCAGGGTGCGGTAGTTGATCGTCTCGGGCTTCTTGACCTCACCGTGGCTCCAGGCACGGATGGAGTCGGCCGTCGCGAGACCGATCCGGAGCTCGTCGAAGAAGTTGACGTCGAGCACGTGGTTCCTTCTCTCAGTGATACGAAATCTGTGGTCTGACTGGCAGTCGGGCGGGCTCCCCGGCCCGGGCGCTGGTGGGCGCCCGGGCCGGGGTCACCTGTCAGACCTCTTCGACGCTGCTCGGCTCCCGCCGGGACAGGTCGATACCGAGCTCCTCGGCGGCGCGGAAGACGTCGTCCTCCGCGTCGTGCATCTCGATCGTGGAGCCGTCGCTGGACAGCACCTCGACGTTGAGGCAGAGGCTCTGCATCTCCTTGATGAGCACCTTGAAGGACTCGGGGATGCCGGGCTCGGGGATGTTGTCGCCCTTGACGATGGCCTCGTACACCTTGACGCGGCCGTTGACGTCGTCGGACTTGATGGTGAGCAGCTCCTGCAGCGCGTAGGCCGCGCCGTACGCCTCGAGGGCCCAGACCTCCATCTCACCGAAGCGCTGGCCGCCGAACTGGGCCTTACCGCCGAGCGGCTGCTGGGTGATCATCGAGTACGGACCCGTGCTGCGCGCGTGGATCTTGTCGTCCACGAGGTGGTGCAGCTTGAGGATGTACATGTAGCCGACGGACACCGGCTCGGGGAACGGCTCGCCGGAGCGGCCGTCGAAGAGCCGGGCCTTGCCGGAGCCGTCGATGAGGCGGACGTCGTCGCGGGTCGGCAGCGTGCTGTCGAGCAGCCCGACGATCTCGTTCTCGCGGACACCGTCGAACACCGGGGAGGCCACGCGCGTCCCGGCGGGCGCCTCGCGGGCGTCCTGCGGGATGAGCTGGGCCCACTCCGGCTCGCCCTCGATCTTCCAGCCGCGGCTGGCGGCCCAGCCGAGGTGCAGCTCGAGGATCTGGCCGACGTTCATGCGGCCGGGGACACCGAGCGGGTTGAGCACGATGTCGACCGGGGTGCCGTCCTCGAGGAAGGGCATGTCCTCGACCGGGAGGATCTTGGAGATGACGCCCTTGTTGCCGTGGCGGCCGGCGAGCTTGTCGCCGTCGGTGATCTTCCGCTTGTTCGCGACGTAGACGCGGACCAGCTGGTTGACGCCCGGCGGGAGCTCGTCGCCCTCGTCCTTGTCGAAGACCTTGACGCCGATGACGGTGCCGGTCTCGCCGTGGGGGACCTTGAGGGAGGTGTCGCGGACCTCGCGCGCCTTCTCGCCGAAGATCGCGCGGAGCAGCCGCTCCTCGGGGGTGAGCTCGGTCTCGCCCTTGGGCGTGACCTTGCCGACGAGGAGGTCGCCGTCGCGGACCTCGGCGCCGATCCGGATGATGCCGCGCTCGTCGAGGTCGGCGAGGACGTCCTCGCTGACGTTCGGGATGTCGCGGGTGATCTCCTCCGGGCCGAGCTTGGTGTCGCGGGCGTCGACCTCGTGCTCCTCGATGTGGATCGAGGACAGGACGTCGTCCTGGACCAGGCGCTGGCTGAGGATGATCGCGTCCTCGTAGTTGTGGCCCTCCCACGGCATGAACGCCACGAGCAGGTTGCGCCCGAGCGCCATCTCGCCACCCTCGGTGGCGGGACCGTCGGCGATGAGCTGGCCGGCCTCGACCCGCTGGCCCTCCTCGACCCGGACGACCTGGTTGTAGCTGTTGCCCTGGTTGGACCGGTCGAACTTCGCGATCCGGTAGGTGCGCTGGGTGCCGTCGTCGGCGGCGACCGTCACGAGGTCCGCGGAGACCTCGGTGACCGCCCCGGCCTTCTCGGCGACGACGACGTCACCGGAGTCGACCGCGGCGCGGAACTCCATGCCGGTGCCGACGAGCGGCGCCTCAGCACGCACCAGCGGCACGGCCTGACGCTGCATGTTCGAGCCCATGAGGGCGCGGTTGGCGTCGTCGTGCTCGAGGAACGGGATGAGCGCGGTGGCCGCCGAGACCATCTGGCGCGGCGAGACGTCGATGTAGTCGACCTCGTCGGCCGGGACGTTCTCGACCTCGCCGCCCTTGACCCGCACGAGCACGCGCTCGTCGCCGAAGGTGCGGCCGTCCTCGCTCAGCGTGGCGTTCGCCTGCGCGATGACGTGCTCGTCCTCCTCGTCGGCCGAGAGGTAGTGGACGTCGTCGGTGATGACGCCCTTGTCGACCTTGCGGTACGGGGTCTCGATGAACCCGAAGGAGTTGATCCGCCCGTAGGACGCGAGCGAGCCGATGAGGCCGATGTTCGGGCCTTCCGGGGTCTCGATCGGGCACATCCGGCCGTAGTGGCTCGGGTGGACGTCGCGGACCTCCATGCCGGCGCGGTCCCGGGAGAGACCACCCGGGCCGAGGGCCGACAGACGCCGCTTGTGCGTCAGGCCCGCGAGCGGGTTGTTCTGGTCCATGAACTGCGAGAGCTGGCTGGTGCCGAAGAACTCCTTGATGGAGGCGACGACCGGCCGGATGTTGATGAGCGTCTGCGGCGTGATGGCCTCGACGTCCTGGGTCGTCATCCGCTCGCGGACGACGCGCTCCATCCGGGACAGGCCGGTGCGGACCTGGTTCTGGATGAGCTCGCCGACGTTGCGCAGGCGGCGGTTGCCGAAGTGGTCGATGTCGTCGGTCTCGACGCGGACCTCGACCTCCTCGCCGCGGCGGTGGCCCGTCATCGTCTCCTCGCCGGCGTGCAGCGCGACGATGTAGTGGATCGTCGCCACGATGTCGTCGAGGGAGAGGGTCGACTGCGACAGGTCGGCGTCGACGCCGAGCTTCTTGTCGATCTTGTAGCGGCCGACCTTGGCCAGGTCGTAGCGCTTGCCGTTGAAGTAGAGGTTCTCCAGCAGCGTCTGCGCGGCCTCCTTGGTCGGCGGCTCGCCCGGACGCAGCTTGCGGTAGATGTCGAGCAGGGCGTCGTCCTGGTCGGTGGTGTTGTCCTTCTCCAGGGTGACGCGCATCGACTCGTACTGGCCGAACTGCTCGAGGATCTCGGCCTCGCTCATGCCGAGGGCCTTCAGGAGGACGGTGACCGACTGCTTGCGCTTGCGGTCGACGCGGACGCCGACCATGTCGCGCTTGTCGACCTCGAACTCGAGCCACGCGCCGCGGCTCGGGATGACCTTGGCCGAGTAGACGTCCTTGTCGGAGGTCTTGTCCGGGGTGCGCTCGAAGTAGACGCCCGGGCTGCGGACGAGCTGGGAGACGACGACGCGCTCGGTGCCGTTGATGATGAACGTCCCGCGCTCGGTCATCAGCGGGAAGTCGCCCATGAACACCGTCTGGCTCTTGATCTCGCCGGTGGTGTTGTTCATGAACTCCGCGGTGACGAACAGCGGGGCGGAGTAGGTCTGGTCCCGCTCCTTGCACTCCTCGATGGAGTACTTGACCTCCTCGAAGCGGTGGTCGCGGAAGCTCAGCGACATCGAGCCGCTGAAGTCCTCGATGGGCGAGATCTCCTCGAAGATCTCCTCGAGGCCGGAGCGCTCGGGGACGTCGTCACGACCGGCCTCGAGGGCCTGGGCGACGCGCTCCTGCCAGCGCTCGTTGCCGAGCAGCCAGTCGAAGCTCTCGGTCTGGAGGGCCAGGAGGTCGGGAACCTCGAGAGGCTCCCGGATCTTGGCGAAGGACAGACGGCCCGAAGCCGTCCGAGCGGAGTTCACGGTGTTCGCAGTGGTGCGCGAGGCAGCCAAGGAGACTTCCTTCCACGGGCCTGGTGGGCGTTGCGGTTCGGCTGCTCCCGCCCTGCTCGACGACGACGGCCGCTCCGGCGCGGGTCTCCCGGGACAGCCGGGAGCATGGCGACGAGACGGCTCGGCGACGAGCGGAGACAGGAAGAGGGCAGCGCAAAGGGCTAGCATACCCGAAGAAGGCAGCACCGTCCAACCGGGTCAAGTCCCCCGACTCCCGGTGCGGCCGCCCACCGGAGCGGGCGACGCGAACAGAATGGCCCCCGGACCGCGCCCCGTCAAGCAGAACCGGATTTCCGCGCGCGTCGCACGGCCCGAAGCCACCCCGTCGGCGGCCCGGGACGGGCTGCGGCCGGGCCCGGACACGCCGGTGGGGCCCGACCGTGCGGTCGGGCCCCACCGGGCGCAGATCATCCCCCAGCGGGGGACGGGATCACTTGAGGGTGACGGTGGCGCCGGCGCCCTCGAGCTGCTCCTTGGCCTTCTCGGCCGCGGCCTTGTCGACCTTCTCGAGGACGGCCTTGGGGGCGCCGTCGACGAGGTCCTTGGCCTCCTTGAGACCGAGGGAGGTCAGCGCGCGGACCTCCTTGATGACGGCGATCTTCTTGTCGCCCGCGGCCTCGAGGACCACGTCGAACTCGTCCTGCTCGGCGGGGGCCTCGGCGCCACCGTCGCCACCGGCCGGGGCGGCCGCGGCGACCGCGACCGGGGCGGCCGCGGTGACGTTGAAGGTGTCCTCGAACTGCTTGACGAACTCGGAGAGCTCGATGAGGGTCATCTCCTTGAAGGCGTCAAGGAGCTCGTCGGTGCTGAGCTTGGCCATGTCTGGCGTCCTTTCTGGTGCTGTTTCGTGCCGTGAGTGGCGGTTATCGGGGGTGAGCCGACCCGGAGGGTCAGCTCTCGTCGCCACCCTCGGCGACGTCGGTGGCCTCGGCGGTCGCCTCGGCAGGGGTCTCCGCGGCCTCGGCCGGGGCGTCGGCGGCCGCCGGCCCCTCGGCCTCGACCTTCGCGCGCAGCGCCTCGACCGCGCGAGCGGCCTGCGAGAGCGGAGCGGCGAAGAGGGAGACGGCGTTGCTGAGCGAGGCGTTCATGGCGCCCGCCAGCCTCGCGAGGAGCACCTCGCGGGACTCGAGGTCCGCGAGCTTCGTGATCTCGGCGGCGGAGAGCGCACGGCCCTCCATGACGCCACCCTTGATCACGAGGAGGGGGTTCGCCTTGGCGAAGTCACGCAGACCCTTGGCGGCCTCCACCGGGTCGCCCTCGACGAAGGCGATGGCGGTGGGGCCGACGAGCTGGCCGTCGAACGCCGTGACACCGGCGTCCTTCGCGGCGAGCTCGGTGAGCGTGTTCTTGACCACGGCGTAGGTCGCGTTGCCACGCAGGGAGTTGCGCAGCTCGGTGAGCTGGGCCACCGAGAGTCCCCGGTACTCCGTGAGGACGGCCGCCTGCGAGCTCTGGAGCTTCTCCGAGATCTCGGCGACGGCCGCGGCCTTGTCGGCACGTGACATCCGGGCCTCCTTCCGTCGGGTCGGGACCGTCGGCGGAGGGCCCGGGACAGAGCACGAGCCCCGGCGCAGGGCACGGGGCTCGGGTGGCACGGCGGCGCGCGATGGCGCCCGTGGTCCGGTACGTCGTGGCCTGCGCTGGTCGCCCGCTCGTCGCGGAGCCTTCGGTCTCGTGCGGGTGCACGCGACAACCGGCGGTCTTCGGTCAGGCTCGATCGTACGGGACGCCCGGCCGGGCCCCAAATCGCGGGCGGCGGCCTCCCGTCGGGGAGACCGCCGCACGCGTCGTGGCCCGGGCCGGGCCCGCGGGGATCAGCCGGCGTCGGTCGGCAGCTCGAGGGTGCCGACGTCCTTCGCGGGCGGGGCGGCGATGTCCACCGGCTCTCCCCACTTCGAGTACGTCATCTCGAAGGACTGGCTTTGGACCTCCATGCTCATCGTCACGGGCAGGTCCTGCTCGTCGAAGGACATCGTGTACGTCAGGCCCTCGGCCGGGATGTGCTCGAGGGTCTCCTCGGTGACCCCGGGCATCGTCGCCTCGCTGTTCTTCAGCGCCTTCTTCATCTGCGCCTTGGTGACGGTGATCTCGTAGGTGGTCACCCCGTCCTCGACGGACACGACGGTGGCGTCGGAGTCCCCGTAGGTCTCCAGCTGCGTCGCCGGGTTGCCCATCGAGGAGGCCATCTCGTCCAGGAGCGGCCCCATCATCCTGGACATCATGTCCGTCCCGTCGGGGTCGATCTTGATCCACCGCTTGCCGCCGGTCATCTCGGCGAAGGACTCACTGCCGAGGTACATGACGTTGCCGAGGTAGACCATGTCGACGGTCTCGCCCTGATTGGTCATGGTCATCGACATCTTCGGGGCCTTGCCGCTGTAATCGAGCCGGGCCTCCATGTCCTGGGCGTCGCCCGCGGTCATCGTCAGGTGCGCGGTGCCCTCGGCCTCGACGGCGGCGGTGCTGCGCTTCCCGAGCTCGGAGACCGGGACGGTGTCGCCCTCGGCGACGGCGGCCGCGTCCTGCGCGCTCGCGGCGGCGCTGGGCGAGGACGAGGCGGCGGTGTCGCCGCCGGTGGTGGCCGTGGACCCCGTGCTGCCGCAGGCCCCGAGGGCCAGGGCGCCGCACAGGGCGACGGTGCTGAGGACTGCGCGCTTCACGGTGCTCCCCCGGTGGGTGGTTCGTGGACGGCCGGATGTCACCGTCCTGGCCGCCAGGGTACGGGTGCCGGGGCCGCGCGGTCACCGGTCGGTGACGTCCTCGGGCACGACGGAGCCCGCCGCCCCGGGCGGGACGGCGGGCTCGCGTGCGGCGTTCGCGGACGCTCAGGCGTCGACGGTCTCCTCGGTGAGGCCGCGGGTCTTGCTGGCGTCCAGCGGGATGCCCGGGCCCATCGTCGTCGACAGGGTCGCCTTCGTGATGTACCGGCCCTTGGAGGACGACGGCTTGAGCCGCAGCACCTCCTCGAGCGCGGTGGCGAAGTTCTCGACGAGCGCCTTCTCGTCGAAGGAGACCTTGCCGATGATGAAGTGGAGGTTCGCGTGCTTGTCGACGCGGAACTCGATCTTGCCGCCCTTGATGTCGGACACGGCCTTGCCGGTGTCCATCGTCACGGTGCCGGTCTTCGGGTTCGGCATGAGACCGCGGGGACCGAGGACCTTGCCGAGCCGGCCGACCTTGCCCATGAGGTCGGGCGTCGCGACGACGGCGTCGAAGTCGAGCCAGCCGCCGGCCACCCGCTCGAGCAGGTCGTCGGAGCCGACGTAGTCCGCACCGGCCGCCTCGGCCGCCGCCGCCTTGTCGCCGTTGGCGAAGACGAGGACGCGGGCGGTCTTGCCCGTGCCGTGCGGGAGGTTGACGGTGCCGCGGACCATCTGGTCGGCCTTGCGGGGGTCGACGCCGAGCCGCATGGCGACCTCGACGGTCTCGTCGTACTTGGCCGACGCCGTGCCCTTGGCGAGCCGGACGGCCTCCATCGGGGTGTAGACCTTCTCCGGGTCGACCGTGGCCGACGCGGCGCGGTAGGCCTTGCTGCGCTTCATGTGCTGCTCCTGGGGAGTGGTGGTGGAGTCGTGGTCGTCGGGCCAGCGCCGGCCCTGCCACTGGGGGGTTTGCGCCGAGGCCGGTGGCCCGGGCGCGGACCGGCTCAGAGCTCGGTCTCGATGCCCATCTGCCGGGCCGTGCCGGCGATGATCTTCATCGCGGCGTCGACGTCGTTGGCGTTGAGGTCGGGCATCTTGGTCTCCGCGATCTCGCGGAGCTGGTCCTTGCTGAGCTTGCCGGCCTTGGTCTTGTGCGGCTCGCCGGAGCCCTTCTGCACGCCCGCGGCCTTCTTGATGAGCTCGCTGGCCGGCGGGGTCTTCGTGATGAAGGTGAACGAGCGGTCCTCGTAGACCGTGATGACGACGGGGATGATGCTGCCGCGCTGGTGCTCGGTCGCCGCGTTGTACGCCTTGACGAACTCCATGATGTTGACGCCGTGCTGACCGAGCGCGGGGCCGACGGGCGGCGCCGGCGTCGCGGCACCGGCCTGGATCTGCAGGTTGATGAACCCGGAGACCTTCTTCTTGGGGGGCATGACTGTCCTTCAGTGGGTGGTGGTGGGCCGACGCCGTGGGCGATGACCCCTTTGCAGCCCCGGGACCCCGGGGCAGGGCTCCTGGCGGGTCAGATCTTCGCGACGTCGCCGAAGGAGAGCTCGACCGGGGTCTCCCGGCCGAAGATGGAGACGAGCACCTTGAGCTTCTGGGTCTCGGCGTTGATCTCGGAGATCGTCGCCGGGAGCGTCTCGAAGGGGCCCGACATGACGGTGACGGACTCGCCGACCTCGAAGTCGACGACCGTCGTCTCCGTGGCCGAGCCCGAGCCGCCGCCCGTGCCGCCCCCGGAGGCCGCGGCGGGCGCCGGGGACTCCAGGTCGGCGGGCTTGAGCATCGTGAAGACCTCGTCGAGGGTGAGCGGCACCGGCTGGTGGGCGTTGCCGACGAAGCCGGTGACGCCTGGGGTGTGCCGCACGGCGCCCCAGGACTCGTCGGTGAGGTCCATGCGGACGAGGACGTAGCCGGGCATCCGGACGCGGCGCACCATCTTGCGCTGGCCGCCCTTGATCTCGGCGACCTCCTCCATCGGGACCTGGACCTCGAAGATGTAGTCCTCCATGTTGAGGGACTGGGTCCGGTTCTCGAGGTTGGCCTTCACGCGGTTCTCGTAGCCCGCGTAGGAGTGGATGACGTACCAGTCGCCGAACTTGCCGGCCAGGTCGTCCTTGAACGCCTGGACGGGGTCGACGGCGGCCAGCGAGTCGCCGTCCTCGTCGACGGTGGGGGCGGGCTCGGCGTCCTCGCCGACCGCGACCTCGTCGGACTCGGCCCCGTCGTCGTCGACGGGCGTCTCGGGATCAGCGAGGAGCGAGGTCTCCGGCGCGGACGCCTCCTGCTCCTCGGGCGCGTTGCCGGCCTCGACCTGCTCGTCGTAGGACTCGGCGGCCGCGAGGTCGGCCTCCTGCACGGTGGTGTCGCCGACCGGAGCGTCGGCGTCGGACGCCTGCTCGGGGGTGTCGGTCCACTGCTCGGACACGGATGACCTCTTCCTTCGTGGTGCGGGGGTGGCCCGGGACGTCGGGCGGGGCGCGGGTCGGCGTCAGGAGCCGAGGACGAGCCCGACGAGCTTGCTGAAGCCGAAGTCCATGCCGGACACGAGCGCCATCATCACCGTGACGAACACGATGACGACGATCGTGTACTGCCACAGCTCGGCGCGCGTAGGTCGCACGACCTTGCGGAGCTCGTCGAGGATCTGGCTGACGAACAGCGCGAGGGCACGGAACCGCCGGGACACGGGGTTGCCGGCCTTCTCCTTGCCCTTGGCGGGCGTGGAGGGGGTCCTGGTCTGCCCTACGTCGGTCACGGTTCCTCTTCACCTCGTGCTGCTGGTCGGTGCCGCGCGCGGCACGACCGGCGACGGCAGCCCGGGGAGGACCGCGGATCGTGGACGTACCACACGTGCGACGCAGGGCAGGAGGGACTCGAACCCCCAACCGCCGGTTTTGGAGACCGGTGCTCTACCAATTGAGCCACTGCCCTGTGGGCCCCTGTTGGGTCGGGACCCCGGCGCCGGCCGATCGCGGGCACGCCGAGATCGTGGACGCCGAACGGTCAGCATACGGGACGCCCCGGGGCGGGCGCGAACCGCGCGGTGCCCGAGGACCCACCGGCCGGCGTCCGACGGCGGTGGCCGATCCGCGAACGGGGGCGGCCGGGGCCGCGGGCGCTCTGCGACGATGGACGGGTGAGCACCGACGTCACCGCACGCACCCCCCTGGCCGACCGCTCCCCCGACGAGCTGCGCTCGTTCCTCGAGGCGCGGCGGGCCGACTACGACGAGCTCGTCGGGCGCGGGCTCTCGCTGGACCTCACCCGCGGCAAGCCCAGCGCCGAGCAGCTGGACCTCTCCGAGCGGCTGCTCACCCTGCCCGAGGGCCACCGCGACCGCGCGGGCGCCGACGTCCGCAACTACGGGGGGCTGGAGGGCATGCCCGAGCTGCGCGAGATGTTCGCCGAGCTGCTGGGCGTCGACGCCGACCAGATCGTGGCCGGGGGCAACGCGAGCCTGACGATGATGCACGACGTCCTCGTCTTCCACCTGCTCCACGGCGGCGTGGACTCGCCCCGGCCGTGGAAGGACGAGGAGAAGGTCACCTTCGTCTGCCCGGTCCCCGGCTACGACCGGCACTACACGATGCTCGAGCACTACGGCATCGACATGGTGACGGTGCCGATGCTCGAGGACGGGCCGGACGTCGACGCCGTCGAGGCGCTCGTGCGGGACGACCCGAGCGTCAAGGGGATGTGGATCGTCCCGACGTACGCGAACCCGGCGGGGTCGGTCGTCACCCAGGAGGTCGCCGCCCGGCTCGCGGCCATGCCCACCGCGGCCCCCGACTTCCGGATCTTCTGGGACAACGCCTACGCGCTGCACCACCTCACCGAGGACGAGGCGAAGTCGGCGGACGTGCTGTCCCTGGGCTCGGCCGCCGGGCACCCGCACCGGCCGGTCGTCTTCGCCTCGACGAGCAAGATCACCCTGGCCGGCGCCGGGGTCGCCTTCCTCGCCGGCTCGCGCGAGACGGTCCGCTGGTACCTCGGGCACCTGAAGTACGCCTCCATCGGGCCGGACAAGGTGAACCACCTGCGGCACGTCCAGTTCTTCGGCTCCCCCGACGGCGTCCGGGAGCACATGGGCCGCCACCGCGAGATCCTCGCGCCGAAGTTCGCGGCCGTCGACGCCGCGCTGACCGCCGAGCTGGACGGCCTCGGCGTCGCCGAGTGGACGCGTCCGCGCGGGGGCTACTTCGTGAGCCTCGACGTCCCCGACGGCTGCGCGGGCCGCGTCGTGGGGCTGGCCAAGGAGGCCGGGATCGCGCTGACGCCCGCCGGCGCGTCCTTCCCGTACGGCACCGACCCGCGTGACCGGAACATCCGCCTGGCCCCGTCGTTCCCGGTGCTCGAGGAGGTCGAGACCGCGATGGCCGGGGTCGCCACCTGCGTCGCCCTCGCCGCGGCCGAGCAGCTGGTGGGCGACGTAGGGTGACGGACATGTCGGAGACCCCCCAGCACCACGACTCCCCCGCCCCGCTCGACCAGAGCCAGCTGCAGCCCGAGGACACCCTCGTCCAGGAGGACGTCGACGACGTCCTCGATCGCGGCTACTCCCCGCCGGACGTCGACCGCTCCGAGCTGCACGGCCCCACGGTCGAGGAGCAGCTCGAGGGCGAGACCATCGAGGACCGGGTCCTCCAGGAGCAGCCCGAGGACGGCACGGCGTACGGCCGTCCCGAGGAGGAGCTCGAGGAGCCCGACGAGGAGCGGGTCGGCGGCGACGACCCCGACTCGATCGACGCCGGCGAGGACTGGCTCGGCGACGCCGAGGTCGGCGACGACCGCTCCGGCCGCCTCGTCGCCCCGGACGAGGGCGCCGGCACGGACGTCGAGAAGGACCTGGTCAGCGAGGACGTCGGCGTCGACGGTGCGGGCGCGTCGGCCGAGGAGGCCGCCGTGCACGTCGTCGACGAGGAGACCGCCGAGGAGTGAGCGGGGCCGGTCCGGGGTCGTCGGCGGGGGCCGATGGGCGCGCGCTGACGACGCTGCCGAAGGCGCACCTGCACCTGCACTTCACCGGCTCGATGCGGGTCGGGACGGTCCGCGAGCTCGCGGACGAGCACGGTCTGCGGCTGCCCGCGTCGCTACGGGGCGACTACCCGCCCCGGTTCGCGGCCGCCGACGAGCGCGGCTGGTTCCGCTTCCAGCGCCTCTACGACGCGGCGCGGGCGTGCGTGCGGGGCGAGGCCGACATGCGGCGGATCGTACGCGAGGCGGCGCTGGACGACGGCGCGGAGGGCTCGCGCTGGCTGGAGATCCAGGTCGACCCCACGTCGTACGCGCCCTTCGTCGGCGGGATCACGCCGGCGCTGGAGATCGTCCTCGACGAGGCCGCCGCGGTGTCGGCCCTGCCGGAGGCGGCGTCGGTGGCCGTCGTCGTCGCGGCCTCGCGGATGCGCCACCCGCTGGAGGCGCGGACCCTGGCCCGGCTGGCGGCGCGCCACGCGGGCGAGGGGGCGGGGACGGTCGTCGGGTTCGGGCTGTCCAACGACGAGCGGCGCGGCGACACGGCGGAGTTCGGTACCGCGTTCCGGATCGCGCACCGGGCGGGGCTGGCGTCGGTGCCGCACGCCGGCGAGCTGCTGGGGGCGCCGGCCGTGGCCGCGACCCTCGACGCGACGGCGCCGGACCGCCTCGGGCACGGGGTGCGGTCCGTCGAGGACCCGCGGGTGCTGGAGCGGGTCGTCGGGGCGGGGGTCGCGCTGGAGGTGTGTCCGGGGTCGAA
>NZ_SAYU02000001.1 GCF_004025965.2 Phycicoccus flavus | reverse complement strand
CGAACGCCTTGGGGACACCGGCCCCGAGCCGGGCGCCCGACCCGGCCGCGACGACGACGACGCCCACGCCGCGCGGTGCGGCGTGGGCGTCGGTCACGTCAGTGCGCTGTCGCCGGAGGCGACCCGGGCGTCAGGACGCGAGGACCTCGTCGAGGATGGTCTCGGCCTTCTCCTCGTCGGTCTTCTCGGCGAGCGCGAGCTCGGAGACGAGGATCTGCCGGGCCTTGGCCAGCATCCGCTTCTCACCGGCGGACAGGCCGCGGTCCTTGTCACGGCGCCACAGGTCGCGGACGACCTCGGCGACCTTGATGACGTCGCCGGAGGCGAGCTTCTCGAGGTTGGCCTTGAAGCGGCGCGACCAGTTGGTCGGCTCCTCGGCGTACGGGGTGCGCAGCACCTCGAAGACCTTGTCCAGGCCCTCCTTGTCGACGACGTCGCGGACGCCGACGAGGTCGCAGTTCTCGGCCGGTACCTCGATGACGAGGTCGCCTTGCGCGACCTTCAGCTTGAGGTAGAGCTTCTCCTCTCCGCGGATCGTGCGGGTGTTGATCTCTTCGATCCGTGCGGCCCCGTGATGCGGGTACACGACCGTCTCGCCGACCTTGAAAACCATATGGTGTTGACCCCTTTCGCGAGGAGTAGTCTACCACGACACGCCGGTCCGGCCCAATGCGAGCGGGCGGTGTTTGCGCAGGTCAGAGGCTCAAAGCGAACCGCGGGCGGACCAAATCGGGTCTTGACAGGAGGCCGGTGCGCGTGCATCGCGCGCGGGCGCCCGGAGGTCTGTCGGACCCCCTCGCGGCCCCCGCTATCCTGACCGCGTGACGAACCGCGCTGCCACGTTCCTGCGCCTCCTCGGCCTCGCCGGCGCCACGCTGGTCGTGTCCGCGTGCGGCGTCTTCTCGCCGGTCCAGACCGACTACCCGTACATCCCGGCCGACGGCGTCGACCTCACGATGCCGGGCCTGGACCTGCGCAACCTCGCGGTCGTCACCGACGCCGAGGGCTCGGCCGGCGTCCTCGTCGGGCAGGCCGTCAACGAGGGTGCCGAGGCGGTCGAGGTGACCTTCGCCCTCTCCGGCGACGCCGGCGGGCGGGGCGCCTCGACGACCGTCCCGGCCTACTCGGGCTCCTCCCTCTCCGAGACCACCCCGGTGACCCTGGCCGCGGTCCCCGCCGCGCCCGGGGCGCTCGTCGAGCTGTCGGTGACGACGGCGCAGGCCGGGCGCAACGTCGTCGAGGTGCCGGTGCTGGACCGCACCTCCTACTACACGAGCGTGCCGACCCCGTCGCAGGCGCCGTCCTCCTCCGCCTCCCCGTCGGCGAGCACGAGCCCCAGCGCCAGCCCGAGCCCGAGCGCCAGCTCCAGCGGCTGACCCGCCCGGACCGGACCGAGCCCGGCCGGTCGCCCGCCCCGGCTCAGGCCTCGAACTTGTAGCCGAGCCCGCGCACCGTGAGGATGTGCACCGGCGACCCCGGGTCGGCCTCGACCTTGGCCCGCAGCCGCTTGATGTGCACGTCGAGCGTCTTGGTGTCCCCGACGTAGTCGCTGCCCCACACCCGGTCGATGAGCTGGACCCGGGTGAGGACCCGGCCGGTGTTGCGCAGCAGCATCTCGAGCAGCTCGAACTCCTTGAGGGGGAAGGACACCTGGGCGCCGCGCACCGTGACGACGTGGCGCTCGACGTCCATCCGCACCGGCCCGGCCTCGACGGTCGTCGGCAGCAGGTCCTCGGGTTCGGCGCCGCGCCGCAGCACCGCCTTGATGCGGGCCAGCAGCTCGCGCGAGGAGTACGGCTTGGTGACGTAGTCGTCGGCGCCGAGCTCGAGCCCGACGACCTTGTCGATCTCGCTGTCCTTGGCCGTGAGCATGATGACCGGCACGTTGGAGCGCTGCCGCAGCGCCCGGCACACGTCGACCCCGGAGAGACCCGGCAGCATGAGGTCGAGCAGGACCAGGTCGGCGCCGGCCCCGTCGAAGTCGGTGAGGGCGTCGTTGCCGTTGTCGGCGACCGAGACCTCGTAGCCCTCCTTGCTCAGCAGGTAGGAGAGGGGGTCCGAGAAGGACACCTCGTCCTCGACGATCAGGATCCGGGTCATGCGCTGCTCTCTCCTCGCGCGGCGGCGGCCACGCCGAGGTCGTCATCGGCCGCGTGGTCCGTGTCGGCCGGGGCGGCCGCGACGGGCAGGGTCATCGTGAAGGTCGAGCCGCGTCCGGGCTCGCTCCAGACGGCGACGTCGCCGCCGTGGTTGGCGCAGATGTGCTTGACGATCGCCAGGCCGAGGCCGGTGCCGCCGGTGGCCCGCGAGCGGGCGGCGTCGACGCGGTAGAACCGCTCGAAGATCCGCTCCTGCTCGGTGGCCGGGATGCCGGCGCCCTGGTCGGTGACGGTGATCTCGACGAGGTCGCCGACCCGGCGGCCGCCCACCCCGACCCGGGTCCCGTCGTCGCTGTAGTTCACGGCGTTGGTCAGCAGGTTCGTCACGGCGGTGACGAGGAGCTCGAGGTCGCCGAAGACCCGCAGCCCGCGCTCGGCGCCGAGGGTGACGTCGATGCCGCGGGCGTCGGCGGCGACCCGGACCCGGTCCAGGGCCTCGTCGAGCACCTCGTCGACCTCGACGAGCTCGGGCTCGTGGAGGGTGTCGGCGACCTGGAGGCGGGAGAGGTCGACGATCTCCTGGACGAGGCGGCCGAGCCGCGTCGACTCCACCCGGATCCGCTCCGCGAAGCGGGTGACGGCCTCGGGGTCGTCCTTGCCGTCGAGCACGGCCTCGGCGAGCAGGCTGATGCCGCCAACGGGGGTCTTCAGCTCGTGGCTCACGTTGGCGACGAAGTCGCGGCGGACCTCCTCGACCCGACGGGCGTGGGTGTGGTCCTCGGCGAGCAGCAGGACGTGGTTGACCCCGAGCGGCGCCACCCGCACCCGCATGACGACGCTGGCGTCGGGGTTGGGCCCGCGCGCGAGGTCGAGCTCGGCCTCGCGGATCACCCCGTCGCGCCGCACCTGGCGGGCCAGGTGGCGCAGCTCGTGGTGGACGAGCTCGCCGTGGCGCACGAGCCCGTAGGAGACCGCCGAGGCGGAGGTGTTGACGACGGCGTCCGAACCGTCGACGACGACGGCCAGCGAGCGCAGCACCGAGAGCACGTCGCCGACGCCGCGCGGCAGCGGCGGCTCGGCGGGCTCGGGGTCGTCGGCGTAGGACCGCTCGGACCAGCGCCCCGCGAGCACGGCGACGGCACCGATGACCAGCCCGGCGCCCCCGCCGAGCACGGCCGCGATCGTCGCATCCACGCCGTCAGGGTACGACCGAGCCCGGACTCGCCCGACCAGCCCGGGGCGGCTACGGTGCACGGACGTCCGAAGTTCACCTCGGCGGCGTCTGCGGTTCACCGCCGGCTGCGACAGTGGCGCCTGCCGTCGGAGCCGCCCCGTGTCCGCTCCGCACGCCCCACGACCATCCCACCGGAGGACCAGCAGCCCGTGATGCGCAAGGCCTACCACGAGGAGCTCGACCGGATCGCCGAGAGCCTCGTCGAGATGACCCATCTCGCCGCGTCGGCGATGAGCCGGGCCACGACCGCCCTCCTCGACGCCGACGTCCACCTCGCCGACTCCGTCATCACCGCCGACGCCGAGATCGACTCCCGCCGCGAGCGGATCGACCTGCTGTCCTTCGACCTGCTCGCGCTGCAGCAGCCGGTGGCCACCGACCTGCGGGTCGTCGTCACGAGCATGCGGATGAGCAGCGACATCGAGCGCATGGGCGACCTCGCCCGGCACGTCGCGAAGGTCGCGCGCCTGCGCTACCCGGAGTCGGCCGTGCCGGCGGAGCTGCGCTCGACGTTCCGGGAGATGGGCCAGGTCGCCGAGCTCATCGTCGAGAAGACCGGGTCGGTCATCGCCGGCCGGGACATCGCCGCCGCCCGCGAGATCGAGGCCGACGACGACGCGATGGACCGGCTGCACCGGCACCTCTTCGAGCACGTGACGAGCAGCGAGTGGCCGCACGACACCGAGACCGCCGTCGACATCACCCTCCTCGGCCGCTACTACGAGCGGTTCGCCGACCACGCCGTGTCCGTCGCCGAGCGGGTCGTGTGGATCGTCACCGGCGAGTGGGGCAACGAGGCCAACGGCAGCCACGAGGACGCCGAGGACGACGCCACCGGCCGGGCGGTCTGAGCCACCCACCCCGCGGGGAGTCCGCGCTGCAGGAACCTGCAGGACGGCACCGACCCCGTGCGGGCGTGCCTACCGTTTCCGGTGGGCGCCGCTGTGGGCGTCCACGGCGGGCGGTGAGCCCGCGAGGGCTACAGCGTCCGGGCCCCGGCGGACGGTGTGTCCCCGGCGGGACCCCGGTCACGGAGGGGGGCCACCGTCTCGGTCTCCTGGCTCGCCCGGAGACCGAGACGGTAGCCGAGCTGGTAGCGGCCCCGGACCCCGAGCCGGTCCTGCACCCGCCGCACGTCGGCCCGCACGGTGCGCACGCTGACCCCGAGCACCCGCGCGATCTCGTCGTCGGTGAGCCCGGTGCCGAGCAGCCGCAGGACGCGCTCCTCCCGGTCCGCGACCGACTGCACGGCCCGGACCGGCGCGGCCACCCGCCACAGGGCCCGGAAGTACACGAGGGCGGCCGCCGCCGTCCGGGGGTCGTCGACGAGCGCCACGGCGGGGTCCTCGTCCGGCCCGGAGGAGCCGTGGACGACGACGGTGGTGCGGTCGAGGAGCTTCAGCTGCATCGGGACGTGCCCGACCCGGACGGACAGGTCGTCCTCGTCGGCGCCAAGCGAGGCCGCGACCACCGGGGCCCGGGTGACGTCCATGACCGTCGACATCCGGGTGCCGTTCCGGGCGCCGAGGCGGGTGAGCGCCCGGCGACGCTCCCAGGCGTGGGCCCCGATCGCGGACAGCTGGGTGGCGGACAGGCACTCCGCCGACGCGACGCAGGCGGCGTGGACGTACGCGTCGAGCTCCGCGGGGGTCCCGCGCACCTGTTGGCGGCGGGCGTCACCCCGGGCGAGCCAGGCGCGCCGGGCGAGCTGGACGTCCATCGAGGCGTCGAGGAGCTGCTGGGCACTCGTCGGGGAGGTCGCGGCCATCGTCTCTCCTTCGTCGCAGCGAGTGTAGAACGATGTCGGTGGCGCGTCCGGGCCTCCGCGCAGGTCACCCGTCGGCATCGGCCGGGTTCGCGGGTCGCGGCCCGCGTGGGCCCGGGGTCGAGGATGATGGGGCGATGACGGGGGCGGAGGAGTTCGGCGGGTTCGTCGCCGCGCGCTGGCCCGAGGTCGAGGCCGTGGCCCTCGCCGCGACCCTCGACCCGGCGGCCGCCCGGGAGACGACGACCGCCGCCTTCGCCACCCTGCACGCGGGCTGGGCGGAGGCGAACGAGTCCGGCGCCCCCACCGCGGCCGTGCGCCGCGCCCTGCTCGCGGAGCTGGCGCCGCGGCGGAGACGCCGGTCCCCGGACCCCCTGCCGGCCGGCGCGGACCCGGTCGACCCCGAGGTCCGGGCGGCCGTCGGGGCCCCGGAGGGCGGCGTCGAGCAGGCGCTGCTCGACGCCCTCGCCCGCGAGACCGTGGCCGTGCGGGCCGCCGGCGCCGCGGCGCTGCTCTGGGACCTGCCGGCCGGCGGCCTGGAGTCGCTGCTCGGCCCGTCACGGGACGGCCTGCTCGCGGACGTGGGCGCGTCGCGCGGCCGGCTGTTGGAGGCCCACCGCGCGGGCCGGGTGGCCGAGGGCCTGGGGCCGGCCGACGACCGGCTCGACACCGACCTCGCCGACGTGCTGCACCGGGTCGCGGACGTCGCGGGACCGGTGCCGGACCCGGAGGCGCTGGTTCGCCTGCGCACCCGCCGGCTGCGCCGCCGCCACCTCCTCGTCGCGGCGGCGGGGCTCGCCTCGGTCGGCGCCGGGGGGACGGCCGTGCTCACCGGCCGGGGCGACGGACGGGCCGCGGCCGCCCGGCCCTCCGCGCCGGGCCCGTCCACGCTGGCCGCGGACGACCCCCGATGGTCCTCGCCGCGCAGCTGGCCCGCCCGGGGGGCGCTGGCCGCCGACCCCCGGTTCGCCTCGGTGCTCACCTCGTCGCTCGCCACCGACGCCACGCTGCTCTACGCGCATGACGTCGAGGGGCTGCGGGTCGCCCTGGCGGCGACCGACAACCTCGACGGCGGCAGCAGCCCGGCGATCATCCTGTGGAACGGACCGGCCGGCACCCCGGCGGAGCGCCTGTCCCGGACCGACGTCACCCCGGACGCGATGTACGGACGGGACGGGACCCGGGACGTCGTCGCCGTCGGGGTCCCGCACGAGGAGGACACGCTCGTCCTCGTCCTGGCCCGTCCGGGAGTCGGTCGCGCCGAGGTGTCGGGGACCGTGGACCCCCGGCCCGACGGGACGATCGTGCGCACCTGGACCGGGATCGAGCTGCGGGACGGGGTCGGTACGCGGCTGGTCCAGGGCCCGCTCGGTGTCGCCACGCGACTGCGCTGCGACGACTTCGACGGCGCCCTCCCCCGGGTGTTCGACGCGAGCGAGTGGGACCCCTACGGCCCGGCGACGGCCCGGCGCGCGGTCCTCGAGCGCGTCGCGGCCGCCACCGGCCTGGCCCCCGACCGGGTCACGGTCAGCGTCACCCGCTACCGGCTGCGCCGGGGGACCAGGGGTCTCGGCTCGCCGCGCGCGACCGGGACGTTGCGGGTGGTCCTCGCGACCCTGCCGGGCTCGGCCGTCGTGCGCAGCACCTGGGTCGAGACCCGGGACCGCGGAGGGGTGGCCAGCTCCTACGGCGAGGGTCCGCTCGTCATCCCGGCCGCGGCCGCCGACGCTCCCGCCGTCCAGATGCTCTACGGCGAGACGACCGAGGGCACGACGATGCTCGTGGTCGGTCCTCCCGCCGCCGCCACGGTGCAGGTGCGCGGTCCGTCCGGCGGGGACCGGGGCCGGCCGGTCCGCGTCGTCGACGGCGTGGCCGTCCTGCGCGAGCCCGCGAGCTACCCGTTCACCCTCCGGGTCCGGGACGCCGACGGCCGGATCCTCTACGACGACGAGCCGGTCCAGGGCCGGGACCTGCTGGACCTCTGGGACCTCTGACGGCGACCGACCCGACCCGGAGCCCGCTCGCCCGTGGCCAGCGCCCGCGGGTGAGGATGGAGCCATGACGGCCGTGGTCGACGACGACTTCGCCGGCTTCGTCGCGGCCCGGTGGCCGGAGGTCGAGGCCGTGGCGCTCCTCGCCACCCTCGACGCGGACGCCGCCCGTGACCTCACGACCGCCGCGTTCGCGGACCTGCGGGCCGGCTGGAGCGACGCGCTCGCGTCGGGGGCACCGACGGCCGCCGTGCGCCGGGCGCTGCTCGTCCGGCTGCCCGCGGGCGAGCCCGGGTCCGTCGAGCCCGTCGGGCCGGTTGCCGCGGGCCCCGACCCCGCGGACCTCGTCACCGGTGCCGTCCGGTCCGGCGTCGACGACGAGGTGGCCCGGGCGCTGCTGACCGCCCTGACCCGCGAGGACCCCGTGGTCCGCGCCGCGCTCGCCGCCGACGCCGTGTGGCTCGTGTCCCCGGCAGAGCTCGCCGCGCTGCTCGGCCGGGACGGCGTCGCCCTCGAGGCGGCCACGGCCGCCGCCCGCGACCGGGTGCGCCGCGCCCACGCGGAGGGACGCCGGGCCGCGGGGCTCGCGCCGGACGACGGCCGGGCGGACGCCGACCTCACCGAGCTGCTGCGCACCGCCGCCGACTCCCGGCCCGGGCCGCCGGACCCCGCGGCGCTCGTCGCCGAGCGGGTCCGCGGGACGCGCCGCCGCAGCCTCCTGGTGGGAGGCGGTGCCGCGGCCCTGGCCGGGGGCGCCGTCTGGTGGGCCCTCGGCGGGTCGACGGCCCGCACCCCGGCGGCTCCGGTCCGCTCCGCGCTGCCCACCGTCGCGGCGCCCACCCCGACGGGACCGGACTCGCCGGTCTGGACGCTCACGACGAACTGGCCGGCGCGCGGCCTCCTCGGGAACGACCTCGGCATCGACGCCCGGGTCCGCCGCGAGGCGCCGGGGTCCACCGTCGTCTACGCCGGCGACGTCGACGACGTCCGGGTCGTCGTCGCGCTCTCCCCCGGCCGCGACGCGCGGCGGCGCCCGGTCGTCACGGTGTGGGCGGGCAGCGTCGGCGCCCCCGCCGAGCAGCTCACCCCCGTCGAGTACGGCCCCGACTCCTTCAGCGGCATCCTCGAGCTCGTCGCCCTGGGCCTGCCCCACCCCACCGGGGCGACCCTGCTCGTCCTCGCCCCGCCCCGGGCCACCGGCGCCGACTTCGCCCCGGTGGTGCACCCGACGAAGGCGGGGTCCGCCGAGCGCACCTTCCTCCCGGTGCGGTTGCGCGACGGGGTCGGCGCCCTGCACCTCGACGCCCCGTGGGGGGTCGCCGCCCGGGTCCGCAGCGGCGGCTACGACGGCCCGGTCCCGGCCCCGACGGGCTGGGCGTACCACCGGCCGGCGGGCCAGGACCTGGTCGAGAGCCTGCCGCGCTACGTCGCCTCGGCCACCGGCGTGCCCCGGCGGTCGCTGCGCACGCGTCTCGTCGTCGACAGCGACACCGCGGGCGGTGTGCTCGACCCGACCTCGCAGTACGCCCGCTCCGACGGCCGGGTGCGCCTCGGGACGACGACGACGCCCGACGGTGCCGTCGTGCGACAGCTGGAGGTGGTCGACCGGACGCCGCAGGGCACCTCGAGCCTCACCCTGAGCCCGGTCGTCGTCCCCGCCCGGGAGCGGTCGGCGCCGGTCGTCGTCCCCCTGGCCGGGGCCCCGCCGGACGTCGCGCGCTACCTCGTCGTCGTGCCCGGGGGCGGAGCGGACGTCCAGCTGGTGCCGCGCCGCGGGGCGTCCGGACCCCGCTCACCGCGGGTGCCGCTGCGCGGGGACGTCGTCGTCGTGCCGGTCGACCGGGGCGACGGCTCGGGCCGGTGGCGCCTCATCGTGCGCGACGCCCGCGGGCGCACGACCTTCGACGGCGTCCCCCCGGTTGGTCGGGACCTGCTGGACCCGCAGGACCCGCCGTCCTGGCTCGGGATCACGCCCGACACGAGCGGCTGAGCCGCTCGGCCGGTCACCGCGACCGGCGCTCGGTCAGCGCGCCTCAGCGACCCTGGTTGGCGACGGCGGCGGCGGCCTCCGCGGCGGCGTCGGGGTCGAGGTACTCGCCGGGGCCGGTGGGAAGGAAGTCCTCACCCAGGCGGTAGACCAGCGGCATCCCGGTGGGGATGTTGAGGCCGGCGATCTCGTCGTCGCCGATGCCGTCGAGGTGCTTGACCAGCGCGCGCAGGCTGTTGCCGTGGGCGGTGACGAGCACCGTCCGGCCCTCGGCGAGGTCCGCCTGCAGCTCGTTCTCCCAGTAGGGCATCATCCGCGGGATGACGTCGGCGAGGCACTCGGTGGCCGGCACGTCGACCCCGGCGTAGCGCGGGTCACCGGTCTGGTCGTACTCGCTGCCGGACTCGATGGGCGGCGGCGGCACGTCGAAGCTGCGGCGCCACTGCATGAACTGGTCCTCGCCGTACTTCTCCCGCGTCGCGGCCTTGTCCAGCCCCTGGAGGGCGCCGTAGTGCCGCTCGTTGAGGCACCAGCTGCGGTGCACCGGCACCCAGTGCCGGTCGCAGGCGTCCAGGGCGAGGTTCGCCGTCGTGATCGCCCGGCGCAGCACCGAGGTGTGGACGACGTCGGGCAGCAGGCCGGCGTCGCGCAGCTGCTCGCCGCCGCGCACGGCCTCGCCACGGCCCTTCTCGGTGAGGTCGACGTCGACCCAGCCGGTGAAGAGGTTCTTCTCGTTCCAGACCGACTCGCCGTGGCGCAGCAGGACCAGCGTGTGCTCGCTCATGGCGTCCACCCTAGCCAGGACGTGACCGCGGTCACGCGGCCGGCTCAGCCCTCGGCGCGCGGGGGGTCGCCGGGCCGCTCGAGGATGGGCCGGAACGCCTCGAGGTTGCGCAGGCTCTCGCCGCGGTCGACCCGCCAGGCCCACTCCTTGCGCATCGAGGTGAGGAAGCCGAGGACGAGCAGCTCGTTGAACGGCTCGTCCACGGCGGTGAGGACGACCCCGAGCAGCCGGTCGAGCTGGTCGGCGTCGACCCCGGCGGCGGGGACCCGTCCGGTGACGAACACGTCGCCGGACCGGTCGACGGCGTAGGCGAGCCCGGGCAGCCGCAGGTTGCGGCTGAGGAGGAAGCGATAGACGTCCCGGTGGCTCTCGTCGGGGTTGCGGACGACGAACGCCGACACCGACAGCGCGTCCTCGCCGCAGACGAGCGAGACGACGACCCGCAGCTTCTTCTCGCCGGGCAGCGACACGACGACCTCGTCGTCGCGGGCGCCGGTCTCGTACTCGATCTCCGCGGAGTCCAGGAAGTCCCGGACGGTGGCGAGCAGGGCGTCGGCGCTCACGGGATGACCGCCGGGGGGATGCCGGTGAGCCGCTCGGCGTCGTGGATCGACAGCTCCTTGGGGCGGGCCAGGGCCTCGGTGTAGACCTCGAGCAGCCGGCCCGCCGTCCGGGCCCAGCCGAACCCCTGGGCGTGCTCGACCGCCCGCCGGGACAGCCCGGCCCGGCGCCCGGGGTCGAGGACGACCCGGCCGAGGGCGCTGGCCCAGGCGGAGGTGTCGTGGCCGTCGACGAGCAGCCCGCCGTCGCCCACCGCGGTCGGCAGGCCGCCGACGTTGGCCGCGACGACCGGCGTCCCGCAGGCCAGGGCCTCGACGGCGACGAGCCCGAAGGACTCGCTGTGCGAGGGCACGGCGACGACGTCCGCCGCGCGGTACCAGTCCGCGAGGGTCGGCCGGTCCACCGGCGGGACGACCCGCAGCAGGTCGCCGATGCCGAGCCGGTCGGCGAGCGCGTCCAGGCCCATCGGCGTCGTCACGCCGGTGCCGCTGGCGCCGCCGAGGACCGCGACGACGGCCCGCTCGCGCAGGTCGGGCCGGCGCCGCACGAGCTCGGCGGCGGCCCGGACGAGGACGTCGGGCCCCTTGAGCGGCTGGATGCGCCCGACGAACAGCAGGAGCACGGCGTCGGCGGGGAGCCCGACGCGCGCCCGCGCCTCGGCCTGCGAGCCGGGCGCGAAGACCGCGAGGTCGACCCCGGGCTCGACGACGGCGACGCGGGCCGGGTCGGCGCCGTACAGGTCGACGAGCTCGCCGGCCTCGCGGCCGGTGTTCGCCACGAGCCGGTCCGCGGCCTCGACGACCTGGGCCTCGCCGATCTCCCGGCCGAGCGGCTCGGGGCGGTCGCCGTCGGCGAGGTGGAGGTTCTTGACCCGGGCCATCGTGTGCATCGTGTGGACGAGCGGCACGCTCCAGCGGTCCGCGGCCAGCCAGCCGACCTGCCCCGAGAGCCAGTAGTGCGAGTGCACGAGGTCGTAGTAGCCCGGGGGTGCGTGCGCGGCGACCCGCATCATCCCGGCGGCGAAGGCGCAGAGCTGGCCGGGCAGGTCCTCCTTGGAGAGGCCCTCGTAGGGGCCGGCGGCGACGTGCCGGACGACGACGCCGGGCTCGACCTCGACGAGGTCGGGCTGGGCGGCGCTCGTGGTCCGGGTGAAGAGGTCGACGGCGGTGCCCTGTCGCGCGAGCTGGCGCGCGGTCTCGAGGACGTAGACGTTCATGCCGCCGGCGTCCCCCGTGCCCGGCTGGTCCAGCGGCGAGGTGTGGACGGTGACCATCGCGACCCGTCGGGGCCGTCCGCCCCCGGCCGGTGCGCTCATCGCGTCATTCTTCCACGGGCAGGACCGGGGTGTCGGTCACGGTGACGACGGCCCGGGGCGACCAGACGTGGATCGCGATGCGCCCGTCCTGGCGCAGGTCGACCGACCGTTCGACGCCCACCGGGCCGATGGCGACGTCGGTGCCGAGGATCCACGTGAAGGCGGGCTGCTCGACCACGGTGGGGTCCACCCAGTACGCGCGCTGCCGCAGGTTGCGCTCCGGCAGCGCCGGGGCGATCCCGATGGTCGCCGGTCGCCAGTCGAGGTTGACGGCGATGGCCGAGGCGCCCTGGACGGCCACGTCCATCCGGATCCGGCCGTCGAGCGGCTCGAAGGTGATGCGCAGCGGCCGGCTCTCGGTCTCGCTGTAGACCACCCCGCTGTAGGTGACGGCGTCGTCCTGGCGCTGGACGGCCGCGATGCTCACCGCCGACAGGACGGAGGTGACGTGCTCGCGCGGGTGCTCGCCGTCGTCGCTCACCGTCCCGAACATCGCGACGACGGGCGCACCCTTGGTCACGGTGTCGGCGAGGATCGTGCTGCCACGGGAGAGGCGGAAGCCCCGGTCGTACAGGGTGACGGTGAGCCCGGCGCCGAGCGACTGCACCCCGAACGCGCTCTGGGCGACCTGGAGCAGGCCGGGCTCGGCGTCGGTGATGCCGATGTCGCGGGCGAGGACCTTGGGCACCCAAGTGGTCAGCCCGAGGACGAGCGCCGCCGTGAGCGACAGCACGAGCGAGACCATCGAGAGGCTGACATCGCCCTCGCGGCCCCGCGCACGCACCCGCTCCAGCACGAGGTCAGCGTAAGCGCCGGACCTGCTCGCCGGACCCCCACCCCGCCCGTCCCGGGCCCGTCCGGGCCCTCGCCGCCGGTCCGGCGGACGGCGTGGGGGCGCGCGGCGGGCCTACCCTTGAGCGGGTGCCCTCCGAGCGACCCGTGGGCGTCGTGACGCGCGGCACGACGAACCCGAACCGGCTGCGGCGCTGCGACCGCTGGCTGCTCGGCCCGGAGGCGGCCCGGCTGCGGCGCGCCGGACCCGACCCGGTGGTCGTCGACCTCGGCTACGGCGCCTCGCCGGTCACGACCGTCGAGCTCGCCGCGCGGCTGCGGACGCTGCGCCCGGACGTGCGGGTCGTCGGGGTCGAGATCGACCCCGAGCGGGTGGCCGCGGCCCGGCCGCTGGAGGGCCCGGGCCTGCGCTTCGTGCGGGGCGGCTTCGAGGTGCCGGTCCCCGGCGGCGGGCGCCCGCTGGTCGTCCGCGCCTTCAACGTGCTGCGGCAGTACGACGAGGCGGAGGTCCCCGCGGCCTGGGCCGCCGTCGTCGACCGGCTGGCGCCCGGCGGGCTGCTCGTCGACGGCACCTGCGACGAGGTGGGCCGTCTCGCCGCCTGGGTGGCCGTGACCGCCGACGGCCCGGGGTCGCTGACGCTCTCGTGGCGGCTGCGCGGCCTGGAGCGGCCCGGCGTGGTCGCCGAGCGGCTGCCGAAGGCGCTCATCCACCGCAACGTGCCGGGCGAGGGCGTCCACGCGCTGCTCACGGCGCTGGACGACGCGTTCGCGCGGCAGTCGGCGCTCGCGTCCTTCGGGATGCGCCAACGGTTCGTCGCCGCCGTCCGCGCGGTACGGGACGCCGGGTGGCCGGTGCTCGGGGGTCCCTCGCGCTGGCGGCTCGGGGAGCTGACGGTCGCGTGGGACGCAGTCGCGCCCGGCGGGTCAGCGACGACCGGTGGGGACGCGGGTCACCAGGGCCCGTAGGGGCCGGAGCGGCCGCTCCCCCGGCCCATGACCTGCTCCAGCGCCGGCTTGACGTCGGCCAGGTAGACCCCGGCCGCGATGATCGCGATGACGCCGAGCAGGCGGGTCGAGCCGATGGCGACGATGCCCAGCAGGACGGCGACGCCGGTGACGACGAGCCAGAACGTCTTCGTGCGCTTGCCGGCCGCCGTGAACGCGTCGGGGCGCCGGCGGAGGCAGTCGACGAGGGCGAACGCCTCGACGCCCAGGGCGGCGATCGACAGCAGGAGGGTGATCCAGCCCTGCACGAGGAGGAGGCTTCGCATGGGACAAGAGTAGGTGTCAGGAGTCGAGGACGATGGTCACGGGGCCGTCGTTCACCAGTGCCACCTCCATGTGCGCCCCGAAGACGCCGGTCGCGACCTCGAGCCCGCGCCCCCGCAGCGCCTCGACGACGGCGGCCACGAGCGGCTCGGCGACCGGGCCCGGCGCGGCGGCGTTCCACGACGGCCGGCGCCCCTTGCGGGTGTCGGCGTAGAGCGTGAACTGGCTGACGACGAGGACCGGGGCGCCGACGTCGGACGCCGAGCGCTCGCCGTCGAGGATGCGCAGGTCGGCGATCTTGCGGGCGGTGAGGGCCACCTGCTCGGCGCCGTCGTCGTGGGTGACGCCGACCAGGGCGACGAGCCCGGGGCCCGGCAGCTCGCCGACGACGCGGCCGCCGACGGTGACCGAGGCGCTGCGGGCGCGCTGCAGGACGGTCCTCATCCGGCGGTCCCCTCCGCCGGGGTCCCGGGCCCGGCGGGGTCGACGACGCGGACGGTGGTTCCCAGGTCGGCGGCGACGACGGCCCCGACGGGCTCGCCGTGGCCGAGCACGGGGGCGTCCTCGAGCCGGTCGTAGGCGTCGGAGGCGACCCCGAGCCGCCGCAGCACCGCGGCGAGGACGACGGCGCGGGCGCGCGAGCCACCGTCGACGACCTTGAGGGCGACTCCGCGCCCGTCGGGCAGTCCGACGGCGTGGACGGCCTCGGCGCCCTCCTTGGCGACGACGCCGGGCGTGCCGCGCAGGAGCGCGGTGACGTCGCGGCGGGTCCCGCCGACGAGGTCGGGGTGGGCGCGGACGGCGGCGGCGACCCGACCCTCGTCGGTGCCGGGGTCGGCGGCGGCGAGGCGGCCGAAGGCGCGGGCCAGCCCGGCGAGCGGGACCGCGAAGGCCGGCGCCCCGCAGCCGTCGACGACCGTGGCCGCGACCGGCGAGCCGGTGAGGTCCTGCGTCGTCTCCGCGGCCAGCCGCTGGAGCGGGTGGTCGGGGTCGAGGTAGGTGTCGAGGTCCCACCCGCGCCCGCGGCAGGTGGCGAGCATCGCGGCGTGCTTCCCGGAGCAGTTCTGCGCCAGCGCGCGGGGCGGGCGGCCGGCGGCGACCCAGGCGTCGCGCTCCAGCGGGTCGTAGGGCAGGTCGGGGGTGTTGCGCAGGTCGGTCTCGGCGAGGCCGGCGTCGGCGAGCACCGCGCGCACCCCGTCGAGGTGGAACGCCTCGCCGCTGTGGCTGGCGCAGGCCAGCGCCAGGTGCGGCGGCGGGAGGTCGAGCCCGGCGCGCAGCATGGCGACGGCCTGCAGCGGCTTGAGCGAGGAGCGCGGGAAGACCGGGTCCTCGGCGTCGCCCCACACCTGCTCGAGGCGGTCGTCGGGGCCGGTGACGGCGACGCTCGCGCGGTGCACCGACTCGACGACGCCGCCGCGCACGACGTGGGCCAGGACCGGGGCGTCGGCGAGCGCGGGCGGGGTGGGGCGGGGGCGGGCGTGGGGGTCGGCGGTCGGCACGTCCTCGACCCTAGCCAGGGGGCGCGGCGGGTCCGGGGCCGGGGGACGACGCCGGAGCGCGCCCTCCGTGGGGAGGACGCGCTCCGGGTGGTGCGGCCGTGCCGGTGACCGTCGGCGGGCGGTCGGGCGCGGCGGGTGGAGGTCGGTCAGTCGCCGACCTTCTCGGCGGCCTTCTCGGCGGCGACCGGGGCCTTCTTGGCGGTCTTCCTCGCGCTCGTGCCGGCGGCCTTGGTCGACGAGGTCGTGCGCTTCGTGGCCTTCTTCGTCGTCGTGCTCGTGCGCTTGGCGGCCGAGCGGGTGCGCTTGGCGGAGGCGGCGACCTCGGTCTGGGCCTCCTTGGCCTCCTCGGCGACGGAGTCGGTGAGGACGGTGGCGACCTTGACGGCCTCCTTGCGACCGGTGGTGACCGTGGCCTTCGCGGACCGCTCGATCTCCGAGGCGGCGTGGCGGGCCGTGGTGACGGCGCCCTTGGCCTGGGCGATCGTCGTCTCGGCCTGCGCCACGAGGTCCTGGGTGGCCTTCTGGCCGCGGATGCGGTTCACGACCGACTTGCCGCGGACGGCGAAGGCGTCGTAGCCCTCGGAGACCTTGCCGCCGACGACGAGGCCCTGGTTGATCGCGAGGGTGGGGAGGTCCTTGACCTGCCCGGCGTACGCGGTGGCGCGGGCCTGGACGGCGGACGGGGCGAGGTCGGCGCGGGCGGCGTCGGCGCGCTTCTGGGCCTCGCGGACCTTCTCGACGGCGAGGTCGGTGACGCCGGCGAGGGCGTAGAACGGGGTGGTGTCGAGGTTCTTGCGGAGGTCGTCGATGACGGCCATGGCGGACTCCTTCTTCGGTGCAACGGGTGCGGGTTCGGTGCCCGGTCGGCGACGCTGCCGGGGGCGGTGCGGCGTCAGTGCCGGGGGACGTCCTCGACGTAGGACTCGTAGATGTCGAGGAGCGTCTTCTTCTGCCGGTCCGTGAGCAGGGCGTCCTGCCTGACGGCCCGGCGGACGTCGGGGGTGTCGGGCGTGGCCGCCTGCGGCTCGGCGTCGAGGATGCCGGCCCGGACGTAGAGCGACTCGGCGGAGACCTCGAGGCCCTTGGCCAGCTGCTGGAGGATCTCGGCGCTGGGTCGCTTGAGACCACGCTCGATCTGGGACAGGTAGGGGTTGGAGACCCCGGCGAGCTCGGACAGCTGACGCAGCGAGAGCTTGGCGGACGTGCGCTGCTCGCGCAGGTACTCGCCGAGGCTCTCGCCCAGGTCGTTCAGCGGGTTCTTGCTCACGGATCCATTGTGCTTGCTCTGGTTAGCAGAATGCAAACTCAGGCAAGCGTGAGCGTGGCCACACGGTGACGACGAGGCGCCCGCCGGTGCGGCGGGCGCGGGGTCAGGCGGTGACGCGGGTGCGGCGGCTGATGTCGGCGCAGTCCGCGCACGCGTCCTCGGGGAGGACGCCGAGCGCGATGAGCCGGCCGTACATCCAGCACCCGGCGCAGAAGCCCAGCCCGGCCTCGAGGGAGGCGAAGATCAGGAGCACGGCGAGCAGGCCGACGGCCACGGCGGGGGCACCGAGGGCCACGGCCACGGTGGCGCCGCCGGTGACCGCCAGGCCGATGCCCTGGGCGAAGCGCTTGGGGGCGCCGGCGGCGAACCGGGGCAGCCCGAGGCGCGGGGCGACGACGTGCGCCGCGAGGCGACCGAGCGGGTCGATGCGGGGCCCGGCGGCGACGCGGAGCGCGAACCCGACGGCCAGCAGGGCGCTCGCCCACAGCCACCCGGTGCCGAGCAGGCCCGCCAGGGCGAGCACGAGGGCGGTCAGGACGACGACCCCGGCGGCGACGGTGCGCGCCGCCTTCTCGTTGACGACCTCGGGGAACCCGATCAGTGAAGCCATGGAAGCCATAACTCGGGATTATGCCCACCGATTCCCCGGAGGAGGTTCACCGGCCCGAACCCCGGACCCCGCGGTCTCAGCCCCCTGCCAGCCGGCCGGCCCTCCCCACCCATCGGCGCGCGTCGGGCGACCGGTGCGGCCGAGGGGCGGACGCCGGCACCGGCCGCCGCCGTGCTCACCCGCGCGAGCGACGGTCCTTCACCCCGAGCAGCCCGCGCGCGTCCTCGCACGACAGCGGCGGCCGCTGCAGGAGCGTCGCGAGCTCGGCGGCCCGGGCGACGAGCTCGTCGTTGTGCTCGACGAGCCGCCCCCGCCGCAGGACGACGTTGTCCTCCATCCCGACCCGCAGGTGCCCGCCGGCCGAGAGCGCCGCGGCCATGACCGGCAGGTGACCGCGCCCGATGCCCGTGGCGGACCAGGAGGTCACCTCGGCGGGCAGCATCGCCACCCCGGCCATGAGCGCGGCCGTCGTCGCGGGCATCCCGCCCGGCACCCCGGTGACGAAGTCGACGTGGACCGCTCCGCCGAAGGGCAGGCCGTGGGTGTCGAGCAGCCGCCGCAGCGCGTGCACGTGGCCGAGGTCGAAGAGCTCGAACTCCGGCACGACCTCGCGCTCCTGCGCCTGGACGTACAGCGCGCTCATGAACGGCCAGGGGTTGAGGAAGACGTCGTCGCCGAAGTTCGTCGTGCCGCAGGTGAGCGAGCACGAGTCCGGCTCGGCGTCGAGCACGGTGAGCCGCTGCTCCAGCGGGTCGTGGACCGAGCCGCCGGTGGAGAGCTGGACGACGAGGTCGGTGGCCTCGCGGACGGCGCGCACCGCCTCGCGCAGCAGGCCGGCGTCCAGGGTCGGCCGGTGCTCGGCGTCGCGCAGGTGCAGGTGGATGAGCGAGGCCCCGGCGGCCTCGCAGCGGCGCGCGGTGTCGATAACCTCCTCGAGCGTCGTCGGCAGCTGCGGCAGGTCCGCCTTGGCGTGCTCGGCCCCCGTGGGCGCGACGGTGATGAGGGTGCCGGTGGCCCCGGCGGAGGGCGTCGTCATGCCGCCATCATGGCAGGCCGGTCACCCGGCCGAGCCGCAGGATCTTCGGCGCTCAGGCGGAGACGACGACGGTCTGCGCGCCGGCGATGCGGTCGACGAGAAGATCGACGTCCGTCGGCACCGACCGCTTGACCACGGCCAGCGCGATCGGGCCGTCCTCGTGGTGCCGCGCCACGGACGTCAGCCGGCCGACCTCGCGCTCCCCCACGACCACCGGAGACCCCGCGTCCGGCAGCACGTGCCCCGAGCCGTCGAGGTGGAGGAAGACGAGCCGGCGCGGCGGCCGCCCGAGGTTGTGGACCCGCGCCACGGTCTCCTGCCCCCGGTAGCAGCCCTTGTGCAGGTGGACGGCGGTGCGCAGCCAGTCGAGCTCGTGCGGGATGGTCCGGTGGTCGGTCTCGTGCCCGCAGCGCGGACGCCACGCCGCGACGCGCAGCGCCTCGGCCGCCCACGTCCCGGCCGTCGGCCGGTCACCCACGGCGGCCTCGACCTCCGCGCGCGGCACGAGCAGCTCTCGCCAGGCCCGGCCGTGCGCCGGGTGCCCGTCGACGGGCCCGTAGGCGGCGGTGTCCCCGACGAGCGCCGGCCACGGGTCGACCCAGGCCAGCGGCTCGCCCTCTGCGGACTCGGTGCCGACCGGCTCCCCGAGCACCGCCCAGTCGGCGGTGACGTCGGCGACCTCGACCCGCAGCATGAAGCGCATCGACTCCAGCCACGCGACGAGGGCCGGGGCGGAGCCCGGCTCGACCGTCAGCCACGCGGTCGTGCCGTCGTCGACGACGTGGACCGCGTGCTCGACGTGCCCCTTGGGCGAGAGGACCAGCGTCTCGCGGGACTCCCGCGGCGCCAGGCCCGCCAGCTGCTGGGTCGTCATCGAGTGCAGCCAGGAGAGCCGGTCCGGGCCGGTGACGGTGACGACGCCGCGGTGCGACAGGTCGACGACGGCGAGGCCCTCGGCGAGCAGGCGCTGCTCGCGCATCGGGTCGCCGTAGTGCGCGGCGACGCCGGCGTCGGGCCCCTCGGCCTCGACGGCGCCGTGCCGGCCGAGCAGGGGCGAGGGGGCGGCGGTCGTGGTGGTCATGGGTCCTCCCGGCAGGTGCGGCACAGTCCGTGGACCGCGGCGTGGCTCACGTCCGCGGCGAAGCCGACCTCGGCGTCGACCCGCGCGACGAGCTCGTCGGCGACGTCGAGCGGCAGCTCGCCCACCCACCCGCAGCCGCGGCACAGCAGGTGGACGTGGGTGGCGTGCTCGGCGAGGTGGTAGCTGGGCACCCGGTGGTCGACGTGGGTGTGCCCGACGAGCCCGAGCTCCTGGAGCGCCTCGAGCGAGCGGTAGACGGTGGAGACCGGCAGGGCCGGCCCGCCGTCGGTGGCGACGGACTCGGCGAGCTGCTCCGGCGTGGCGTGACCGAGCCGGCCCACGGCCGCGAGCACGCGTTCGCGCTGCGTCGTGAGCCGTTTGCCGCGGGCGCGCAGCCGGGCTCCGAGGTCGCTCACCCACCCAATGTATGCCGGGCGGGCACGGGGGCTTGCCCCGGTTCCTACACTGGCACGGTGACCGACCAGCGCACCGACGGGGGACTGGACGCCCTCGGGCTCGAGGACCGACCCGAGTCCCGCCACCGTTCCCGCGGTCGCCGCGACCGCCGGGGCCGCCGCCGGGTCCTCGTCGTGCTGCTCGCCGTCGTCGTCCTCGTCATCGGCTCGGTCGTCGGGTTCGCGGGCTTCCTCGGCGTCACCGTCGACCGCAACGTCCAACGCGCGAACCTGCTGCCCCCGCCGGAGCAGGACCCGGTCACCGCCCCCGACGGCTCGACGATCCCGACGTCCGGGACGGGCACGAACTTCCTCGTCATCGGCACCGACGGCCGCACACCCACCGACCGCGGCCGCTCCGACGTCATCATCATCGTCCACATCCCCAAGGACCCGACGACGATCCAGATGATCCACTTCCCGCGCGACCTCTACGTCCCCATCCCCGGGTACGGGAAGAACAAGATCAACGCCGCCTACGCCTACGGCGGCGAGCCGCTGCTCGTCCGCACGCTGCAGGACATGCTCGGCATCCGGATCGACCACGTCGCACGGACCGACTTCGCCGGTTTCGAGGGGATGACCGACGCCGTCGGCGGCGTGCGCGTCTACGCCGAGGAGGGCAACGACGCCACCGGCAACGGCGGCGTGGCGATCCGGAAGGGCTGGAACGAGCTGGACGGCGCGCAGGCGCTGGGCTTCGTCCGAGAGCGCTACCAGCTGAGCGAGGGCGACATCTCCCGCGGCCGCCGGCAGCTGGCGTTCATCAAGGCGCTGCTGCTCAAGGCCACGAGCTCGGAGACGGTGACCAACCCGATCAAGGTCGCGAAGTTCACGAACGCCGCGACCAAGAACCTCGTCGTCGACCAGGACCTGACGATCGGCGAGATGAAGGACTACGCCCTCGAGCTCAAGGGCATCCGCGGCAACGACGTCGTCTTCGCCACCGCGCCGTTCAGCGGCTTCGCGATGGACCCGGTTGCCGGCAGCATCGACGTCGTCGACGAGAAGGGCATGGCCCTGCTCGGCGAGGCGCTGCGCAAGGACCGGATGGACGACTACCTCGACGTCTTCCAGACGCCCTGACGCCCCGGCCGGTGGGACCGCAGCCGAGGGTCAGGCCACCCGCTTGAGCTCCGCGGACAGGTGCGACTGCAGCGACTGCCCGACGGCGGCCATGTCCATGACCCACATGAGGTTGCTCCCGACGTAGCCGTAGAGGCGGTGGGCCGCGGTGTACTCCTTGGCCTCGGGGCTGCGCATGACGCCGTCGGTGCGCAGCTCGACCTTGGCCGACTCGGCCTTGCCGGCGTACATCTCGACGAACCCGGTGGGGTGGGCGAGCAGCAGCTCGACGTTCGTGCCGTCCTCGGCGGGGGTCACCGGGCGCCAGAACCCCAGCTCGGTGGCCAGGGGGCGCACCTGGGTGCCCTCCTCGTCCAGCAGCCAGGTCCGCGACTCCCAGCGCAGGAAGCGCCGTCCGTCGTGGCTGCAGGTGACCTCCTGCCCGAAGCGCGCGGACTCGATCGTCGGGTAGCCGACGACGCCGGCACCGGCCCAGGTGCCGACGAGCCAGGCGAGCGGGGCGAGATCCTCGTGCAGGGTGGCGTCGAGCTGGAAGACCATGCCCCGCAGTCTAGGGACGCGACCGGGCGGGGGCGTCAGCCGACGAAGGCGAGGGCGACGCCGTAGGCGACGACGCCCGGGACGAGCACCCCGGCCGCCGCCGAGGCGAGCTGGCCGGGCACCCGGGTGATGGGCGGCAGCACCGACAGCACCCGCCGCAGCGCGAAGGAGACGGCCGCGACGAGCAGGCCGGTGAGCGCGGCGGCGGCCGGTCGCGGGGCCCCGAGCACGCTCGCCGCGACGATGGCCGAGGCCGCGCCGAGCACCATCGCGACCGGCAGCAGCCAGGCCCGCAGCCGCCGCATCCCGACGGCGAGGTCGGTGAGCGAGGAGACGGCCAGGGCCACGAGCCCGGCGACGGCGAGGTCGGCGGTGGGCTGGTCGAGGGTCAGCGGCAGCCACGTGGTGCCCACGCTGACCAGGGCGAGGCCGAAGGCGGTGATGCCGATGGACTCGGTGAGCCGGGGCCGGCCGTCGCGGCGGACGATCTGGTGGCCGAACATCAGCAGGAGGCCGACGGCGAGCGCCACGGGGACGAGCGAGAGGTCGGGACGGCCGTCGGGCAGCACCGCGGCGACCGGCGCCAGCACCCCGGCGACGCCGATGGCCAGCGAGGACCCGAACCGGCTCGAGCTGCCGAGCAGACGCGGCCAGCCGTAGGCGAGGACGAGCCCGGCCCAGGCCAGGGCCCCGGCGACGACGACGGGGTCGGTGCGGACGGCGGGGACGACGGCCAGGCTGAGGACGACGGTGGCGACGACGACGACCGGACGCGGCACGGTGGCCATCTCCGGCAGGAGCGGCGTGCGCAGCCTCGCCTCACGCCGGGCGCGGCGCGCGGCCCGGGTCTCCGCCGCGCCGCCGGTGGAGCCCCCCGGGCGGGCCGCCTGCTCGTCCACGTCCGGCATCCTCGCATCAGCCCCCGGCGAAGGGCGGGAGGACCTCGACGACGGCACCGTCGGGCACGGGGTCCGCGCCGTCGGCGGCGAGGCCGTCGACGAGCACCGAGCAGACCGGCAGCACGGTGGCCAGCTCCGGGTGCGCCGAGGTCATCGCCGCACGCAGCGCGTCGACGGTGACCGGCCCCGTGTGCGGCTCGGTGTCGACCCCCGCGGCGGCGCGGGCCCCCGCCCAGTAGCGCACGGTGATGCCGGTGGCCGCCGGGACGTCCTGGGTCCCACGGGCGCCCGCGGCTTCCTGCTGCGTGTCCATGACCGCCTATCCTGTGACCCCTATGGCCCACCTGTTGCTGCTGACGAACACCTTGGCGCCCAGCGCCGAGGTCCTTCCGGCGCTCGGGCTCCTCAGCCACCATGTTCGCATCCTGCCCGCGGAGGCGTCCGCGCTGGTGGACGCCCCGGACGCCGACGCCGTGGTCGTCGACGCGCGCCGCGAGCTCGCCATGGCCAAGTCGCTGTGCCGCGTCCTCACGACCACCGGGGTGTCCGCGCCGCTGCTCGTCGTCGTCACCGAGGGCGGCCTCGCGGGGCTCACGAGCGAGTGGGGCGTCGACGACGTCCTCCTCGACACCGCCGGCCCGGCCGAGGTCGAGGCCCGGCTGCGGCTGGCCGTCGGGCGACGCACCGACGCGAGCCCGGCCGAGGAGGGGCCGATCACCGCGGGCGCGCTCGTCATCGACGAGGCGACGTACTCCGTCCGGCTGCGGGGCCGGGTCCTCGACCTCACGTACAAGGAGTTCGAGCTGCTCAAGTACCTCGCGCAGCACCCGGGCCGGGTCTTCACCCGCTCGCAGCTGCTCCAGGAGGTCTGGGGCTACGACTACTTCGGCGGCACCCGCACCGTCGACGTCCACGTGCGCCGGCTGCGGGCGAAGCTCGGGGTCGAGCACGAGCTGCTCATCGGCACCGTCCGCAACGTCGGCTACCGCTTCGTCCCGGAGATCGCCGAGGAGCTCGAGGAGGTCGAGGGCTGACCATGGCGCCCACCGAGCGGCTCACCGCCGTCGGCGACGACCTCGCGGCCGACGTCCGCGCCCTCTGGGGCCGGGCCCACGACGAGGACGGGGTGGCGGCGGTCTCCGAGGCCTTCGCCCTGGCCCTCGGGCCGGCCCGGGAGGGCGTCGTCCACCTCCTGCGCCGCTCCGGCGACGGGACGCTCGTCGGGTACGGCCAGGTCTCCTCGGCCGGCACCGCCGACGCCGTCGCCGAGCTCGTCGTCGACCCGCCCGCCCGCCGGGCCGGACACGGCCGCGCCCTGCTCGACGCCGCCCTGGCCCACGGCACCCGCAGCGTCTGGGCCCACGGCGACCTCGACGCCGCGCAGGCCCTGGCCGCCGCCGGCGGTCTCACCCGCACCCGGAGCCTGCACCGGATGACCCGCCCGCTCACCGACGCCGACGCGCAGGACCCCGCGCTGCCGGACGGGTACACGGTCCGCGGCTTCCGGCCCGGCCCCGACGACGAGACGTGGGTCCGGCTCAACGCCGCCGCCTTCGCCGACCACCCCGAGCAGGGCCGGCTGACCCTCGCCGACCTGCGCGAGCGGATGGCCCAGGACTGGTTCGACCCCGACGGGCTCCTCCTGCTCGAGCGTGGCGGTCGCGTCGTCGCCTTCCACTGGACCAAGGTCGAGCCCGAGGCCGTCGCCAGCCACGCGCCCGGGATGACCGGCGCGCGGCACGGCAGCGGCGAGGTCTACGCCGTCGGCGTCGACCCGGCCGCGCAGGGGCACGGCCTCGGCGGACCCCTCACCGCCCTCGGGGTCGCCCACCTGGCCCGGCGGGGGCTCGCCGAGGTCGAGCTCTACGTCGACGGCGACAACGTGCGGGCCCAACGGACCTACGAGCGGTTCGGCTTCACCGACGCCGCCGTCGACGTCCAGTACTCGCTCTCCCGCTGACCCTCCCCGGTCGGGTGGACAGGAGCGCGGGGCGGGAGCAGGCTGCCGGGATGCGCCGCTCCCTCCGCCGCCCGCTCACCGTCCTCGCCGCACTGGCCCTCACCGCGCCGTTCGCCGCGTCCGTCGCCGTCGCCGCCCCGCCGGGGCAGCGGGCCCCCGACCTCGTGTGGACCACGACGGTCACCGACCCCGACCAGAGCCTGCGCGGGCTGGACGCCGTCGACCGCGTCACCGCGTGGGTGGCCGGCGGCAGCGTCTCCGGTGGCGCGGGCGGGGTGTTCCGGACCACCGACGGCGGCGCGACCTGGCAGGACGTCGCCCCGCCGAACGCCGACCTCAACTTCCGCGACGTCGAGGCGACGAGTGCCACCACGGCGTCGGTGCTGTCCATCGGCGAGGGCGAGGCGTCGCGCGTCTACCGGACCACCGACGGCGGCGCGTCGTGGACCGAGACCTTCCGCAGCACCGAGCCGTCGGCGTTCTACAACTGCATGGCCTTCTTCCCCGGCGGCCGGCACGGCCTGGCCGTCAGCGACCCCGTCGACGGGCGCTTCCGCATCGCGGCCACCGACGACGGCGGCGCGTCGTGGCGGGTGCTCCCGGCCGACGGCATGCCCGACAGCACCGGCGAGTACAACTTCTCGGCCAGCGGCGAGTGCCTCACCGTGCGGGGGAACGTCGCCTGGTTCGGCTCCGGCGGCGCCGACGCCCGGGTGTTCCGCTCGACCGACCGCGGCCGCACGTGGACGGCCGCCGACACCGGCCTGCCGGCCGGGGAGGCCGCGGGCGTCGACGGGATCGCCTTCCGCACCCCGCGGCACGGCATCGTCGTCGGCGGGGACTTCGCCGCCCCGGCGGACGGCACCGACGTCGTCGCGACGACCCGCGACGGCGGCCGCACCTGGACCGACGCCGGTGACCTCACCCACCTCGGGGAGGACGTCGCCTGGGTGCCGGGCACCCGGGCCGGCGTGGTCGTCGTCGGCGAGTCCGGTGCCGTCGGCGGGGTCAGCGTGAGCGGCGACGGCGGCGCCACCTGGATCAGGGCGAGCAGCACCGGCTTCCACACCCTCGACTGCACCCGCGACGGGTCCTGCTGGGCGGCGGGCTCGGGCGGGCGCGTGGCCCGCGCGGCGGTCCGCTGACCGCCCCCTCCCGGGTCTGGTGCGGAGGTGGTCGCCGGGGCAGCCACCCGGGCCCCCGACTCCGGTGATCGGCACGGGTGGACCGCGCGCCGCGACCTGACAGGATGGGTGGCATGACGGCAGAACCCGGGGTGGACGTCGAGGAGCGGGACGACACGAGCGCGCGGGACGCCGCGGCCGAGGCGTCCGCGGAGGCGGCCATCGTCAGCGAGGTCTCCATCGCCAGCGCCTCCGCCAGCGAGACCCGCCACCAGCAGCCGCGCGGCACCAACGGCCGCTTCATGCGGACCCCGGAGCCCGCCGAGGAGGCCGACGACGGCCTGCCCGCCGACCGGTTCCTCGACCGCGAGATCTCGTGGCTGCAGTTCAACGAGCGCGTGCTCCAGCTGGCCGCCGACGCCGACGTCCCGCTGCTGGAGCGGGCCCGCTTCCTCGCGATCTTCGCGCAGAACCTCGACGAGTTCTTCATGGTCCGGGTCGCCGGGCTCAAGCGCCGCATCGCCACCGGCATCGCCGTCCGCTCCGCCTCCGGCCTGGAGCCGCGCGAGGTCCTCGAGCAGATCTCCGGCGTCGCCCACGAGCTGATGACGATGCACGCCCGGGTCTACGCCGAGACCGTCCGGCCGGTGCTCGAGGACGAGGGCATCACCATCGTCCGCTGGGACGAGCTGTCCGAGGAGGAGCACGAGCGGCTGGGCACCGTCTTCGCCGACCGCCTCTTCCCCGTCCTCACCCCGCTGGCCGTCGACCCGGCGCACCCGTTCCCCTACATCAGCGGGCTGTCGCTCAACCTCGCCGTCATCCTCGTCAACCCCAAGACCGGCAAGGAGCACTTCGCCCGCGTCAAGGTGCCGCCCATGCTGCCGCGGCTGCTGCGGGTCGAGACCGGAGCCGCCGAGTCCCCGCTGGCCGACATGTACGACACCCGGTTCGTCCCGCTCGAGGACGTCATCGCCGCCCACCTCGACCAGCTGTTCCCGGGCATGGACGTGCGCGAGCACTTCACCTTCCGGGTCACCCGCAACGAGGACCTCGAGGTGGAGGAGGACGACAACGAGAACCTCCTCACCGCGCTGGAGCGCGAGCTGACCCGGCGCCGCTTCGGCCCGCCGGTGCGCCTCGAGGTCGAGGAGGCCATGGACGACCACGTCCTGGACCTCATCGTCCGCGAGCTCGGGGTGGCCGGCTCCGAGGTCTACCGGCTGCCGGCGCCGCTGGACCTGCGCGCGCTCAACGTCATCGCCGACCTCGAGCGCTCCGAGCTGCACTACGAGCCGTTCGTCGCCCGGACCAACCCCGACCTCGCGCCCACGGAGTCGGCCAAGGCGCGGGACATCTTCGCGAGCATCCGCAAGCAGGACGTCCTGCTGCAGCACCCGTACGACTCGTTCTCGACGTCGGTCCAGGCCTTCCTCGAGCAGGCGGCCGCCGACCCGCAGGTCCTCGCCATCAAGCAGACCCTGTACCGCACGAGCGGCGACAGCCCGATCATCGACGCCCTCATCGACGCCGCGACCGCCGGCAAGCAGGTGCTCGCCGTCGTCGAGATCAAGGCCCGCTTCGACGAGGAGAACAACATCTCCTGGGCCCGCAAGCTCGAGCACGCGGGCGTCCACGTCGTCTACGGCATCGTCGGGCTGAAGACGCACGCCAAGCTCTGCCTCGTCATCCGCCAGGAGTCCGAGGGGATGCGCCGGTACTGCCACGTCGGCACCGGCAACTACAACCCGAAGACGGCGCGCCTCTACGAGGACCTCGGCCTGCTCACCGACGACCAGCAGGTGGGCGAGGACCTCGGGCGGCTGTTCAACCAGCTGTCCGGCATCGCGCCGCGCAGCAAGTTCAAGCGGCTGCTCGTCGCGCCCCGCTCGGTGCGCTCGGGCCTCGTCGCCCACATCGACCAGGAGATCGACCGCGAGCGCGAGGAGCCCGGCTCGGGGCTCATCATGTGGAAGGTCAACTCCATCGTCGACGAGCAGGTCATCGACGCCCTGTACCGCGCCTCGCGCGCCGGGGTGCGGGTGGTCCTCTGGGTCCGCGGCATCTGCGCCATCCGGCCCGGCGTCGAGGGGCTGTCGGAGACGGTCGAGGTCCGCTCGGTGCTCGGCCGCTTCCTCGAGCACTCCCGGGTCTTCTTCTTCGGCGGCGGCGGCGAGCCGGTCGTCTACATCGGCAGCGCCGACATGATGCACCGCAACCTCGACCGTCGCGTCGAGGCCCTGGTGCGGCTCACCGACGACAGGCACGTATCCGACCTGCGCTCGCTCATGGAGCGCGGCGCCGGGGACGAGTACTCGCACTGGGCCCTCGCCGGCGACGGTCGCTGGACCCGGCACCACGTGGGCGCCGACGGCCAGCCCCTGCCGGACCTGCAGACGGCGCTCATCGAGATGCACGCCAAGCGGCGCCGCAAGGCCCGGCGGCGCTGAGCCCCGGCCGGCCCCGATGACGACGACGATCCCCGCGGCGGGGACGCTCCCCTGGCGCGTGGGAGCCGCGGGGCTGCAGGTCGCCCTCGTCCACCGCCCCCGCTACGACGACTGGTCCTGGGCCAAGGGCAAGCTCGACCCCGGCGAGGAGTTCGCCGTCGCCGCCGGCCGCGAGACCCACGAGGAGACCGGGCTGCGGGTGCGCCTCGGGGTGCCGCTGCCGGGGTCCCGGTACACGCTGCTCGGCAAGGACGGGCGGCCCGACGTCAAGGTCGTGCGGTACTGGGCCGCCACGGTCGTCGGCGGCGACGGGCGGCTCGTCAACGAGATCGACGACGTCGTGTGGCTCGAGCCCCGGGCCGCCCACGAGCGCCTCGACTACGCCCGCGACCGCGACCAGCTGCTCGCCCTCGTCCGTCGGCACCAGGCCGGGACGCTCGACACGTGGCCGCTCGTGCTCGTCCGGCACGCCCACGCGGTCTCGCGCAGCGACTGGGACGGCGACGACGACACCTGCCGGCCGCTGGACAAGGGCGGACAGCTCCGCGCCAAGGCCCTCGCCCCCGTGCTCGCCGCCTACGGCGTCCGCCGGGTCGTCTCCTCGCTCTCGGACCGGTGCGTGCAGACGGTGGCGCCGTACGTCCGCACCTCCGACGCCCGGCTGCGCACCAAGCGCGGGCTGTCCGAGGAGGGCTTCGAGGCCGACCCCACCCGCGCGGTCGCCCACCTGGAGCGGGCGCTGGCCAAGGGACGCCCCGTCGCGGTGTGCTCGCACGGGCCGCTCATGCCGACCCTCGTCGACGTGCTGCGCCAGCACGCGGCGGACGCCGCCGCCGACGACCGCGCCCTGCTGGAGCGGGCCGGCGCCGACAAGCTCGACAAGGGCGAGGCGCTGGTGTGCCACGTCTCCGGCACCGGGGCGCGCGCCCGGGTCGTCGCCGTCGAGCGTCACCGTCCCTGAGCCCGGCGGAGGCGCCGACCCCGCGGGCGTCGTCCCCCGCCGGCTCGGTTGCTGCGCCGGGTCCCTTCCTCGACGCCCCGGCGGCCCGTCCGGCCCCACCCGTCCCCCGCGTCCCCGGGGCCTGACCGTCCCGTCGGGGAATGCTCGGGTGCCGTTCACGCCGCGTTCACCCGCGACGGGCCACCGCGTCACCCACCGTCCCTAGCGTTCCCGCCGTACGACCACGAGGGTCCTCTCCGGGTGCTCCCGAGGAGGACCGGCGTGGCCCCGGAACCCCAGAGAGGTCCAACCCATCGTGAAGCGCAGCCTTTCGGCGTGGTCGGCGGTCTCCGCCGCGGTCGCCCTGTCCATGACGGTCGCCGCCTGCGGCGCCGCCAACGAGAACACCGGCGGGTCCGGCTCGGGCTCCGGCTCGTCCGACGCGGCCGGCGGCTCGTCGGTCTCCGGCACCATCTCGGGCGCCGGTGCCAGCACCCAGACGGTCGCCCAGCAGACCTGGAAGGCCGGCTTCGAGGGCGACAACCCCGACGCCACGGTCAACTACGACCCCATCGGCTCCGGCGGTGGCCGCGAGCAGTTCCTGTCCGGCGCGACCCAGTTCGGCGGCTCGGACGCCTACCTCTCCGACGAGGAGCTCGGCCAGGTCCCGACCGAGTGCGGCGACGTCATCGAGTACCCGGTCTACGTCTCGCCCATCGCCATCGCCTACAACCTCAAGGGCGTCGACAACCTCAAGCTGGACGCCGACACCCTCGCCAAGATCATGAAGGGCGAGATCAAGACCTGGGACGACCCGGCGATCAAGGCCCTCAACGACGGCGTCGACCTGCCGGGCACGACCATCGTCCCGGTGCACCGCAACGACGAGTCCGGCACCACCGAGAACTTCACCGAGTACCTGCACGCGGTCGCCCCGAAGGTCTGGACCGACGAGGCCGACGGCAACTGGCCGGTCTCCGGCGGCGAGTCCGCCAAGGGCACCCAGGGTGTCGTCCAGGCCATCACCGCCGGCGACGGCTACATCGGCTACGCCGACGCCTCGCAGGTCGGTGACCTCGGGGTCGCCGAGATCAAGGTCGGCGACTCCTTCCAGGGCCCGAGCGCCGAGGCCGCCGCGAAGATCGTCGACGAGTCCGAGCGGGTCTCCGGCCGCGGCCAGTACGACTTCGCCATCGACATCAAGCGCGACGTCGCCTCCGAGGGCGTCTACCCGATCGTCCTCGCCTCCTACACGCTGGCCTGCAGCACGTACAAGGACCAGGAGACGGCCGACCTCGTCAAGGCCTACCTCACCTACACCGTGAGCGCCGACGGGCAGAAGGCCGCGGCGGACGCCTCGGGCAGCGCCCCGATCAGCGACAGCGCCACGGAGAACGCGAAGAAGGCGATCGACGCCATCTCCGCGGGCTGACCTACCATCGGCGCGGAGGTCGTCCCCGAGAGGACGGCCTCCGCGCCGCCGCGCACCACCCGGGACCCCGCGACGGTCCCGGTCCCCACCCCAAGGAGAGGCCCGTGAGCACCACCTCGGCCGACCGCCCGACGACCCGCGAGACCCCCCGCTACGGCGACCGCGTCTTCGCCGGGCTGGCGACCGGCGCCGGCGTCCTCATCCTCGTGGTCCTGGCCGGGGTCGCCGGGTTCCTCCTCTGGCAGGCGCTGCCGGCGCTCACCGCGGCCCCCGAGGACGTCCGCGGCGGTGAGGGGCTGTTCTCCTACATCTACCCGCTGGCGTTCGGCACGATCCTCACGGCGCTCATCGCGCTCGTCATCGCGACGCCGCTGTCGGTGGGCATCGCCTTATTCATCACCCACTACGCGCCCCGGCGGATCGCGCTGGCACTCGGCTACGTCGTCGACCTGCTCGCCGCCGTGCCGAGCATCATCTACGGCCTCTGGGGGGTCTACGTCGTCGCGCCGGCGTCGGTGCCGGTCGCCACCTGGCTCTCGCAGTGGCTCGGCTTCCTGCCCTTCTTCGGGCCGGACCCGAGCGCGTCCGGCCGCACGACGCTCGTCGTCGGTGTCGTCCTCGCCATCATGATCCTGCCGGTGATGACCGCCGTGAACCGCGAGGTCTTCCTCCAGACGCCGACGCTGCACGAGGAGGCGTCCCTGGCCCTCGGCGCCACCCGCTGGGAGATGATCCGGATGGCCGTCATCCCCTTCGGCCGCTCGGGCGTCATCTCTGGCGCGATGCTCGGCCTCGGCCGCGCGCTCGGCGAGACGATGGCCGTCGCGATCATCCTGTCCGTCGCCGCCGGGGTGCACCTCGACATCATCGGCACCGCCAACTCCGGCACCATCGCCGCCGACATCGCCCTGCAGTTCCCCGAGTCCAGCGGGCTGGACGTCAACACCCTCGTCGCGTCCGGCCTCGTGCTGTTCTTCATCACCCTCCTCGTCAACATGGCCGCGCGGTGGATCATCGCCCGCCGGGCCGAGTTCTCCGGAGCCAACTGATGCCCGACATCGACCTCGACGTCCCGGACCAGCGCGAGACGCAGTCCCCGAGGCCGTCCCGCCCCGACCGGTCGCCGGTGGCCGACACGCCCCTGCTGCGCCCCAACCTCCCGCGGTACGCCGCGCCCGCGATGCTCGTCGTCGCCTTCGCCATCGTGCTCGCCCTCGGCCTCACGGTCTGGTCGACCAACCCCGTGGCGCTGCTGCTCGAGACCGCGGTGCTCTTCGGCGCGGCGATCTTCACCGCCAGCGCGCTCGTCGAGGGGCGTCGCAACGCGGTCGACCGCCTCGTCACCGTCGTCGTCACGACGTTCTTCCTGCTCGCGCTGCTGCCGCTCGTCTCCGTCCTCGTCGAGGTCGTCTCCGACGGCTACAAGCGCTTCGACCTGCAGTTCTTCACGTACTCGATGCGCGGCGTGGTCGGCGAGGGCGGCGGCGCCTACGCGGCGATCATGGGGACGCTCATCATCACCGCGGTGACCACCGTCGTCTCGGTCCCCATCGGCATCCTCACCGCCGTCTACCTCGTCGAGTACAGCCGCGAAAGCCGCCTGGGCAAGGTGCTGACCTTCTTCGTCGACGTGATGACCGGCATCCCCTCGATCGTCGCCGGCCTCTTCGCCGTCGCGCTCTTCGTGCTCTTCCTCGGCCCCGGCGCCCGGGCCGGCGTCATCGGCGCCGTCGCGCTGAGCGTCCTGATGATCCCCGTCGTCGTCCGCTCGACCGAGGAGATGCTGCGCCTGGTCCCCAACGAGCTGCGCGAGGCCTCCTACGCCCTCGGGGTGTCGCGCTGGCGGACCATCGTCAAGGTCGTGCTGCGGACCTCCGTCGCGGGCATCGTCACCGGCGTCACGCTGGCCGTCGCCCGGATCATCGGCGAGACCGCGCCGCTGCTCGTCACCGTCGGCACGACGACCTCCTCGAACCTGAACCCGTTCTCGGGCCGCATGGCGACGCTGCCGGTCTTCTCCTACTACGAGTACGCGCAGCCGGGCATCCCGCGCGAGCCGTACCTCGACCGCGCCTGGGCCGCCGCGCTGACGCTCATCATCATCGTCATGGCCCTCAACCTCATCGCCCGCCTCGTCAGCCGCCTCTTCGCGCCGAAGACCGGCCGCTGACCGGCCGCGGCCCAGCACCACCCCCCGAGCCCCCGAGCCCCCGAGCCCCCGAAGGACCAGGAACCCCGTGGCCAAGCGCATCGACGTCAAGGACCTCGACATCTACTACGGCGACTTCCTCGCCGTGAAGGGCGTCAACATGGTCATCGAGCCCCGCGCCGTGACCGCCCTCATCGGCCCGTCCGGCTGCGGCAAGTCGACGTTCCTGCGGACCCTCAACCGGATGCACGAGGTCATCCCCGGCGCGCGTGTCTCGGGCGAGGTCCGGGTCGACGACCAGGACCTCTACGCGCCGGGCGTCGACCCGGTGGGCGTGCGGCGGCGGGTCGGCATGGTCTTCCAGCGGCCGAACCCGTTCCCGACGATGTCGATCTACGACAACGTCGTCGCCGGGGTGAAGCTCAACAGCACCCGGATGAAGAAGTCGGAGATGGACGACCTCGTCGAGGGCTCGCTCAAGGGCGCGAACCTGTGGAAGGAGGTCAAGGACCGGCTCGACAAGCCGGGGTCCGGCCTCTCCGGCGGGCAGCAGCAGCGGCTGTGCATCGCCCGGACGATCGCCGTCAAGCCCGACGTCGTCCTCATGGACGAGCCGTGCTCGGCGCTGGACCCGATCTCGACCCTCGCCATCGAGGACCTCATCAACGAGCTGAAGTCGGACTACACGATCGTCATCGTCACCCACAACATGCAGCAGGCGGCCCGCGTCTCGGACATGACCGGGTTCTTCAACCTCAAGGCCACCGGCGAGCCCGGGCACCTCGTCGAGTACGACGACACCCAGAAGATCTTCAGCAACCCCGGCCAGAAGGCCACCGAGGACTACATCTCCGGCCGCTTCGGCTGATCCGGATCTGCCGTCGGCGGGCCGTCCCCGGTCGAGGGGTCGCGACGCGCTGCACCCGGGGGCGCCGGTACCGCGCGTCACGACCCCTCGGCGCGCAGGATCGCCCCGCCCCGGTCGACCCCGACGGGGTCAGGTCAGCGGCAGCAGCAGCAGCGACACCAGCGCCGCGAGCAGCCCGGCGCCGGGGAAGGTCAGCACCCAGGCCAGCAGGATCGAGTGGACGACACCCCAGCGCACCGACTTGGGCGAGCCGGCGACGCCCGCACCGGTGACGGCGGCGGTGACGGTGTGCGTCGTCGAGATCGGGGCGCCGGTGGCGGTCGCGAGGTAGAGGACGGAGGCCGCGGTCGTCTCGGCGGCGAAGCCCTGGGCGGCGTCGACGGGGACGATCCGCCGGCCCAGGGTCCGCACGATCCGCCAGCCGCCCGCGTAGGTCCCGGCGGCCAGGACGACCGCGGCGACGCCGATGACCCACCAGGGCACGGAGGTGTCGTCGGCCGCCTGGTGCCCGCCGGCGACGAGGGCCAGCGCGACGACGCCGGCGGTCTTCGGCGCGTCCTGCATCCCGTGCCCGAAGGCCATGGCCGCCGCGGACACGGTCTGCGCGTAGCGGAAGCCGCGCGTCGTCCGGCTCGGGGACGAGCGGCGGAAGAGCCAGTAGGCGGCGAGGACGAGCAGGAAGCCGCCCGCGAGCCCGACCACGGGCGAGACCACGCTCGGCACCGCGACCGAGTCGCGGATCGAGGTCCACTTCACCGTGCCCCCGGCGGTGAGCGCCGCGCCGCCGAGGCCGCCGATGAGGGCGTGCGTCGACGACGAGGGCATCCCTCGCCACCAGGTGAGGAGGTTCCAGGCCGTCGCGCCGACCAGGGCGCCGATGCACAGGACGAACCCGCGGCCGCCGGTCGGCACGGCGACGATGTCGCTGCCCACCGTCTCCGCCACCCGCATCCCGGCGAAGGCGCCGACGAGGTTCATCACCGCCGCGAGCAGCAGCGCGATCCGCGGCGTGAGCGCCCGGGTCGACACCGAGGTGGCGATGGCGTTCGCGGCGTCGTGGAAGCCGTTGGTGTAGGTGAAGCCCATGGCCAGCACGACGACCAGGGCGGTGGTCCACCACTCCACGACGGGTCAGGACTCCCGGACCGAGATCGCCTCGACCTTGAGGGCCACCTGCTCGATCCCGGCCGCGGCGGCCGCGAGCGCGGCGAGGACGTCTTTGAGCTTGAGGATGGTGAGCACGTCCGGCTTCTTGGCGTCGAAGAGCTCGGCGAGCATCTTGCGGTTCTGCTTGCCGACCCGGTTCTCCAGCCGGGTGATCTCGACCCAGTAGCCGTCCAGGTCCTTCATCGTGCGCAGCCGGGGCATGGCCTCGGCGGTGACATCGGCCATCCGGCCCAGGTGCTCGACCTGCTTGACGACGCGCGGCGGCACCTCGTCGATGCGGTAGAGGACGAGCAGGTCGACGGCGGTGCCGACGAGGTCGACGCACTGGTGGAGCAGGACGGCCAGGCCGTGCATGTCCGAGCGGTCGAAAGGGGTGACGAAGGAGCCGTTGACGCGGCGGACGACCTCGTGGGTCACGTCGTCGGAGGCGGACTCGATGTCGCGCATGCGGGCCAGGACGGCCTGCCGCTCGGCGGTGTCCGCGCCGAGCAGCGAGGTGAGCGCGGAGGTCCCCTCGACGAGCTGGCGCGCGGAGGCGGTGAACAGCTCGAAGAACGAGGGGTCCTGCGGGGTGAGGCGAAAGCCCACGTGGTGGTCTCCGGATCGTGCGTCCTGGGGGCGAACGTGGTCCAGCGTAGGGCCCGCACGGAGGGGCTGCGGTCCGGGCAGCCGGCCGGCGGCGCACGGCGGGGTCAGCAGCCCGTCGGCACCCCGGTGACCTGCGACGACGCCCGCGCCGGGGGGTCCGCACGACCCGGTGCCTCGGCTCGGGAGCAGCCGGGGCCGGTCGCTCAGCCGGTGGGGCCGGACGTCCCGCCCGACCCGGGCACCGCGGCGTCGTCGTCGGGGTCGACCCCGAGCACCTCGTCGATGCTGTCCTGGGTCATCGGCCCGTCGTTCTGCGCGGCCGCGAGGACCAGGGCGCCGACGAGGTCGATCTCGCGCTGGAGCTCGACATCGGTGAGCGACGGGTCCCCTGTCATCCCGCAACGGTACGGGCCGCCGGACGGTCGCGGTCGGTTGTCCACAGGCCAATCCGGGCCCCCCGGCGTGCCGTGGGCGGCGTGCCGACGCCGACGACCGGCTCGCGAGGTGGGTCCCGGACGGGCGGCGCAGAGCGCGGCCTGCCGTCGACGGGAGGGGGTGATGCGGGTGCCGGACCGGGAGCGCCTCACGGCGCGTGGCCGCTCGTAGCGGCTGATGTTGGGACCCGGGGCTGCCGCGGTCCGGCACCCACAGAAGACCCTAACGCCTCCACCCGCCGTAGGTGTTCCCGACGGCCGACCGGGCGGGCTCGAGGCGGCTCAGTCGAGGTCGCCGGAGCGCCACAGGCCGGCGCAGACCCGCAGGTCCTCGCCGGTGGCGAGGAGGGCGGCCGCCGTCCGGGTGAGGTCGCTGGCCCCGTCCGGGTCCGCCTCGTCGCGGTCGTTGGCCAGCTCGGCGCGGCCGGCGGCGATGACCGCGCAGAACGCCGACGCCCGCTCGAGCGCGACGGCGAGGTCGCCGTCGAAGACGCCGGCGAGGATCCGGTCGGCCACCCGCTGCAGCTCCTCGGGCTCGGGCGGCTCGGGGATGCCGGCGATGGCGTGCGCGACGTCGGTGAAGCGGATGCCGGCGGCGTACTCGCGGCTGGCCTCCTCCGGGCTGCGGCGCACCCATTCTCGCAGGGCGTAGAGGCGCCACAGCGCGCCGGGCAGGCTGCGGGCCGGGCGGGCGGACCACAGGTCGGCGACGGTCGACAGCCCGAGGTCGTCGACCAGCGCGACGAGCCGCGAGGTCACCTCGGGGTCGTGGGCGGAGCGGCCGGCGCCGACGAGGATCGCCGCCGTCTGGTGGGCGACCTCCGTCGTCTCCGCGGGACCGGGCAGCGTGCCGCCGTGCGCCTCCAGCTGCTCGGGGCCGAAGTGCATGGGGCGCCGCGGCGTCGGCCGGCGTCCTCCGTCACTCGTCATCCGGCCAGTGTGTCAGGCGGGACGGCGCAGGGCCCACAGGACCACCGACCTGCACGGATGCGCTCGTGGCGGCTAGGTTGGACGGCGCCACCCAGGCCCCGCCGAGCCCGACGGGACCCGGCCCGACACCCGGCGAGCGCCGCGTCCGCACCAGGAGGACCCGATGGCCCAGGAGGGATCGGCCGCGCAGCGCGCCGCCACCGCTCCCGCCCCCGACAGCCCGATCAAGGCCGAGGGTCCGGACGACGTCACCCGGCGGGGTTGGAAGCTGACGTTCAAGTACGCCGTCAGCGAGTTCCAGCGCGACCAGTGCACCGACCTCGCCGCCGCCCTCACGTACTACTCGGTGCTGTCGGTCGCGCCGGGGCTGCTGGCGCTGGTGTCGGTCCTGGGCGTCGTCGGTCGGGGCCCGGCCATCGTCGACGAGATGCTCTCGATGCTCAGGCGGCTGGGCCAGGCCGACGTGGCCAAGCAGCTGGAGGGCCCGCTGGAGGGCATGGTGAACTCGCAGGCCGCCGGGTTCACGCTCGTCATCGGCCTCGCGACCGCGCTGTTCTCGGCCTCCGGCTACGTCGGTGCCTTCGGGCGCGCGATGAACCGCATCTACGGCATCGACGAGGGCCGGCCCATCTGGAAGCTGCGGCCGGTCAACATCCTCGTCACGCTCGGGCTCGTCGTCATGGCCGCCGTCGTGCTCGTCGGCCTGGTGGTCAGCGGTCCGCTCGTCGACACCATCGGCAACACCATCGGGCTGGGCCAGCAGGCCCAGACGGTGTGGAACGTCGGCAAGTGGCCGGTCATCCTCGTCGTCGTCATGGCGATGGTCGCCGTCCTCTACTACGTCACCCCGAACGTGCGCCAGCCCGGGTTCCGCTGGGTCTCCCCCGGCGCCGCCCTCGCCATCCTCACCTGGATTCTCGCGTCGGTCGGGTTCGGCTTCTACGTCGGCACCTTCGGCAAGTACGACACGACCTACGGCTCGCTCGGCGGCATCATCGTCTTCCTCCTCTGGCTCTGGCTGACGAACATCGCCCTGCTGCTCGGCGCCGAGCTCGACACCGAGCTGGAGCGGGTGCGCGAGCTCGAGGCCGGCATGCGGGCCGAGAAGCACCTCCAGCTGCCGCCGCGGGACACGCGGCAGTCGGACAAGGCCAAGGAGAAGCTCGAGGAGCAGATCGAGGAGAGCCGCGCCATCCGGCGGGCCGCGGTGTCCGACACCGGGTCCGGCGGCCGTCGGGGCGGGGGCCGGCACCGCGCGGACGGGCGTGCGGCCGACGCGTCGGCACGGGCGTCGGCGGGTATCTCAGGGCGTGCCGTCGACCTGGAGCCGCTGCCCTCCGAGGAGGCCCGCGTTCGCGGTCTGCCCTGATCCGCGGGCGCTGGTCCGACACCGATGTCGACCGTTCGACACGTCCTTTGACAAACCCTTAACGTTGCAGGTCATCCCGGCGCTCGCTACAGTCTCCCGTGTGATGGACGGAACGCGCCGGTGAACCGGCTCGAGCACGGCTTCCGCCTCGGCGGTCGCTACTCGCTGGAGCGCCGCGTCGCGTCGGGGGGCATGGGCGATGTGTGGGAGGCGACGGACGACGTCCTCGCCCGGACGGTGGCCGTGAAGGTCATGCGGCCGACCATCGACGGCGAGCCCGTCTTCGCGCAGCGCTTCCGCGACGAGGCGCTGTACACGGCCAACCTCAGCCACCCGAACATCGCGACGGTCTACGACTACGGCGAGGAGGACGTGCTCGCCTACCTCGTCATGGAGCTCGTGCCCGGCGAGCCGCTGTCCGCGCTCGTCCAGCGCGAGGGCCGGCTCGACTCCGCCCGGGTGCGGTCCATCATGGGGCAGGCCGCCCTGGCCCTCGGCGCCGCGCACGAGGCCGGCGTCGTCCACCGCGACGTCAAGCCGGCGAACATCCTCGTCCAGCCCGACGGCACGGTGAAGCTCACCGACTTCGGCATCGCCCGGGCCGTGGAGGGCTCCGGCCAGACCCTCACCGGTGAGATCGTCGGCACCCCGCACTACCTCTCCCCCGAGCAGGCGCTCGGTGAGCCCGCCACCGGCGCGTCCGATCTGTATGCCCTCGGCATCGTCGCCCACGAGATGCTCACCGGCCACCGGCCCTTCGACAAGAACACCCCCGTCGCCACGGCACTGGCCCAGGTCAACGACCCGCCGCCGCCGCTCCCCGACGACGTGCCCAGCGAGCTGCGGGCGCTGGTGGAGCAGTGCCTCGCGAAGTCGCCCGCGGCCCGTCCGCACAGCGCCCGCGAACTCGGGGAGCGGCTGGGCGAGGGGTCGGGCAGCGCGTCGGGCCTGGACGACCTGCTCGCCTCCGAGGTCACCGGCGACGCGCTGGCGGTCGAGGACGCCATCGGCGCCGGCCGGGCGGACGACGCGGTCGGGGGCGGCGTCGACGTCGGCCCGGCCACCGAGGCCGCGGCGGGTGCCGAGATCGGCAAGCGCGTCCTCGAGCGGCTCGGCGGCGGCTACGACGCCCGGCACGCGGCCGGCGGTCCGGCCGAGGCGGTCGCCGACGAGCCCGGCCCGGTCGAGTCCGCGCTCTACAGCGACCCCACGCCCACACCGGTCGCCCTGTCGCTGCGCGGCCCGAACCCGATGCGCGTGCACTGGGCGTGGATCCCCGCGACCGGCGTCCTGGCCATCGTCGCCATGGCCCTGACCTTCGGCTTCCTGCGCTGAACCCTGCCCCTCCCATCCAGGAGGGCGACGGCGCCGAACTCACAGCGTTCTCCCAGGCTGCGATGGGCACACCCACCGGGTCCCGGGCGTTCACTGAGCAGAGACGAGGACGCCATGACCTCCCGGCCACGACCAGTCGTCCCAGGGTTTGACACACTTCAGACAAAGCTTTGACAAACGGCGTCTGACCTGGACATACTCTGACCACCCGGGGGTCTAGCAGACGGCCCCTCTCCCTCGCACACGGAAGGTGCAGACATGGCTACTGACTACGACGCTCCCCGGGTCCGCGACGGTGAAGAGGAGAAGAGCGACGCGTTCGTCGAGCTCGACGCCGCCCGTTCCCGCACCTCGGTCGACCTCCTCGAGGAGGACACCGACCCCGCCGACGGCCACACGCTCCCCGGCGCCGACCTCTCCGACCTCTCCCTCGAGGTCCGGGTCGTCCCCCAGCAGCTCGACGAGTTCGCGTGCATCGGCTGCTTCCTGCTGGTGCACCGCTCGCAGGAGTCCAAGCCGGGCACGAGCCTCTGTCTCGACTGCGCGGCCTGAGCACACCCTGCTCCGCCTGACGGGCGGGGCGCCGACCACCCCCTCCGGGTCGGCGCCCCGCCCGTCGCCATGTGAGGGGCGTCCGCTTGGTGCGACATACTGGCCCGCGGCGCGATCCCGGCCCTCGTCGGCGGTCGCCCGGGCCTCTAGCTCAATCGGTAGAGCTGCGGACTTTTAATCCGTAGGTTGTGGGTTCGAGCCCCACGGGGCCCACCAAACATTCCGTGTCGCAACGACTTCGGAATGGCTCTGCGCCGTGTTCGTGGCCTTTGCCCTGCCGTCGACCTCAGACCACCGGCCGGAGTCGACGCCAGGACGCTCGACCCATCGCCCGGTACCTGGCTCATCCGGATGTGGTGACGGCGAGGACGGCGCCGGGCGCCATCGCGGTGCGGACAAGGTAAGCGGCCGTCCAGGGTCGCTCGAAGGCCGCCCGCACGGCCGACTCGTCGCCCGCCGCGGCCAGGGTGTCGTTGAGCGGCACGTTGACGGCGCCGGTGATCCCGAGGCAGAGCAGGGGCGCCGTCACATCAGGGGTCGCTCGTCGGCGACGTCGTACTCGCGCACGTCGCCGCCGCGGATGTCGGTGGCCTGCTCCCCTTCCGGTCCGTCGCCGCGGAAGGCCTCGACCGCCTCGCGCGAGCGCCAGCGCTCCAGGACGACGATACGGCCCGGCTCGAGCAGGTCGGCGCTCATCGAGAACTCCAGGCAGCCGTCGTCCGCCCGTCCCTGGCGCACGACGTCGGCACTGCGCTCGAGGTAGTCGGCGCGACGGTCGGGGTCGACCTCGAGGTGGCCGCAGACGATGATCATGTGGGTCTCCTGTCGTGGCTGTCGTGCAGGGTCGGGTTCAGGGCCAGGGCAGGGCCGTTCACGGGAACAGCGGACCGCCGTCGACGGCGTCGTAGCGGGCCATCGTCAGGTCGCGCATCGCGACGCCCGGGTCGGGGGCGTCCGCCCGGGCGCGCCACGCCTCCAACGCGCCGGCGTCCCGCCACACCTCGACGTTGTCGATCCGTTCGGGGTCGACCGAGTCGGCGGTGATGGCGACGTGGATGCAGCCGTCGGCGTCGCGGGCGCGGGTGACCATGTCGGCGAAGGCGGCGACGACCTCGTCCCGCTGCTCGGCGTCGACCCGGTAGTGACCGGCGATGACGACCATCGGCTCCCGGTCAGCCATGGGAGGCCCCTGCGGCGCTCTGCTCGGCCAGCCGTTGAAGCGACGCCGGGATCCGTCCGGCGCCGAAGTCGTAGAAGCGGGCCCAGGTCGGACGGATGACGATGCGCACCTGCTGGTCGTACATGGCGCGCGGCGTGCCGTCGCGGCCGGTGCAGGCCTGGTGCGCGAAGGTGCGCTCGAGGATCTCTTGGGCGCCGGGCTCGGCCAGCTCGGCCTCGATCTCAGTCTGGTTCACGCTGCCCTCCTCGGTTCGGGTGCACCACCAGCCTCCCCGGACTCGGCCGGTGCCACAAGGGCCGGCTGCACCGGCCCGCGGCCCGGCATGCACCCGAATCCGTGCACTCTGCATGGTCACGCCGCCCGTGCGCGTGCAGCGTCGTGCTCAGCCGCGTCGACCTGGCTGGATCCAGCCTGCCTCGGAGTCGATCCGGATGGCGTCGACCCGGTTGCGGGCGTCGAGCTTCGTGGTGGCGGACGCGAGGTAGTTGCGGACGGTGCCTTGGGACAGGTGCAGCTGCGAGGCGATTGCCTTGGCGTCGCTGCCCACGGCGTAGCAGGTCAGCACCTCGGCCTCCCGCTCGCTCAAGGGGTTGGCCGGGGCCCGCAGGGCTTGGGCGGCCAGCTCGGAGTCGATGACCTGCTCGCCGGCTGCGACGCGCCGGATCGCGTCGACGAGCTCGTGCGGTGGGCGGTCCTTGAGCAGGAAGCCCCTGGCGCCGGCGTCCAGGGCGCGGCGCCGGGGGCAGCTGCCGAGCCGATCGTTGCGGCCCTCGTGGCCAGCGCGGCACGCCGACGCGGCGCGGGCTCTGCCCTTGACGCATGGACGCCGTGACCAGCCGGAGCGTCGCTCTGCGCTCGGCGATCACCCGCCACCGAGGCGAGGTAGACGAGGTCCTGGGGCGCTACGCCGCTACCGACGCGCGACTGGTCGGATCCGTGGCCCGAGGGGACGCCGGTCAAGCCGGCGACCTCGACCTCCTTGTCGACCTCGTGCCCGAAGCGGGCAGCCCGCTGTTGCGCGTCTCGGGAATTGCCGAGGAGCTGAGCGCACTGCTCGGGGCCGAGGTCGACGTCGTGGCGGTCTCTCTCCTGCGCAAGGAGGTCTCGGCCAGCGCCCTGGCGGACGCGGTGGCCGTGTGAGCCGGTCGGACCGCGAGCGGTTCGAGGACATCCTGCACGCCATCGAGCGCTGCCAGGACTACGCACCGCACCTGACCTCGGGTGACTTCACCGCCATGGCCTGTGACGCGGTGCTGCGCAACCTCGCCGTCATCGGCGAGGCCGTCCGCGCTCTGCCCGGGGAGACACGATCCTGCATGCCAGGGCGTGCCTCGGGCGTCCATCGCTGGTCTGCGCAACGTCGTGGTCCACGAGTACTCCCGTGTCGAACCGCGGCTCGTCCTGGACATCGTCGAGTACCAGCTCGCCGACCTCGCCGCCGCCCTCCGCACCTGAGCGACGCGCACCCGGCCCCATGCGGTGCAGTGGTGGTGCAGTCGCAGGGCGTCTCATGGCGTCTCAACGACGTGGGCTGGGCGCGGATGCGCAGGTCGAGCGGCCGGCTGAGCCTGCCTGCCACAGGGGTGCTGTGACTTCTGAAACCGTCGGCACCAGCATCACGTGTCTGGCCGGCATCGATGACCACTCCCGGTACGCGGTCAGCGCTGCCCTGACACCCCGGAACACGGGTGTGACGCGTTCGAGGCCGCGCTGACCCGGCACGGGGTGCCTGAGCAGGTCTTCACCGGCCGGTTCGACCACCCCCGACCGAGGTCCTCTCCGACCGGATCTGCCGGGCCACCGGGATCGACATCACCAGGGACGCGACCACGCACCTGTCGCCCGAGGCCGGCGGTCAGCACCAGTGCCTCGATGAGCACTTGGCCTCGTCACGCGCAGGCGCAGGGTGCGCTTCGAGATGTGAGCGAGGGCGTCCGCGGTGTTGACGATGAGCCGCTCGCGCGCCACGTCCGGCCGGAGGAACCAGCCCTGCGGCGCGAGTCGGCGGTGGCCGGGGGCACCTCGATCCCGTGCCGCCAGCGATCGTGACCCGGCTGTGCCGCATGCGCGAGGGGTTGACCTCTCGCCCTTACTTCGATAGTTTGCGAACTATCGAATCAACAGTCGGAGGTGCCACGACGGATGGATGCGACCAGCCCCGTGGGAGGCGTGCAGAGCCAGGACGCCGTCGACGGCGTCTCGGCGGCGTTCAAGGCGCTCGCCGACCCCGCCCGTGTCCGTCTGTTCGCCGCGGTCCTCGCGGCCGACGGTCCGATCTGCGTCTGCGACCTGTCCTCCGGGCTCACGCTCAGCGCGCCGGCCATCTCGCACCACCTGAAGGTCCTGCGTGAGGCGCAGCTGGTCGAGAGCCGGCGACGAGGCACGTGGATCTACTACTCCCTCGGCCGCGGAGCGCGAGCGGTCCACCTCGCGCGGTCGCTGCCCCATCTGTTGGCGGCGTGACCCGTCGAGAACCACCTCCACCCACCCGAGGGCAGCACGCCCCCACCAATCCGAGAGGACCACCCGTGAAGACCCTCCTCGCGCGACTCCGCGCACGTCTGGCCGCCGTCGACACCGGGAACGACTTCGTCGACAGCTGCTGCCACCGCGTCGGTGGCCGGATGCGGGCCGGGTCACCCGCCCAGCACCCCGGCGACCCCATCGACCCACCGACGACCTGAGCAAGCCGGGGTGGCATCGGCGCGGTGTCACCGCCGGGGTGCCGGCTCGGCGCCGTGGTCCAACATCTCCGCGAGCCGAGCGACGGCGAAGTTCTCCACCGGCGCGGCGTCCAGGACGAGGATGTCGGCGCGACCGACGGTGCCGCGCCGGGGCGGACGGCCGCCGACGTCGACAACGCTCGTCGCGAAGACGTCCTCGCCCGGAGCGGCTGCACCGGCCTGCTGGTGTCTACAGGAGCTCGGGAGGGCCCGTTGTCCCGGTTCGCCCGGCTCGTCGCGGCGTCGAGGCTGCGACATGGTCGCGCCACGAGAGCAGGGCGTCATCCGCGCGAGCCGCCCACGCCGAGACCCGGGGCCTCGGTCCGATCGCGGACCGTGTCATGCGCGTCATCCGGCCCCTGCCCGAGGATTGCGCGGTCGCCACGGTCCGGCTCAGCCGGCCACGGCCCGGTCGAGGTCTGCCGGGCAGACACGGGCCGGTGCGAGACGCGGCGCAGACGGGAGAGTCTGGCAGAAGGGGCCGGACTACCTCCGGGCCCGGTCGATGGCCCGCCGGCCGACCGGGACGGGCCGGCGGGTCGTCGTCACTCGATGGTCCAGCCGCCCTGACACGGGTCGTCGATCGCCGCGACCTCGGTGCCGTCCGGACGCGTCGCCGTGATGCGCCACCCGTCGGCGCAGCCGTCGCGGTTCGTTGCGATGCGGATCTGGACCCTCGCGTTGTCCGGGGGCTCCTCGGCGATGACGGAGCCCTCGGCCTCGTTGACGACCCGGACCGGTGCGCCGCTGTGGTTGGCGATGACGAGGCCCTTGGGCGTGCAGGCGGCCAGCGAGAGGACGGCCAGCAGGACGGGGGCGATCAGGCGGGCTGCCCGGGCCCTGCCGATGCAGACGGCCACGTCGACCACCCCTTCCCGGATCGGCGACCGGGGCCGACGTCGGCCCCACCGACGTCCCATGCTGCGCCGCCGGCGGCACGGGTGGGAGCCGAACGGGTTGCGATCCGGTCTCAGCTCGTCCGGTATCGGCCGGGCCGGTGACGACGCGCGGTCAGCGGATGCCGCTGCGGGCGAAGCCCTCGACGAACCAGCGCTGCGCCACGAGGAACAGCACGACCATCGGCAGCACGCTGACGAGCGCGAACGCCATCGTCCCGCCGTAGTCCGACCCCAGCTGTCCCTGGAGGTAGAGCAGGCCGATCGGCAGCGTGTAGAGCGCGTTGTCCTGGAGCGCGACCAGCGGCCAGGCGAAGTCGTTCCAGGACTGGAGCAGGCTCATGAAGAACAGCACCGCGAGCAGGGGCCGGCACAGCGGCAGGACGATGCGCCAGAAGATGCGGGCGTGGCCGGCGCCGTCGATGCGGGCGGCGTCGATGATGTCGCGCGGCACGGCGAGGACGAACTGCCGGGCGAGGAACGCCCCGAACCCCGTCGCCGCGGTGGGCAGGATGACGGCCCAGTAGCTGCCGAACAGCCCCATGGACGTCACGAGCCGGAAGAGCGGCACCATGATCACCTGCAGCGGGATCATGAGGCTGGCCACGGTGAGCAGGAACAGCGCCGTCGACCCCGGGAAGCGCAGCTGCGCGAAGGCGTACCCGGCGAGCATGCTCACCGCCACCGACAGCAGCGACACGACGAGGGCGATGGCGATCGAGTTCCCGACCCACTGCCACACCGGGAACGCGTCGAGGATGCGCCGGAAGTTGTCCAGCGTCAGCTCGCCCGGCCACAACTTGAGCGACCCGCCGAGCAGCTGCGACCGGCTCGTGAACGCGACGACGACCATCCAGTAGAGCGGGAACAGCGTGACGAGAGCGACGACGACCGCCGCCACGAGCCGCACCGGCAGCCAGCGGTCGCGCCGCTGCCGCCGCGACGCCGCGGGGGGCGTCGCCGTGGCGTCGGCGACCGGGGTGGCCGGGGCCGTCGGGGTGGCACTCATCCGACGAGGTCCCGGGTCCGGCTGGTCCGCCAGCGCAGCCAGGTGAAGGCCAGGCTGACGACGAGCAGCACGACACCGATGGTCGCCGCGTAGCCCTGGTCGCGGACAACGAAGCCGTTGTCGTAGGCGTAGGTGACGAGCACCGTCGTCGCGTTCCGCGGACCGCCTCCGGTGAGGACGAAGACGATGTCGAACACCTGGAAGGAGTAGATGACGTTCATGATGACGAGGAAGAACGTCGACGGCCCGAGCATGGGGACGATGACGTACCGGTAGCGCTGCCACACGGTGGCACCGTCGAGCGTGGCGGCCTCGATGAGCTCGCGGCTGATGCCCTGGAGCCCGGCGAGGTAGATGAGCATGTTGAAGCCGGTGCGCCACCACAGCGTCACGAGGACGACGCTGACGAACGCCGCGGTGCCGTTGGACTGCCAGTCGACCTGAGGCAGACCGAGCGCACCGAGCATTGAGTCGGCGAAGCCGCTGTTCTGGTCGAAGACGAGCACGCCGATGAGCGCGGTCGCGACCCCCGACACCGCCATGGGCAGGATGAGGATCGAGCGGAACAGCCCCCGCGCCGGCAGCACCGAGTTGAGCAGGACGGCCGCGCCGAGCCCCAGCGCCATCGACCCCGGCGTGACGACGAGCGTGAAGAGCACGGTGTTGAGCGAGGCCCGCCAGAACACCGGGTCGCCGAACAGCCGGGCGTAGTTGTCGAACCCGATCCACGTGCCCTCGCCGAACCCGTTGGTCCGCTGAAGGCTGAGGGCCAGCGCCCCGGCCAGCGGGACGAACACGAACACGCCGAGCAGCAGCGCGCTCGGGGCGAGGAAGCCGTACCCGGCCAGCGCCTCGCGGACCGCGCCGGGGCGGCGGGTCCGGAGGCGCTGCGGCGGCTCGGCCGGGCCGGTGTCCCCGGCCCGGTCGCGCGGCTCGGTGGCCGTCGTCGTCACCTCGGGCTCACTGCGCCACGGCCGCGCCGATGCCGTCCTGGAGGCCCTTCACCGTGTCCTCGACGCTCCGGCCGCCGATGAAGGCCTCCTCGAGCTGGTCCTTGAGGACGGTGATGATGTTCGACATCGAGGGCGAGGCCACCTGGCCGGAGTCCTGCGGCAGGACGGCGCCGGCCTGGGCGACGAAGACCGGCGACAGCTCGGGACGGACGTCGAAGTCGATGCCGGACTCGACGAGGTCCTTGCGGGTCGGCAGGAGGGAGGCGCCCGCGCAGAAGGCGCGCATCTGCTCCTCCTGGGTGACGTGGTCGAAGAACTTCGCGACGAGCTCGGGGTCCTTCGCGGCCTTCGTGGCGACGAGCGCGTTGCCGCCGAAGTCACCGGCGCAACGGACGTCCTTGGGCGGGAAGGTGACGTTCCAGTCGAAGTCCAGGGTGTCGGTGGCGTCCGGGATGATGAACGCGCCGGCCCAGTCGATGGCGCAGGTCTGCGAGTACCAGATGTCCTGCGCGTAGGTCGAGGACTTCACCGAGCTGTTCGGCGGCACGAGGTTCTTGCGGAAGAAGCCCTGGGTGAACTCGACCGCCTTGCGCCCGGCGTCGGAGTCGATGGCCGCGCTCTTGAGGTCCTCGGAGAGGAACCGGCCGTCGGCCTCGAACAGCCAGCTGAGCCAGCGGGTCACGCCGTTGCCCTGCCAGTTGTAGGCGAACGGCCACGTCTTCTTGGGCATCGAGCCGCGCAGCTCGACGGCCATGGCCTCGAACTCCTCCCACGTCCACGCGTCCTCGATGGTCTTCGGGATGTCGCGGATGCCGGCCTTGTCGAGCATCTCCGTGTTGTAGAGGATCACCGAGGTGTCGGTGTGGTGCGGCACCCCGAACGGCTTCTGGCCGTTCTGCACCGCGGCCCAGGCCTGCGGGGTGAACCGGTCGGAGAACCCGTCGGGCAGGTGCGTGGACAGGTCGAGCAGCTGGCCGCGGCCGGCGTAGCTGCCGAAGGTGTAGTAGGGCACGCGGAAGACGTCCGGCGGGTTGCCGGCCTGCAGCTGGGCGTCGATGGTCGTGAACATCTGCTCGTACGGCACCGAGTTGAGCTTGACGGTGACGCCCTCGTTGGCCTTCTCGAACGAGGCGATGGCGTCCCGGAAGCCCTTGAGCTCGGAGTCGGTGCCCCACGTCGTGAAGGTGATGGTCTTGCTGTCGGACGAGGACCCCGAGTCACCCCCCGAGGTCGAGAAGCCGCCACACGCGCTGAGGGCGAGCGGGGCGGACGCGGCGCCGGCGGCTCCGAGGAGCTGGCGTCGGGTGAGCGGCATGGCGGACCTCCGGGAGGTGGGGACGGCGAAGGGTGACCCGGCACGCTGCTCGACCGTGGACGCTTGACGCTAAGCCAGCCGTGCGGCGCCCGAGACCCCTCGGTCGTCGCGAGCGTACGCCTGTCGAAGGTGGGCCGCATGGCGGTGGCGGGCGACCCTGTGGGCGCCTCAGAGGCGGACGACCATCTTGCCGGTGTTCTCGCCGCGCATGACGCCGAGGAAGGCGTCGACGGCGTGCTCGAACCCGTCGACGGTCGTCTCCCGGAGGGACAGGGACCCATCGGCCAGCCACCCGGCCGCCCGCTGCGCGTACTCGCCCGCGAGGTCGGAGTGGTCACCGACGAGGAAGCCCTCGATCCGGCCGCGGGTCTGGATGAGCCGCGAGAGGTTGCGCGGGCCGGGGGCGGGCTCGGTGTCGTTGTAGACCGAGATCATCCCGCAGACCGCGATCCGGCCGTCGCGCCGCAGCGAGCCGACCGCGGCCTCGAGGTGGTCGCCGCCGACGTTGTCGAAGTACACGTCGACGCCGTCCGGGGCGGCCTCGCGCAGGGACTCCCGGACCGGGCGGTCGCGGTAGGAGAAGGCCGCGTCGAAGCCGAGGTCCTTGGTGAGGTGCCGCACCTTCTCCGGCGACCCGGCACTGCCGACGACGCGCGAGGCGCCGAGGGCCTTGGCGATCTGTCCGACCGCTCCGCCGACGGCCCCGGCGGCGCCGGAGACGAAGACTACGTCGCCCTCGCGCAGGGCGGCGACCCGGGTCAGGCCGGCGTAGGCGGTGAGGCCGGTCATCCCGAGGACGCCGAGGTAGGCCGACGCGGGGGCCGCGTCGACGTCGACCACCCGGGCCTGCGCCGCGTCGAGGACGGCGACCTCGCGCCAGCCGAGCGCGTGGAGGACGTGCTGTCCGACCTCGACGCCGTCGGCGCGGGACTCCTCCACGACGCCGACGGCCCCGCCGGTCATCGCCTCGCCCACGGCGTACGGCTCGGCGTAGGACTTCGCGGCACTCATCCGCCCGCGCATGTACGGGTCCACAGACAGGACGACGTTGCGCACCCGCACCTGCCCGTCGGCGAGGTCCGGGACCTCGCTCCCGGCGAGCTCGAAGTCCTCCGCGGTGGGCCAGCCGGTCGGGCGGGCGGCGAGCCGCCACTCGCGCGGGGCGGACGTGGGCGTCGGGGTGTCGGGCACGGGGGAACCTCCGGGGGTCGGGAGCAGGGACGCGGGAGGGCCAACGACGGCCCGGCGGTGGTCCATACCGCCGGCCCGGACCCGGTTCGCGCCGTCCCGCCCGGATCGCTAGAGTGGCGCCCCGGAAGGGAGTAGTCCCCGATCGCCGTGTCGACACACTGACCCGCGGGTCCGGTGCGGCGGGCCACCCACGGGTGGCGGACGAGACTTTCGGCCAGTGCACGCCCGACCCCGGACGTGCCGGCCGAGACGTCCGTCCATGACGGCCCCTCGTCCGGCACGAGGAAGAGCCCCCACTCCATGTACGCGTTCCTGCTCAGTACCGCCGTCATCTTCGTCGCCGAGCTCGGCGACAAGTCCCAGCTCATGGCCATGACCTTCGCCACCCGCTACCGCGTGCGCGACGTCCTCATCGGCATCACCGCCGCGACGGCGATCGTCCACCTCGCCTCCGTCGCCATCGGCGCCGTCGTCGGCACCGCCTTCGCGCAGTACCAGGACACCATCAGCATCGTCGCCGGTGTCGCCTTCCTCGTCTTCGCCGCGTGGACCCTGCGCGGCGACGAGCTCACCGAGGACGAGGCCGACAAGGCGCGGCGCAGCACCGGCGCCGCCATCCTCGCCGTCGGCGGGGCGTTCTTCCTCGCCGAGCTCGGCGACAAGACGATGCTCGCCACCATCACGCTCGCCACCCAGGAGGGCTGGCTCGGCACCTGGCTCGGCAGCACCGTCGGCATGGTCGCCGCCGACGCCCTGGCCATCGGCGTCGGCGCGGTCCTCGGCCGCAAGCTGCCGGAGAAGGTCATCCGCTACGGCGCCGCCGCCGCCTTCGTCGTCTTCGGGCTCGTCCTCGTCGCCGAGGGACTCGGCCGGCTCTGACCGGCCGGGGACGCGCGGCCGGCGACCCACGGGTCGTCGGCGGTTAGGGTCGGCGCCATGGAGGAGCCGACCGCCGAGACCCCGAGGACGACCCCCGACACCGCGACGCCCCCGCCGTCCGGGGCGACCGCGCCGGGCGCGACGACGGCGCCGGCCCCGCCCACCGACGACCTCGTGACGACGACGCACACCCTCGGTCGGGGGCGCAAGGCGCTGTCCTACACGGCGACGACCGGGCGGGTCGTGCTGCGCGAGGAGGTGCTCGAGGACGGCGTCTTCGCCGGGGTCAAGCCCCGGGCCGAGGTGTTCCTCACCTCCTACGTCGTCGAGCCCTCCGGCGACCGGCCCCGTCCGGTCGTCTTCGCCTTCAACGGCGGGCCCGGGTCGAGCTCGGTCTGGCTGCACCTCGGCCTCCTCGGACCGCGGCGGGTGCTGGCCCGCGACGCCGACGGCGCGCCGCGCCCGCCGCACGGGCTGACCGACAACACCGAGACGCTGCTGGCCGAGGCGGACCTCGTCTTCGTCGACCCCGTCTCGACCGGGTTCTCGCGGGCCGTCGAGGGCGGCCGGCCCGGGGAGTACCACGGGTTCACCGGGGACGTCGAGAGCGTCGCCGAGGTCATCCGGCTGTGGACGACCCGCCACGACCGGTGGCTCTCCCCGAAGTTCCTCGCCGGTGAGTCGTACGGCACGCTGCGGGCCGCGGCCGTCGCCGAGCACCTGCAGACCCGCCGCGGGATGTACCTCGACGGGGTCGTCCTCGTCTCGACCGTGCTCGACCTGGGCTCGATCGGCTCCGAGGAGCCGGAGGACCGCAGCCACGTCGGCTTCCTGCCGACGTACGCCGCCATCGCCCACCACCACGGCCGGCACGGGTCGAGGGCGCTCGCCGACGTGCTCGCCGAGGCCGAGGCGTTCGTCGAGCGCGACTACCCCTGGGCCCTCTCCCGCGGCGACCGCCTGACCCCGCAGGAGCGGTCCGCCGCCGTCGACACCGTCGCCCGGCTCACCGGGCTGAGCCCGGAGTACGTCGACCTGTCCGACCTGCGCGTCGAGCACCTGCACTTCTTCGCCGAGCTGCTGCGCCGCGAGCGCCGTGTCGTCGGCCGGCTCGACGGGCGGTTCTCCGGGCCCGCCGGTAACCCGGTGGCGGAGAAGGCCGACACCGACCCGAGCATGGACGCCATCGCCGGCCCCTACGCCGCCGCGTGGAACCACTACGTGCGTGCCGAGCTCGGCTACGAGAGCGACCTGCCCTACGAGCTGCTGTCGCAAGCCACCCACGAGGCGTGGTCGTACAAGGAGTTCGAGGGACGGTCGGTCGACGTCACCGGCCGCCTGGCGCGGGCCATGCGGGCCAACCCGGACCTGCGGGTCCACGTCGCCTACGGCTGGTACGACGGCGCCACCCCGTACTTCGCCGCCCGCGAGACCTTCGCCCGGATGGGGCTGCCGCCGGAGCTGTCGGCGAACATCGAGCACCACTACTACCCCGCCGGGCACATGATGTACGTCCACGACGAGAGCCGCCGCCGGCAGAGCGCCGACCTCGCCGCGTTCGTCCGCCGCGCGAGCCGCACGTGACGCCGTCGTCGGGTCCGCCGGCCGGTCGGCCGCCGGTGGCCCCCGCCCTGGACCGGGTGGAGGTCGAGGTCGAGATCACCGCTGAGGTGACGACGCCGGGCCGCATCGCGCTCTGCCTCGCCGTGGCCGGCCACCTGGGGGCGCAGGACGCGCTGGTCGCCACGGGGCCCGCCGGGGTGGTGCCGGTCACCCCGGTGGCGCTCTCGCACGGCACCCGCGTGCACCTCGTCGACGTGCCGCTCGGACGGCTGCACGTGCGCTACTCCGGCGTCGTCGGGCGCGGCGGACCGGGCGCCGCCCTCTCCCCCGAGGTCACCGACGCCGACCGGCTCACCTTCGTCCTGCCCAGCCGCTACTGCCCGAGCGACCGGCTGGCCGGGTGGGCCGAGCGCGAGTTCGGCTCGCGGGCCGACGACCGCGTCCGGGCCCTGCGCGCCGCCGAGTGGGTGCACGAGCGCACCGAGTACGTGCCCGGGTCGACCGGACCCGGCGACGACGCGCTCGTCCCGCTGCTCACCGGACGCGGGGTCTGCCGGGACTACGCCCACCTGCTCGTCGCCGTGCTGCGAGCCCTGGAGATCCCGGCCCGCTACGTGTCGGTCTACGCGCCGGGCCTGTCACCGATGGACTCGCACGCCGTCGCGGAGGTCGCGGTCGACGACGCGTGGTGGGTGCTCGACGCCACCCGGCTCGCCCCGCGGCGCTCGATGGTGCGGGCCGGGACCGGACGCGACGCCTGCGACGCCGCGCTCATGACGACCCTCGGCGCCCAGACCGACCTGCCGTCGGTGCGGGTGCTCGCCCTCGCCCAGCCCGACCTCCCGGACGAGGACCCGGGAGAGTGGGTGGCCCTGCGCTGACGACGGGCCCGGGGGGTCTCGCCTCCACCCCGGGCCCGCCGGGCTCAGCGGACCGGACCCAGCTCCAGGTCGAGCGAGATGTCGCTCGAGCTCGGCTGGTCCTGGTGGACCTCCACCGCGACGACGTTCCGGCCGGGGACCAGGGCGCTCGCGGGGACGTCGACGGTGCGCCACAGGTTCTCCTCGCTGCCCGCGATATAGCGCAGCGCCCGGGTCTGCGAGTCGATCGGCCCGGTGGGCAGGTTGAAGCGGTAGACCTCGCTGCCGTTGACGTAGACGACGCAGCCGTCGTCGACGAGCAGGCGCATCCGCAGCGCGGTGACGTCGGCGGTGGTCGGGCCGATGTCGACGGTCGTGCGGCCGTAGGCGGTGACCGGACGCGGGGCGGTCGCCCACTGCAGGACGGTGGCCTCGTCGCCGTCGCCCACGCCCCACTGGCTGGGCCCGCGCTGCCACGAGGAGTCGTCGTAGGTCGGGGCCCGCCAGGCCGTCCCGAGGTCGGCGCCGGTGCCGTTCATCCGCCAGGTGTCACCGCTGAGGAGCAGGGTCCGGGTCCGGACGGTGAGGGTCGCGCTCGGCGCGCTCGACCCGTTGCCGTTGCTCGCGAGGACCCGGTAGTCGTAGGTCAGGTCCGCCGAGAGGCCGGTGTCCTCCCAGCCCGTGCCCGTGACGGTCGCGACGGCCGTGCCGTCCCGCTGGACCGTGTACGACTCGGCGCCGGCGGCCGGCTGCCAGGACAGGGTCGCCGCCGTCGAGGTCACGGCCGACGACGCGAGCCCGGTGGGGGCCGGCGGCGGCGCCGCCGGGGCGGCCGGGGTCGTGACCGAGGCACCCGGCCCGGGCGCGCTGGACCCGGCGTCGTTGGAGGCGACCACCGAGTACGTGTACTGCGTCTGCGGAGAGAGCCCGGAGTCGAGGAACGAGGTGCTGGACGTCGTGGCCACCGCCGTGCCGTCGCGGCGCACGGTGTACCCGGTGGCGCCGGCCACGGCGCTCCAGCCGACCTGTACGCTCGTCGAGCTCGGGGCCGTCAGGACGGGTGCGGCCGGGCTCGCGGGCGGGGCGGGCGCGGCCGACGTGGTCACCGACACCGCCGCGCTGGGCGCGCTCGCCCCGGAGGCGTTGCGGGCGAGCACCCGGTATGAGTACTGCGTGCTCTCGGTGAGGCCGGTGTCGGTGAACGCGGGCGAGGCCACCGTGGCGACGGTGGTGCCGCCCCGCTGGACGTCGTAGCCCGTGGCCCCGGCCGCCGAGCCCCAGGTGAGGTCCACCGAGGACGACGACGTCGCCGTCGCGGTCAGACCGGTCGGGGTCGCCGGCGCGGACTGCGGCGTGTACTCCACCCGCGCCGCGTAGCTGACGTCCGACGAGGAGGACGACGCGTTGTGCACCTCGACGGCGAGGACGTTGGCGCCCTGGACCAGCCGGCCGCCCGGGACGGCGTAGGTCGACCAGTCCATCTCGCCCGTGCCGCCGATGCCCGACGACGCGAGCGTCGTGCTGGACACGGTCCCGTTCGGCATGTTCTCGCGGACGAGCTCCGAGCCGTTGAGGTACACGACCGCGCCGTCGTCGACGAGCAGCCGCAGTCGCTGCCCGGACACCGCCGACAGGTCGGGGATCGTGAACGCGGTGCGGAAGTAGTGCGCGACACCGAGGGGACTGATGAAGGTGTCCTCGTCGCCGTCACCGTAGCCGAGCTCGCCGGCGCCCACGGACCAGCCGGAGTCGTCGTAGCCCGTCGTGGTCCAGGCGCCGGACGGGGCGTTGCCGGTGGACAGGAACCGGACCGGCGTCGTGTGGCCGACGAGCAGCGAGCGCGCGGCCTCGGTGGTCACCGTGACCACGCCGCTGGCATCGCCGGCGTTGCCCGAGGTGTCGACCGCGCGCACCGTGTAGCGGTACTGGGTGCCGGGCAGCACCGTCCGGTCGCGGAAGAACGGCCGGTTGACCTCGGCGACGGGCTGACCGTCGCGGTGCACGACGTAGTGCGACACGGCGACGTCGTCCTGGGACTCGTTCCACGACAGGCTGACCTCGTCCGACAGCGCGGCGGGGGCGACGACGGAGCCGGGCACCGAGGGCGGCGAGGTGTCCGCGGGGTCGGGGACGACGGAGAACGCGGCGTACCGCCGGGTCGTCACGCCGTCGACGGTCTCGAAGTGCCCGCCGATACCGAACCGCGACCCGTCGAGGGTCATCGCCCACACGCCGGACCAGCCGAGGACCCGGGCGGTGACGTCCGGCAGGACGGCCCCGCTCAGGGCGTCGAGGACGACGACCCCTGCCCGCGGGGACCCGGCGAACGCGGTGTCGAAGTGCCCGCCGGCGTACAGCTTGCCGTCGCGCAGCCGGAGCACCTGGACGTCACCGTCGCCACCCGCCCACCAGCGCTCGAACCCCGTGGCCCGGTCAAGCGTCGTGACCCGTCCGCCAGGTCCCCCGACGGCGAGGTGGACGAGGTCGTCGGTGACGACGACGTCGAAGACGTAGCAGGGGTTGTTCGCGTCGTTGCACGACGAGCGGGGGACCCACGAGGTGACCGCCCCGCTCGTGGCGTCCACCGCGCCGGCGAACTCGCGGGCCGCGCCGGACAGGGTCGTGAAGGTGCCGCCGAGGTAGGCGGTGGCGCCGGTGGGCCCGAAGGCGACGGACCGGATGCCGCTGTTGGCCCGGGGGTTCCACGCGCCGACCGCCGCGCTGCCGGGGTCGAGGGTCGCCCCGCGCCCGCGGGACTGTCCGCCGACGGTCGAGAACGAGCCGACCACGTAGAGCTGCCCGTCGTGCAGCGCGGTGTCCCGGACCTGCCCGTTGGTGTCGGCCCGCCACGAGGCGACCGCCCCGGAGGACAGGCCGACCCGGGCCAGGTTGCCCCGGGCCGTCCCGCCCACCGCGGTGAACGACCCGCCGACGTAGACGCTGCCGCCGTCCGGGGTGAGCTCGAGCGACCACACGGCACCGTCGACCGCCGGCGCCCAGGGCAGCAGCTCGCCGGTGGTGAGGCTCACCGCGGCGAGACCGTAGCGACGGGTGACCGACCCGTCCGGGCCCCGCATCCACGAGAAGTCCCCGCCGAGGACCATCGTGTCGCCGGCCCGCACCATGGCGTAGGTGTGCCCGTTGTCCGGGCGCCAGGAGGCGAGGGGGGCGGGGTCGACGACGGCGGCGGCGCCCGGGGCGAGCGCGGTTCCGGTGGCGGCGAGGATCGCCGTGGTGAGGACCAGGACCGCTGCCCGCAGGCGACCGCCGCGCATCGCCGTCAGCCGATCAGCACGGTGAGGGCGGGAGACCCGGACGGGGCCTCTCTCGTGTCGAACTCGGCGTTGTCCGCGCCGGTCCCGACGACGGCGAGGGTGAGGTCCTGCCCGGCGTACGCGCTGAGCGTCGCCGGGTCGAGGGTCACCGTCCGGTTCTCGTCGACCCCGATGCCCGCGAGCGTCCCGGCGACGGTGCCGGACACCGCCGGCCGGTTGGCCCAGGTCATCGTCGACTGCGACCAGGAGGAGTCGGTGACGACCCGGATCTCCTGCGTCTCGGTGGTCGACGCCCAGCTGTTCGCCGAGGACGACAGCGCCAGCGTGGCGCTCTTCAGCGCCTTGCCCGCCGGCACCGTCGGCACCCGGAACTTCAGGTAGGAGACCTGCTCGGAGGTCCCTCCCCGCGAGCGCATCACCCAGCTGGCGCCGTAGTTCGTTCCGGTGCTCGTCGAGTTCACCCAGGTGTCCTCGAGCGGCGCGAGCGCCTGCGGGGTCGGGGGCGGCTCGGTCACCGTCACCGAGGCGGCCGACGAGGCCGCGCTGACGTTGCCGCTGGGGTCGACGGCGGCGACCTTGTAGTACCAGGTGCCGGCGGCCACGCCCGGGTCGACGGTCGACAGGGCGCCGGTCCGGGCGACCTGCGAGGCGTCGTCCGCGGTGAAGCCCGCCGACGTCCCGCGGTAGACGCGGTACTCGGCCACCGAGTCGTCGTCGGTGGAGGCGTTCCACGACACCGTGACGTCCTGGCCGTTCGCCGCGGCCGAGACCCCGCCGGGGACCGTGGGCGGCTGGGTGTCGGCGACCGGCCCGCCCGCGAGCCCGTAGTGCCGGGACACCTGGCCCGGGGTCATCGGGTAGGTGTAGAGCGCGAACTGGTCGACGGTGCCCGAGAACCAGTCGCTGGACGGACGCGAGGGCCACCCGCTCAGCGAGTCGCCGCCGAGACGCCAGTACCCGTTGAGGCGGGCGATGGTGTGCGCGTCGGGGTCGGACCCGACGGCCTTGCCGTCGACGTACAGCACGGTCCCGTTGAGGGAGTCGATGGTGGCGACGACGTGGTGCCACCTGCCGTCGTTGAGGCCGCTGCCGGAGAACAGCGTGCGTCGCTGGTCGGACGCGACGCCGAAGGCGACCCGCCCGTCGTTGGTGAGGTAGACGACGCGGTCGGTGCTGCTCGAGGTGCCACCGGTGCTGCGCGAGTTGCCCATCCCGGCCAGCCGGCCTCCCAGCGACGACGACGTCGAGAACCACAGCTCGATGCTTGCCTGCTTCTTCGCCCACTCCGCGGTCTGGTCCGCCAGGGCGGCGCCGCTGAGGCCGCTCAGGGAGACCGCGGTGCCGCCGAGGCCCGTGACGCCGGGGCGTCCGAGCGTCGCCCGGGAGCCGACGGAGAGGGAGCGGCCGGCGACGACGTCCCGCACCGTGCTCGAGCCGGCGCTCTCGTCCAGCGGGTAGGACAGGCGCGCGCCGTCCTTGGCCGGGACGTCCCTGGGCGCGGTGGCGCTGCTCGGGACGACGACCGTCGTGGCCGGCGACAGCGGCCCGACCCGGCCGTCGGGATCGACGCCGCGGACGGCGTAGGTGTGCGTGGAGCCCGGCACGACGCTGGAGTCGGTCCAGGACATCCACCCGGGGTACCAGGGCTTGGTCTCCATCGCCGTCGAGTAGACCGGCGCGGAGGTGTTGCCGTCCTTGACCACCTGGTAGGTGACGGTGCGGCTGTCGCGGTCCTCGCCGGTGGACCACGTGACGGTGGCCCGCCCGGGGACCGAGGAGTAGGCGATCGGGGCGTCGCCGCGGCGCGGGGCCGACGGCACGCCGCCGGCGTCCTTGTACGCGAAGCGGGTGAGCCCCTGCTGGGGGAGGTTGTCGTTGACGAGGGTGAACTCGCCGCCGATCCACAGCATGTCGTTGCCGACCGTCGCCATCTCGCGCGGGCCGTTGCCGTCGTCGGTCTGCGGGGTCCAGTTCAGCAGCTGGAACTTGCCGTCGCCCACGGGGACCTCGGCGCGCAGCTTGTAGCGGCGGGAGGTCTCGGGGTCGGTGGACTGGTACTGCTCGGTGAAGCCGTCGACCATCCCCGAGCCGCTGGCGGTCGACCCGCAGTTGTGCGAGTGCGAGCCGGCGTAGACGACCCCGCGGAGCACGGCGACGGAGTGCGAGGCGCCGAGGCAGTTGTCGAAGTGCTGGCGCACGCCGGCGCTGTCGTACTGGTCGATGCCCTCGTTGATCGAGCCCGAGGCCTCGCCGGCGACGTAGAGCGAGTCACCGAAGACCTCGATGTCCTCGACCCAGGCGTTGGTCGCGAAGTTGTTCGTCGCGTTGAACGACGTGATGTGCGCGCCGGTGTCGAGGGTCACGGCCGAGAGGCGCCGCGGGCCGGTGCCGTCGATCGTGGAGAAGTTGCCGCCGACGACGAGCTTGGAGCCGTCCGGCGCGACCTTGAGCTTGCGGACGGTGTCGTCGGCGGACGGCGCCCAGGGCAGCGTCTCCCCGGTGGTCCGGGAGAAGGCCGCGAGGCGGCTGCGGACGCTGCCGTCGGACAGCTTGCTGAAGTTGCCGCCGACGTAGACCGTCGTGTTCGTCGCGGTGACGGCCATCGCGCGGCCGTAGATGCCGGCGCGGTAGACGTCGGTCATGGCGCCGGTGGCGGTGTCGAAGCCGACCAGGCCCATCCGCCACTGGCCGTTGACCTGGGTGAAGTCACCCGACATGTAGAGCGTCCTGCCGTCGGGCGTGACGTCCATGTCCCAGACCGTGCCGCACTCGCGCTTCCCGCCGCCGACGGAGGGGCAGTTGGTGTCGGTCGAGGAGCTGACCGTGCCCGAGAACGTCGGGTTCCACGGCAGCAGCGCCCCGGTGCGGGCGTCGAAGGCCGCGGCGAACCGCCGCGAGACCTCCTGGGTCCCGGGGGCGGCACCCGGTGGCCGGACCGTGGTGAAGCTGCCACCGACGTAGGCGACGTCGCCGACGACCTGGATGGCCCAGACCGTGCCGTTCGTCTGCCACGTGTCGAGCGGCGTGGCGGTGAGTGTCTCGATCCCGGCATCCACTGCGGATGCCTGAGGGGCCGGGACGGTGATGACCATCGATGCGGCTGCGAGCAGCACGCACGCGAGACGACGGATCATCGAGATCCTCCTGCGGGAACACCCCCGACCGAGGTCGGGGTGAGGTGGTGCACGTCGGGACGAGGCGCCCGGTCGTGGGCCGGCGGCACGGGCCGCTCGGTGGTGCCCGGGGCCGTCGGCAGAACCGACGGGGGACGGGCGGAGGTCGCCGCGCGAGAGCGGGGGGCGACGGAGGGCACGACGGGGGCGTGCGTGATGACGAGCTCGCGGTACAGCCGGTCGAGGTGGTCGGCGTTGTCGGCCCATCGGGTCCGGAGGCGCTGCCGCAGGTCCGCGGCGGCGGAGGTGGCCGTGAGCGCGAGCTCCGCGCGGCGCACCAGTCCGTCGGAGATCGCGGCGGCCAGGGCCAGCGCGTCCTCGGTGGGGAGCAGTCGGGCGGGAGTACCCGTCAGGGCCTCCCGCATCCCGCCGACGTCCGTGGCGAGCACCGGGGCGCCCATCGCGGCGGCCTCCAGGGCGGCCAGCGACAGGCCCTCGTAGCGCGACGGAGCGACGACGAGGTCGGCGGCACCGCACCACAGCAGGACGTCCGTCCGGGACGCGGGCACGACGACGACGGTGCCGGGCGGGGCGAGCGCGAGGATCCGGTCGCGGTCGGCGACCGCACCGACGAGGACGAGCGTGGCGTCCGGGGCGGCGGCCCGCCAGGCCTCGAAGAGCACGTCCTGGCCCTTCTGGTGGCTGACCCGCGCGGCGCAGACGACGACCGCCCGGTCGGCCGGGACACCGAGCCGGGACCGGGCTGCGGCCCGGTCCAGCGGCGGCAGCGCGTCGGGGTCGACGGTGTTGGCGAGGACGTCCCAGCGGTGGGGTCTGACGCCGGCCGCCACGCCCTCGTCGACCTCGTCGGACCCGCAGCAGAGCACGACGTCGGCGCGCCGGGCCGCTGCGCGCTCCCAGGTCCGGGCCGCGCGGGCCACGGGCCCGCTGGTGCCGTGCCAGCTCCAGGCGTGCGGGGTGAGGACGACGGGCACGCCGGAGCGGCCGAGCAGCCGGCCGGCGAGCCCGGCCTTGCTGCTGTGCAGGTGCACGACGTCGGGGCGCACCTCCTCGACGACCCGGGCCAGCGCGCGCGCCTCGGCCAGCGAGGACCGGCCGGGAGACCGGGTCGCGTCCCAGCGCACCCAGCGCGCTCCCGCGGCCTGCGCCGTCGCGGCGAGGTCACCGCCCGGCGGGCAGGCCACGACGGACTCCCAGCCCCGCTCGGCGAGCATCGACACGTAGCCGGTGACGGCGACGGCGATGCCGGCGGTGACCGGCTGGGCGACGTGGAGGACCCGGGGCGACGGAGGAGCGCTGCTCACATGGCCCCCCGGCGCCAGAGGACGGCCGGGACGGTGAGGAGCAGGATGCGGAGGTCGAAGGAGAGCCCGCGGCGGCGCACGTATTCGAGGTCGAGCTCGAGGCGCTCGTCACTGGTGGTCGAGGAGCGGCCGGACACCTGCCAGAGGCCGGTGATCCCGGGCAGCACCCGCTGCCGCTCCTCCGCCGAGTCACCCAGCGCCTCGACCTCGGCCGCGACGAGCGGCCGGGGTCCGACGAGGGACATCTCGCCGGTGACCACGTTGAGGAGCTGTGGCAGCTCGTCGACGGAGGTCTTCCGGAGGAAGGCACCGAGCCTGGTGATCCGCGGGTCGTGGTCGATCTTCACGAACGGCCCGTCCGCGTAGACGTTGCCGACCGCGGACAGCTCACGGAGGCGGGCCTCCGCGTCGTTGACCATGGTGCGGAACTTCCACATGCGGAAGCTGCGGCCGTGCGCGCCGACCCGGGTGTGCCGGAAGAAGACCGGGCCCTTGGAGTCGAACTTGACCAGCGCTGCCACCACGACGAACGGGATGAGCAGCACGAGCAGTGCCACGGAGGCGATGAGAAGGTCCAGCACCCGCTTGACGACACGTTCGAGACGTGTCACCACCGGATGTGGACGTGCGGCAGCCGGATACGCCGGCCTGGAAATGAGGTCGTCAATAAACGCCACGATGAAGCTCCCCCTGCAAGAGCGGTGTCGCGGAAGCCCCCATAGTGCACGGTTCCCGGACGGCCACGCAACCGGCCCGATCGGACCATGTGGACGAGCCGTTCCCCGTGACGAGGAGGCGATGTGTGGTTGTCGTGAAACAGGAACGAACGCTCCCGCGCCGTGATACACGCGCAGTCGTCGTCCTGTCTCGACGGTGGTTAACCGCTTGCCGCAGCGGATTATTCCCGGACGTGGAAAACCCGGTCCGAGGGCCTTCCGGGCTCAGGTGATGAGGACGGAGGCCAGCCGTTCGCCCTCGGGGACAACGCGGCGAGCGTGATCCACGTCATCGGAATTTCTTTCGGCGGGCGGCGCGGCGAGGTTCTCCGCGAGCAGCCGCAGGCTCAGGTGACGGACGAGGACGGCCAGGTGGCCATGGGCCGCGGCCGGCACGACCGCCTCGAGGTGCGCCACCGCGACGGCCCGGTCGGCCGGGTCCGTGAGCGTCGACCAGAGACGCACGTGGTCGGTCCACCGCGGGTGCGTGGAGAGGAACTCCCAGTCGACCACCGAGACGCGGTCACCGTCGGCGAGGACGTTGCGGCGGTAGAGGTCGCCGTGGCCCGGGGCCTGGTCGGTGAGCGCCGCCGCCGCGGCTCGCGCCGCCCGGAACCGGCGCAGCGGGAGCCCGCCGACGGCGGACCGGGCGACGCGCGCGACGAGGGTGCGCTGGTCACCGCGCCACGTCGACGCCGGCACGGTGGGCAGGGGGGCCCGGCAGGCGGCGACGGCGTCGGCCGCCGCCAGGGCCGCGCGCACGGCGCCCGCCCCCCGGCAGGAGACGCCGGGAGCGCGCGCGGTGAGCATCCAGCCGTCGCCGGCTCCGACGGCGAGGACGGCCGGGACGGGGACACCGGCCTCCGCGGCCCACCGACGCCCGGCCACCTCGGCCGCGACGAGCCGGCGCCCCTCGGCGGAGGTCGCGAGGTCCAGCAGCACGGTGTCGCCGGTCCAGCGCCGGACGGGGCGCGGCGGCCCGGGCTTGCGCACCTCCCGCAGGCCGTCCGGGTCGGGACCGGCCGCGCGGACGGCGGCCGCGACGTCGTCAGGGAGCATCCGCGCAGTCCCCCACGGTGACGCACCGCAGGGCGTACCAGGCCGGCTTGCGCGAGCCGTCGGCCCGGAGGAGCCCGAACGAGTCCTGGTGCACGTCGCCGAGCGCGGTGTCGCGCACGGTGTACCAGAACCAGCCCTTCACCTGCGGGTAGCGCTCGGTGACGAGGCGGACGGAGTCGTAGAGGTAGGCGCCCTGGTCGACGGGGCTCACGCCGAGCGCCCACACCTCGGCGTCGGCGTCGTTCTCGTGGGCGGACCAGCCGACCTCGGTGAGCCAGACCGGCACCGTCGCCTCCCCGTGCTCGCGCATGAGGACCATGAGCTCGTCGAGGTTGCGGAACCGGTACTTCGACCCGTCCGGCGGCGCGCCCGGCGGCAGGTCCCCGGGGCTGGGGTAGGGGTGGACGGCGAGCACGTCGTAGGACCCCTTGGCGCCGGCGGCGTAGAGCTCCTGGAGCCACTCGAGGTCGACGTACTCCAGCCCGCCCATGACGACCTCGGCCGTCGGGTCGGCGGCCTTGACGGCGGGGTAGGCCGCCCGCAGGAGGGCCGCGTACGCCCTCGCGTCCGGCGGGTTCCAGAACCGCTTGCCGTTGGGCTCGTTCCACACCTCGTAGGCGTCGACGTCGTCACCCCACCGGTCCGCGACCCACCGCAGCGCCCGGGCGTACGCCGCCGGGTCGGGGTGGGCCGCCTTGCCGTCGCCGCCGGTGGCCCAGCCCGGCGCCCAGTAGAAGGTGAGCAGGACCTTGAGTCCCCCGGCCCGGGCCGTCGTGATGGCCTCGTCGACGCGCCGCGCCCCCCAGTCGGTGTCGTACCGGTCCGGTCCCGAGGGCTGCAGCGTCGCCCAGGCGACGTCGAGCCGCACCCAGCCCGCCCCGGCGCCGGAGACGGCGTCGACCATCTGCCGCCGGTCCGCCTCCTCGACGCCGTCCCAGAGGGCGGTGTACTGCACACCGACGACCGGCGGCACGTGCGCCAACGGGGTGGCGGACGCGCGTGGGGTGGGCCCGGCGTCCCGGGCGGCCTCGGTCACGGCCTGCCCCGTGTGGTGCACGGCCACCCCTCCGAGCAGCGCGACGGCCATCGCGCCGGCCACGGCGATCAGGCGCCGGCTCACGGCACCTCGACGCGGGTGCGGGTGATCCGCACGGTGTCGACGGAGGCCGGCAGGCCCTCGGTCGTCGCGATGAAGGCCGTGCCCGCGTCGGCGTAGGTGATGGCCTCACCCTGCCGGCTCGGGGGCAGCGGCACGGTGCGCGGCGTCCCCCCGACGAGCGCGGCGGCGATGTCGCCGTCGACGACGTCGTACTCGTAGGCGTCCCGGTAGGTGCGCAGGACGGCGAAGACGCCGGTGGACGACACCGCGGCGCCGGTGACCAGCCGGTCGCGCGAGGCCCCGCCGGGGTCCCCGAGGTCCACCGTGCCCTGCCGCACGAGCGCGGTCCGGTTGCCGTCCACGAGCGGGCCCGGCGTGACGAACACCGTCCCGGGACCGAACTCCTCCTTGGTGACGAGCACCGCCCGTCCGTCGACGCCGACGAGGAGGGCCTCGGTGTCGTGCCGTCCGCTCGGGTAGTCGAGGACGACGACCTTCGTCTGCTGCGTCGTCGGGTTCCACCCGATGAGCTGCACCGCGAAGCGTGGCGCCCGGTTGCCGCCGGTGTCGGCCATCCAGAGCCAGCCGTCGGGCGAGGCGACGAGGTCCTCGACGTCGCGCACCCGCACCTTGCGGTCCGTGAGCTGGGGCAGCAGGTCGACCGAGCGCGTCACGCGGCAGGCACTGTCGACGCGGTACAGCGTCGCGCCCTTGTCGTTGACCATCCACAGCTCCCCGTCGAGCTCGGCGGTGCCGCTGATCTCGGGGAGCCGGGGGTCGGTGATCTCGCACCGCGGCGTCCCGGCGGCGTACGTGGTCTCCAGCCGGGTGGCCGCCGCCCCGCCGCGGGTCCCGAGCACGACGGCCCCGACGGCGACCGCCGCGACGAACACGGCGGTGACGACGACGGCGACGACACGCATGAGCGCGGGAACCTCCTCCAGCCCGGAGGGTCACGACCGGGCGGTCTCTGCCCGGAGGGTGAGGCGGTTCCGGGCGACCGCTCCCGCGAGGGCGGCGTCCGTGGAAACGGACGTGATGGCCGGTCGCAGGCCCTACCGTGTCATGGTAACGACTAGCCGACGTGGGCCGACGGGTGTCGATGCCCGGGGCCAGAGAGGGAACCCGTGCTGCGCCGCCGCATCCTCACGAGCGCCGTGGTCGGACTGCTGCTCGCCCTGGCCGCCGGTGTGCTCGGCCAGGCCTACGCCTCAGGCCTACCCGACGAGTACACCGCCTCGACGGTCGTCATCTTCGGCTCCCGGCCCACCGAGAACGGCAGCGTGTCCGGCTCCGACTCCGTGCAGTCCGCGGCGGCGGGCTACGTCGCGTTCCTCTCCGCCCCGGCGACGCTGCGGGAGGTGGCCGAGGGCATCGGCGAGGACTCCGCGGCGCTCAAGGACGGCCTCAGCGTCACCCAGCTCCCCGCCACCGCGACCATCCGCATCGACTTCGAGACCACCGACCCCGACCGCGCCGCCCGGGGGGCCAACGCCCTCGCCTCGGCCGTCTCCACCCGCACCGTGAGCGACCCCGTCGTCTACGCCCAGGTGCTGGCCCGCGCGGCCGTCCCGCTGCGCCCGTCGGGCCCGCCGCGCGGAATCCTCCTCGGGGCCACGGTCCTCGTCGCCGTCGTCGTGGGCGTGGGCGCCGCCACCGCCACGTGGGTGCTCAGCGGGCTGCTGCTGCGCCGCCGCCCCGACCTGCTCGGCGGCGACGCGGCGGGGACGACGGAGCCCCCCGACCGGCCCGTCGTCGGCCCGGGCGGGCCGCAGCCGTCCCATCCGGAGGAGGACCGGAGCACCGACCGTGCGCCGTCGACCACCGCTGCCACGGGTGCCGCCGAGCCCACGGTCCCGGCGGACGCGCACGAGGAGCCCGCGCGGACCGAGGGGACCGCGGCGACCGCCGACGAGCCGGACGCCGAGGACGAGGCGGGCACGGAGCCCGTCCCCGCGGCCACCTCCGGAGGCGCCGCGAAACGGCCGTCGGATCCGCGGACACCACAGCGGGCCCCCCGGCGCCGGAGCTCGACCGCACGCACCCGCAAGTCCCGATGACGCCGGACGCGGGATCCCGCCCGTCGCCGGCCGACGGTGGGGACCGCGGCGCGCTGCGGGTCCTGCTCGTCGCGCCCAAGGGGTTCGTCGGCGGGGCCGAGTCCTGGCTGCTCTCCCTGCTCGACGCCGCGGGGTCGAGGCTGGAGGCGCGCGCGGTCCTTCTCGACGCCGGCCGGCTGGCCGACGAGCTGCGCACCCGCGGAGTGTCGACCACAGTGCGCCGCACTGGTCCCCGTCCGGTCGACCTCGTCGGCGCAGCGGCCGACCTGTGGGCCGAGATCGCCCGGACCGACCCCGACGTCGTCCTCGCCAACGGCGTCAAGGCGGCCGCCGCCGTGGCGCCGGTGGCGTGGGCCGCCGGCGTGCCGCTCGTCTGGGTCCGGCACGACCCCAGCTTCGACGCCACGCTCGGCCGCGCCGTCCACGCCCTCGCCTCGCGCACCGTGACGGTGACCCCGGAGGGCGCCTCGGAGGTCGAGCTCCCCGGCGCGATCGTCGTGCCCCCTCCGCTGCTCGCCGAGCCGCTGCCCCGCGAGGACGCCCTCGGCCGGCTGCGCGCGCTCGGCGTCCCCGAGGACGGTCTGCTCCTGCTCGGCATGGCCACCCGCCTCGCGCCCTACAAGGGCGTCGACACCGCGGTCGAGGCCCTGGCCCGTGAGGGTGGTGAGCGGTGGCGGCTCGTCGTCGCCGGTGTCGAGGACCCCGGGGCGCCGGACGAGGCCTCCCGGCTGCGGGCGCTCGCGGACCGGCTGGGCGTCGCGGACCGGGTCACCTGGCTGGGCCACGTCGACGGCGCCGGACGGCTCGCCGCGGGCTTCGACGCCCTCGCCCTGCTCACCCGGGCCGGCGTGCCTGGCTACCCCTCCGCCGAGGGCCACCCCCTCACGCTCATCGAGGCCTTCGCCGCCGGCACCGCCGTCGTCGCCGACCCGCGTACCGTCCCCCCGGCCAGGGGGACGTCCGCGACGGGGTGCGTCGCCGTCGACGCCACGGACGCCGGTGCGGTCGCGACGGCGCTGGGGCGCCTCACGGACCCGGACGAGCGCCGCCGGGTCGCCGACGGCGGGCGCACGGTCGACGCCGGCCACCCCCGACCGGCCGACGTCGCCGACACCGTCCTCACCGTGCTCGCCGAGGCCGCCACCCGGCCGGGGGCGGGCCTCACGGGCGGACCGGCGATCACCGTCGTCTCCACCGTGCTGGACGAGGTGGACGGGGTCGACGACCTGCTCGACCTGCTCGTGCCCCAGCTGCGCGAGGACGACCGCGTCGTCGCCGTCGACGGCGGATCCACCGACGGCACGCTCGAGGCCCTCCGGGAGCGGGCCGGCCGAGAGCCCCGCCTCACGGTGCTGTCCTCCCCCGGCGCCGGGATCTCCGAGGGACGGAACCTCGGCATCCGCCGGGCCACCACCGACTGGGTCGCCTGCACCGACGTCGGCTGCCGCCCGGTGCCCGGATGGCTCGAGGGCTTCCGTCGCGCCGCGGCCACGGGCCGCTACGACCTCGTCACCGGGGTCTACGAGGCCGACGGCAGCGGGTCGGACTGGGAGCGCGCCCTCGCCGCCGTCGCCTACCCGGACCCGCAGGAGCACCGCCGGCGCACCCCCCTGGTCCGCGCCTACGGACGCCTCTTCGGTCGCGCCTACGACGCCCGGCTGTGCACCGGCCGGTCGGTGGCCTTCACGACCGCGGCCGCCGAGGCCGCCGGCGGCTTCCCCGAGCACCTGGCCACCGCCGAGGACGTGCGCTTCGGGATGGCCGCGGTCGAGGCCGGCGCCCGCCCGGTGCTGACCCTGGACGCCGCCGTCGTGTGGGGGCAGCGTCCCACCGTCGCCTCGAACGGACGGATGTTCCGCGGCTACGGGCGCGGCGACGGACTGTCCGGCGACCCCGTGCTCGTCGGACGCAACCTCGCCCGCGCCCTGGTCTACGGCTCGCTGCCGGTGCTCGCCCTGAGCCGACGCGGGCGACTGGCCGCCGTCGCCGGCCTCGGCGCCTACCTCTCGCTGCCCCTGGTCCGCGCCCTCTCCGGGGACCGGCCGCTGCGCACCGCGGCGCTCGTCCCGGTGCTCGGCGCCTACCGCGACCTCACGAAGGCGCGCGGCTGCGCCGAGGGGCTCCTGCGCGCCCGCCGGGAGGGCTCGTGAGCGACGACCGCGTCCCGATCCTGCCGGACGCCTCGCGCGCCTCGACCTGGGTGACCGCGAGCGCCGCCGTCCTGCTCCCCCTGCTCGTCGTGGCCGTCGTCGTCTGGCAGGGACCGGTCGTGGCCCTCCTCGGCGTGGCCCTCGTCGTCGTCGCGGCCGTCGTCACCCGGCGGGCCTCCGTGGCCATCGCCGTCCCCCTGCTGGCGGCGCCCGTCGCCCTGCGGGACATCCCGGGGGCCCAGGGCGCCCAGGTCATCCACCTCCTCCTCGTCGCCGTCATCGCCGTCGTCGCCCTGGCCGTCCTCCGCCGACAGGTGCCCCTCCCCCCGCTCACCGTGGCGGTCGGGGGCGTGCTCGTCGCGGCGCTGCTCCTCGCGACCCTGACCTCGATCGACCCGTTCCGCAGCCTCAAGGTCTCGGTCAACCACGTGCTCGGCCTGCTCGTCTGCGTGGCCGCCGCGATGGTCGCGCGCCGCTCGCACGCCTGGCTGCGCGAGGTGCTGCGGCTGTGGACGCTGGCCTCGCTCGTCGTGCTCCTGCCCAACCTGCCCGCCGCCGCGGCCGGGTCCGCCCGGTTCGGCGGTGCCGTCGTCACCGACCGGGCCCAGGGCGTCTTCGCCCAGCCGAACGACTTCGGCGAGTTCTCCCTCTACTGCATCGGGGTGGCCTGGGCGTTGACCGTGGCCGCCGACCGCCGGGCCGACCGGGTCATCGGCGCCGTCGGCCTCATCGTGGGCCTCGCCGGCCTGGGGTTGTCCTTCTCGCGGGGCTCGTGGATCGGGGCGATGGCCCTCGTCGCATTCGCCTGCCTGCTCGCGCCGACGCTCCTGCGTCGCGTCGTGCCGGTGGCCGGCGGCGGGCTCGTGCTGGCCGGCGTCGGGGCGGCCCTGTCCGTCCCGCCCTTCGGGCTGCTCGCCTCCCGGTTCGGGACGCTGACCGGCGGGGTGCCCAACCCCCAGGACGACCGCCCGGTCATCTACGCGGAGGCGTTCCGCACCTGGCTCGCGCACCCCCTCCTCGGCCAGGGACCCGGCACCTTCGCCGACGTCGCCAGCGGCGCCTCGCCGCTGCTCGTCCGGCGCCCGTACATCCACGCCCACTCCGTCCCGCTCGACCTCGCCGCCGAGACCGGGGTCCTCGGCGTGCTGGCCCTCGCCGTCGTCACCGGCGTGGCCATCCACGTGACGCGACGCTCCCTCGGGGCGCTGCGGACGGCGCGCGACCTCGCCGCCGAGTCCGGGGACGAGGCCACCGCCGCCCGGGCGCGGCAGGTGCGGACCACCCTCGCCCTGCTCGGCGCACTGCTCGGCGGGGTGGCGGTGCACGGGATGATCGACGTCAACTACACCAACCCCTACCTCATCCCGATGGCGTGGACGATGCTCGGCCTCGTGCTCGGGACGGCGGCCCGCGCCGTCGACCGCGTGGGTCCGGACGGCCGCGGCGGCACCGGTCTGCGGCCCGCCCCCGCCACCGTCGACCGGCCCGCGGTGCCCGCGTGAGCACCCGGCCGGCCGCGGCGTCGTCGTCCTCGCCCGTGACCCGGCAGGTGGCCCGCGCCGGTGCGCTGACAGGCATCGGGGCGGTCGTGTCCGCCCTCGCCGGGTTCGCCTTCACCGTCGCCGCCGGCCGCACCCTGGGGACGGCCGGCGCCGGTGTCGTCTTCGTCCTCACCTCGCTCTTCACCATCGCCACGACCGTGCTCAAGCTCGGGACCGACACGACGTCGGTCCGGGTCGCGGCCCGGCTCGTCGCCCTCGGCCGGGTGCGCGACGTGCGGTCCGTCGCCTGGCGGCTCACCGCCCCCGTCCTCGTCCTCACCGTCCTCACCGGAGTGGCCGTCGCGCTGCTCGCGCCCGAGGTGGCGCGGGCGGCGCTCGGCGGCTCGGACCGGACGGCGGGGGCGGTCGCCTCGGTCGTCGCGCTCGCGGTGCTCGTGCCCGCCCAGACCCTCACCGTCGTCCTGCTGGCGCTGCTGCGCGGCCTCGGCGACATCCGCACGCTCGTCCTCGTCGACCAGGTGCTCAAGCCCGTGCTGCGGGTGGTGCTCGTCGGAGCCTTCGCGCTGCTGCTGCCGGGCGTCCTCGGGGTCACCGTCGCGTGGGCCGCGCCGGTCGCCGTCGGCATCGTCGTCTCCGTGCTCGTCCTGCGGCGGCGCCTCGGCCACGCCGAGTCCGCGGCGGGCGACGCGGTGACGGCCGCGGCCGACGTCCCCGACGAGTCCTCGGCGCGGGCGCTGTGGCGTTACACCCTGCCGCGCGCCGTGGCCCAGGCGGTCGAGATCCTCACGCTGAGCATCGGCGTCACCCTCGTCGGGCGGCTGGCCGGCGCGTCCGAGGCCGGCCTCTTCGGCGCGGTCAACCGGCTGGCCCTCGCGGGCATGCTCGTGTGGCAGGCGGTCCGCATCGTCGTCGCCCCGAACATCGCGGGCCTGCTGGCCGGCGACGACGTCGCCGGGGTCCGCCGGCTGCACCAGACCGGGTCGGGCTGGATCGCCGCGCTCGCCTGGCCCGGCTACCTCGTCCTCGCGGCGGCCAGCGTCACGGTGCTCCGGCTCTTCGGCGAGGGCTTCGTCGCCGGGGCACCCGCGCTCACGGCCGTCGCGCTGGCCATGCTCGTCCCGTCGCTCGTCGGGCCGGCGCAGTCCCTCGTCCTCATGGCCGGCTGGAGCGCGCTCGGGCTCGGGGTGTCGCTGCTGGCCCTCGCGAGCAACCTCGTCCTCATCTTCCTGCTCGTCCCCGACCACGGGGCGCTCGGCGCCGCCGTGGCCTGGGGGGTCGCCCTCGTCGTCGAGAGCGCCGCCTACGTCGCCGTCGTCCGGGCCCGGCTCGGGGTGTGGGCGATCGGACGGCCCGCCCTCGTCGCGGCGGCCGTCGCCGCCGCCACCGTCGGCCTGCCGCTCGGGGTCGCCGCGACCCTCGGCGCGGGCGAGACCGTCACGGTCCTGGTCGCGGTCGGCGGCCTCCTCGCGCACGCGGCTAGCCTCGTGCTCGTGCGACGACAGGTACGCCTCGACGAGCTCGTCGGCGCGCTGCGCCGGCGCGGGTCCGACCGCACCACGGAAGGAACACGATGAGCCAGGGCGCCACCCCGAAGGACGTCCGGCAGCTCGAGGTGCCGAGCACGCTGCGGGCGCTGAAGAAGCGCGTGCCGAAGCCGGTCAAGGACCTTGCCCGGCACACGACCCGGGCGGCGGGACTGGCGACGGCCGCGCGCCGCACCGACCCCGACTTCCTCGTCGTCGGCACCAAGCGCGGTGGCACGACGTCGCTGTGGAACTACCTCGTCGAGCACCCGGACGTGCTGCCGATGTTCCCGGCCAGCCAGGAGATCAAGTCCCCGCACTACTTCGACATCCACTACGACCGCGGCCGCCGCTGGTACCGATCGCACTTCCCGACCGAGGCCGAGCGGGACCGCCACGAGCGCCGGACCGGCAACCGCGCGCTGGCCGGTGAGGCCTCGCCGTACTACATGTTCCACCCGCTGGCGCCGCAGCGGATCGCCGCCGACCTGCCGTCCGTCCGGCTCGTCGTCAGCCTGCGCAACCCGGTGGACCGGATCTGGAGCCACTACCACGAGCGGGTCGCGGGGCAAACCGAGACGCTGTCGTTCGACGACGCGCTGGAGGCCGAGACCGGCCGCCTCATGGGCGAGGCCGAGCGGATCGTCGCGGACTCGCCGTCGTACTACAGCCACCACCACGACCTGTCGTCCTACCTGGCCCGCGGACGCTACGACGAGCAGCTGGCCGTGCTCCTGGACCTCTTCCCGCCCGAGCGCCTGCTCGTCCTGCGTGCGGAGGACTTCTACGCCGACCCGGCCGCGGAGCTGGCCAAGGTGTGCGACCACCTCGGGCTGCGGCTGCACGGCGCCGAGGCGTTCCCGCAGTACAACAAGCTGCCGCGCTCGTCCCTGCCGGAGGACACCCGGGCCCGGCTCGAGGAGTACTACCGGCCGCACGTGCGGGCCACCGAGGAGCTGCTCGGCCGCTCGCTCGACTGGTTCTGAGCCCGGACCGGCCCGGTCAGGCGTCCTCGACGGTCAGCCGGTAGGTCAGCGTGTGGGACCCGCCCGCGGGCACGGTGACGACGTCGTCGAGCACGTTGGCCGCCTCGACGCAGACGAACCGCGGCCAGGCCTCCCCGACGTCGTCGAGGTCCGCGGCCAGGTCGTCCCAGGGGTTCCACACCACCCGGCAGCTGGCGCCGTCGGCCTCCACCCGCAGCCGCCGCCGCAGCACCGGGTCCTCGACGACGACGGCGCCGGTGGTGCAGTAGACCCGGTCGGTGCGCCCGCCCAGGACGAGGTCGCCGGACTGCACCTCGTCCTCGTCGGTGACCTTGTCGTGGTAGCGGGCGCCGTCGAGCCCGGTGACGACGGCCTCGCGCACGTCGCCGACCGCGAGGTAGGCGTGCAGGGCCTCGCCGACGACGACGTCCTCGTCGCCGGTGTTGTGCGTCGTCAAGGAGATCGTCAGGGTGTCGGCGAGCACGGCGGTCAGCTCGAGCCGGTACGGATGCGGCCAGGCGGGGTGCGTGGCCTCGGCGTCGGTGAGCCGGTAGGACACCGTCGTGCCCGACGCCTCCGTCGTGGTCCCCACGTGCTCCCACACCGCGTTCCGGGCGAAGCCGTGGCTCGGGGCGTCGTCCGTCGGGCCGGGTCCGAACCAGGGCCAGCACACCGGGATGCCCGCGTGCGGCGGGGTCCCCGCGCGGGGCGCGACGTCGGGGTGGACGAAGAGGACGGGCTCGCGGCCGTCCGGCGCCCAGCGCAGCACGAGCGCGCCCTCGTCGAGCAGCTCGCCGGTGCAGGCGGGCCCGTCGACCTCGCGGGCGTGGGGGGTGTCGGTCATCCTCCGACCCTAGGCACCCGGGCGACCCGGTGCACCTCTGGCGACCGCCCCATCCGATGACCGGGACCGCGGCGAACCCCTGCTCGTGCGGACGGCCGGGGTTGCGTCGACTCGTGCCCCTCGGGCGGTCCGCGCCGTTAGCCTGACCGGGCACGACGACGTGCCGCGTCGCCGGCGTCCCGGGCCGTCCGGACGCGGCACCGCGATCCGCCGGGGTCGCTCCGCCCGGGGCGGCGCGACAGGAGGGGAGCCGATGGCAGGGGTCGCAGCGACCGGCCGGGACCGGGCATGGTGACCCGCGGCCCGGGCCCGCTGCCGGCGTGGCTGCCCGTGGTCGTCGCCACCGTGGCCGGCGTCGTCACGACCCTCCTCGTCCTCCTCGCGCCGACCGTGCCCGCCGCCGTCCGCGCGCCCGACCTGCACGTCGCCATCGAGACCGCCAACGTCCTCGTCGGTCTGCTCGTCGCCGTGCTCGTCCTCGGCCGCTACCAGCAGGACGGCCGGCTGCACCAGCTGCTGCTCGTCGACGCCCTCGTCGTCCTCGCGGCGGCCAACCTCGCCCTCGGGGCGGCAGCCGCCATGGAGGAGTCGGCGGCCGTCGAGTCCCTGCGCTGGGCCTCGGTGCTCGGCCGCCTGCTCGGGTCGGCGCTGCTGTGCGCGTCGGCGCTCGCGCCCACCGGCGCCCGCCTCACCCGGCCCCGGGCCCGGGTCCTCCAGGGCGTGCTGCTCGTCACCGCGGTGGCCGGCGCGCTCGCGCTGCTCAGCGGGCGGCTGCCCCCGCCGGTGCTCGTGCGCGTCGTCGCGCCGGACGGGGCGACGACCCTGGACGTGCACCCGGTGGTCGTCGTGAGCCAGGCCGCCGGTCTCGTCCTGCTCGGCATCGCCGCCGTCGTCTTCACCCGGCGCGGGCTGTCCACCGGCGACCGGCTGACGCTCTGGCTCGCCACGGGGACGATCCTCGCCGCCTGGGCCCGGCTGCACTACCTGCTCTACCCGTCGCTGCTGTCCGACGTCGTCTACACCGGGGACGCGCTGCGGGCCGGGTTCTACGGCTGTCTGCTCGTCGGGGCCCTCCAGGAGATCGAGGGCTACTGGCGGCTGCGGGCCCGTTCCGCGGTGCTCGACGAGCGGCGCCGCCTGGCCCGCGACCTGCACGACGGCATGACCCAGGAGCTCACCTACATCCTCGCCCGCTCCCGCACCCTCGTCGCGGGCGGCACCCACGACGAACGCACGCTGGTGCGCATCGAGGACGCCGCCGCCCGCGCCCTGGACGAGGCCCGCCGCGCCATCGACGCTCTCGACCGTGAGGACCCGCGCTCCCTGGCCGACGAGCTGCGCGGGCTCGCCGCAGACCTCGCCGGCCGGCACGAGGTGGCGGTCGAGGTCGACGCCGCGGACGGGCCCGCCGGGGCTCCTTCGCCGGGCGCCGTGGACCAGCTGCTCCGGATCGTCGCCGAGGCCGTGACCAACGCCGTCCGGCACGGCGGGGCGCGGCACGTCCGGATCGCGCTGGTCGAGGCGGAGCCGGCGGGGGCCGCGGACCCCGCCGCCCCGGCCGCGCGGCTGTCGGTGAGCGACGACGGGTCCGGGTTCTCCCCCCGGGCGGCCCGTCGCCGGCGCGGGCAGGGCGGCTACGGCATGACAAGCATGCGGGAGCGGGCGGCCGCGGTGGGCGGCACGCTCGAGGTCGTCTCGGCACCGGGCCGGGGCACGGACGTGACGGTGACGTGGTGACTCGGCCCGAGGACGAGGACCGCCGGGACGACGCCGGGGCCGCGTCCGCCGACGCCGAGGACCGGGCGGGCGGGCCGCTGCGGGTCGTCATCGCCGACGACCACGCCCCCACCCGCGGCTGGGTCCGTCAGGCGCTGGAGGCCGGCGGCTGCGTCGTCGTCGGCGAGGCCGCGGACGGCGCCGGTGCCGTCGACCGGGTGCGCGAGGCCGTCGCCGCGGGCGGGCTGGACGTGGCCCTGCTCGACGTGCGGATGCCCGGCGGCGGCGTCCTCGCGGCCTTCGAGGTCACCCAGGCCCACCCCGACGTCGCCGTCGTCATGCTCACCTCGTCGCGGGGGGACGAGGATCTCTTCGGCGCGCTGCGGGCCGGCGCCTCCGGCTACCTGCTCAAGGACATGGACCCGGCCCGCCTGCCGGACGCACTCGCCGGGGTCGTTCGGGGTGAGGGGGCGATGCCCTCCTGGCTCGTCCGGCGGGTCATGGAGCAGTTCCGCACCCAGCCGCCGCGCCGGCTCAGCCGCTGGTCGCGTCCCGGGACCGCCAAGCTCACCGAGCGGGAGGCCGAGGTGCTCGACCTCATGGTCGAGGGCCGCAGCACCGACCAGATCGCCGCCGCGATGTTCGTCGCCCCGGTCACCGTCCGCACCCACGTGCGGGCCATCCTCAAGAAGCTCCGGGTGCCCGACCGCGAGGCCGCGGTGCGGCTCGTCCGCGGCGACTGACGGTCCTCCCGCCGTCCGGGGTGGCCGGCGGGGACCGACCGTCGCGAGGCGCGTGCGCCCGAGCCGCGTTGAGGAATCTCAACACCCCTCCTCACGCATTCCGTGGACGTGTGCCCCCGGGGGTTCTTACGGTGAGGCGGCCGGCACCAGGACCGGCGTCGATCCTTTGCAGCAGGGGCAGAGCACACATGCGAATCAGACAAGCACTCGTCGTGGCGACCTCCGCCATGACCCTCCTCCTCGTCGGCGGGACGCCGGCCTTCGCCGACGACGTCTCCAACGGCCTCGACGGCACCGTGGACGCGACCGTCGAGGTCATGACCCTCGTCCCCGGCGCCACCGGGTCGACGACGATGCGTGTCATCCCGGCCAACAACGACGGCAAGAGCGGCTGCAACCTCACGGGTAGCACCGTCCTCACCGCCGCAGTGGCGTCCTCGAACACGGCGGTCGCGACCGTGACGCCGGCCTCGATCACGTTCGCTGCCTGCAACACCGAGTACCCGGTGACGGTCAAGGCGGGGACGACGAGCGGCACGGCCCGGGTGACCCTCACCCAGACGGCCAACACGACCGACGGCACCTTCTCCCTCGCCCCCGCGACGTTCGACGTGGTCGTCACCGCCCCGGCCAAGAGCGCGACGACCACGACGCTCTCCTGCGCCGCCCCGGTCGTCTACTCCGGCTCCGCCCAGACGCCGTGCTCGGCCACGACCACCGGGACGAACGGCTTCACCGCCTCGCCGACGCTGGCCTACTCGGCCAACACCGAGGCCGGCACCGCGTCGGTCACCGCGACCTACGCCGGTGACGCCACGCACCTCGCGAGCAGCGACACCAAGACCTTCACCATCGCCAAGGCGTCCAGCACGACGACGCTCACCTGCAAGGACGTCACCTACACCGGTTCGTCGCTGCAGCCCTGCTCGGCCACCGTCACCGGGGTGGGCACCGGCCTCGGCACCGCGACGGTCACCTACACGAACAACACCGACGCCGGCACCGCGAGCGCCGACGCCGTGTACGCCGGCGACGCCAACCACACCGGGTCCAAGGCCGGCCAGACCTTCACCATCGGCCAGGCCGCCGCGACCTGCACCATCACCGGGTTCACCGGCACCTACGACGGCAAGGCCCACGGCCTCAGCGGCTCGTGCACCGGCGCCGGCGGCGCGGTCGTCGGCAGCGTGGACCTCGGCGCCACCCACACCGACGCGGGCAGCTACGACGTGCCGTGGTCCTTCTCGGGCGGCACGAACTACGCCGACCAGACCGGCACCGTCGCCGTCACCATCGCCCGCGCCCAGAGCACCACCACGGTCACCTGCCCGAAGGCCGTCACCTACGACGGCTCCGCGCAGACCCCGTGCTCCGCGACGGTCACCGGCGCCGGCGGCCTCTCGACGACTGCCGGGGTCACCTACGGCGCGAACACCGACGCCGGCACCGCGACCGCCTCGGCGTCCTACGCCGGCGGCAGGAACCACGAGGCGAGCAGCGACTCCGCGTCGTTCGTCATCACCAAGGCCCCGTCGACGACAACGGTGACCTGCCCCGGCGACGCCGTCGAGTACACCGGCTCCGCCCTCACCCCCTGCTCCGCGGCGGTCACCGGCGTCGGCGGTCTCTCGACCACCGCACCGGTCTCCTACTCGGACAACATCGACGCGGGGACCGCGCACGCGGGCGCCCTCTACCTGGGCGACACGAACCACTCGTCGTCCTCGGACGCCACGACCTTCACCATCGCCCCGGCCGCCTCGCTCGTCACCGTGACCTGCCCGGGCGGGCCGTTCACCTACACCGGCAAGGCGCAAGAGCCGTGCTCCGCGGACGTCACCGGCGCCGGCGGGCTCGACCGGCCGCTGACCGTCACCTACTCCGGCAACGTGAACGCCGGGACGGCCACCGCCTCCGCGTCCTACGCCGGCGACCGCAACCACGTCGCCGCCACGGGGTCGAAGGACTTCACCATCGCCAAGGCGTCCTCGACCACCACGGTCACCTGCACCGGTCCGGTCACCTACACCGGCGGGACGCAGAAGCCCTGCACGGCCTCGGCGAGCGGCGTGGCCATGGACGACGTCACCGGCCTGGAGGTGACCTACGCCGACAACACGAACGCCGGTGAGGCCACCGCGACCGCGACGTGGGACGGCGACGACAACCACAAGGCGTCGACCGGCACGGCCGTCTTCACCATCGCCAAGGCCGGCTCGACGAGCACGATCAGCTGCCCGGAGAGCCGCGTCTACACCGGGTCCCCCCTGACCCCGTGCACCGGCGCCGTCACCGGCATCGGTGGGCTCGACGAGAAGCTCACGCCCTCCTACGAGAACAACGTCGTCGTGGGCACCGCGACGGCCGGCGTCACCTACCCGGGCGACGTCAACCACGACGGGTCGAAGGCCTCGACGACGTTCGCCGTGACGAAGGCGCCCGTCGACGTCACCATCACCTGCCCCGGGTCGGTCGTCTACAACGGCACCGCGCAGACCCCCTGCTCGGCACTCGTCACCGGTGCCGGCGGCCTGAGCGAGTCCGTCCCGGTCGCCTACCCGAACGACGTCACCGGGGCGGGCACGGTCTCGGTGTCGGCCGCCTACGAGGGCGACGCCAACCACCAGGGCGGCTCCGCCACGGGCTCGTACGTCATCGCCCAGGCGCCCTCGACGGTCGTCATCGTCTGCGACGGTCCCTCCGTCTACACCGGCTCGGCGGTCACGCCCTGCGCGGCCACGGCCCAGGGCGTCGGGATGTCGGCGGTCACCCTCAGGGTCGACTACACCGGCAACGTCGACGCCGGCACGGCGGGCGCCTCCGCCACCTGGGAGGGCGACCGCAACCACACCGGCAGCACGAAGTCGGTGCAGTTCGCGGTCGCCAAGGCGACCTCGAGCACCGTCGTCACCTGCCCCGCCGGGCCGTTCCCGTTCACCGGGTCGCCCATCACCCCGGCGTGCACCGCCCGGGCCACCGGGGCCGGCGGTCTCGACGTGGCGGTCACCCCGGTGACCTTCGCCAACAACACGGCGGTCGGCACGGCGACGGCGTCGGCGAGCTACGCCGGCGACGGGAACCACACCGGCTCCTCGGGGTCCGCGACCTTCTCCATCGCGGCGTGGAACCTCAAGGGCTTCTACCAGCCGGTCGACATGGGCGGCGTGCTCAACACCGTGAAGAACGGCTCGACGGTCCCGCTGAAGTTCAACGTCTTCTCCGGAGGCAGCGAGCTGACCGCCACCTCGGCCGTGAAGACCTTCACGCAGACCAAGATCGCCTGTGACGGCTCGGCGGCCGAGGACGCCATCGAGGTCACGACGACCGGTGGCACCTCGCTGCGGTACGACGCGACGGGCGGCCAGTTCGTCCAGAACTGGCAGACGCCCAAGACCGCGGGTGTCTGCTACCGGGTCACGATGACCACGCAGGACGGGTCGACCATCTCGGCGCAGTTCAAGCTCAAGTGACGCGCTGAGCCCATCGTGGCGGGGTCGGGTGCTTGCAGGGGCACCCGGCCCCGTCCACTGCGTCCGGGGCTGGGTTCCCTCCAGGGACTCAGGCCCCGTCCGCGGTGTCCGACAGGCGAGGGGTCGCGGCGCGCGACACCGGGCGGGTCCGGTGCCGCGCGTCGCGACCCCTCGTCCGGACGATGCCCCCGTCCCCGCGCGTGGGGACGGGGCCTGACCGTCAGGAGCGGTCGGAGTCGACCGTCTCCGGCGGGGTGCCCTCCGGCTCCTGGATCGCCTGCGCCACGCGGTCGCGCCGGTTGGCGAAGAGGCTCGTCACGGTGACGAGCCCGAGGATGCCGACGATGACGCCGAGCGAGGCCAGCGTCGGGACCTCCGGGGTGCCCGGCCAGATGCCGTGCGCCCAGTGCAGGACGAGCTTGACGCCGATGAACGCGAGGATGGCCGCGAGGCCGAACCCGAGGTGACGCAGCGCCCCGAGCAGCCCCTCGAGGACGAAGTAGAGCGCCCGCAGCCCGAGCAGCGCGAAGGCGTTCGTCGCGAAGACGAGGTAGGCGTCGCCGGTGATGCCGAACACCGCGGGCACAGAGTCGACGGCGAAGACGATGTCGGTGCCGAGGATGGCGACGGCGACGAGCCCCAGGGGCGTCAGCGCGCGCTTGCCGGCCTCGCGGACGGTGAGGTTCGGCCCGCGGTAGTCCTCGGTGACGGGGAAGAATCGCCGCAGCACCTTGACCGTGCGCAGCGACCCGATGTCGACGGCCTCGTCCTCGTCGGACATCGCGTCCTTGAGCACCTTGACCGCGGTCGCGAGGAGGATGACGCCGAACAGCAGGAAGGTCCAGGAGAACATCGCGATGAGCTGGGCGCCGACGGCGATGAAGATGCCGCGCAGCACCAGGGCCCCGGCCACGCCGATGAGCAGGACCCGCTGCTTGAGCGCGTCGGGCACCGCGAAGGCGGCGAGCAGGAGCATGAAGACGAAGAGGTTGTCGACCGACAGCGACTTCTCGACGAGGTAGCCGGTGTAGTACTCCAGCCCGCGGTCCCCGCCGTACTGCGTCCACACGAAGACGCCGAACAGCAGCGGGAGCGCGATGTAGAAGGCGGACCAGCCGGCGGCCTCCTTCATCGACACCTCGTGCGGCTTGCGGGTGAGGACGAAGTCGAGGGCGAACATCGCGAGGACGCCGGCGATGGTGACGGCCCACAGCATCGGGGTGCCGACGGACTGCTCGGCGGCGGCGGGCTCGGCCGCGGTCAGGAGGGTGGAGGGGAAGGACATCGGATGCTCCTCAGGGCACGACGTTGCGGTCCTGAGGTCTCCTTCACCGCCCGGGGGCGGCGCCGCACCGGGGCCGCCGTGGGGCGTCCGTACTGACCGGAGCGGACTTGGGAAGTACTCCCCTCGTCTGGGTCCAGGATACGGGGGGCGCCCGCATTTCCCCAAGCCCGTGTGCGGAAACTCCGCCCCACCCCGCCCGACGAACCTCTACGCGCACCATTCCGCAGGGGAAGGGGTGGGACGAGCCGTCAGCGGCGGGTCTTCTCGTACCGGTCCAGCGCCTCCTGGCGCTCCTCCTTGTGGTCGACGATCCGCTCGTGGTAGCCGTGGGCGTACCCGTCCTCGTGCTCCCACGGCTCGTGCGCCGCCTTGCCGGACAGGTGCCTCAGCTCGGGGACCCAGCGGCGGACGTACTCGCCGGACGGGTCGAACTTCTGCCCCTGGGTCACCGGGTTGAACACCCGGAAGTACGGCGAGGCGTCGGTCCCGGTGCCGGCCACCCACTGCCAGCCGTGGTTGTTCGACGCGAGGTCGCCGTCGCAGAGGTGGTCGAGGAAGTGTCGCGCCCCGACCGGCCACCACACGTGGAGGTCCTTGGTGAGGAAGCTCGCGGTGATCATCCGCACCCGGTTGTGCATCCAGCCCTCGGCGAGCAGCTGGCGCATGCCCGCGTCCACGACGGGGTAGCCGGTCTCGCCCTTCTTCCACGCCTCGATGGCGTCCTCGGGCTCGTCGTAGCGCATGCCGGACATCGGCCGCAGGTCGTGCCAGGCGCTCCTGGGGTTCTGGTGCAGGACGTCGGCGTAGAACTCGCGCCAGGCGAGCTCGTCGCGGTAGGTCTCGACGTCGTTCCCGGACCGGTCGGCGATGTCGTGCAGCAGCGTGCGCGGGTGCACGACCCCGAGCTTGAGGTAGGCCGACATGCGCGACGTCGCGTCGGCGGCGGGGTCGTCGCGCTGCCCGTCGTAGTCGGCGAGGTCCTCGTCGCGGAAGGACCGCCAGCGGCGCAGCGCGGCCTCCTCCCCCGGCGCCGGCAGGTCGGGCAGGTCGGACGCCGACAGGGCGTCGTCCAGCGCCTTCGTCGCGTCGGCGTCGTTGCGGGCGTGCCGCAGCGGCAGCGTCCGCGGGGTCGACGCCGGGTCCGGCCAGCCGTGCTTCCGCCAGGCCTTGGAGAACGGGGTGAACACCTTGTACGGCTCCCCCGACCCGTTGACGACGAGGCCGGGTCCGACGGCGTAGGGCGTGCCGGTCTCGACCCACTCGACGTCGTCGCCCTCCAGCGCCTTCTTCACCGCCTCGTCGCGGCGCACCCCGGACGGCGTGGTCTCGCGCGTGACGTGCACGGAGGACGCCTCGACCCGCGACGCGAGCTCGGGCACCACCGTGCGGGGGTCGCCGTGCAGCAGCGTGAGGTTGCCGTCGAGCGACTCGTCGAGGGCGCGCAGGTTGGCCGCCAGCCAGGCCTTGCGGACGGGCCCGCCGCCCTCCCACAGCCGGGGGTCGACAACGAACGCGACGACGAGGTCACCGTCGCCGGCGGCGTCGCGCGCGGCGAGCAGAGCGGGGTGGTCACGGCGGCGCAGGTCGCGCCGGAGCCAGAGGACGGAGGTCATGCGGGGGCGCCTCTCAGGAGAGTCGGTCCAGGACGGGCGGGAGGAGGAAGAGCATGCCCAGCGACCAGGTGAGGTGGGTGACGATCGGCCCGAGGATGCCGCCGGTGACCCGGCGCTGCAGCCCGACGACGAGCCCCACGAGCGCGGCGGCGAGGACGAGCAGCGGGATGAGCGAGGTGGCGGTGACCAGCGCGTAGACGACGGTCGTCACGGCCACCGCGTGCCGTCGGCCCACCCCGGCGTAGAGGGCGCCGCGGAAGTACAGCTCCTCGGCGACGCCGTTGACGGCGGTGATGGCCGCGACGACGAGCAGCGAGCCGTACTGCGCGTGGTCGAGCAGCTGCTGGACCGGGTCGCGGAGGAAGGGCACCTGCGCGACGACGACCGCCCCGAGCAGGAAGAGCCCGAGCAGCGCGAGGCCCAGCATCAGCGACTGCACGACGGCCCGGCTGTCCGCCCGGCCGTCGCGGGTGTGGGCATGCCCGAGGTGCAGCGGACCCGAGGCGAAGGCGCCGACGGCCCACACGGCGGCCAGGGCGAAGGTCGCGACGTAGAAGGCGGGGTCACCGGGCTCGATGCGCAGGGCCCAGCCGAGCAGCCCGGCACCGAGGAGCAGCGTGACCGCCGCGACGACCCGCCGGCGACGGAAGGCCGAGTCCGGCTGGCTGTGGTCGCGCGGGACGGGGTCGACGAGGGCCGCCCGCACGAAGGCGCGCAGCTCTCCCACCGGGTTCACGGCGTCCCCCCGCGGCGGAGGCCGCACCTGGTCCCGGCGGCCGTCACGATCCGGCGCCGCCTCCGGCCCACGCGGGGTCGGCCGCCGTGATGTGCGCGGGGTCGGTGGTCCCGGGCTCGGGCAACGGGTCGGCGTCGTCCCCGGCGATGGCGTCGGTCACCGCCCGGTCGAAGGACAGGTGCCCGCCGGGCGGGGGGCCGATGAGGTCCTCGACGTCGTGCTCGTGGCAGACGACCTCGTGCAGCAGGCTCTCGACGAGGGGCTGGGCCAGCCCGGTCGGCACCGGCGTCACGAAGCCGACCCAGTGGCTGGCCAGGCTCGGGGTCAGGACCGGCACGGTGACGATGGTCCGGCGCATGAGCCCGGACAGCCGGGCGAAGCGGGTGATCATCTCGCGGTAGGTGAGGACCTCGTCGCCGCCGATGTCCAGCGTCCGGTTGACCTCGGGCGGTAGGTCGGCCGCCCCGACGAGGTAGTGCAGCACGTCGCGCACGGCGATCGGCTGGATCCGGTTGCCGAGCCACTTCGGGGTGAGCATGACCGGCAGCCGCCGGGTGAGGTGGCGCAGCATCTCGAAGGACGCCGAGCCGGACCCGACGATGACGGCCGCCTGCAGCACCGCCGTCGGCACCCCGCTGGCCATGAGCAGGTCGCCGACCTCGACGCGCGAGGCGAGGTGGTTGCTCAGCTTGCCGTCCGGGTGCAGCCCGGAGAGGTAGACGATGCGCGAGGTCTCGGCCTCGAAGGCCGCCCGGCCGAAGCCGCGGGCCATCTCCCGGTCGCGCTCGACGAAGCCGCCCTCGCTGTCCATCGAGTGCAGCAGGTAGTACGCCACGTCGACGTCGGCGAGCGCGGCGTCGAGGGAGATCCGCGACGTCGCGTCGCCCTCGACGACCTCGACCCGGTCCACCCACGCCCGCTCGGCCACCTTGTCGGCGCTGCGGGTGAGCACCCGGACCGTCCAGCCCTCGTCGAGCAGGGCGGGGACGAGCCGCGAGCCGATGTAGCCCGTCGACCCGGTGACCAGTGCGCGGCGACCCGCGCCTCCGTCTCCGCTCACCGCTTGTCCAGAGCCTCCTTGAGCTGGGCGGCCGTCCGGTCGCCGAGCCGCTCCAGCAGCGGGGTCATCACCGGGCCGAGGAACCGGGCCATGCCGCTGAACTCGAAGTCCGCGCGGTAGGTGACCTTGGACCCGGTGCCGTCCGGCTCGACGGTGATCGTGTCGTGGCTCGCCGTCGTGTCGTTGCGCCCGGTGATCTTGAAGGTCGGCTCGGCGACCTCCTCGGTCGTGTACTCGAGCTCGACGGTGTTGCCGGCGAACTTCGAGACGTTCTTGTACTTCGTCCCGACCCCACCGTCACCGGAGACCCGCTCGCAGGACTCGGTGCCCGCGTCCCACTCCGTCGCGTTGCGGAAGTCGACGAGGTAGGGAAAGACGACCTCGGGCGCCGCGGTCGTGTGGATCGTGCGTTCGACGGTCGTCGACATGCATTACCTCCTGGAGAGACGGATCTGGGCGACGTCCAGGTACCCGGTGGCGAACCCCGCCTCGCAGTACGCGAGGTAGAACTCCCACATCCGGCGGAACGTCTCGTCGAAACCGTGCCGCGAGATGTCGTCCCACCGGTCGGTGAACGTCTCGCGCCAGCGGCGCAACGTCTCGGCGTAGTCGGCGCCGAAAGCCTGCACCCGCTCTACCCGCAAGGAGGTGCCGTCACGCGTCACGTCCTTGATCGCCTGGAGCGAGGGGATGAGACCACCGGGGAAGATGTACTTCTGGATCCACCCGAAGCTGCCCTTGGTGGCCAGCAGCCGGTGGTGCTCCATGAGGATGGCCTGGATGGCGACGGCGCCGCCGGGGGCGAGCAGCTCGTCGATCTTGGCGAAGTAGGCCTCCCAGTACTCCTCGCCGACCGCCTCGATCATCTCGACGCTGACGATGGAGTCGAACTCGCCGGTGGTCTCGCGGTAGTCCTGCAGGAGGACCTGGACCCGGTCGGCGTGGCCGGCGGCCTCGATGCGCCGCAGCGCTAGGTCGCGCTGCTCGGCCGACAGGGTGACGGAGGTGACGGTGGCGCCGCGGGCGGCGGCCCGGATCGCGAGCTCGCCCCAGCCGGTGCCGATCTCGAGGACGCGGCTGCCGGCGCGGACGTCGGCGGCGTCGAGGATGGACTCGACCTTGCGGACCTGCGCCTCGTGCAGGTCCTGCTCGCGCACCGGGAGCGCCGGGTCGAACAGCGCGGAGCTGTAGGACATCGACGGGTCGAGGAACGCGGCGAAGAGGTCGTTGGACAGGTCGTAGTGGGCGCTGATGTTGCTGCGCGAGCCCTCGAGGGTGTTGCGCATGGTCTTGGGGATGGCCCGGTCGACGAGGCCGCGCAGGGACAGCAGCGGCTTGGGCACGAGCTCGCCCATCCGCGCGGCGAAGGGCATGAGCGCCTCGGCGAGGTCGGTGCCCTCCCCCGCGCGCCAGTCGCCGGCCATGTACGCCTCGCCGAGTCCGATCTTGGGGTGGGCCTCGAGGCGGCGGAACATCGCCCGCGGCCTGACGACGTCGAGGACGGGGCTGTCCGGCCCGCCGTCGCCGACGACCGTGCCGTCGGGGTAGCGCATCCGCACCGGCATGGGCCGGACGGCGACCTCGGTGATCGCCTTGGCGACGGCGCCACGGGTGAGGACGCGGGGGAAGCCGAGTCGCGGGGTCGCGAGCTCGAGTCGCGGGGTGTCGGCGGTCATCGCACACTCTCCAGGCTGGTCTCGGGGCGGGGGCGGACGGGCAGCCTCCGCAGCCACAGCCAGATGCCGTGGACCCGGATGAGCCCGCTCACCCGCTGGGGCATCAACGGGTCGCGCACCGCGCTCCGGGCCACCTGGGCGGTCGTGGCCGGTCGGGGGGTCCCGGAGACGGTCGCGGTCACCAGTGGTTCGTCGCCGACCCGCAGCCGGATGGCCACCCCGACCCGCTGCGGGCTCATCGTGAGGCGGATGGCGTACGAGCCCTCGACGTCGTTGAAGGGGCTGACGTAGAAGTCCTTGTCCACGTCGTCGCGGCCGGCGGCGTCCGGGCGGAGCACGTAGGCGTGCCGCCCGCCGTAGGTGTTGTGCACCTCGACGAGCACGCCGCGCAGGGCGCCGTCGGGCGCGAAGACCCAGAAGGCGCTCATGGGGTCGAAGACGTGCCCGAGGACCCGGGCGTGGGCGAGCATGACGACCCGGTCCCGCGCCGTCGTCGCGAGACCGTCGCGCTCGAGCACCCTCAGCACGTTGGCCTTGAGCGCCGCGATGCCCGGGTTGCCGGAGAGGTGGTCCTCGCCGCGGAAGGTCGCCGCCCAGCGCAGCGCCCGGGGCAGCCGGGGCATCGCGTCGAGGTCCACGAGCCACTGGGTGTGCCGGTGGGTGAAGGCGTGGTGCAGCGGACGGTGGCGGACGTGGTGCACCCGGCCGACGACGAGGGCGGGCAGCGTGGGCAGGTCCGCGGCCGTGACGGAGGCGGTCACCACTCCACCCCGAACGCCCGCGCCGCCTCGACCCCCGACCGGCAGCCGTCCTCGTGGAAGCCCCACCCCTGGTAGGCACCGGCGAACGCCGTGCGCTCGGTGGTGATATCCGGGATCCGGCCCTGGGCGCGCACGGCGGCGAGGTCGTACAGCGGGTGGGTGTACTGCATCGTGGCGACGACGCTACTGGGGTCGATCCGGTCGGTCGCGTTGAGGGTCACGTAGAACGGCTCCTCCTGCGGGAGTCCCTGCAGCCGGTTCATCCAGTACGTGACGATCGCGCCGGCTCCGGGCTCGGAGCCGACGAGGTAGTTCCACGACGCGCGGGCCAGCCGGGCCCGGGGCATGAGCGAGCCGTCGCGGTGCAGCACGGTCTCGTTGCGCGAGTAGCGGAACGCCCCGAGGACCTCCTTCTCGGCGGGCGAGGGGTCGGCGAGGAGCTTCAGCGCGTCGTCCGCGTGCGTCGCGAGGACGACGCGGTCGTAGTGGTCGGTCCGGCCCGAGGCCGTGCGGACCTCGACGCCGTCGGGGGTGCGCGCGACCGAGGTGACGGCGTCACCGCTGCGGACGTCGTCCAGGCGGGAGGCGAGCTCGTCGACGTAGCTGCGCGAGCCGCCGACGACGGTCATCCACTGCGGGGAGTCGCCGACCTGGAGCATCCCGTGGTGGCGCAGGAAGCGGAAGAGGTAGCGCGCCGGGTAGTCGAGCGCGTCGCCCTCACCGCTGGACCACACACAGGCCACGACCGGGACGGCGTAGAGCCGTGAGAAGGACTCGGGGAAGCCGTGCTCGCGGATGAACTCGCCGTACGTCGTCGTGTCGCCGTCGTCCGTGGAGTCGAGGAAGCGGTTGGCCAGCACGTGGAAGCGCTTGACCGCCCGCAGCATCCCGACGTACTCCCGGTCCAGGAGCTGGCGGGGGCGGGCGACGAACCCCTTGACGCCCCGGCCGCCGGCGTACTCCAGGCCGGTGGAGTCGTCGCGGATGCTCATCGACATCTCGGTGTCGTGGGTCCGCACGCCGAGCTCGCGGAAGAGCCGTCGCAGGTAGGGGTAGGTGCGGTCGTTGTGGACGATGAAGCCGGAGTCGACCCGCAGGTCGCCGTGCTCCGTCGGCACCGTGTGGGTGTGCGCGTGGCCGCCGAGGCGGTCCTCCGCCTCGACGAGCGTGACGTCGTGACGGGTGGCGAGCACGTGGGCGGCGGTGAGCCCGGAGATCCCCGCCCCGACCACGACGACGCGCTCGGGGGCGCTCTCGCGCTCCCGGGGGTGCAGGGGGCTCATGTCCATGACCGTAGAACCTTTCGCTCAGGATCGTCAAAGGTTTGTCAAAACTCCGCCGGAGACGTACCGTGGAGCGCATGAGACGTTCGGTTCCTCCATCGATGCGGATTGGCGAGCTCGCCACTCGCGTCGGCGTGAGCACCCACGTCCTGCGTGCGTGGGAGTCGCGGTACGGGTTGCTCACCCCCTCCAGGTCCTCCGGCGGGTACCGGCTCTACGGGGTCGACGACGAGCGGCGCGTCCGTGAGGTCCTCTCGCTGCGCGACCAGGGCGTCAGCGCCATGGAGGCCGCGCGGCAGGTCCTCGCGGCCGAGCGTGCCGGCGCCCAGGCCACCGGCGAGGCCGACGGCGACGACCCGGGTCTCGACACCGGCTCGCGCGTGGCGGCGAACGGCGACGGCAGCCTGCGCGTCGACCCCCCGATGCTCGTCACGCAGCTCCTCGACGCCATCACCGCCCTCGACGAGGACCGGGCCCACGCCGTCCTCGACACCGCCTTCCTCGACCGGTCGGTCGAGAGCGCGGTCGTGGACGTCCTCGTGCCGTTCTTCGTCAAGGTCGGCGAGCAGTGGGAGCTCGGCCGCATCGGCATCGCCCAGGAGCACTTCGCCTCCAGCCTCGTCCGCCGCCGCCTCGGCGCGCTGTCGATGACCTGGGGTCTCGGCACGGGGCCGGTCGCCGTCCTCGCCTGCCCCCCGGGCGAGTTCCACGACATCATCCTGCTGAGCTTCGGCGTCCTCCTCGGGCGGGCCGGCTGGCGGGTGCGCTACCTCGGCCCGGACACCCCGATCGCCTCCCTCACGGCGGCCGCCGACCTCACCTCCCCCGACGCCGTCGTGCTGGCCTCGCGCCGCCCGTCCGGCTTCCGTGCCCACGCCAAGGAGCTGCGCCGGCTCGGCGACCGGCACCCGGTGTGGGTGGCGGGTCGTGGCACCACGCCGCGCATCCTCGAGGAGATCCGCGCCTACCACCTCGGTCCCGACCTCGTCGCGGACGTGCAGCAGCTGACCGAGTTCGCCCGGCAGCGGCGCCGCGCGGCCGGCGAGCGGTCCGAGGCCGTCGAGCAGGAGCACGGCGAGCGGTCCGACGCGCAGCGCAACGGGTCCGTGAACGGCCGTCAGGCCGAGCCGGTGAACGGGCGCGTCAACGGCCACGCGGCCCACGCGACATCCGAGGCCCGCTCGGACTCCGAACCGCACGCGTGACCCCTCCGGCCGTGCCCGCCTGCACGCGCGCTCCGGCCGCTCGTCGACAGGAGCCCCGATGACGCAGACCGAACACGTGCCCGCCACCGCCACCCCCACCTCGGGGGTGGCGGTCCGCATCGAGAGCGCGCTGCGCCCCCTCCTCGCCGGACCGCTGCCCGTCCGGCTGCGCGCCTGGGACGGGTCCGAGGCCGGACCGCAGGACGCACCGCTCGTCGAGCTGCGCTCCCCGCAGGCCCTCACGCGGCTGCTGTGGCACCCGGGCGAGCTCGGGGCGGCGCAGGCGTACGTCACCGGAGAGCTCGAGGTGCACGCCCCGGTCGGCGACGTGCTCGACCTCGTCCGCGAGACCGTCGCCGCGCGCTCGCTGCCACCGCTGACCCCGGCCCGGGTCGCCCGACTGCTCCCCGACCTCGTCCGGCTGGCCCGGGACACCGGGGCGATGGGCCGCCCGCCCGCCCCGCCCGCGACGCAGGCCGTCGTCAAGGGGCGGCTGCACTCCCTCGCCCGCGACCGGGCCTCGATCAGCCACCACTACGACCTGTCGAACGCGTTCTACGAGTTCCTCCTCGACCCGCACCTGGCGTACTCGTGCGCCTTCTACGCCGACGGCCCGGAGATGCCGCTCGTCGACGCGCAGGCGGCCAAGCTCGACCTCGTCTGTCGGAAGGTCGGCCTCACCGAGGGCATGCGCTTCCTCGACGTCGGCTGCGGCTGGGGCTCGCTGTCGCTCTACGCCGCCGAGCACTTCGGGGCCCGGGTCACCGGCGTCACCATCGCTGCGGAGCAGAAGGCGTTCATCGACGCCCGCATCCGCGAGCGCGGCCTCGAGGACCGGGTCGAGATCCGCCTGCAGGACTACCGCGAGGTCCGCGACGAGCCGTTCGACGCCGTCGCCTCCCTCGAGATGGGCGAGCACGTCGGCGAGAAGAACTACGCCACCTACGCGCGGGCGCTGCACCGCCTCGTCCGGCCCGGTGGCTACGTCCTCGTCCAGCAGATGTCGCGCGTGCGGGGTCACCACCCCGGCGGCGGACCGTTCATCGAGCAGTTCATCGCCCCCGACATGACGATGCGCCCGGTCGGCGACACCCTGACCTTCCTCCAAGACGCCGGGCTCGAGGTCCGCGGCGTGCACGCCCTGCGCGAGCACTACGTGTGGACCGTCGACGCCTGGCACGCCACCCTCGAGGAGAACTGGGACCGCGCCGTCGAGCTCATCGGCGAGGAGGGCGCGCGGGTCTGGCGGCTGTACCTCGTCGGCGGGTCGCAGGCCTTCCGGGACAACCGGATGGGCGTCGACCAGCTGCTCCTGCGCCGCCCGGGTGGTGCACCCGTCGTCTCCGACCCCGCCCGCTGATGGACGGAGGGTTCTCCGGGGGCACCCTCGTCGCCGTCCTCGTGGCGTCGGCCGTCACGTCGGCGCTCGCCATGGGGGTCACCGCGCTGGTCGCCCGGCGGGTCGGGCGGGTCGCCGTCGTCGACGTCACCTGGGGGCTCGTGTTCGTCGCCATCGGGTGGGTGGCGTACGCCGTCGGTCAGCACTCCGGGCGCTCGCTGTTGCTGGCCGTGCTCGTCACGGTGTGGGGCGGCCGGCTGGCCTGGCACATCCGGGGCCGGGCGCTCGGACAGGGCGAGGACCCGCGGTACGAGAAGATGCTGTCGCAGAAGCCTCCCGAGGAGCGCTTCCGCTACGCCCTCGTCCGCGTCTTCGGGACCCAGGGCGTCGCGGCGTGGTTCGTCTCGCTGCCCCTCCAGGTGGCGGCCGCCACCGACAGCGCGCTCGGCTGGGTCGCCGCGCTCGGGGTGCTCGTCTGGCTCGTCGGTGTCGCGTTCGAGACCGTGGGCGACGCCCAGCTGAAGGCGTTCAAGGCCGACCCCGCGAACAGGGGCCGGGTCATGGACCGGGGCCTGTGGGCGTGGACGCGCCACCCGAACTACTTCGGCGACTCCGCCGTCTGGTGGGGCCTCTGGGTGGTCGCCGCCGGCGCCTGGCCGGGGGTGCTCACCGTCCTGTCACCGGTGGTGATGACGTACTTCCTCGCCTTCGCCACCGGGGCGCGGCTGCTGGAGTCGGAGATGGCCAAGCGGCCGGGCTACCCAAAGTACATGGAGCGCACGAGCATGTTCTTCCCGCGGCCGCCGCGCCGCGCCTGACCGCCCGGGTCCGGGGTGGGCCGGACTAGCGGGTGGCGTCGTCCGGCCCGAGGGACTTCATCGCGACGAGGACGACGGCGGTCGTCACCGTGCAGAGCGCGACGCCCCAGGTGAGGTCGACCGCCGCGACGAGCAGCGGGAAGCCGTCGAGGACCGCCATCGAGGTGAGGTCGAACGTCGCGTAGGTGACGAGGCCGAAGAGTGCGGCGTCGACCAGCGCGCGGCGGATGCCGCCCGTCCCGGCGTCGAGGCGGGCCAGGGCGGGGCGCAGGACGAACCAGACGAGCCCGACGACGTAGACGAGGTAGAAGGCCACGGCGGCGCCGACGTGCTGCTCCTCGGCGAGGAGGTCGCCGATCTGGCTCGCGTACAGGTCCCCCGAGACCACGCCCAGCCAGAGGGCGTCCAGGACGCCGAGGACCGCGGCCGTGAGCACCGCGGCGACGGCGATCCGGCGTCCGGGCGCGGAGAGGTCGACCGTCGTGCTCACGCCGCCCAGCATCGCAGGCCCGGACCGGGCGCGGCCAGGGCGGGCCGGGAGCGGTGCGGGGCGCCTGTCGGCCGGGCGCCGCTGGGCCGGGCCCGGGGGACGGCGCTCACGCGAGCACCTGCGCGACGGCGTGGATGACGACCCCGGCCAGCGCGCCGACGACGGTGCCGTTGATCCGGATGAACTGCAGGTCGCGTCCGACGTGCAGCTCGATGCGCTCGGCCGCCTGGCGGCCGTCCCAGCGCTCGACGGTGACCGGGATGACCGCCGCGAGCTCGTGGCCGTAGGTGTTGACGACGAAGGAGACGGCCTCGGCCAGCCGGGCCTCCACCCGGTCCTTCCACACCGGGTCGGAGACGAGGTGCTCGCCGAGGTGGGCCAGCAGCTCGTCGCCGCGGACGTGGAAGTACGAGGTCTCGTCGTCCATCGCCGTCTCCAGCGCGGTGCGGAAGGAGTGCCACAGCCCGAGCACGGTCTCGGCGGTCTGCGGGTGGGTGAGCAGCCGCTCCTTGAGCGACTCGGCGCGAGCCATGACCTCGGGGTCGTGCTGCAGGTCCTGGGCGAGCCGGCGCAGGAGGTCGTCCAGGGCCTGCCGGGCCGGATGGCGGGCGTCGTCGCGGACCTCGCGGAGGAAGGCGAGCACCTGCTCGTAGGTCCAGCCGATGACCCGGTCGTCGAGCCAGGGCGGGCTCCACCACGGTGCCCGCGAGCCGAGGACCTCGGCGTAGGTGCCGGGGTTCTCGCGGAGCCAGGCGTGCAGCTCCTCGAGGGCGAGGTCGACGAGGCCGTCGTGGGTGCGCTCGGCAACGACGCCCTCGAGCAGCGCGCCGGCGATGGGGCTGACCGGCTCGCGGACGAGCCGGGGGACGAGGAAGTCGTCGACGAGGGTGCGCACCTCCGCGTCCTCGAGCCGGCCGAGCCCGGCCCGGGCGATGCGGACGGCCTCGGTGCGGACGGTGCGGCGGTGGTCGGGGTCGCCGAGCCAGCGGCCGATGCGGCCGGTGACGCCGGCGGCGGCGAGGCGCTCGCGGGCGATCTCCTCGGTGAGGAAGTTCTCGGTGACGAAGTCCTGGAGGCTGCGGCCGATCTCGTCCTTGCGCCGCGGGACGATCGCGGTGTGCGGCACCGGGATGCCGAGCGGGTGGCGGAAGAGGGCGGTGACGGCGAACCAGTCGGCGAGCGCGCCGACCATCGCGGCCTCGGCGGCGGTGTTGACGTACCCCCAGAGGCCGCCGTGGTCCAGGCGGAGCGTGGCCAGGAAGACGACCGCCGCGAGCAGGAGCAGGGCCAGCGCCACCATCCGCATCCGGCGCAGCCCCGCCCGCCGCCGGACGTCGGCCGGGGACGCCGCCATGAGACTCACGGCCCCGATCCTGCCGCACGCGCCTCCCGCCCCCACCCCGGCGGACATTTCGGGGTCACCCCGAAATGTCCGCCGGGCACCGGTTCGAAACCGGGGCCTCGGTGACGAACCGGGGTGTCGAGTGCTGCGCCGCTCCCCCGACGACCCCCGACGGCGGGTGGGCCGACGGCGCGGCGACCGTAGGCTGGCCACCGTGCAGTTCCTCGACGGCCTCATGCCCCAGCACGACCTCACCTACGACGACGTCTTCATGGTCCCCAACCGCTCGTCGGTGACCAGCCGCCTCGACGTCGACCTGCGCTCGCAGGACGGCACCGGGACGACCGTCCCGCTCGTCGTCGCGAACATGACCGCCATCGCCGGGCGCCGCATGGCCGAGACGACCGCCCGCCGCGGCGCGCTCACCGTCATCCCGCAGGACATCCCCACCGAGGTCGTCGCCGAGGTCATCGCCTGGCAGAAGACCCGCCACCTCGTCTACGACACCCCGATCACCCTCGACCGGACGAGCACCGCCGGCGAGGCGCTGGTCCTGCTGCACAAGCGGGCACACGGCGCGGGCGTCGTCGTCGCGGGCGACCGGCCGGTCGGCGTCGTCACCGAGAGCGACCTCACCGGCGTCGACCGGTTCACCCAGCTGGCCGACGTCATGGTCACCGAGATGGTCACCCTCGACGACGGCGTCGACGTCGAGAAGGCGTTCGACGTCCTCGCGCACGCCCGCCGCCGCCTGGCCCCGGTCGTCGCGCCCGACGGCAGCCTCGTCGGCATCCTCACGCGGGCCGGGGCGCTGCGCACCAGCCTGTACGAGCCCGCCGTCGACGACGCCGGCCGGCTGCGGATCGCCGCCGCGATCGGCATCAACGGCGACGTCGCGGCCAAGGCCGCCGCGCTCGCCGAGGCCGGCGCCGACGTCCTCGTCATCGACACCGCGCACGGCCACCAGGAGAAGATGATCGAGGTGCTGCGCGCCGTCCGCGCCCTCGACCTCGGTGTCCCGCTGGTCGCCGGCAACGTCGTCTCGGGCGCGGGCACCCGCGACCTCGTCGAGGCCGGCGCCGACATCGTCAAGGTCGGCGTCGGGCCGGGCGCCATGTGCACGACCCGGATGATGACGGCGGTCGGCCGTCCGCAGTTCTCGGCGGTGCTCGAGTGCGCTACCGCCGCACGGCAGCTCGGGGCGCAGGTGTGGGCCGACGGCGGGGTGCGGCACCCGCGCGACGTCGCGCTGGCCCTGGCCGCCGGCGCGTCGAACGTCATGGTGGGGTCGTGGTTCGCGGGGACGCTGGAGTCACCGGGCGACCTGTACACCGACGAGCAGGGCCGCCAGTACAAGGAGTCCTTCGGGATGGCGTCGGCCCGGGCGGTGCGGCACCGGACGGCGACCGACTCCGCCTACGACCGGGCCCGCAAGGCGCTCTTCGAGGAGGGCATCAGCAGCGCCCGGATGTACGTCGACCCCGCCCGTCCGAGCGTCGAGGACGTCATCGACCAGATCGTCGCCGGCCTGCGCTCGTCCTGCACCTACGCCGGCGCCCGCACGCTCCAGGAGTTCCACGACCGCGCCACCGTCGGCATCCAGAGCACCGCCGGCTTCGCCGAGGGCCGCCCGCTCCACACCTCCTGGTGACCCCCTCCCCCGAGCCGCCGCCCCGGCCGTCCCCCTCTCCCGCCTGATCCCGGAACCCCGCGTTCGCTCAACGTCGAAAGGCCGGCGAACCCGAACGTTCCGGGATCAGGCGAGAACCTTCGGGTTCGCGCACCCACCGAAGACCGGCGAACCCGAACCTTCCGGGATCAGGCGAGAACCTTCGGGTTCGCGCACCCACCGAAGACCGGCGAACCCGAACCTTCCGGGATCAGGCGAGAATCGTGGGCATGGCCTACGACGTCTCCCGCATCCGCTCGCACTTCCCCGCCCTCGAGGGACCCGACGCCCTCGCGCACTTCGACGGGCCCGGTGGGAGCCAGGTGCCCGACGTCGTCGCCCGCGCCGTCGCCGACACGCTGACCTCGGCCATCTCCAACCGCGGCACGGTCACCGCCTCCGAGCGCCGCGCCGCCGACGTCGTCCTCGCCTGCCGGTCCGCCCTCGCCGACCTGCTGGGCGCCGACCCGGCGGGCATCGTCTTCGGCCGCAGCGCCACCGCCCTGACCTACGACGTCGGCCGCGCGCTGGCCAGGACCTGGGGACCGGGCGACGAGGTCGTCGTCACCCGCCTGGACCACGACGCCAACGTCCGGCCGTGGGTGCAGCACGCCGAGGCCGCTGGCGCCACGCTCCGCTGGGTCGACTTCGACCCCGCGACCGGCGAGCTGGACCTCGCCCACGTCGAGGCCGTCCTCTCCGACCGCACCCGGCTCGTGGCGACGACCGCCGCGTCGAACCTCATCGGCACCCGGCCGCCCACCCGGCAGATCTCCGAGGCGGTCCACGCCGTCGGCGCGCTGCACTGGGTCGACGGCGTGCACGCCACCCCGCACGCGTCGGTCGACGTCGCCGAGCTCGGCGCCGACGTCTGGGTCTGCTCGCCGTACAAGTTCCTCGGGCCGCACTGCGGGGTCCTCGCCGCCGCGCCCGGCCTGCTGGAGACGCTGCACCCGGACAAGCTGCAGCCCAGCTCCGACGCCGTCCCCGAGCGCTTCGAGGCCGGCACCCTGCCCTACGAGCTCATGGCCGGGACGACCGCGGCCGTCGACTTCCTGGCCCGGCTCGACGACCTCGACCGGGAGGTGACGCCCGAGCACCGCCGCGCCCGCCTGCTCACGTCGATGGACGCCCTCGAGCAGCACGAGAAGGGCCTCATGGACCGGCTGGAGCCCGCCCTGCGCGCCCTGCCCGGCGTCACCGTGCACTCCAACGCCGAGCACCGCACGCCGACGCTGCTCTTCACGGTCGACGGGGTCGAGGGCGCCGACGTCTACCGCGGGCTGGCCGAGCGCGGCGTCAACGCGCCGGCGAGCAGCTTCTACGCCGTCGAGTGCTCGCGCCACCTCGGGCTCGGCGACACCGGCGGGGTGCGGGTGGGCCTCGCGCCCTACACGGACGACGGCGACGTCGACCGTCTGCTCGACGGGCTCACCGCGCTGCTGGCAGGCTGAGACCGGGGCTCGTGCGGCGACGGGCCGACCACGGGCTTTCATCCTGCGGCGCGCCGCCGACGGGGCTCGTGGTGCCGCGCACCGACGTCGAGGATCACGGCGACGGGCCGACCACGGGCGCTCGTCCTGCGGCGCGCCGACGACGGGGCTCGTGCTGCCGAGCGTCGACCTCGAAGCTCACGGCGACGGGTCGACGCCGGGGTCCTGAGCCGACGAGCGGACGACCAGGACGCGCCGCCTGCGCCGCCACGGCCCCCGACCCGCCGGCCGACGGACACTGCGTGTCGTCGGTCCGTCCGCCGCCCACCCGCCCGTCAGGGGACTACGAGTCGTCGGCCGACGGACACTGCGACTCGTCGGCCGACGGACCCTGCGTGTCGTCGGCCGGTCCGCCGTCGAGACGCTGTGCGAGCATCGGCCCATGGTCGCGCTGCTCGAGCCGCTGGAGGCCCCCGTCGACCCGGTCGACGCGCTGCGCCGGATCGCCTTCCTCCTCGAGCGCACCCGGGCCGGCACCTACCGGGTCGAGGCGTTCCGCAACGCCGTGAAGACCCTGCGCGGCCTGGACGACGACGAGGTCCGCGAGCGCGCCGAGGCCGGGACGTTGCAGCAGCTCGACGGCATCGGGAAGTCGACGTCGGGGGTCATCGCCGAGGCCGTCGCCGGAGAGCTGCCGTCCTACCTGGCGTCGTTGCAGGAGAAAGCCGGCGGCCCGCTCGTCGACGGCGGCGAGGACCTCTACGCCGCCCTGCGCGGCGACTGCCACCTGCACTCGGACTGGAGCGACGGCGGGTCGCCGATCGACGAGATGGTCCTCACCGGCGTCGAGCTCGGGCACGACTGGATGGTCCTCACCGACCACAGCCCGCAGCTGCGCGTCGCCAACGGGCTCTCCGTCGAGCGGCTGCGCAAGCAGCTGGCCATCGTCGACGGGGTGAACCGCTCGCTCGACGGCTCGTTCACCCTGCTCAAGGGCATCGAGGTCGACATCCTCGACGACGGGTCGCTGGACCAGACCGAGGAGATGCTCGGCCGGCTCGACCTCGTCACGGCGTCGGTGCACAGCAAGCTGCGGATGAACCACGGCCCGATGACGGCGCGGATGGTCGCCGCGGTGAGCAACCCCCGGGTCAACGTCCTCGGGCACTGCACCGGCCGCCTCGTCACCGGATCCCGCGGGAAGCGCCCACAGTCCGAGTTCGACGCCCGGGCCGTCTTCGAGGCCTGCGCCGAGCACGACACCGCCGTCGAGATCAACAGCCGGCCCGAGCGCTGCGACCCGCCGGACGAGCTCGTCACCCTGGCCCTCGAGATCGGCTGCCTGTTCTCCATCGACTCCGACGCCCACGCGCCGGGGCAGCTGGACATGAAGGCGTACGGCTGCGAGCGGGCCGAGCGGCTCGGCGTCCCCGCCGACCGCATCGTGACGACCTGGAACGTCGACCGCGTCCGGGACTGGGCCGCCGGAGCCTGACCGCGACCGCCGCGCCCCGGCGCCACGGCGACCCCGCGACGGCTCCGCGGTCGCCCGGTGCACGGGACGCCACGGCCCGCCCGCGGCGCGTCCGGCGACCCGGACGGCGGCCACGGACCCCGTTTTGGTGGCTGGCCTGGCGTCCCCTATGCTTTCGCAAGTCCTCGACGGATCCGAGCGCCGGGTTGCATGACGTCAAGGTCCGACCGAGGTCGGGTCCCCATCGTCTAGCGGCCCAGGACCCCGCCCTTTCACGGCGGTAGCACGGGTTCGAATCCCGTTGGGGATACGGTCTTGCACCAGTCAAGGCCCCGTAGCGCAGTTGGTTAGCGCGCCGCCCTGTCACGGCGGAGGTCGCGGGTTCGAGTCCCGTCGGGGTCGCTCCTCCATGCGGGGGCCGGATCCTTCCGGCCCCTTCTGGTAGGTCCGGCCAGGTAGCTCAGTTGGTACGAGCGTCCGACTGAAAATCGGAAGGTCGGCGGTTCGACCCCGCCCCTGGCCACTCCCGAGCCGCAGCGTGAGTCCCTCCGCTGCGGCTCCGTCGTCCCTGCCGGGTCCCGGCGCCGACGTCCCGCCCGTCAGGGGCCCAGCACGCTCGGGGTGCGCGCGCTCCAGTCGGTGGCGGCCTCGTAGGCGTGGCCGGCGCGCAGGACGAGCCGGTCGGCGTGGCGGGCGCCGACGACCTGGAGACCGACGGGGAGACCGGCCCCGGTGAACCCGCACGGCACCGACAACGCCGGCTGGCCGGTGAGGTTGAAGGGGTAGGTGTACGGCGTCCACGAGGTCCACAGGTCCTCGGGCCAGCCGGCGGGGGCGTCGCGGTCGCGCGCGAAGGCGGCGATCGGCATCGTCGGGGTGAGCAGCAGGTCGTAGCGCTCGTGGAAGCGGCCCATCGTCGCGCCGAGCCGCATCCGGATGTCGACGGCGCCGAGGTAGTCCGACGCGGTGTCACCGGCGTGCCGGCGGACGTGTTCGGCGAGCAGCGGGTCGATCCGGTCGAGGGCGTCGGCACCATAGGGCTCGACCACCTTGCCGGCGCCGGTGAACCACAGCGTCTCGAACGCGTCCCGGACCTCGCCGACCTCGGGGTCGACCTCCTCGACCTCGGCGCCGAGACCGGCCAGCACCTCGACGGCGGCCCGCACCGCGGCCTCGACCTCGGGGTCGTTGACACCGGTGCCGGCCAGCGTCGGCGAGAACGCGACGCGCAGGCCGGCGACACCGTCGTCGAGCCCGTCGAGGAAGGACCCCGTCGGCCGCGGCAGGGCGAACCAGTCACGGGCGTCGAACCCGGTGAGGACGTCGAGCAGGAGCGCCGCGTCCCGGACCGTGCGGGTCATCGGGCCCGCGTGCGAGAGCGTGCCGTACGGGCTCGGCGGGTGGATGGGCACGAGCCCGAAGGTCGGCTTGATGGCCACGGTGCCGGTGAACGCGGCGGGGATGCGCACCGACCCGCCGCCGTCGGTGCCGATCGACCACGCGCCCATGCCCAGCCCGACGGCCGCCGCCGACCCGCCCGACGAGCCGCCGGCGGTGAGGTGCGCGCCCCACGGGTTGCCGGTGGAGCCGGCGAGGACCGAGTCGGTGACGCCCTTCCACGCGAACTCCGGCGTCGTCGTCTTCCCGAGGACGACGGCGCCCGACTCCTGGAGGCGGGCGACGGCCGGCGCGTCCTCGTCCCACGGGCCGGCCGGGTCGACGAGCGTGCTGCCGCGCAGGGTCGGCCGGCCGCGGGTGAGGAAGAGGTCCTTGACGGTGACGGGCACGCCGTCGACCGGGCTCAGCGGCCGGCCGGACGCCCAGCGGTCGGCGCTGACCCGGGCCGCCTCGAGCGCCTCCTCGGCGAAGACCTGCGTCATCGCGTTCACGGCCGGGTCGTGGGCGGCGACGGCGGCGAGCGACCGCTCGGCCGCGGCCACCGGGTCGGCGCTGCCGTCGGCGAACCCGGCGGCCAGGGCGGAGGCGGTGGGCAGCGGTCCGGCACCTGCCGGGTGGACGGCGTCGGTCACGGGCGGCCTCCCGCTCGGGTCGGTGCACCGGGCGCGGGCCCGGCTCGTCGTCCCACCCTGGCACGCCGCCGAGGTGACCGCCCGGCTCCCGGACCGGTCACCTCGCGATCGGCGCGACCCGCCGGGCCGACGGGCGGACCGGGAGGCGCATGATGCGAGGAGACCTCACGACCCCGACCCTCGAGGAGCACGAGCATGGAGTACACCCGCCTCGGCCGCACCGGCCTCACGATCAGCCGTATCGCCCTCGGCTGCATGACCTACGCGGACGCCTCGGCCGGCAACCACCCGTGGGCCCTGGACGAGGAGACCTCCGGCGCGTTCTTCCGCCAGGCCGTCGAGCTCGGGATCACGTTCTGGGACACCGCGAACGTCTACAGCGCGGGCACGTCCGAGGAGTTCGTCGGCCGGGCGATCCGGGAGTACAGCCGCCGCGAGGACATCGTGCTGGCCACGAAGGTGCACGGCCACATGCACGACGGACCGGGCGGGTCGGGCCTGTCGCGCAAGGCGATCCTCGAGCAGGTCGACGCCTCCCTCACCCGCCTCGGCACCGACTACGTCGACCTCTACCAGATCCACCGTCTCGACCCCGAGGTGCCGGTCGAGGAGACCATGGAGGCGCTGCACGACGTCGTCAAGGCCGGCAAGGCGCGCTACATCGGGGCGTCCTCGATGTACGCCTGGCAGTTCGCGTCGATGCAGCACGCCGCCGAACTCAACGGGTGGACGCGGTTCGTCTCGATGCAGGACCAGTACAGCCTCCTCATGCGCGAGGAGGAGCGGGAGATGCTGCCGCTGCTCGCCGACCAGGGGGTCGGGTCGATCCCGTGGAGCCCGCTGGCGCGCGGTCGCCTGGCCCGGCCGTGGGGTGAGCAGACCGACCGCAGCGGCACCGACGAGTTCGGCAAGAGGCTGTTCCAGGACTCCGACGCGGACATCGTCGCGGCCGTCGAGCGGATCGCGGCCGACCGGGGCGTGGCCATGGCGTCGGTCGCACTGGCCTGGGTGCTGCGCAACCCCGTCGTCGACGCCCCGATCGTCGGCGCCACCAAGGAGCACCACCTGCCCGACGCCGTCGCCGCGCTGGACCTCGACCTCACCGACGACGAGGTCGAGGCGCTGGAGTCGGCGTACACGCCGCGGGAGCCCACCGGCTTCTGAGCGGGGCCGCCGGCTCCCCCGTCCGTCGAGGGGTCGCGACGGGCGGCACCGGCGAGTGGGGATGCCGCGCGTCGTGACCCCTCGACCCTCCGAGCGGCCGCTGGGACGCCGGTCAGCCGCCCGGCGGCGACGGGGTGGCGTCCGCGCCGACGGCGGAGGCGACCCGGGCGGCGACCATCGCCATCGTCCGGCGGGCCCGCACCGGGTCGTCGGTGAGGAAGTAGTGGTCGACGCCGGGCGTGACGTCGTGGATGACCTCGACGCCGGCCGCCCGCAGGCGCCGCGCGTAGTCGTCGCCGTCGGGTCGCAGGGCGTCGCGCTCGCCGGTGAGCACGACGGTCGGCGGGAGCCCGGAGAGGTCCTCGGCGAGCAGCGGCGAGGCGTACGGCTCGCGCCGACGCTCGACGTCGGGGAAGTAGACGCGGCGGACGAGGCGGCGCATCCCCGGCGCGAGCATGCCGGGCCCGTCCTCCGGCACCTCGGACGCGAGGTCGAGCGCGGGCACCCCGAGCACCTGGAGGGCCGGCGCGAACGAGCCGCGGTCCCGGGCCTGGAGGCAGACCGACGCCGCGACGTTCCCGCCGGCGCTGAACCCGCTGACGACCAGCCGGCGTCCGTCGACGCCGTACTCCGCGCCGTGGGTCGCGAGGGCCTCCGCGACGTCGTGGCCCTCCTCCTGCCCGACGGGGTAACGGGCCTGCGGCGCGACGGACCAGTCGACATTGGCGACCGCGACGCCGGCGGTGGCCGCGAGGTAGCGGCACCACCAGTCGTCCATCTGCGGGTAGCGCATGACGAAGGCGCCGCCGTGGAAGTGGACGACGACGGGCGGGTCCGAGGGGCGGTCGGCGCTGCCGGGCGGACGGTAGAGGTGCGCCGGGACCCGACCGTGCCGCGTCGGGACCCGCAGCCGCTCGGGCCCGGGCAGGTCCCGGCCGGCGAAGCGCAACGGCTCGCCGTACCGGACGGTGAGCGGCGCGGACCACTGCAGGGCGAGGGCTCGCAGGTCGTCGAACCGGGTCATACCGCCTGGTTCGGCGCATCGGCGGTCACCGGATGGCTCGGGTCGCCCGCGGCCCGAGCGCCGTCAGTCGTCGAGCTCGGCGAGCACCGCGCGCACCCCGGCCGCGACGACGGCGGCGTCGGTGGTCACGGCGACGTGGTCGAGGCCGTGGGCGCGCATCCGGCGGGCGTTGCCCGGCGTGCCGGCGAACCCCGCGGTGTCGATCCCCTGCCGTCGAGCCGCGGCGACGACCCGCGCCAGCCGCCCGTCGTCCGAGGTGTCGTCGAGCAGCGCGTCGGCCGTCGTGCCCAGCGAGAGCGAGAGGTCGAGCGGGCCGACGAAGAGGCCGTCGACGCCGGGGGTGGCGGCGATCTCGTCGACGGTGTCGAGCGCCCCGGGGGTCTCGACCATCACCCAGCACCGCACGGCCTCGTTCGCCGCCTCGGGCGTCGGCGCGTCGCCGCCCCACAGCGGCGCGAACGGGCCCCAGCTGCGCTCCCCGAGCGGCGGGTACCGCGCGGCGAGGGCGGCACGCCGGGCGTCGTCGGGTCCGGTGACGGAGGGGACGACGACGCCCGCGGCCCCGGCGTCCAGCGCCGCACCGATCCACGCCGCGTCGACCGCCGGCACCCGCACGAGGAACGGCGTCGCGGCCCCGGCGAGCGCTCGGCCGAGCGCGGGCAGCGCGGCCCGGTCGACCGGCCCGTGCTGGGCGTCGAGGGCGAGCCAGTCCAAGCCCGCACCCGCCAGCCGCAGCAGCAGGTCGGCGTCGGTCGTGCAGGTCCAGATCCCTCGGCTGCCGCTCATCCCGTCATCCTGCCGGTCAGCCGGGCCCGAGGGCACGCACGGCGTCGACGGTGTCGACCTCGTCGAAGCGCTTGTCGTCGCGGTAGCCCAGCACCCGGGAGAAGGCCAAGGCGATGCCGCCCGGGTAGCGGGTTGACCGCTGGATGCCGTCGATCGCGATCTCGACGACCTGCTCGGGCCGGACGGTGACGACGTCCCCGTCGGCCGGTCCGTCGGCGAGGTCGGTGAAGCGCTCGGTCCGCCAGCGCAGCATCTCGTCGGTCATGCCCCTTGAAGGTCCTGCGAGCCAGAGGTGACCGAACGACGGGACGTGTGTTCATTCCCGGGCTAGATCGGCTGCGAACACGCCCGCGACCTTGAGAGGCCGTCGGCGCCACCACCAGCCGTCCTTGTCCTCGATGCGGTAGTAGCGACCGATCGCGATCCCGTCATCGTCCTCGGTCGCCGCCTCGAAGCGGGCATCGAGGGCTTTCAACTCCTCGCTTCGTGCATCGCGAACACCATCCGTCACCATCGGCCAGACGAGCGCGATCCAATCGCGGCACGCCATGTCGTTCGTGTACTCGTAGACCATCTGGTCATAGCCGGTCTCGACTTCGTCGACGAGGGAGGCCCACGCCCCGAGCATCTCGTTCAGCGTGAACGCCTTTCGCCAACCCCGAGCGTGGAGGGCACGGGATGCGCGATCGATGGACTCGTAGTCGTCGGCGGTCATCTCGCTCATGCCTCGTCACGTTGTCATGACCCGCTGGCGGGAACACCGAGGAAGGACCGTAGGCCGACTATCCGGCGCCACAACTCACCACCGTTGCCGATGTTGCGGCCTAATCGGACGTCGAGTACGACCGCACGGCGTCGATGGTGTCGACCTCGTCGGGGCGCTTGTCGTCGCGGTAGCGCAGCACCCGGGCGAAGCGCAGGGCGATGCCGCCCGGGTAGCGGGTGGACCTCTGGATGCCGTCGATCGCGATCTCGACGACCTGCTCGGGCCGCACGGTGACGACGTACCCGTCGGCCGGTCCGTCGGCGAGGTCGGTGAAGCGCTCGGTCTGCCAGCGCAGCATCTCGTCGGTCATCCCCTTGAAGGTCTTGCCCACCATGACGAACCCGCCGGACTCGGGGTCGCGGGCGCCGAGGTGGATGTTCGACAGCCAGCCGCGCCGCCGGCCGGACCCCTGCTCGACGGCGAGGACGACGAGGTCCAGGGTGTGCGTCGGCTTCACCTTGACCCAGCCGCTGCCGCGCCGGCCGGCGGCGTAGGGGGCGTCGGCGTCCTTGACGACGACGCCCTCGTGCCCGGCGGCGACGAGGTCGTCGAAGAAGGTGGCCGCCGCGTCGGCGTCGTCGGTCAGCAGGCGCGGCACGACGAGGTGGGGTGCGAGGGCGATGAGCACCTCGTGCCGCTCGCGGGCCGGGGCGTCGACGAGGTCGCGCCCGTCGGCGCGCAGGACGTCGAAGAGGTACGTCGTCAGGGGGACCTCGGCGCGCAGCCGCTCGACGTCGGCCGAGCTGGCCGTGCGGGCGCCGGTGACCTGGAACGGCGCCGGACGGCCGCCCTCGCGCAGGACGATGGCCTCGCCGTCGAGGACGAGGTCGCCGCCGGGCAGGGCGGCCACGGCCTCGACGACCTCGGGCACGCGGTCGGTGATGTCGTCGAGGCTCCGGGTGAAGACGGTCACGGCGCCGTCCAGCCGGTGGACCTGCACCCGGATGCCGTCGAGCTTGCCGTCGACGAGCATCTCGGCGCCGGCGAAGGTGTCGGCGGCCTCGGCCGTGGTCTTGGCCGACGCCGCGAGCATCGGCCGCAGCGGCCGCCCGACGACCAGACGCACGTCCTCCAGGGCCGGCTGCCCGCCACGCGCGGCCAGTCCGGCGACGACGTGGGTGAAGCCCGCGAGCATGATGGCCCGGCGGACGACGGCGTCCGGGATCTCGTAGGCGCGGGCGACGGCGGCCTGGACGACGCCGTCGAGCGCGCCCTGACGGAGGTTGCCGGTCATGAGGTCGCGCAGGAAGCGCTGCTCGTCGGCGGTGGCCGCGCCCAGGAGGGACACCAGCTCGGCGCGTCGGGCGGTGGACGACCCGGATCCCGCGGCGGCGGCCAGACGGTCGAAGGCGGCGTCGACCTCGGCGACGGTGAGCGAGGAGTCCGGGGCGGGTTCGGGCAGAGACCGCAGCGACTGGTGGCCGACCCCGAGCCGGCGTTGCGGCAGCACCCCGGAGAGGAAGGCGACGACGGTGCCGACCTCGTCGGCACCCGCGCGGGTCAGCAGTGCGGCGATGGCCTCGGTCTTCGCGGTGCGCGACCGGGTGGCCGCGACCTCGCGCGAGGTGGCGACGAGGTCGGCGAGCGCGGTGTCCATGCCGTCATCCTGCCGCGCGCCGCCGACACCGGTCCTTCCCCGGCCCGGCCGGGTCGTGGACCTCGTCCGTCCGGTCGCCCGCCCCCGCCGTGCGTTGTGGCGCCCCCAGGGGGGACGTCCGGGACGCGGGTCAGCGGGTGAGGCGCATGGGGACGTGGGGGATCCCGTCCTCGACGAACTCGGCGCCGTCGCGGCCGAACCCCAGCCGCTCGTACCAGCCCTCGAGGTGGCTCTGGGCGTCGAGGACGACCGGCCCGCGGGTGGCCGCCAGCACGGCCTGGACGAGCGCGGCGGCGACCCCCGTGCCGCGGGCCGACGTCGCGGTCGCCACCCGGCCGACCCGCACGACGCCGCCGCCCTCGTCCAGCGCGCGCAGCGTGCCAAGCACCGCGCCGTCGTCGGCCTCGGCCCAGTAGTGGACGGCGCCGGGCTCGAGGTCGCGGCCGTCGAGGTCGGGGTAGAGGCACTGCTGCTCGAGGACGAACACGTCCTGGCGCAGCCGGAGCACCGCGTAGAGCGTGACGGGCGGGACGGCGGACAGGGGCGCGGAGCGGACGAGCACGCCCCCATGATGTCCGCCCCCGGGACGTGGGCCGCCCCCGCGTCCACCCCACCGCCCGGCGCGCACCGAGAGCCCCGCTGGGCGTCCTGACCGGGGAGGATCGAGGACATGGACGACGACAAGAAGATCACGGTCAGCCGCACCATCGACTCCTCGGCCGCCGAGGTGTTCGACGTGCTCACCCTCCCGGCCAACCACGTCGAGCTCGACGGCTCGGGGTTCGTGGTGTCCGACGAGCACAACGACCGCATCACCGGCACCGGGCAGGTGTTCACCATGAACATGACCGGCGACCACATGGGCGGCGACTACAAGACCGACAACCACGTCGTCGGCTACGAGCCGAACAAGCTCGTGGCGTGGAAGACCGCCCCGGCCGGCACCGAGCCGCCCGGGTGGCAGTGGGTCTGGGAGCTCGAGCCCCAGGGTCCCGACAGCACGCTGGTGTCCGTCACCTACGACTGGGCCCAGGTCACCGACCCCGAGCTGCTGCAGAAGGTCTCCTTCCCCCTGGTCAGCCAGAGCCAGCTCGAGGACACCCTCGCCAAGCTGGCCGCCACCACCGGCTGAGCACGGCATCGACGGCGGAGGGCGGGCACCGCACGGTGCCCGCCCTCCGCGCGTCCGGCCCTCCTCGGCGGTCGCTCGTCGGCGGGCCCCTCCCGGTGGATGATGGGGCGATGAGTGACACCGTCGTCCCCTGCCCGCCCCCCGGTCTGCTGATCTTCGACGTCAACGAGACGCTGTCGGACCTGTCGCCGGTGGCCGCGACGTTCGCCGAGCTGGGTCTGCCCGAGCACCTCGCCGCGACGTGGTTCGCGGGTGTGCTGCGCGACGGCATGGCCCTCACCGTCACCGGTGAGAACCCGGCGTTCGCGGACCTGGCCACGGCCGGCTTCCACACCGTGGCGGCCGGGCGGCCCGGCGCCCCGGAGGACCTCGACGAGGCCGCCGACCGGGTCGTCGCCACCTTCATGGACCTGCCCCTGCACCCGGACGTCGAACCGGGCCTGCGCGCGCTCGCCGACCTCGGCATCCGCATGGTCACGCTGAGCAACGGCTCGACCGCCGTCGCCCAGGGTCTCGTCGAGCGCAACGGCCTGGACGACGTCTTCGAGCAGGTGCTCTCCGTCGCCGACGCCCCGCTGTGGAAGCCGGACAACCGCGCCTACGCCTACGCCCTGTCCGCGTGCGAGGTCGAACCCGAGGACGCCATGCTCGTCGCGGTGCACCCGTGGGACACCCACGGCGCCGCGGTCGCCGGGCTCCGCAGCTGCTACGTCGCCCGCACCGGCACCCCGTACCCGACGACGATGCGCGAGCCCGAGGTGACCGTCGACTCGCTGACCGCCCTCGCCGAGCGGTTCTCCGCGTGACGACGGCCCCCGACCAGGTCCGCCTGCCGCGCGCGGACACCGCCCGCCTCGTCGAGCGGGCCCGGGCCCTGGCCGGCCGTGGCGGGCGCCGCCTGCTCGGCCTCACCGGGTCGCCCGGCGCCGGGAAGTCGACGCTGGCCGAGGCGCTCGTCGCCGCTCTCGGACCGCAGGCGGTGCTGCTGCCGATGGACGGCTTCCACCTCGCGCAGTCCGTGCTCGAGGACCTCGGGCGGACGGCGACCAAGGGCGCGGCCGACACCTTCGACGCCGCCGGCTTCGTCCATCTGCTGCGGCGGGTCCGGGCGGCCGACGAGGACGTCGTCTACGCGCCGACCTTCCGCCGCGACCTCGAGGAGCCGGTCGCCGGCGCCGTCGCCGTCCCGCGCGAGGTCCCGCTCGTCGTCGTCGAGGGCAACTACCTGCTGACCGACGCGCACGGCTTCGACCCGGTCGCCGCCCTCCTCGACGAGTCCTGGTTCGTCGACCCGGGGCCGGCGCTGCGACGGGAGTGGCTCGTCGCGCGGCACATGACCTTCGGCCGCGACCACGCGGCGGCGGTCGAGCGCAGCGACGGGTCGGACCAGGTCAACGCCGAACTCGTCGAGCAGTCGCGGAGCCGGGCCGACGTCGTCGTCGAGGGCGCCTGACGGCGCACTCCGACCCTCCGAGGCAGCGACACCCGCGGAAGCCCCGGACGCGGACGCCCGCAGCGGCGGGTCAGTGGCCGGTGAACTCGGGCCGGCGCTTGCCGACGAACGCCGCCGCGCCCTCGCGGTGGTCGGCCGTCGCACCGAGCCGGCGCTGCCCGGCGTCCTCGAGGGCCAGGGCCGCCTCGACGTCGAGCCCCGCCGCGTTGACCGCCGCCTTGGTCTCGGCGTAGGCCAGCGGTGGGCCGGCCGCGAAGCTCTCGAGCAGTTCGGCGGCACGGGCGTCGAAGCCGTCGGCGGGGACGCTCTCGGCGACGAGCCCCCACTGCGCGGCGGTGGCGCCGGGCAGGGCCTCGCCGGTGAGCGCGAGACGCATGGCGCGGGCCCGACCGACCGCGGCCGTGACGAGCGCGGTGGCCCCGCCGTCGGGCATGAGGCCGATGCGGGTGAAGGCGAGCACGAACGGCGCCTCGTCGGCCACGAGGGCGTAGTCGCAGGCTAGGGCCATGGGGACGCCGATCCCGGCGGCGACGCCGTGCACGAGGGCGACGACCGGCGTCGTCGTCCCCAGCAGGGTGCGGACCAGCTCGGCGCCGGCCTCGAGGACCCCCATCTGGGCGCCCTCCGCGGTCAGCGGCGCGCCGGAGCAGAAGCCCCGCCCGGCCCCGGTCAGCGCGACGACCCGGACGGCGGGATCGGCGTCGAGCTCGCGCAGGGCGGCGACGACGGCCGCGCACATCTCGGGGTCGACGGCGTTGAGGCGCTCGGGGGCGTCGAGGGTGATCCGGCCGATGGCTCCGTCCGCCTCCACGCGGACCCGTGCGCTGCTCATGCCGCCCATCCTGGCCCACCGACCGATGGACCACCGCCGCGGGAGCGGTTCGGCCGTTCGGCTCGGGGTGGCGGCCGGGGCTAGTGGGTGTCGGACGACGCCGCTAGGTTCGGCGCACGGTGATGACGGATCGACGGGGGGACCGGCGTGGAGCTCGACACGCCCGCTGCGGGCGTAGGACCCCGAGGGCCCGGGGCCTGGCCGGCCGTGTCTTCGAGCCCGGACATCTCCGGACGGAGGCTGTCGTGACGCCCGCCCTCACGCCGAACCCTCTGCTCCGGCGGGACATCCCGGCCCACCGCGAGCTCATGGACGCCGGTGGCCAGTGGGTGGTGGAGCAGGGCGCCGACCCCGCGGCGGTGGTGCGCGAGGCCCAGCAGCACGACGTCGCGGCGCTCTCGGTCACCGGCAAGGACCTCTCCTTCCTCGCCGAGCTCCCCGAGCTCGAGCACTTGCGGCTCGGTGACGCGGGGGACATCGGACCCGCGGCTTCTCTCCCACGGCTGCGCAGCTTCGAGGCGGTCGGCTGGGACGGCGGCCGGATCGATGCCACCGGGTGGCCGCGGCTGCAGCGGTTCGCCGTGGGGGCACCACCGCGCGGCGGGGGCGTCGAGTCGGTGTACGCCCATCCGACGGTCGAGGTGCTGGGGCTGAACCGGTTCGCCGGCACCGAGCTGACCGAGGTGACCGCACCGCGCCTGCGTGAGCTCCGCCTGTCCTCGCCGAAGCTCGAGAGTCTCACCGGGCTCGAGGCCCACGCCGACACCCTCGAGGTGCTGGTGCTCTCGGGAGTGCCCCGTCTTCGGGACCTCTCGTCGCTGGCTGCCATGACCCGGCTGGAGGTCCTGGGCATCTCCTCCGCCCGCGGGGTGACGACGCTCGACGAGGTGGCCGCCGCCCGCGGGCTCCGGCTGCTGGACCTCGGGGACCAGCGAGGAGTGGAGTCGCTCGGGCCGCTGGCGGGCCACCCGTCGCTGGAGTACGTGCTGTTCCAGAAGACCGCCGACATGTCGCTGGCGGCACTGCGGGACCTTCCCCGGCTCCGCGCCGTCGGCGGGTACCGCAGCCGCGACTGGACGCCGGACCTCTCAACCTTCCCCGACCTCGTCACGTTCGCCGAGGAGGACGACGTTTCTCGCGACTACGCCGTTCTGCGACTGCGCTACTGATGGCGACGTCCCCCGAGCTGCTGGTCGCCTACGGCCGCACCTTCACCTTCCCGGAACGCGAAGGGGGTCGAGCGGCGACCGCAGAGCTGGTCGCCGTCCCCGGCCCGGAGGTCACCCTCCGGTCAGGAGATGTGCTCCTCCTCGACGCGTGGTCCCCGGACTTCTGGCCGCAGGACGCCCAGGTGCGGCTGTCCCCGGGTCGGCACCCCACCACCCTGGGCGTGGTGCACCTGCCCGACCCTGACGGGGCGATCTGGCCGGTGGGCTGCGCGGCGGTCCTCGGGCGAGCTGACCTGGTCGCGGCGTGGCGAACGTTGGTCGTCGACGGTGAGCCGTTCCGGGCCGACGTGGGAACCGGGCTCGGGGCAGTCGCCGACGCTGCGGCGATCGACGCCCTGCGGGTGCTGGCGGACGACGACGACCACATGGCCACGGTCATGGACGCCACGCCGCAGGGCTCGGACCGGCTCACCGCCATGGAGGTGGGCGATGGGGTCGCGGCGGTCGCCTTCGCCCCGTCGCAGGGGTCGTGGACCTACCCCGTTCACGTGGGCCTCGACGACGAGGGCAGGTCCGTCGCGGTCCTCGTCGACGTCGACTGGCTCGAGGAGTCGAACCTCGTCGACTCCGACCACCCCGCGACGGCAACTGGCGACGCACCCCGATGACCGATCCCGACCCGTTCCACTCCACCCTCGAGGACCCGCCTTGAGGCAGGATGCCGCCATGGGCACGTGGGGACTCAGACCGTTCGAGAACGATGACGCCGCCGACTGGGTGTTCGGCCTGGAGGACGACGGGCTCGCCGCCGTCACCGCCGCGCTGCGCACGGACGAGGGCTACCTCGAGGCCCCTGAGGCCGCCGAGGCGGTGGCCGCCGCGGCGGCCGTCGGCGTCGTGCTCGGGGTGCCGGTCGAGTCAGCCGAGGAGGTCGACGAGTGGGCCGCGGGCGCAGACCCCGGCGAGGTGCGACTCCTCGCCGCCGAGGCGGCGGCCGCGCTGGACCGGGTGCTGGACGGCTCCGAGCTCGCGGAACTGCACGACGAGGCCGGCAACGACGACTGGCGGACGAGCACGGCCGCACTGCGGGACGGACTGCGCGCGGCCGGCGGCTCCTGAGCCGAGCCTCTACCGACGACCAGGGTCCGGCAGGTCCCGAACGCGCCGTCAGCGTGCCGGGTCGTCGCTGGCCTGGCTGACCGCGCCGGAGGCGAGCAGCGCCTCGACCTCGTCGGCCGTGAGACCGGTGGCCCGCAGGAACGACACGGTGTCCGCGCCCGGCGCGGGCTCGGGACCGGGTATGCCCAGGGGCGTGCCCGAGAAGCCGGGCGTCGGGGCGGGCACCGGCGAACCGGTCGGCCCCGGGACGAAAGATCCCCGGGCCACGGCCTGCGGGTGGCGCGAGGCCTCGGCCAGCGACAGCACCGGCGCGACGCACGCGTCCGTCCCGTCGAACACCGCCGCCCACTCGTCCCGCGAGCGCGCGGCGAAGGCGGCGGTGAACGCGGCCCGCTGCGCCGGCCAGGTCGCGGTGTCGTACTGGTCGCCCGGCAGGTCGGCCCCGGCCTCGTCCCGTAGGACGGCCACCAGCTCGGCCCAGAACTGCGGCTCCAGCGCCCCGACCGCCACGAACCGGCCGTCGGCGCACCGGTAGACCGCGTAGAACGGCGCGCCGCCGTCGAGCAGGTTCGCCTCCCGCTCGTCCCGCCACGTCCCGGCGCCGACCATCGCGTGCAGCATCGAGACCAGGTGCGCGGAGCCGTCGACCATCGCCGCGTCGACGACCTGCCCCCGCCCCGTCCGCCCGCGCGCGAGGAGTGCGGCCAGCACCCCGGCCACGAGGTACATCGACCCGCCCCCGTAGTCGCCGAGCGCCGGCACCGGCGTGATCGGCCGGTCCGCCGGGCCCATCGCGTGCAGCGTGCCCGACACCGCGGCGTAGGTGAGGTCGTGCCCGGCCCGCGCCGCCCACGGCCCGTCCTGGCCCCACCCGGTCATCCGCCCGACGACGAGCCCCGGGTTGCGGGTCCACAGGTCGTCGGGAGCCAGGCCCAGTCGTTCCAGGACCCCCGGCCGGTACCCCTCGAGGAGGACGTCGGCGTCGTCGACCAGGCGGCGCACGACCCCGAGCCCGTCGGGGTGTTTGAGGTCGACGGCGATGCTCGGCCGCGAGCGCCGCAGCCCGCCGGTGAGAGCCAGCGGGTTCGCCTCGCCCGGCCGGTCGACGCGGACGACGTCGGCGCCGAGCTCGGCGAGGTACATGGCCGCGAAGGGCCCGGGGCCGATGCCGCCCAGCTCGACGACGCGCGTCCCGGCCAGCGGTCCGCCGGCGTCGGGCCCGGGCTCGGGCTTCGCGGGGTCGGCCCCGGCGCCGTCGGTCACCGCTGCGCGGGCACGAGCTCGCGCAGACCGGGGACGACCTGCTCGGTGAAGGTGCGCAGGAACCGCTCCTGGTCGTGACCGGGGCCGTGGACGACGAGGTGGTCGAACCCGAGGTCGGTGTAGAACCGCAGCGCCTCGACGACGTCCTGCGGGTCCGACGCGACGACCCAGCGCTTGGCGACCTGCTCGATGGGCAGCTCGTCGGCGGCGCGCTCCATCTCCTCGGGGCTGTGGATGGAGTGCTTCTGCTCGGCGGTCAGCGACAGCGGCGCCCAGAACCGGGTGTTCTCCAGCGCCCGCTCGGGGTCGGGGTCCCAGGACACCTTGATCTCGATCATCCGGTCGATCTCGTCGTGGTCGCGGCCGGCCTTGTCCAGGCCCTCGTCGACGGACGGGACGAGCTGGTCGCGGTAGAGCTCCTCGCCCTTGCCGGAGGTGCAGATGAACCCGTCGCCGTGCCGACCCGCGTAGCGCGCCACCATCGGACCGCCGGCGGCGATGTAGACCGGGACCGGGGTGTCCGGGCGGTCGTAGATGGCGGCGTCCTCGGTGCGGTAGTATTCGCCCTCGAAGGTGACCCGCGGCTCGGTCCACAGCTGGCGCATGAGCGTCACTGCCTCGCGCAGCCGCCCGAAGCGCTCCTTGAACTCCGGCCACTCCCCCTCGGCCACCGACCCGACGGCGATCTCGTTGAGCGCCTCGCCGGTGCCGACGCCGAGCATGACCCGGCCGGGGGCCAGGCAGGCCATCGTCGCGAAGGTCTGGGCGACGACCGGCGGGTTGTAGCGGAAGGTCGGCGTCATCACCGAGGTGCCGACCATGATCCGCTCCGTGCGGGCGAGCACCCAGGACATCCAGGCCAGGGAGTTCGGCGCGTGGCCGCCCTCGAGTCGCCAGGGCTGGAAGTGGTCCGAGATCGTCGCCGAGTCCAGCCCCAGCTCCTCGGCGAGGACCGCGAAGCCCGCCAGCTCGGCCGGCGCGAACTGCTCCGCCGACGCCTTGTACCCGATCCGGACTCCGCGCGATGCCGTCATGGGCCCATCCTGCTACAGCGGCCGCGCGCGGCGACCGGCCGGCGGATCACCGGCCGCACAACGGCCGACGGTCGTGCCCTCACCCTCGGTCCGCCTGCTGGACGACGCCCCGGCCCCGGACAGCGCTTCGGGGTGCGGACCGTCCCCCTCGAACGGTCCGCACCCCGTGGTGGTGCTGTCCCGGGCCGTCGACCCCCCGACGGCCCGGGTCCCGCATCTCCGTCTCCCCCGGTGGTGCGTTGGGAACGACTCTGCCGGAGCCCGCTACGGCGTCGCTGCGAATCCGCTGCGCGGCCTGCCCGCCGGGCGGCCGGGGGCACATGACGACGCCGACGCGCCGGCCCGGTCGGCCGGCGCGTCGGCGTGGCGCCCGTGCTCAGGCGCCGGCGAAGAGCTCGAGCGCGATGTTGTCGGGGTCGCGGAAGGACAGCCCGTGGCCGTACCCGGCCGACTTCACCCCGCCGTGCGCGATGCCGAGCTCGTCGAGCCGGCTCTCCCACTGCCGCAGGTCCTCGACCGAGCCGACGGCGAACCCGACGTGGTCCAGGCCGGTGCGCTCCTCGTCGAAGGCGTCGCCGGACTCGCGGCCCTGGTGGGTGTGCAGCCCGAACAGCTGGCCCCCGTCCAGCGCGAACACCGTGTGGTGGAAGCGGCCCCCCTCCTCGTCCTCGTCGAGCACGGGCTCGGCGTCGAAGAGGGCCGCGTACCAGCGCGTGCTCCGCTCGAGGTCGCTGACGGTGACGGCGACGTGCTGCAGTCCGGGGAAGGCCATGCTCGGCTCCTTTGCCGTGGAGGTCCGCCGCCGGCCGGGGTCCCGGCGGCGCTGGTCCCTCCGGTCTACGCCGCGACGAGCCGGCTCGCCCCGTCCACCCGGGCAGGCACCGGACAGGGCACGCCCGCACCGGGACCGCCGGTCGTAGGCGGGCGCGAGCGGGCCACCGCGCCCCGAGACCCCGGTTCGTCCTCCACGACGGGCTTAGGAACCGGGGTCCTGAGGACATTTCGGGGTCACCCCGAAATGTCCACCGCAGCGGGGATAGCGTGGCGAGGTGCCCACGGACCTCGTCGACCTGTCCGGCCACGAGCAGGTGGTCTTCTGCTCCGACCCCGCCACCGGCCTGCGCGCGGTCATCGCGCTGCACTCGACGGCCCTCGGTCCCGGGCTCGGCGGCACCCGCTTCCACCCGTACCCGTCGATGGACGCGGCGCTGGCCGACGTCCTGCGGCTCTCACGGGCGATGTCGTCGAAGAACGCCCTCGCCGGCCTCGACCACGGCGGGGGCAAGGCGGTCGTCCTCGGCGACCCGCGGACGGACAAGACGCCGGAGCTGCTGCGGGCCTACGGGCGGTTCGTGGAGTCGCTGGGCGGCCGCTACGTCACCGCCTGCGACGTCGGCACCTACGTCACCGACATGGACGTCGTCGCGCAGGAGACGCGCTGGGCCACCGGCCGCTCGCCCGAGCGCGGCGGCGCCGGGGACTCCTCGCTGCTCACCGCGCTCGGCGTCTTGCGCGGCATGCGGGCCGCGGCGCAGCACCTGTGGGGCGAGCCGACGCTCGCCGGGCGACGGGTCGGCATCGCCGGCGTCGGCAAGGTCGGCTCCCGCCTCGCCGGACACCTCCTCGACGACGGCGCCGAGGTCGTCGTCACCGACGTCGACCACGCCGCCGTGGCCCGCCTCGTCGAGCGCCACCCCGCGCTCACCGTCGCCGAGGACGCGCGGGCCCTGGTCCGGATGCCGCTGGACGTCTACAGCCCCAACGCCCTCGGCGGCGCGCTGGACGACGACACCGTCGACGCCCTGACCGCCGGCCTGGTCTGCGGCGGCGCGAACAACCAGCTGGCCCACGACGGGACGGCCGAGCGGCTGGCCGCCCGCGGGGTCGTCTACGCCCCCGACTTCCTCGTCAACGCCGGTGGGGTCATCCAGGTCAGCGACGAGCTGCACGGCTTCGACGCCGAGCGCGCCGCGGCCCGGACCGAGGCCATCTTCGACGCCACGCTCGCCGTGCTGCAGGCCGCGGAGGCCGACGACGTCACCCCGGCGACGGCCGCCGACCGCCTCGCCGAGCAGCGGATCGCCGGCGGTGGCCCGGTGCCGTGGCTGCCCGCCGCCCCGTCCCGAGGGGCGGACACGAGGCCGCCGGCGTCCTGAGCCCGTCGTCGCGCGGCCACGTCCGCGGCGCGGTGCCCGGCCGCCGCGCCGCGCCGTCCGACGAGGCGCCCAAGGTGCCCGGTGACGCCCCGGGCCATGTAGAGTTGGCGGCACGATTGCACACCATCCCCGGAGCCGCTCCGCGACGTGTGACGACCACCGCAAGGGGCCGTCGGACCAGCGATGCCGCCCCGGCAGACGCACGAGGGGGTCACGCCATGGGGCGCGGCCGAGCAAAGGCCAAGCAGACGAAGGTCGCCCGCGAGCTGAAGTACTTCAGCCCCGACACCGACCTCTCGGCGCTTGAGCAGGAACTTCACGGACAGTCGCAGAACGGCCGGACCCCCGACCGTCGCGACCGGGACGACGAGGACGACTACGACTCCTGGGCCTCCGGCCGGCGTTGACGCCGACCTGACCCTCCTCCGCAGCACACCGCCCCCTCGGGGGCGAGATGCCGTGCTGCACGCTGTTCGCCACGTGCCGCCACGGCGTGCCATGCTCCCGGCATGAGCGCTCCCACAGCGGCCGAGACCCGTCGGCTCGGCGTCGAGACCACCGGTATCGAGATCATCGACGAGGCCGAGCGCACCGCCGCTCCCCGCGACCTGTTCTGGCCGTGGTTCGCGGCCAACGTCTCGGTCTTCGGGATCTCCTACGCGGCGTTCGTCCTCCAGTTCGGGATCTCGGTGTGGCAGGGCGCGGTCGTCACCGTGCTCGGCATCGTCGTCTCCTTCCTCCTGTGCGGCCTCGTCGCCGTGGCCGGGAAGCGCGGCTCGGCCCCGACGATGATCCTGTCCCGCGCCTCGTTCGGGGTGGTCGGGCAGAAGGTGCCGGGTGTCATCTCCTGGCTGGTCTCGATCGGCTGGGAGACCTTCCTCGCGATCCTCGCCGTCCTCGCCACCTCGACGATCTTCACCCGGCTCGGCTGGGGCGGCGGCACCGGGACCAAGGTCGTCGCCGCGGTGCTCGTCGCGGCCCTCATCGTCGCGGCCTCGGTGGCGGGCTACCACGTCATCATGCGGATGCAGTCGGTGCTCACCTGGCTGACCGGGCTCGTCACCGTCCTCTTCGTCGTCGTCGCGGCCGGCAACATTGACTGGTCGGCCGTGCAGGCCGTCCCCGGCGGGCCGCCCCAGGCCGTCGTCGGCGCCTTCGTCATGCTCATGACCGGGTTCGGCCTGGGCTGGATCAACATCGCCGCCGACTGGTCGCGCTACCAGCGGCGGGACGCCGCGGGCGGCGCCATCGTCCTGTGGAACACGATCGGCGGCGCCGTGGCACCGGTGCTGCTCGTCCTCTTCGGGCTGCTGCTGGCCGCGTCGGACGAGACCGTCCTCCAGGGCATCCCGAACGACCCTATCGGCACCCTGGCCACGGTCCTGCCGACGTGGTTCCTCGTGCCCTTCCTCGTCGCGGTCATCCTCTCGCTGGTCTCCGGTGCCGTGCTCGGCATCTACTCCTCCGGGCTGACTCTGCTCTCCCTCGGGGTGCGGGTGCCCCGCCCGGCCGCGGCCGCCGTCGACGGCGTCATCCTCACCCTCGGGACCATCTGGGTCGTGTTCTTCACGCAGAACTTCCTCGGCCCCTTCCAGTCCTTCCTCATCACCCTCGGCGTGCCGCTCGCGGCGTGGGCCGGCATCTTCATCGCCGACCTCGCGCTGCGCCGCCGCGACTACGACGCCGGCCCGGACGGTGAGCGCGCGCTGTTCGACGCCTCCGGCCGGTACGGCGCCTGGGACTGGATCTCCATCGCGACGATGGTCCTCGCGTCCGTCGTCGGCTGGGGGCTGGTCGTCAACGGGTTCGCCAGCGACGCGTCGTGGAACAACTGGCAGGGCTACCTGCTGGAGCCGCTCGGCCTCGGGACCTTCGTCACCGCCGCCGACGGCGGCCCGTACTGGGACGGCGCGTGGCCGTACTCGAACATCGGCGTGCTGCTCGCGTTCGCCATCGGCTTCGTCGTCACCGGGCTCGCCCGCCGCCCCAAGGTCCGGCGGCAGGAGCGCGCGGCCGGCGAGCGCACCGCCGAGTCCGTCCCGGCGTGACCGCTCCTGCCGACGACCTGCTGGTCCTGGTCGACCCGCAGGTCGTCTTCGCCGACCCCGGCGTCTCGCCCTGGGGGTCGCCCATGTTCGGTGCGGCGGTCGGCGCCATGCGCGAGCTCGCGGACGCCGCCGGACCGGACGCCACGGTGGTCACCCGCTTCGTCGCCGACCCGGCGCTCGGGGGCTCGTGGGGCCGGTACTACGAGGACTGGCCGTTCGCCCTCGTCCCCGACGACGACCCGCTGTACGCCGTGGTCCCCGAGCTGGACCGGCTCGGAGCCCGGGTGGTCACGGCCGGGACCTTCGGCAAGTGGCCGGTCCTGCGCGACCTCGTCGCCCCGGGGGCCCGGGTGCGGGTGGCCGGCGTGGCCACGGACTGCTGCGTGCTCTCGACCGTGCTGCCGATGGCCGATGCGGGCATCACCGTCGAGGTCGTCGCCGACGCCTGCGCCGGCTCGACGCCGGAGAACCACGCCCGGGCCCTGGACGCGATGCGGCTGTTCGCGCCGCAGGTCCTGATCGTCTGAGCGCCGGCCGGGACACGACGCCGGCCGGGTGCTGCGCCCGTCAGAGCATCGGGCCCAGCGCGAGGATCCCGGCTCCGCACAGCGCGCCGACGAGTCCGGCGGTGACCCCCGCGAGCCGTGGCCCGAGCGCCGCACCCCGGCCCAGCGCGGCGACGCAGGCCAGGCCGCAGCACCAGCCGACGAGGAGCGCGGGCGCGAGGTCGTCGACGGCGCCCAGGACGTCGAGCGAGCCCAGGTCGCGGCCGGTGACGAGGGTGTAGGCGCCGGTGGCGAGCCACACCCCGAGAAGCACCAGGGTGGAGTGGACGACGGCGGCGAGCGTGGCCAGGGTGAGCACCCCGACGGTCCAGCGCCGGGCCCGGACGACGTCGACGTCCGCCGCCGCGGCGTGACGGGGTCCGGGGTGGGCCGGCTCAGTGGTGATGGCGGGGAGGCCCAGCGGCGGCGTCGGGGAGCCGGTGCCGGAGGGGAAGGGGGCGGCGGGGGCGGGGGCCGGCGTCATGTCGGCGAGCATGGCGGTGACCTCCGACAGCGCGCCTGAGTCGTCGTACTCACAGGCGGCCCGTACCGGGCCGGGCAGCCGGTGGGGAGCGCGGGGCGGGGGCTGCGGGGGTCAGGCGGTGCGGTGGTCGCCGACGAGCGCGACCGAGCCGCCGTCGACGCCCTTGGCGCCGCGCACGAGCGGTCCGACCGCGTCGTCGGCGATGCTCGCGTCGAAGACCTCGCCGATGACCCGGGTGGCGATGCCGCGCGACTCCAGGTGGGCGACGGCGGGGTCGACGGCGTCGGCGGGGACGACGGCGGCGAACCCGATGCCGAGGTTGAGGGTCCGCTCCAGGTCCTCGCGCGGCACGGCCCCGAGGCGCCCGACCAGCCCGAAGACCGGCGGCGGGGTCCAGCAGCCGCGGTCGAGCCGGGCGTGGACCGACGGCGGGAGCACGCGCGCGAGGTTCGCGGCCAGCCCTCCGCCGGTGACGTGGGAGAGGGCGTGCACGGTGACGCCGTGGGTCCGGACCAGGTCGAGCAGGTCGGCGGAGTAGACGCGCGTGGGCTCGAGCAGCTCCTCCCCGAGGGTGCGCCCCAGCTCCTCGACGTGCCGGTCCAGCTCCCAGCCGGCGTGCGCGACGACGCGCCGCACGAGGGAGTACCCGTTGGAGTGCAGCCCGCTGGACGCGAGCCCGAGGACGACGTCGCCCGGCTCGACCCGCTGCGGACCGAGGACGTCGTCGTGCTCGACGACGCCGGTGGCGGCGCCCGCGACGTCGTACTCGTCCGGGCCGAGGAGCCCGGGGTGCTCGGCGGTCTCGCCGCCGACGAGGGCCACGCGGGCCTGCTCGCAGGCGGCCGCGATGCCGGAGACGATGGCGGCCACCCGCTCCGGGACGACCGACCCGCAGGCCAGGTAGTCGGTCATGAAGAGCGGCTCGGCCCCGCACACGACGATGTCGTCGACGACCATCCCCACGAGGTCGAAGCCGATGGTGTCGTGCCGGTCCAGGGCCCGGGCGATGGCGACCTTGGTGCCGACGCCGTCGGTCGAGGTGGCGAGCACGGGGCGCCGGTAGGAGGTCAGCGCGCTGGCGTCGAACATCCCGGCGAACCCGCCGAGCCCGCCGAGCACCTCGGGCCGGGTCGCTCGCCGCACCGACTCCTTCATCAGCTCGACGGCCCGGTCGCCGGCCTCGACGTCGACCCCGGCGGAGGCGTAGGTGATGCCGCCGGGCTGGTCGGGCGCACTGGGCTCGCTCACGCCCGGCAGCCTACCGACGCGGTCACCGGCGGGCCCGCTCCGCCCGGGTCGGCTGTCCGGACGGTCGCCCGGGCAGCCGTCCGGGCACCCGACTCCGCCGGAGCGGCCGGTCGGCGGGGGCGGCGCAACAGCTGGAGGCAGGGCGTCGGCCGTTCGGTCGGATATCGTCCCTCGGCGAGAAATCCGGCCCGCACGGCCATAGCGTCGCTGACGCCCGCCTCTCCGGTTCACCCTGCCCTCTGGAGTCCCCCGTGCCTCGTCCTGTCCTGCCCACGCGCCGTGCCCTCGTCGCCACCACCGCCTGGAGCACCCCGCTCGTCCTCGTCGGCGGGGCCGCCCCCGCGTTCGCCGCCTCCGGCACCTCGGTGACGGCGACGTTCGCCGTCCAGCGGACCGCCGCCGACCAGGTGGTCGAGAGCGGCGTCGTGACGAACCACACCGGCGCCCCGGTCACGGTGACCATCCGGATCAGCGCGGACATCACCCCGGGGACGCCGGGCCGGATCACCAACGGCGACCTGAACAACGACGCGCCCTGGAGCCGGGACTACTTCTACTGGACCGACGGCACCGGCGACGACCCGACCTCCGCCTACTTCCAGGGGACCACGACCACGGCGCTGGCGCCCGGCGCGAGCCTCGCGACCCCGAACGTCATCTACTACCTCGACGCCGCGGCGACCACCGGGACCGCCCGGCTCACCCTCACGGTGCCCGCCCCCGCGACGGTCGTCCAGCCCGCGCCGCTGCCCATCCCGCCGTTCACCGCCCTCGCGCCCGCCCGGATCGCCCGTCGCACCACCGGGGCCTTCCGCAAGCCGCGCTGACCCACCGACGCCGGGGTGGGGGCGCGTCGTGCGTCCCACGCCCGGCGTCGCGGGCCGACGGCTCAGAGGGCCTTGAGGATGTCCTCGACCCGGTCCTTGGCGTCGCCGAAGAGCATCTGGGTGTTCTCCCGGAAGAACAGCGGGTTCTGCACGCCGGCGTAACCGGTCGCCATCGACCGCTTGAAGACGACGACGTCCTTGGCCTCCCACACCGTGAGGACGGGCATGCCGGCGATCGGCGACGAGGGGTCCTCGGCGGCGGCCGGGTTGACGGTGTCGTTGGCGCCGATGACGAGGACGACGTCGGTCTGCGAGAGGTCGTCGTTGATCTCGTCCATCTCGAGGACGATGTCGTAGGGGACCTTGGCCTCGGCGAGGAGGACGTTCATGTGGCCGGGCAGGCGGCCGGCGACCGGGTGGATGCCGAAGCGGACGTCGACACCCTTGTCCCGCAGCGCCTTCGTGAGCGACGCCACCGGATACTGCGCCTGGGCGACCGCCATGCCGTAGCCGGGCGTGATGACGACCGACGACGCGTTCGACAGCAGCGCCGCCGCGCCCTCGGCGGTGACCTCGCGGTGCTCGCCGTAGTCGACGTCACCCACGGCGGCGGTGCCGGCCTCGACCCCGAAGCCGCCGGCGATGACCGAGATGAAGGAGCGGTTCATCGCCTGGCACATGATGTACGAGAGGTACGCACCGGAGGAGCCGACGAGCGCGCCGGTGATGATGAGCAGGTCGTTGTTGAGCAGGAAGCCCGCCGCGGCCGCCGCCCAGCCCGAGTAGCTGTTGAGCATCGAGACGACCACGGGCATGTCGCCGCCGCCGATGGAGGCGACGAGGTGCCAGCCGAGCGCCAGCGCCAGGAGCGTGACGAGACCGAGCAGCAGGTGGCGCCCGAAGACCGCGGTGTCGGGGACGAGGACGTAGACGACCGTGAGCACGACGAAGAGCCCGAGCGCGCCGACGTTGAGCCAGTTGCGGAAGGGCAGCATGAGCGGCTTGCTGGGGATGCGCGCCGACAGCTTGAGGAAGGCGACGATGGACCCGGTGAAGGTGACGGCGCCGATGAAGACGCCGACGAACACCTCGACGTCGTGGATCTTCGGGTACGCGGTCTCCTCGTAGGAGGAGTTCCAGCCGACGAGGACGGCGGCGAGCCCGACGAAGCTGTGCAGCATGGCGATGAGCTCGGGCATGCCGGTCATCTCGACCTTGCGGGCCCGGTCGAGGCCGATGGCGGCGCCGATGCCCATGGCGACGACGATGAGGGCGATGCCGAGCCCGCCGGAGCCGTTGCGCCCGGCGACCGCGGCGAGGACCGTGAAGACCAGCGCCACCGCCATGCCGGCGATGCCGAACCGGTTGCCGCGGCGCGCGGTCTCGTGCCGGGAGAGGCCGGCCAGGGCGAGGATGAAGAGCAGCCCGGCGACGATGTACGCGCCCTGGACGAGGGTGGGGCTCATCGGGCGACCTCCTCGCGCTTGAACATCTCGAGCATTCGGGCCGTCACCCGGAACCCGCCGAAGACGTTGATGCTCGCGACGAGGATGCCGACGAACGCGACGACGGAGACCGCCCAGCCTCCGCGGCCGACCTGGAGCAGCGCCCCGACGACGATGATCCCGCTGATCGCGTTGGTCACCGACATCAGCGGCGTGTGCAGGGCGTGGTGGACGTTGCCGATGACGTAGAAGCCGATGACCACCGAGAGCATGAAGACCATGAAGTGCCCGAGGAAGGGCGCCGGGGAGAACGCCGCGACGAGCAGGAACAGCAGCGCGGCGACGCCGGCCGCGGCGAGCTTCGTCCCTGCGGGCAGCGGCCGTCTCCGGGCCTTCGTGGCCGTGGTGTCGACGGTGATGACGTCGGTGCCGGGGGCGGGCGCGGCGGACACCTGCACCGGCGGCGGCGGCCACATCACCTCGCCGTCGCGGACGACGGTCATGCCGCGCTGGACGACGTCGTCGAGGTCGAGGACGACCTCCCCGTCCTTCTCCGGCGTCAGCAGCTTGAGGAGGTTGACGAGGTTGGTCCCGTACAGCTGCGAGGACTGCGTCGGCAGCCGGCCCGGCAGGTCGGTGTAGCCGAGCAGGGTCACGCCGTTGTCGGTGACGACCTTCTCGCCCGCGACGGTGCCCGCGACGTTGCCGCCGTTGGCCGCGGCCATGTCGACGACCACGGACCCCGGCTTCATCGAGGCGACCATGTCCTCGGTGAGCAGCCGCGGCGCCGGCCGGCCGGGGATGAGCGCGGTGGTGATGACGATGTCGACGTCCCGCGCCTGCGCGGCGTACAGGTCGGCGGCCTTGGCGTCGAAGTCGGCGCTGGTCTCCTTGGCGTAGCCGTCGGCCGACGGGCCCTCGTCCTCGACCTCGATGCGCAGGAACTGCGCGCCCATCGACTCGACCTGCTCGGCGACCTCGGGCCGGGCGTCGAAGGCCCGGACGACGGCGCCCAGGCTGTTCGCGGTGCCGATGGCCGCGAGCCCCGCGACGCCGGCGCCGACGACGAGCACCTTGGCCGGCGGGACCTTGCCGGCCGCGGTGACCTGGCCGGTGAAGAAGGAGCCGAACTCGTGCGCGGCCTCGATGACGGCGCGGTAGCCGCCGATGTTCGCCATCGAGGACAGCACGTCGAGGGACTGGGCCCGGCTGATGCGGGGCACGGCGTCCATGGCCAGGGCGGTGACGCCGCGGGCGGCGAGGGCCTCGACGAGCTCGGGGCGCAGGGCCGGGCTCAGCAGCGCCGCGAGGAGCTGGCCGGGGCGCAGCCGCTCGAGCTCGGTCTCGGTCGGCGCGTTGACCTTGAGGACGACGTCGGCGTTCCACACGGCGTCGTCGATGACGTCGGCGCCCGCGGTGCGGTAGGCCTCGTCGTCGAAGGCGGCCAGGGCGCCCGCGCCGGACTCGACGAAGACGGTGTAGCCGAGCCCGACGAGCTTTTCGACGGTCTTCGGGGTGGCCGCGACCCGGGTCTCACCGGGCACGGTCTCGCGAGGGACGCCGATGCGCACGTGTGCTCCTCACCGCAGGGGGACGGACGCGACGAACCTATCTCGTCGACCCCGGGTCGGCGCGGGACGTGTCGCGCGGACCACCGCCCGGCGGGTCGCGGCGCGGGGGGGGTGGCGGCGGGCCCGTATCCGGCCCGTGCGTCGCGCCCGGTCCGGGGGCCGGTTCCGGGCACGGGTCCGCCCCGGGACCGGGCGGGCCGCCGGCGGGGTGCGCGGCGGTGCCCGGGTCCCGGGGCGGGACGGCCCGTCAGCCCTGCGAGCGCCCGAAGCCGCTGCGCTCGGCGGCGCCGGCGTCGTAGAACCAGACGTCCGGGTCGGCGTCGTCGTACCCGGGGTCACCGGGGACGCGGTACGTCATCGTGTCGCGGTAGGCCTGCACCGGGTGGTCCATCGGCTGGGCGCCGTCGTCGAGCGTCGCGGCCGACCCCATGCCGTAGCCGCCGTCCCGGATCTCGTGGAACTCCGAGACCCGGCGCTGCCGCGGGCCGGCCGGCGCGCTGTCGTCCGCGCCCTCCGCGCCCTCCGAGCCCTCGGCGTCCGGTGCGGTCGTGGCGTGGTCGTCCGCGCCGTCGGCGACGGCGGTGTCGTCCGCGGAGGAGGTGTCGTCGGCCTCCCAGGTCCGCTCGTCCGCCCCGGCGTCGCCGTCACCGGCGGTGCCGGCCGAGGACTCCTGCTCCTCACCCGGGTCGACGAACGAGACCTCGGACCGGCTCGGCGTGCCCGCCGGCTCGTCGGCGTCGTGGTCGGTGTCGGAGGACGTGCCGTCCGCGGCGGTCGTGTCGGTCGGGTCGGAGCGGTCGTCGTCCGCCGCGGCCGTCCCGGTCGTCTCCGCGTCGGTCGTGGCGGAGCGGTGGCCGTCCGCGGCCTCGTCGCCTGCGCCCCCGGCTCCGCCGTCACCCGTCGCGTCGCTGCCCGCACCGGTCCCGCTCGCGTCGGGGTCTGCGCCGTCCGTGGCGGCCTCGTCGCCGTGGTCCGTGCCGTCCGACGCGGTGCCGTTGTCGGGGTCGGTGCCGTCGGCGGCTGCGTGGTCACCGGTCCCCGAGGCGTCACCGGTCCCGGCGGAGCCGCCGTCCGACCGCTCCTCCTGCTCGGGCTCGACGTCGTGGACGGTGTCCATGCCGACGGCGGCCGCCTCGCGCTCCATCCGGACGAAGTCCTCGTGCAGCCGGTCGCCGCGCTCCTGGTTCTCCTCGAGGCGGGCCCGCTCGGAGGCACCCCAGTCGGGCGCGTCGTCCTCGTCGGGGTCACCGGTGGACTCGACCTCGGGCTCGGCGGGGATGGCGGCGTCGGTCTCGGCCTCGGCCGGCGGCGCACCGCCCGGCTCCGGCTCGACGTCCGTGCTCCCGGCGTCGGTGGTCCCGGCCTCCGGTGACACCTCGGCGGCGGGTGTCCGGTCGGACCCGTCGTCGGTGACGTCCTCGGCGGCGGCCTCGTCGTCCGTGGCCGTGGCCTCCGCCTCCGGCCCGGCGGTGCCGGCGGCGACGCTGGGCCCCGCGGCGGAGGTCTCGACCGGCCCGTCGGCCGACTCCGGCTCGGCGCGGTCCTCGGCCCCCTCCACCTCGTCGGCGGCGGAGGTGTCGGCGGTGCCGGCGGCGTCCGAGGTGCCGGCCGAGTCGGCGCTGCGCACCGCGGCCGACGCACTCGAGGCCTCGGACTGCTCGCCCGTCGCGGACGACGCCTCGTCGTCCCGCACGGAGGATGCCGGCTCTGCGCCGGCCTGCTCGGTCACGGCCGTGTCGTCGCCGTCGGTGTCGTGCGGGCCGCCCCACTCGCCGGACGGGCTGCGCGCGTCGTCGGCGGCGGTCCCCTCCTGGTCCGCCGCGCCGCGGGCGGCGTGGTCCTGCTGGTCGTCGGGGCCGGACGTCGTCGTCATGTCGCTCCCTGTTCCGCTCGGGCTCGCGGCCGGGACCCCGGACGACCGGGCGTCGTCCACGTCGTCGTCGGCCGAGGCCTGCTGTGCGTCGGTCTCGTCACGGTAGTCCGTGGCGGCCGCGATGCGCGCGCTGCGGTGCTCGTCGTCGCCGCCGTCCCCGGCCGACCGCTCGGGGTCGACCGCGGCCGTCTCGGACCACGACGTCGCCCCCGAGGACCGGTGCGCCTCGGCCTCCGCCGCCTCGCGGGCGCCGGCCTCGTCGTCGCTCGCCTCGTGGGCGCTCGCGTCGTCGGGAGTCGCGTCGTCGTGCGTCCGCTCGTCGGCGTCGTGACGCCCGTCGGACACGGCCGCCGCCGCGACGGCGCCCACCGCCGCACCACCGGCGGCGACGGCCGGGGTGCTCCACGCCGTGGCACCGGGGCTCCCGGGCGCCGCCTCGTCGTCCGAGGGCTCGTCCGACGTCTCCGCGCCGTCGGCGGACGCGAAGCCGCGACGCTCGTCCGCGGCGGGAGACGCGTCGTCCTCCGGCTGCCCGGCCGCCGGCCCCCCGGTGCCCGCGCCCTCCTCGACCGACCAGTCGTCGGCCGGACGGTCTCCGCCCTCCGCTGGACCCGAGCCCTCGCCCGCCCAGCCCAGCGGCGCCGCACCCTCGTCCGCAGCCGTCGTCCACGAGTCGGGGCCCGGCTCGTCGCCGGCGCCCCCCGTCGTCGCGCCGTCGTCGGTCCGCCACTCCTCGGCCGGCCGGTCCCGCTCCTGCGGGTCCTCGAACCCGCCGTCGCCGTCCGCGCGCTGCTCGTCCCGCGGGGTCCCGTCCTCGTCGTCGTGCGTCGCGGCCCAGGTGCCGGCGCCGATGACGGCGGCGCCCGCCGCGCCGGGGACCGGGGCCGCGGGGCTGCCGGCCCAGGCGGCCCGCTCGGCCTCCTCGCGCATCTGCCGGGCCTCGGCGCGCGTCGTCGGGCGACGCTCCTCCCCCGCCGTCGCCTCCGACCCGGCCGGCCGGTCGCGCTCCCAGTCCAGCCCCTCGGGATCGGCGGGACGGTCCTCGCCCGCGCCGTGACCCGAGACCTCGTCGTCGGTCGTCTCGTCGTCGGCGGTCTCGCCGTCGCCGAAGGTGTCGTCCTTGCTGTAGTCCGGGCCCCGGTGGTCGGCGTCGTCCGCGGCCTCGAGGGCGGCGGCGTGCTCGGAGTGCCGGACGTCGGGGTCGACCTCGTCGGCGCGGGCCAGCATCGTCTCGTACTCGCGGCGGGTGGCCTCGGCGGACTCCCGCTCGCGGCGGGCCTCGTCGCGCAGCCGCTCGGCCTCCTGGCGCGCGGCCTCGGCCTCGGCGTAGGCGACCCTTGCCCGTTCCTCGGCCTGGGCGGCGAACGTCTCCTGGCCGCGCACCGCGCCCGCGACCTCCTCGGCCTCGGCGCGCAGGCCGGCGGCCTCGACGCGGGCCTCCTCCTTGCGCGACGAGGACCGACGCACCAGCAGGAACACCACCGCGAGGGCGACGACGATGACGAGGATCACGATGAGCAGCTGCGTCGTGGTCATGGCACTTCCTGTCCGATCGGTGCGGGCGCGAGCGACGCGTCGCCCGGACAACCTACCGCCGGGCCGCGGGTCCGTCCTGCCGCCGCCCCGGTGGCTCGTCGCAGGAGGTCAGCCGTGGTGCGGGGCCCGCGTCAGAGGCCCAGCTCCGCGACGGTCTTCTCACGCATCTCGACCTTGCGGACCTTGCCGGTGACGGTCATCGGGAACTCCTCGACGACCTGCACGTAGCGCGGGATCTTGTAGTGCGCGAGGCGGCCGGTGCAGAACTCGCGGACGGCCTCGGCGGTCAGCGGCTCCGCGCCCTCGCGCAGGACGACCCAGGCGCACAGCTCCTCGCCGTACCGCTCGTCCGGGACGCCGATGACCTGGACGTCCTGGACGTCCGGGTGCTCGTAGAGGAACTCCTCGACCTCGCGCGGGTACACGTTCTCGCCGCCGCGGATGACCATGTCCTTGATGCGGCCGGTGATCTGGACGAACCCGTCGTCGTCCATGACGGCGATGTCCCCGGTGTGCATCCACCCGTCGACGAGCACCTCGGCGGTCCTCTCCGGCTCCTCCCAGTAGCCGAGCATCACCGAGTAGCCCTTCGTGCAGAACTCGCCCGGGGTGTTCCGCGGCAGCGTCTCGCCGGTCGCCGGGTCGACGACCTTGACCTCGAGGTGCGGGTGCACCGACCCGACCGTCTCGACCTTCTGCTCGAAGGTGTCGTCGGTGCGGTTCTGGGTCGAGACCGGCGAGGTCTCGGTCATCCCGTAGGCGATCGTCACCTCCTCGATGCCGGCCTCGATGAGCCTGCGCATCATCGACGCCGGGCAGGGCGAGCCGGCCATGATCCCGGTGCGCACGCTCGACAGGTCGTAGGTGGCGAAGTCCGGCAGGGCCCACTCGGCGATGAACATCGTCGGGACGCCGTAGAGCGAGGTGCACCGCTCCTGCGCGACAGCCGCGAGCGTCGCCGCCGGGTCGAACCCCGGCGCCGGGATGACCATGCACGCGCCGTGCGTGACGGCCGCGAGGTTGCCCATGACCATGCCGAAGCAGTGGTAGAAGGGCACGGGGATGCAGATCCGGTCGGCCTCGGTGTAGCGGCACAGCTCGCCGACGAGGTAGCCGTTGTTGAGGATGTTGTGGTGCGAGAGCGTCGCGCCCTTGGGAAAGCCCGTCGTGCCCGAGGTGTACTGGATGTTGATCGGCTCGTGGCACTCCAGCGCGTTGTGCACCATGGTCAGCCGCTCGGGGCTCACCTGGTCGGCGCGCTCCAGCAGGTCGGTCCACGACTCCTGCCCGATGACGTACACCTGCTCCAGGTCCGGGGTGTCGCCGCGGGCCTGCTCGACCATCGCGACGTAGTCGGAGGTCTTGAAGGACGCGGCGGTGACGAGCATCCGGATGCCGGCCTGGCGCAGCACGAAGGTCAGCTCGTGGGTGCGGTAGGCGGGGTTGATGGTGACGAGGATCGCGCCGACCTTCGCCGTCGCGAACTGGACGAGGGTCCACTCCGCGCAGTTCGGCGCCCAGATGCCGACCCGGTCACCCGTCTCCAGACCGGCGGCGACGAGGGCGCGGGCCAGGGTGTCGACCTCGGCGGCGAGCTCGGCCCAGGTCCAGCGGATCCCGCCCGCGCGGTCGACGAGGGCCTCCCGGTCCGGGTGACGGGCGGCGGTCGCGCCGAGCGCGGCGCCGATCGTCTGCTCCAGCAGCGCGGGCTCCGGCGGGCCCACGGTGTGCGAGAGCGTGGGGTCCGGGGTCGTGGTCATCGTGCTCCTTCCGGCGGTGGTGCCTGTCGGTCCCAGCCAACCCCTCGGGGGGCGCGCTGGCAACCGGCCGCCCCGGGGCGGCGCGGGTCAGGGTGCCGAGGTGGTGCCGGCGGGGGCGCTGGGCCGGGAGAGGCGGTCGAGGACGCCGAGGAGGATCGCCTCGCGCAGCGCCGGCGGGCAGGCGTCGAGCAGGGCGTTGACCGGGGCCATCCGCTGCGGGAGGGCGAGCGCGCCGTCTTCACCGGCGAGGCCCGCGGCGGCGAGGAGCCGGCCGAACGTCGCGTCGTCGAGGTGGCCGGCGTCGAGCGACCCGAGCATCCCGGCGAGCGCGGGGTCCACCTGCACCGGGCCGGCGGCTCGGGCGGCGGCGACCGCGGCGCGCAGGTCGTCGAGGAAGGCGGGGACCGACGGGGCGGTGGCCGCCGAGAGCGTGAGGTGCAGGGTCGGCGGCAGGTCGCGGAAGGCCATCTGCGGCTGGACGTACCAGCCACGGGCCAGCATCTCGTCGGCGACCGTGTAGACGTCGCAGGAGGCGTCGGTGGTCAGGGCCAGAAGGCTGGCGTCGGGCGCGGCGACGACGGCCAGCCCCTCGATGCCGGCCGCGGCCCCGGCGAGGTCGAGCGTGGCGGCGCGGGCCTGCCGGGCCAGGTGGGCGTAGCCGTCGCGGCCGATGTGCCGGACGACGGCCCAGGCGGCGGCCAGCGGGCCTCCGGACTTCGTCGACTGGAGGGTGCTGTTGAGCATCGTGTAGCCCGGCCAGTCCGCGGAGGCGAAGAAGTGGCCGCGGCGCAGCACGGCGTCGCGGTGCAGCAGCAGCGAGACGCCCTTCGGCGCGTAGGCGTACTTGTGGAGGTCGACGCTCACGCTCGTCACGCCGTCGACCGCGAAGGTCCACGACGGGACGTCGTCGAGGTGCGGCAGCACCCACCCGCCGATGCAGGCGTCGACGTGGCAGCGGATGCCGCGCTCGGCGGCGACGGCCGCGATCTCGGCGACGGGGTCGACGACGCCGTGGGCGTAGGACGGCGCGGACGCCGCGAGGAGGACCGTCGTGCCGTCGACGGCGGCGCGCATCGCCTCGGGGTCGGCCCGCAGGGTGGTGGGGTCGACGTCGACGACGACCGCGCGGACGCCGAGCAGGTGCGCGGCCTTGAGGAACGCGGCGTGGGCGCTCGAGGGGATGACCATGCTCGGCGTCGTCACGTGCGGGGCGCCGTCCCGGGCGGCGAGGACGGCAAGCACGACCGACTCGGTGCCGCCGCTCGTCACCGAGCCGACGAACCCGTCGGGCGCGTCGAGGAGGTGGCCGGCCTCCGCGACGAGGTCGTTCTCCATCTGCAGCAGGGAGGGGAACGCGGTCGGGTCGAGGCCGTTCGTCGGGCCGTACATCGCGAGGGCGTCGCGGCCGAGGGTGTCGACGTCGGCGAGCCCGGAGTCGTAGACGTAGGCCAGGGTGCGTCCGCCGTGGGTCGGCAGGTCGTGGACGCGCAGCGCCTCGAGGGCGGCGCGGACCTCGTCGGCGGACGGTCCGGTGGCGACGGGGGCCGGGGCGTGGTCGGTCATCGGGGGACCTCCTGGTCGAGGCGGTAGCGGCGCAGGACGAGCAGGGACGCCGCGACGAGGACGGCGGGGACGAGGGTGAAGCCGAGAGCGATGGCGGTGCGGGCGGAGTCCGGCTGGGCGACGGCGGCGTCGGTGGACGAGACGTAGCCGCCGAGCGCGAGGACGCCGGCGAAGAGGAACGGCCCCAGCGCCAGCCCGAGGGTCTCCGCGGCCGTCCAGACGCCGGTGTAGGTTCCGGCCCGGTCCTCGCCGGTGCGGTCGGTGTCGGCGGCGGCGACGTCGGGGAGCATGGCCAGCGGGAACATCTGGCAGGCGGCGTACCCGATGCCGACGACGGCGACGGTGACCGCCGTCGCGGCCGTCCCGGCCCGGACCGCGAGGAGGGTCGCGAGGGCGCCCACCCCGAGCAGCACCGAGCCGGCGACGAAGCCGGTGCGCTTGCCGCGGGCCTCGCCGAGGCGCTGCCAGAGCGGGGTGACGAGCAGCGCCGGCCCGACGAAGCAGACGAAGAGGACGGTCGCGGCGGCCGGGCTGGCGAGCAGCACCCGCGCCACGTAGTCGACGCCGGCGAGCATCGCCCCGGTGGCGAGGGCCTGGAGGACGAAGGCCCCGAGGAGGACGCGGAAGTCCGGCGCGGCGGCGACGACCCGCAGCTGGTCGCGCAGGCTGCCTCCCGCGGTGGCCGTGCGGCGGGCCGGGGCGTGACGGGTGCCCCACCAGGCGCCGGCCGCGCCGACCGCGATGAGGACGCCGACGAAGAGCCCGACGCCGCGGTAGCCCCACGTCGGGCCGAGCGCGTCGCGGATCACCGGCGACAGCCCGCCGGACACGAGGATGGCCAGCGCGAGCACGGCGACCCGCCACGTCATGAGCCGGGTGCGCTCGTCGTAGTCGGCGGTCATCTCCGCGGGCATGGCGACGTAGGGCACCTGGAAGAACGCGTAGGCCGTGGCGCAGGCGAGGAACGTGACGACGACCCAGGTGCCCGCGAGGGCCGCCGGTGCGGTGGGGCCGGCGAAGAGGAGCACGAAGGCGACGGCGAGCGCGAGCCCGGCGGTGAGGAGGAAGGGGCGGCGGCGTCCGGCCGGGTTCGTCGAGCGGTCGCTGATCCGGCCCGCGACCGGGTTGAGGACGGCGTCCCAGGCCTTGGGGAGGAAGACGACGAGCCCCGCGACGCCGGCGGCGATGCCGAGCCGGTCGGTGAGGTAGGGCAGCAGCAGCAGCCCGGGCACGGTGCCGAACGCGCCGGTGGCCACGGACCCGAGCCCGTAGCCGCGCCGGACGGAGGCCGGCAGGGCCGGCGCCGTCGCGGTGCCCCCGGCGCGGTCGCGGCCCGGTGGGCCGGACGCGGCGGCGGGGCTCATGCCCGGGACCCTAGCCGCCGGCGCGGGCGGGGGACGGCACACCGCCCACACCGCCCGGGGTCCCGGTCGGCGTCGAGCGCGGGGCTCGCGGGCAGCGGTGCGGTGGATCGGGGTCCTGGCCCCGCTCCACCGCACCGCCGGCCGTTCGTGCGCGGGGCGTCGTCAGGCGCCGAGGCCGTCGGACGACGGGCCGGGCCGCGCGAGGACGCGGTCGAGCCACTCGGCGAGGAGCCGGCGCTCGGGCTCGCTCAGGGCGTCCAGCTCGGACACGACGGCGCGCAGGTGGACGGCCGCGGCGGCGGGTCCGGCTCCGGCGGGCGGAGGCGCGGCGCCGAGGATCCGGCCGAGGACGGCCTCGAACATCTCCCCCGCGAGGGTCGGGTCGCGGTCCTCGACGGGGGTGGCGAGCAGCTGCTGGATCACGCCGACCCCGGCGGCCTGGATGAGGTCGACCGCCTGCCGCTCGGGGACGGCGAGACGCCCCACGACGGCGAGCCGGTGGACGCGCGCGGCGAGGACCTCCCGGCCCGTCCGGGCCGCGGGCGAGTCGACGACGCGCTCGGGGTCGCCGAGGAGCCGGAACACCGCGGGGTTCGCCAGGCCGAAGTCGACCTGCCGGGCCCAGCTGCGGCGCAGGTCCTCGAGGGGGTCGGCGTCGGCGGCGGCCTCGGCGGCGGCGGCGTCGACCTTGGCCGCGACGAAGGTCGCCATGACGTGCTCCGCGACGGCCTCCAGCAGTCCGTCCTTGTCGCCGAACTGCCGGTAGATGGTCGGCGCCTGAACGCCGGCGGCCTCGGCGACGCCGCGGGTCGTCATCGCCGCGGGGCCGCCGTCACGCAGGAGGCGGGCCGCGGCCTCGACGATCGCCGTGCGCGTCGCCTGACGGGGGGTGTCGGCCTCGGTCACGGACCAACGGTAACAGCAACTTGCTTCCACTGATCCGTGCGCCTACGCTCGCTAACGTCGATAACACGAAAGGCGAACCAATGATCATCATCACCGGAGCGACCGGCGCCCTGGGCGGCGCGACCACCGAGCACCTCCTCCAGCGCATGCCGGCCGACGAGATCGTCGTCGTCGCCCGCGACGCCGCGAAGGCCGAGCATTTCGCCCGGGCCGGGGTCGAGGTGCGGCACGGCGACTACGCCGAGCCCGACTCCCTGCCGGCGGCGTTCGCGGGGGCGGACCAGCTGCTCCTCGTCTCCTCCAACGACCCCGCTGAGGACGCCGTTGCGCTCCACCGCGCCGCGATCGACGCCGCGGTGCACGTCGGGGTCGGGCGGGTCCTCTACACGAGCCATCAGGCAGCGGCGCCGGACAACCCGTTCCGGCCGGGGCAGGACCACGCCGCGACGGAGCAGCTGTTGGCGGAGTCCGGGCTCCCGTGGACTTCATTGCGCAACGGCTTCTACGCGCACAGCCTCCAGTGGTTGGCCGGCCCCTGGCGGGAGACCGGCGTCATCACGGTGCCCGGCGACGGCCCGGTCTCGTGGACGGCGCGCGAGGACGAGGCCGAGGCAGCGGCGCGCATCCTCGAGGCGGACGGCGCGTACGACGGCGCGGTCACCCTGACCGCGCCGCGGACGTGGACCTTCGCCGAGCTCGCTGCGGCGGCCTCCGAGGCCACCGGCCGGGACATCGGGCTCCGGCTCCTCGACGACGACGAGTGGGTCGCCGGGCGGACCGCGGCCGGGCAGCCGGAGCAGATGACCGGCTTCCTGCTCGGCTTCCACCGGGCGGCGCGTGCAGGCTTCTTCGCCGGCACCGACCCGGTGCTGACCGAGCTGCTCGGCCGCGAGCCCCGCTCTGCCGTGGACGCCCTCGTCTGACGGGACGGCCCGGGGTCCCGGTCGGCGTCGACCGCTGGCTCGCGGGCAGCGGTGCGGTGGATCGGGGTCCTGGCCCCGCTCCACCGCACCGCCGGCCGTTGGGACGCGTCCGGGTCGGCGAGGATGGGGCGGTGAGCGGACGGCAGCGGTTCCGGGGGCGGATCGCCGGGGTGGGCTCGACGTCGGGGACGCGCGTCGTCGTCGGCTGGTGGACGGAGTCGCCGTTCGGGGGGTTCGCCGACGTCATGGTCGAGGGGGCGGACGGGCACCGCGTGCTGCTGGCGCCGACCGAGGAGGTCGCCGAGCTCGTCGCCACCACGTACACCTTCGACGAGGTGCGCATCGAGCCGGTCGAGGTCCTCGCCGGCTGGGCCGACGGCGACGCCGAGCCGCAGTCCTGGGGGCCGTCGTCGCCGTCGGTGTCGCTCACGGTCGAGGTCGGCGCGCGCACCGGGCTCGGCCGGCTGCTGCGGGCGGTCCCCCGGCCGGTCGCCGAGAGCCCGGCGTTCGCGACCCTCGCCGACCCGGTGGCGCGGCTCGTCCTCGACGGGGTCCGCACCCGCGGCGTCGCCCGGGCCGGCCGGCGCGAGTACTACGGCGCCACCGACGTCCACGCGGTCACGGCGATGCACGGCTCCTTCGACGGCGCCGACCTCGGGGCGCTCGCCCCCGTCGACCCGCCGTGCCGGTTCGGCTTCTCCTCGACGCCGCGCCGCCCGTCGGTCACGAGCGTGACGACGACCATCGTCGACGAGTAGTCGGCGACCGCCGGCCCGCCCGACGCCGATGGTGGGCCGCTGCTGCGTGCCCCCCGGCGGGACCGCGAGCGTGGTGCCGGACGAGGGGTCACGACGCGCTGCACCGAGTGCGCTGCGTGCCGCGTGTCGCGACCCCTCGTCCCGTCCGGCACCCCATCCCCGGCCCCGCGACCGCCGGCCGGGGCCCGGGTCACTCCAGCCGGAGCGAGCGCGGGTCCGCCCCCAGCTCCCGGGCCAGCCGGAGCAGGGTGGTGACCCGGCGGGACCGCTGCAGGAGGTCCTCGGCGAACAGCTCGACGACGGTCCAGCCCTCGTCGCGAGCCAGCCCGAGCCGCTGCGCGTCCTCGCTGCGACGCCGGCGGGACGCATGGACGGCCCCCTGGTACTCGGCGAGGACCCGCTGGGCATGCCACACGAGGTCACCCTCCAGCAGCCACGTCCCCGCCCGGTCCAGCACCGGGGCGCACACCGCGGGCTCGGGCAGGCCGGCACCGACGACCACGAGTCGCGCCCGGGTCTCCATCGGCGAGCGCACCCCGGGCCGGACCGCCGCGACGGCGTCCTGGAGGGTGACCGCTCCGCGTGGTGCGCGGCGCCTGTCGATGACCGCCGACAGGGTGGCGACGCCGGCGGGAAGCCGTCCCACGACCGCGTCCCCCGCCACCACGAGGTCGGTCCACGTCAGCGCCGGTCCGAGCAGCTCGCCGAGGTCGCACCACGTGTCCTCGGGCGAGGTGACACGGAGCCCGTCGACCGTCGTCACGCCCCGTCGCTCCAGCCCTCGGTGACCCCGGCAGCCGGCCCGCCGCACGCGCGTGCGCGCGGAGTCGCGCATGACGTGGAGCAGCGTCGCGCCCGCGAGGTCGGACGGCAGCGGGAGTCCGTGGAGCACCGCCGCCGTGACGTGCGAGAACGCGACGTCGGACGGGAGGACCGCCGCGAAGCCGAGGGCGCGCTCGACGACGTCGGCGAACGCCTCGGTGGCCCGCAGGCCGCGCGTGGGCCGCAGCAACCGCGGGTGCCGCGTCCGGGACGCCGGGACGCCCGACGCCGCCAGGTCACGCACCCGGAAGGCTCCGCGCGGGAACGCGGCGGCGGGGAGCGGGGCGGGCATGCCGCCACCCTGGACCGTAGGGCCGGGCGACGCGGACCGCCGTCCACAGCCCCGGGTCGAGGAGTCACGACGCGCTGTACCGAGCGACCCGGGTGCAGCGCGTCACGACCCCTCGACGGGGAGGCGGGTCGTCGACGCCCTCGCCGGCGGGCCGCAGGGACTCGGCGATCCGGGGGGTCGGGGTCAGGTGCGGGGGGTGATGCGCAGCAGCTTGTCGTCGTCGCCGTTGGTCGTCGTCACGTAGAGGGCGCCGTCGGGGCCGAGCCGAGCCGCCCGCAGCCGGCCGTACGGGCCGTTCGTCGACTCGGGGATGGCGACGTCGGCCAGCGTGCCGTCGTCCTTCAGCTGGAGGACGAGCAGCTTGGCGCCCTTGAGCGCGGTGATGACCAGTGCGCCGTCGAACGCGCCCCACTGCTCGCCCTCGAGGAACGCGGCGCCGCAGATCGCCTGGGTCGAGCGGCCGGACTGCCAGATGGCGGGCACGGCGTCGGGGTAGCGCTTGCGGTCGGTCATCGGCACGCTCTCGTCGTAGCCGCCGACCGTGCCGCCCTGCGCGGGGTCCCAGCCGTAGTTGGCGCCGGACTCGATGCGGTTGACCTCGTCGTCGAAGCTGGGACCGTGCTCGGCGGTGTAGACCTCGCCGGTGCCCGGCTGCAGCGCGATGCCCTGGATGTTGCGGTGGCCGAAGCTCGTCACGTACCGCTTCGCCTCGTCGTCCGCGTCGGCGAACGGGTTGTCCGGCATGGGGTCCCCGGTCTCCAGGTCGAGCCGCAGCGTCTTGCCGCCGAGGCTCGTGAGGTCCTGGGGGATGGACCCGACCGCGGTGTCGCCGGTGCCGACGACCAGCGCGCCGTCCTCGTCGACCACCATCCGGCAGCCGGAGTGCCGCCCCGTCGACAGGGGCAGCCCGTCGAGCAGCGTCCTCTCCCGCTCCGCCGACGCCCCGTCCGCCGACAGCCGCCAGGTGACGAGCCGGATGTCGACCGGCGAGCCGTTCTCCTCGTGGGTCTGGCAGGTGGTGAACCGGCGGCTGTCCGCGAAGTCGGGGTGGACGACCAGCCCCATGAGGCCGCCCTCGCTCTCGACGAACACGTCGTCCAGGTCGGCCCGCACCCGGGTGACGTCCGCCCCCTTGCGCAGCGAGGAGACGTAGGACAGGCGCGCCGGCCGCTCGGTGACGAGGGCGCCGCCGTCCGGCAGGAAGCCGACGTCCCAGCCGTGCTCGAACCCGTCGGCGACGACCTCGACGGCGAGGTCCGGCTCCTGCGTCGAGCGGGGGGCGGGGCTCGGGGACTCCTCGGTCGTGGCGGTCGACGAGGACGGCCGCGGGGCCGGGACCTCGCCGACGTCGTCACCGCCGCCGGACGAGCAGGCCGTCACCGCGAGCAGCGCGAGGCCGGAGACGACGGCGACGGGGCGGGGGGCGGGACGGCGGAGGTGACGCATACCCCAGTGTCACAAACGTGCTGGTCGGAGCCGCACGCCGATGCGGGATCGTGACGTCCGGCGTCGAGGGCTCAGCCGCCGGCGGCCGCCGACTCCGCGGTCAGCCCGGGAGGTCGGCGACGGCCTGCTCGTACGCCGCCGCGAGGGCGGTGAGGTCGGCCCGGTAGTCGGCGATGCGGCAGCCGAGGCCGTTCGACTTGGGCAGGATGCCCTCCTGCGCCCACCGCTCGCGGGCCGGCTCGCGCAGCGGTTCCGGCAGGTCGCCCGCGGCGTTCGTCACCCGCCACCACGTGACGTTCCCGCCGTAGGCCTTCATGATCGAGCCGACGTAGCGCGGCCCGCAGCCGACGAGGGACGCGAGGTCGCCGTAGGACACGACGCGCCCGCGCGGCACCTGCTCCACGGCCCGCAGCACCCGCTCCACGACGACGTCGTCCACGACGCCGAGTCTGCCGGACCGCGAGGCGCGGCGGCGGCGGCGCGGACGCCGCCGGCTCAGCGACAGCGGCGCGGACGCCGCCGGGCTCAGCGGCCGAGGTCGGCGCCGATCTCCCACGGCGCGAGCGGCGAGTGCACGAGCACCCAGGTCTCGAGGTCCTGCATGAGCCCGGTGGCGACGAGGACCCCGAGGACGACGAAGAGCACCCCGAGACCCCGGCGCAGCGGCGAGTGCGGGTCGGCCGCCCAGCGCATCCGCCGCACGACCCGCTGCCCGCCGAGCCCGACGGCCAGCAGCACGGTGACGAGCCCGACGACGTACGTCGTGAGCAGGGCCAGCCCGCGGACGGGCTCGGCCGGCAGGACGGTGACGACGACGTACCCGTAGAGCGGGCTGCACGAGGTGAACACCGGCCCCAGCGCCGCACCGGTGAGCACGGCGCCCACCGCGCCCTCGCGCCGGTGGGCGGCGGCGAGCCCCCGCGCGCTGCCCCCGGAGAGGCCCGTCGCGACGGTGATCCGGTCCCAGACCTCGGGCAGCGCCTGGGTGACGCCGAGGGCGACGAGCAGCCCGCCGCTCAGCCACTGCCAGACACTGGGTGGGACGCCGATGAGCGCGGTGCTGGCGCGCAGCACGAGCGTGAAGACGAACACCGACGCGCCGAGCGAGATCGCGACGAGCGCCGCCCGCCTTGCCACCGGGCGCCCCGGCCCGCCGGCCACCGAGCCGCCGACGACGACCGGCAGCAGCGACAGCGCGCAGGGGGCGAGCGTCGTCAGCGCCCCGGCCACCAGGGCGCCCGCGAGCGCGAGCAGCACGGCGCTCCCTCCGTCAGACGGTCTCGGCGAGGATGGCGGCGCCGTCGCTGCTGCCGGTCCAGGTCTTGAGCCCCGAGCCGTCCGGCGCCACCTGGACGAAGGTGTGCTGCGTCGTCACGCCGTACTCCTGCCGCAGCGCCGTCGCGGAGTCGAAGTCGACCTTGACGAGGGTGAGGCCCGCGGGCACCCCGGAGGTCCGCACGGCCTCCTCGGTCGCGCGGCAGCTCGGGCACCACGGCGCGTGGAAGAAGTAGACGACCGTCGTCCCCGCGTGGGCCCCGGGGTCGGCCTCGTAGTCCTCGTAGGTGACGTACGCGCCGGGGGCCGCGGAGTCTGCTCCTGCGTCGTCCGTCGCCGGCGAGGCGCCGGCGGTCGGGGTGTCGGCCGGCGCCGACGGGGAGGGGGCGGCCGGCGTGGGGGCCGCGCCCCCGGTGTCCGTGGCCGCGCTGCCGCAGCCGGCGAGCAGCGCTGCCACCGCGGCGGCGGCCAGGGCGCCGGCGTGGGCGGTGCGGACGGGGCGGGGCGGGGCGGGGCGGCGGATCGACATCGTGGTCTCCTCGGGCTGGGGTGCTGACCCGAGTCCAGCGCACCGACGGGCGGCCCGGCCAGCACCGGGGGTCGGCCGTGAGGACCGGGTAAGGAGGGCGCCGCTCAGCCGGAGGCGGACGGTCGTCCGGCCGCCGCGTCGGGCACGGCGAGGGTGACGACGCACCCCTCGCCGTCCGGCAGGTTCGCGAGCGTCGCGTCGCCGCCGTGCGCGCGCGAGACCTCGCGGGTGATGGTCAGGCCGAGGCCCATGCCGCGCTCGTGCCGGGAGGTGTCGCCGCGCCAGCCGGCGTCGAAGACGTGCCGCAGCGACTCCTCGTCGAGGCCACCGCACCCGTCGGCGACCTCTACGCGCACGACGTCGCCGTCGCGCCGGGTGCCGACCGTGACGCTCCCGCCGGACGGGGTGTGCTGGACGGCGTTGCGCAGCACGTTGCTGACCGCGCGGGAGAGGGCGCGGGCCTCGCCGAGGACCGTCGCCCCGGCCAGGTCCCCGGCGACGAGGCGGACCCCGGCGGCGTCCGCCAGCGGCGAGACCCCGGAGACCGCGTCGGACACGAGGTCGTCGAGCTCCACCGGCTCGCGCGGCATCTCGGCCGGCCCCTGGAGGCGCGACAGCTCGGCGATGTCGTCGACCATGCCGTCCATGCGGTCGACCTCCCGGACGATGCTCGAGTGCGCCCGGGCGGGCTCGGCGACGGCGCCGTCCTCGAGGGACTCCGCGAGCACCCGGATCCCGGCCAGCGGGGTGCGCAGGTCGTGCGAGAGCCAGCGGATGGTCTCGCGGCGGGAGGTCTCGATCTCACGGTCGCGCGCCCGCGCCGCGCGGGACGAGGCGGCCTCATGCTCCAGGCGCCACACCCGGCGGGCGAGCAGGAGCCCGACGACGACGGCCATCGGCGCTCCGGCGAGCAGGACGAACAGCAGTGTGCGGTAGTCGTCCTCGGCGATGAGCATCGAGCGGGTGGCGACGGCGACGCCGGCGGCCAGCGAGCCGACGAGGACGAGCGGGGCGCCGAGGGCGGCGACGGCCGGCCGCTCGCGGGCCAGGCGGGCGAGGAGGAGCGCGCCGGTGCCGCCGGCGCCCGCGGTGACGACGGCCGACAGGGCGACGGCGCTGGTCTCGGGCGTCACGAGCGGGGGCCCGGCGGGGCGTCGTCGACGGCCGCGTCGGCGTCGAGGGAGGCGTCGACGGGCGCGTCGGCATCGACGGTCGTCGGGGCGTCGTCGACGGGCGCGTCGGCATCGACGGTCGTCGGGGCGGCGTCGGAAGCGACCGGTGCGGCGGCGCCGTCGGGAGCGGCGTCCCAGCGGTAGCCCCGGCCGAAGACGGTCGCGAGCCGGACGGGGGCGCCGGGGTCGGCCTCGACCTTCTCGCGGACCCGGCGGACGTGGACGGTGACGGTGGACGCGTCGCCGACGTCCCAGCCCCAGACCTCGCGCATGAGCTCGTCGCGGGACCAGACGACGCCGGGGTGCTGGAGGAACCAGGCGAGCAGGTCCAGCTCGCGGGCCGTGAACGACAGCGCCTCGCCGCCGCGGGTCACGGTGCGGGCGCCGAGGTCGACGACGAGGTCGCCGTCGCGCAGCACCCCGGCCACCTCCGGCGGTGGGGCGGTGGCGCGACGCAGGACCGAGCGCACCCGCAGCTCGAGCTCGCGCAGGCTGAAGGGCTTGGTGACGTAGTCGTCGGCGCCGTGCTGCAGGCCCTGGACGCGCTCGTGCTCCTGGCTGCGGGCGGTGACCATGATGAGCGGCAGGTCGCGGCGCATCGAGCGCAGCCGCCGGGTCACCTCGAGCCCGCCGAGGCCGGGGAGCATGAGGTCGAGCAGGACGAGGTCGGCGGGCCGGGCCGTGAACGCGGCCACCGCGCTCTCGCCGTCGGGGGCCGTCTCGACGTCGTGGCCGGCCCGCGCCAGGTAGGCGGCGACGGCGTCGCGCACCGTCGCGTCGTCCTCGACCACCAGGATGCGCACCACCCGCCCAGGCTAGGGCGGCCCACCCACGCAACCACCCGGGCCCGGCCCACCGGTAAGCCCCCCGCAACCCCCACCTCCACACCGGCGAACCCCCCGTGACATTTCGGGGTGACCCCGAAATGTCGCTGAGACACGGCTTGCGAACGGGGGGTCTCGGTGACATTTCGGGGTCACCCCGAAATGTCGCCCGGCGGGGGGTGGCGGGAGGACGGGGGGGTGGGGTGGGCTGAGACACTGGCGGCATGCGCCGGATCGTCCAGAGCAAGAAGCTCCAGCACGTTCGCTACGACGTCCGGGGGCCGATCCTCGTCGAGGCCCAGCGCCTGGAGGCCGAGGGTCACAAGATCCTCAAGCTCAACATCGGCAACACGGCTCCGTTCGGCTTCGAGGCCCCCGACGCCATCGTCGCCGACATGGTCCACAACCTGCCCGACAGCCAGGGCTACGCCGACTCGCGCGGCATCTACTCGGCCCGGACCGCCATCGCGCAGTACTACCAGTCGCGGGGTCTGCGGGACACCGGCGTCGAGGACGTCTACATCGGCAACGGCGTCTCCGAGCTCATCACGATGGTCCTCCAGGCCTTCGTCGACGACGGCAACGAGGTGCTCGTCCCGGCGCCCGACTACCCGCTGTGGACCGGCGCGGTCTCCCTGTCCGGCGGGACGCCGGTGCACTACCGCTGCGACGAGGCCAACGGCTGGAACCCCGACCTCGAGGACATCGAGGCCAAGATCACCCCGGACACCCAGGCCCTCGTCGTCATCAACCCGAACAACCCCACCGGCGCGGTGTACTCGCAGGAGACGGTGCGCGCCCTCGTCGACATCGCCCGGCGCCACGACCTCGTCCTCATGGCCGACGAGATCTACGAGAAGATCCTCTTCGACGACGCCGTGCACCACCACGTCGCGACCTACGCCGCCGACGACGTGCTGTGCCTCACCTTCAGCGGCCTCTCCAAGGCCTACCGGGTGTGCGGCTACCGCGCCGGCTGGGTCATGGTCAGCGGTCCCAAGCACCTGGCCGAGAGCTTCCTCGAGGGCCTCACGCTGCTCGCCAACATGCGGATGTGCGCCAACGTCCCCGCGCAGCACGCGATCCAGACCGCGCTCGGCGGCTACCAGTCGGTCAACGAGCTCATCGGCCCCGGCGGCCGGTTCCGCGAGCAGAGCAAGCTCGCCTGGCGTCTGCTCACCGACATCCCGGGCGTCACCTGCGTCGAGCCCGAGGGCGCCCTCTACTGCTTCCCCCGCCTGGACCCCGAGGTCTACCCCATCGAGTCCGACGAGGCCTTCGTCATCGACCTGCTGCGCTCGAAGAAGATCCTCGTCACCCACGGCACCGGCTTCAACTGGTTCGAGCCCGACCACTTCCGGCTCGTCACCCTCCCGGACGAAGAGGTGCTCACCGAGGCCGTCGGCCGCATCGCCGAGTACCTCGAGACCATCCGCGCCCGATGACGGCTCCGGTGCCCGGCCCCGCGCCGGGGCGCGCACCGGACCTCGGGCTGCTTGGGTCGGTCGCGCTCGGCGGGGCGGCCGGCTCGCTCGGGCGCTGGGGCGTGGGGCTCGCCCTGCCGCACGGCGCCGGCCAGGTGCCCTGGGCGACGTTGCTCGTCAACGTCACCGGCGCCTTCGCGATGGGCCTGCTCGTCGCGTCCCTCGTCGACCGGCCCGGGGCGCACCGCCTCGTGCGGCCGTTCCTCGGGGTCGGGGTGCTCGGCGGCTGGACGACGTTCTCGGCGCTGGCCGTCGAGACGGTCGAGCTGGGGGCGGGCCGGCACGTCCAGGTCGCCCTCCTCTACCTCACGCTCACGTTCGTCGCCGGACTGTTCGCCGTCGCCGCGGGGGTCCGCCTCGGCCGCACGGCCCGGCCGGGACCGTGACGGCCACCCACGCGCTGCTCGTCGCGCTCGGGGCGGCGGTCGGCGCGCCGGCCCGGATGCTCGTGGGGCAGGCGGTCCGTGACCGGTTCGGCGCCAGTGTGCCGACCGGCACCCTCGTCGTCAACGTCGCGGGGGCCTTCGTCCTCGGCCTGCTCGTCGGCGGCAAGGCCGGCCCGGGCTGGCTCGCGCTCCTCGGCACCGGGTTCTGCGGGGCCTTCACGACCTTCTCCAGCCTGGCGCTGGAGATCTGGCAGGCCACCGAGGACGGCGACCGCCTCGAGCCGACCCGGATCGTCGCGCTGACCGTCGTCCTCGGCGTCGGCGCGGCCGCCGCCGGCTACGCCCTCACGGCCTGACCGGGCGTCGCGGCCGGACGCCCGGGTCCCCAAGCGCGGACGCCCGGCTTCCGGCACACGGACGCCGGGTCCCGGCACGCGGACGCCGCCCGACCCCCGTGGGGGCGGGCGGCGTCCGCGTCCGCTCGGGGTCCCGAAGGCCCCGCGCCGACGTCAGGACACGGCGTTCAGCGCGTTGACGATGCCGTCGCCGTAGAACCCGTTGAAGTCGGCGGTGCCGACGCACGTGGCGTTGTAGCTCGCCGGGATCGGGGCCGCGTACGAGTACACGCCGCCGTCACCGTTCGGGCAGGCCTTGTCGCGGGCGGTGTCCATGAGGATCTTCGCCGTGACGTCGGGCGCCAGGCCGAACTCGCCCGGACCGGTCTTCCCGCCGTGGGCGGCGACGACGAGGGCCGCGACGCCGGCGGCGTGCGGCGACGCCATCGAGGTACCCTGGAGGTACTGGTAGTACCCGCAGACCTCCTCGCCGTCCTCGGTCCTGCAGTCCTTCTTCACGAAGCCCTCACCCGCGGGGGTGATGTCGCCGTTGGCGTCGACGTCACCGTTCGCCTGGAGGACGTGCAGCGGCGCGGCCGACAGGATGAGGTTCGCCGGGTCCCGGGGGGTGCCGTCGTAGAAGTCGCCACCGGGAGCGGAGACCTCGATCTCACCGGAGGTGAGGTCGGTCGTCCAGTTGGAGTAGTACGCCTTGCGCTCGCTCGGGCCGGTCGCCGAAACTCCGACGACGTCGGGGCCCTCGACGGGCAGGTCGACACAGGCCTGACCGTCGATGGTGCGCGGGTGCGGACCGTCGAACCCGTAGTCGGGGCTGCTCGTGTCCGTCCGCGGGTTCGCCAGGTCGTCGTGCCCGTTGCCCAGCGCGGCGACGAGGGTGACGCCGCGGTCGTGGGCGTAGGCGAGCGCCCGGTTCATCGCCTCGATGATGGCGTCCTGGTTGGCCGCCTCCTCGGCGGTGTCCTCGGGCGCGCCGCCGGGGCAGTTGTAGGCCCACGGGTCGACGTAGAACGACATGTTGACGACGTCCAGGCCGACGTCACCGGAGTAGGTGAGCGCGTCGACGGTCGGGCCGAGGAGGAAGTAGCCGCTGTCCTGGCCGGCCCGGACGTTGACGAGGTCGACCTTCGGCGCGACGCCGGAGACCCCGAGGCCGTTCATCGCGGCGCCGATCGTGCCGGCGACGTGGGTGCCGTGGCCGTCGTCGTCGACGTCCGCCGGGTCGACGCAGCCCGCGTAGTCGCAGGTGCCGTCGAACAGCGGGTCGTCGGCGTCGTTCGTGAAGTTGCGCGACAGCCGCCGGTCGAAGTTCGGCGCGATGTCGGGGTGGCTGCCGTCGACGCCGGTGTCCATGACGCCGACCCGCACCTTCTTGCTGCCCATCGTGATGCGGTGGGCCTCGGGGGCGTCGATCTGGTCCATGCCCCAGAGGAGTCCGTCGAACGGGTCCATCTTGGTCTTCTTGCCCGCCGCGGCGCCCTTGCCCTGGCCCGACGCCGCGCCGACGGCCCCGTTGCGGGGCTTCTCGACCGCCATCTGCTGCGGGACGTCCTTCGGCGCCCTGCCGACGACGCTGTTGTCGGCGGCGGCCTCGACACCCTTCAGGGAGCGGGCCTTCGCCGCGAAGCCGGTCACGGTGGAGCGCACCGTGACCATGCCGATCGCCGAGTTGACCGACTCCACGGTCGCGCCGGCCCGGGTGAGCTGCCGGGCCAGGGCCTTGGCGTCGGTGCCCTTCTCCGCGAGCACCACGTAGGACTTCGCCGGTCCGTGACCGGACGCGGCCGGGACCGCGGTCGGGGCTGCGATGGCAGCCGTCGCCGCGAGGGCGCTGGTGGCGAGCGCCACCACACCGGTCGCCGCGAGTGTGCGAGATCGTCGCATCGGGTTGGTCTCCTCCGTCGGGAACGGACGCGGGGGCGTCCGCGGCACACCGTAGGCCGGTCCACCGACGGGTGGGGCTTTGGTGGCAGAGGAGCCGTCCGCCCCGACACCTCCCGCAGCCGGCAAGGACCGGCGACGGGTCCGGGCCGGACGTCGCCCGCTCGGTGCGTCGTGGCGCGGTCACGCCTATGCTCGGGCCCCATGCGCCGACGCACCGAGGGCCAGGAGCCCGACCTGTTCGAGTCCTTCGCGGACACGGACGACGCGGCCGAGCCCGAGGGCGGGCTCCCTCCGGCGCGCACCCTCGCCCGGTCGGCAGGCGTGACGGTCGTCCTCATGGTGCTCGCGTCGCTGGGCTTCATCGGCGCCGCCTGGCTCGCGAGCCGGCACACCCCGGACGTGCAGTACACCTCGCTGTTCTGGGAGGGCCTGGTCCTCCTGGTGTGGGGCGGGCTGTGGGGGCTGCTCGGCGGGGCGGGCGCCCTGTCGGTCGGGGTGGTCGCGGTGGCGCTGCCGTGGGTGCGCCGCCAGCGCGCCCGCTCCTGACCGCCGGGGATGATCGACCCGCGGTTCGTCCTCCTCGGAGCCCTGCTCAGCCTCGTCGGCAGCACCCGGTACGCCTGGCTCACCGTCGCCGGCCGGACCCGGCCGAACCGGGTGACCTGGATCCTCTGGGCGACCGCGCCGCTCGTCGGCTTCCTCGCCCAGCTGGACGAGGGGGTCGGGTGGCCCGCCGTCCTCACCCTGTCCATCGGCCTCGGCCCGGCGGTCATCGCCGCCGCGACGTTCGTCAACCCGGCCGCGTACTGGCGCGTGGGCCGCGTCGACCTCGCGTGCGGGCTCGTGTCGGTCCTCGCGCTCGGCGTGTGGCTGACCCGTGACGACCCGGTGGGCGCCGTCGTCCTCGCCGTGCTCGCCGACGCCGTCGCCGGCGTGCCGACGATCCGCAAGGCCTGGACCCACCCGTGGACCGAGAACCCGGTGGTCTTCGTCCTCGGGGCGGTCAACGGGTACGTCACCCTCCTGACCATCGACCGGTGGGACGTCGCCGTCTGGGCCTTCCCGGCCTACCTCGCGGTGCTCGGCACCGGCGTCGGCCTCGTCGTCGTCCTGCGGCAGCGCAGGCTCCCGCCGCCCGTGACCCCGCCGGCCGGAGCGGACGGCCCCGGTCAGGCCGGCGGCGCGACCTCGACCTCGGCGCCGTAGCGGCGGCCCTCGGCGAGCGGCAGGGAGTCCCCGCTCCAGAAGCGGCCGGGGTCGTACCAGTTCGTCGGGACGTCCGGGCGCAGCACGCCCATCTCCTCGAGCGTGGCGGCGACGACCTCCGCGCAGTACGCGTCCTCCGGCCGCAGGCCCTTCGCCTCCCGCGAGCGCCGGGTGAGGTGGGCGTCGCGCCCGCGCAGCCACCGCCAGCCGAGCCGGACCGTCGAGGGGAAGGACACCCCGTCGAGCCGGGCCACGACCCGCAGCGCGGCGTCCTCCTCGGCGGCGCCGGCGGCCGGGTCGAGCTGCCGCAGCCAGGCGCGCTGGCCGTAGCGCACCTGCCACGTCATCACGGCCTCGGCCAGGTCGTGCAGCTGGACGCCGCGGTGGTGGTCGCCGGTCCACTGGTCCCGCAGTGACCGCCCGAGCTCGGCGTGCCACATGAGCGGCGGCAGGTCGTCGAGGACGAGGGCCATCCCGACGTGGTTGACCGGGGCGTTGCTGGCCGTCTGGATCGCCCGGTCGGCGACGGTGCCGCCGCGGAAGATCCACAGGTCGCCGGTGCGGGTCGTCGCGACGGCGTCGTCGAACGGGACGGCGGTCGAGCGGGGGCGCGCCATGGCCCCAGTGTGCCGGGCCCCCGGTGGCTAGGGTGAGCGCCGTGGACCGCAACCGGATGTGGAAGCTGCTCGGCATCGCGTCGGCGGCCGGGGTCGTCGCCACCGGGGTGCTCGTGACGAGGGACGAGCGCTCGCGCCGGGCCTACAGCCCGGACGAGGTGCGCGACCGGCTCCGCGAGCGCGCCGCCCGGACCTCGTCCGAGCGGTCCGGGGACGACGCGCCGGCCCCCTGACCCCCGGGCCGTCCGCTCAGCCGGCGGGGTCGCGGGGCGGCGACGAGGACCCGCCGCGGGCCCGGATCTCCTGAACCACCCAGGAGTTGCCGTCGGGGTCCGCGAACCCGAACAGCGTGCCGCCGTCCCGCTCGTCGAGCGCCGTCACCTCCTCGCACGCCACGCCGCGACCCACGAGCTCCGCGTGGGCGGCCCGGGCGTCCGGGACGACCAGCTGCAGCCCGTGCAGCGAGCCGGGGGCCATGCGCTGCATGGGGGGCAACGTCCCGAGGACCACCGAGCAGCCCGACCCGCGCGGCGTCAGCTGGACGATGCGCCCGTACCCGGCGTCGGTGTCGTGGTCCAGGGCGAACCCCACCCGGTCGCGGTAGAACGCGATCGACGCCTCGACGTCGGACACGGGGACGACGACGACCTCGAGGGTCCAGTCCATGGGTCCTCCTTCGGTGGCCACGGGGCCGCCCTCAGCGCAGCACGGAGTCCAGGCGCACGTACCCCTCGCGCATGCCCGACTCCATGCCGCTCTCGACCATGGCGTCGCGGCCCTCGACGGTGCGGCCGATGCTGCGGCCGCGCAGGCGGGTGCGGCCGTCGCCGAGGTCCTCGAAGGTGAGGAACTCCAGGGCGACCTGGTCCGGCATGCCCACGAACTCGAAGGTCTGGATGACGGTCTCGTCGTCGCGCACGGTGTGGAACGAGCCCCTAAAGCCGTACTCGCCGCCGTCGGGGTCGCGGTGCACGTACTCGTAGGCGCCGCCGTCGGTGAACTCCCAGTGCACGACGTCCATCTCGTAGCCGTGCGGGCCGAGCCAGCGCCGGACCTTGTCGGGGTCGCGGTGGGCGTCGAAGACGGCGGCGACGGGGGCGTCGAACTCGCGGGTGAAGTCGATCCAGGGGACGTCCTTCGGGACGTCGAGGTGCAGCTCGTTGCTCATCGGTCTCTCCTTCTGGGGGTGGTGGGGTCGGTCCCGGACGGGGCCGCCGGTGGGGCTTGGGGGTCCTCGGCGAGCAGGGCGTCGAGGCGGCGGAATGACCGCTCGGCCGCGATCCGGTAGCCGTCGATCCACGCGGTGAGCCGCTCGAGGGCGGCCGGCTCGAGGCGGACCGGCCGGCGCTGGGCGTCGCGACCCTTGGACACCAGGCCGGCGTCCTCGAGCACCTGCAGATGGCGCGAGACCGCCTGCAGCGAGATGTCGAACGGCTCGGCGATCTCGCCGACGGTGGCCGGGCCCCGGCTGAGCCGCGCGACGATCGCCCGGCGGACGGGGTCGGCCAGCGCGGCGAACCCGCGGTCGACGTCGTCCGGCTTCTCCATGTCTGTATTAAATCACTGAGTTGATCAACAGTCAAGTTGATCTAGGACGATCCACGCGCCGCACGGGACGGACGAGGACGGTGGGGCGGGTGAGAGGGGCAACGCCGGCATCGGCGAGAAAGTCGGAGGATTTCCGCGATCCGGGCAATCCGCCCGAGCGGGGTGCGACGAACCGCCTCCCGGGACGGCACCACAGATGCTGTCGTCCGTCATCGCAGGGAAACCCCACGGAGGATCACCCCATGAAGGTCAGGACCCCCCTCGCACTCACCGCCGCCGCCGCGCTCTCGCTCGGTACCGCCGGCGCTGCGTTCGCCGCGCACGACGACAACCCCTCGGCCAAGGTCGCGAGCTACTCGTACTCGCTCGACCCCGTCCAGGCACCCACGGTGCCGAACAGCCAGGCCAACGGCACGACCCGCATCAAGACGCTGCCCAGCGGCAAGGTGCAGGTCAAGGTCGAGGCCTGGGGCCTCATGCCCAACGCCCCGCACGCCATGCACCTGCACGGCGTCGACGGCCCGGCCACGGACATGGGCTGCCCGGACAGCGACGCCGACGTCAACGGCGACGGCTACGTCACCGTCGTCGAGGGCGTGCCGTACTACGGCAGCATCCTCACCTCGCTGACCACGACCGGCGACGTGTCGCCGAGCAGCGCGCTCGACCTCACCCGGATGGCGGTCGCCGACGAGAACGGCTACCTCTCCTACAGCCGCACGTTCAGCCAGGACTCGGCGATGGCCAACGCCGGCACCGTCCAGGTCGTCGTCCACGGCATCGACATCAACGGCAACGGCGAGTACGACTTCGAGGCCGGCCCGTCCTCGCTCGGCAACGCCTTCCCGCTCGAGGCCACCATCCCGGTCCTCTGCGGCGGCATCGCCAACTGACCCACCCGTCGCGGCCGCCCGTCGGCCACGACACCCGTCTTCCGCGAGGACCCCGCGCGGGAGGGACGACCCCGGCAGCTCTCGCGCCGGGGTCGTCGCACGTCCGGACCCGTCCGCGCCCGCCCCACCCGACCCGCGGGTCCAGGGTGGGGGGTCAGGCGCGGGCGGGGCGGCGGCCGGAGCCCCGGACGACGAGCCGGGTCGGCAGGACGATGGTCCGGGGCGGCGACTCGTCACCGAGCAGCCGGGCGAAGAGCACCTGGGCCGCCTTCTCCCCCATCGCCGCCGGATCGAGGTGGACGGCCGTGACCGGCGGGTCGACGAGCTCGGCGAGCTCGAAGTCGTCGTAGGCCACGAGCGACAGCGCGATCCCGAGGTCGCGCAGCGCGACGAGGGTGAGCACGGTGACGCGGTTGTTGCCGGTGACGAGCGCCGTCACCGGCTCCGGCCCCTCGGTCCAGGCCGCGAGCGCCGCCCGCACCGACTCCGGGCCGTGGGGGCCCATGACGACCGGTGCCGGCGACGGCAGCCCGATCGAGCCGTGCGTCGCGAGGAAGGACTCCCGCCGCTGACGCGCGGTCCAGAACTCCGGGTCGTCGCCGAGGAAGCCGATCCGCCGGTGGCCGTGGGCGACGAGGTGCTCGACGGCGCTGCGCATCCCCCCGAGGTTGTCCGACAGCACCGTGTCGCAGTGCGCCCCGCGCACGGGCCGGTCCAGGTGGACGATCGGGGTCCCCGCGGCCTCGAGGGACGGGTCGGCGACGGGAGCCTCGCCGGCGGGGACGACGACGACGCCGTCGACGCGCCGGGCCAGCAGCGCCTGGACGACGGCCCGCTCGCGGTTCGGCGAGTTCTCGGCCGACGCGGTGATGAGGTGGTAGCGGTGCATCCGCGCCTCCCGCTCCACCCCGGCGGCGATCTGCGAGTAGAACGGGTTGGCCAGCTCCTCGACGACGAGCCCGATGGTGAAGGTCCGCCCCTCCCGGATCGTCGCGAGACCGCCGGCCCGGCGGAACCCGGTACGCCGGATGATCTCGCGTACCCGCTCGGCCGTGTCGGGCCGGACCCCGGGGTGGTGGTTGACGACCCGCGAGACGGTCTTCACCGACACGTGCGCCTCCGCGGCGATCTCCGCCATCGTCGGGCGCGCGGGGGGCCGGTGGTCCGACGTCGGGGTCACCGCGTCATGACACCAGAGCACCGCCCCGCCCGGCAACGACCGGCCGCGGTGGACCCGGGCGGTCCGGTCCTGTCCGGTGCCGTTGTCCTGACCGGACAAGCCGTCGGCCCCGGTTGACACGTCCTGCGCGGCGACCGAAGGTCGGGGCACCGGTGGGCAGCGACGCCCTCATCGGCGGCCTCCCCCGGCCGCATCGTCGCCGCCGCTCCAGGCCGGGACTGGCTCGACGACGAGCACGGAGGACCCGATGGGTGGCAGGACGAGGTTCCGCGCGGTGGTGACCGCGCTGGCGGTGGCGACGACGACGACGATGGCGGGAGCGGTCCTCCCGGCGGCGGCCGCCCCGGCCCCGGGTGACTGGTCGACCTCCTTCGAGGAGGGTCAGCCCCAGCCCCAGGTGTCGACGGTCGAGGTGGGCCCCGACGGCCCGCGCCAGCACGGCGTCACCGGCACGACGAGCAGCGAGGGCAGCCTCCTCGGCCAGGTCGCCGACGTGACCGCGAGCGCCGAGAACGCGCCCGGCGAGGTCGCCGCGAACCTCGCGGACGGTAGCCCCGACAGCAAGTGGCTCGCGTTCGCCTCGACCGCCTGGGCGCAGTACGAGCTCGGCGCGCCGGCGAAGGCGGTGACGTTCTCGCTGACGTCGGCCAACGACGCCCCCGAGCGCGACCCCCGGGCCGTGACGCTCCGGGGCTCGAGCGACGGCAAGACCTGGACCGACCTCGACCGAGAGACCGGCATCGACTTCGCCGACCGCTTCACGACGAAGACCTTCGACATCGACAACCCCGGCAGCTACCTCTACTACCGGCTCGACGTCACCGCGAACCACGGCGGCGGCATCATCCAGCTCGCCGACTGGGACCTCTCGGACGGCTCCACCGGCGAGGCCGGCGCCGGCCCGATGGTGACCAGGACCGGCTCCGGCCCGGTCAGCGGCTACAACATCAAGCCCTCGTCGGCTGGACCGGCGTCAAGGCGATGCGCTACTCCGGCGGCCACATCGCGGACGGCCGCGGCTACGCCTGGAACCGGCTCTTCGACGTCGACCTGCCCGTGGGCGCCGACAGCACCCTGTCCTACAAGATCTTCCCGGACATGGTGGGCGGCGACCTCACCTATCCCTCGACGCACACCGCCGTCGACCTGCACTTCACCGACGGCACCTACCTCTCCGACCTGCGCCCGAGCGACGTCCACGGCGTCGACGCGAGCCCGGCCGGCCAGGGCGCGGGCAAGATCCTCTACGCCGACCAGTGGAACTCCGTGACGATCCCGCTCGGCGACGTCGCGGCCGGCCGGACCGTCGACCGGATCCTCCTCGGCTACGACAACGAGACCGCGAGGACCGACACCCGGTTCGGCGGCTGGGTCGACGACCTGAGCGTCCAGGCCGCCCCGGCCGCCGTCGACGACCGCGACCTCACGAACTTCGTCGACGTCCGCCGCGGCACGAACGCCTCGAGCTCGTTCTCGCGCGGCAACAACCTGCCGATCAGCGCGCTGCCCAACGGCTTCACGTTCCTCACCCCCGTGACCAACGCGAACTCGCAGTCGTGGGAGTACTACTACCAGCAGGCCAACAACGCCCGGAACCACCCGGTGCTGCAGGGGTTGGCCGTCTCGCACGAGCCGAGCCCGTGGATGGGTGACCGCAACCAGATGTCGGTCATGCCGTCGATGACGAGCGGCGTCCCCACCGGCAGCGCCTCCGGCCGGGGCCTGCCCTTCGACCACGCGAGCGAGATCGCCCACCCCGACTACTACCGGGCGGTCCTCGACGACGGCATCGTCGCCGAGCACACCCCGGCCGACCACGGCGGCGTCTTCCGCTTCACCTTCCCCGAGGGCACCGACGCGGGCCACCTCGTCCTCGACACGGTGAACGACAACGGCTCCTTCACCGTCCACCCCTCCGACGGCACCGTCACCGGCTGGGTCGACAACGGCAGCGGCCTGTCCGCCGGCCGGAGCCGGATGTTCGTCTACGGCACCTTCGACCGCACCCCCACCTCTGCCGGCACCGCGCCGAACGGCCACACCGGCACCCGGTACGCGACGTTCGACACGCGCACGGACCGGACGGTCGTGCTGGACCTGGCGACGTCCTTCATCGGCCTGGACCAGGCGAAGCGCAACCACGCCCTCGAGCTCGCGGGCCGGGACTTCGACGGCGTCCGGGAGGCCGCGAACACCGCGTGGAACGAGCGCCTCGGCGTCGTCGACGTCGAGGGCGCGAACGACAGCGACCGCACGACGATGTACTCCAACCTCTACCGGCTGAACCTCTACCCGAACAGCCAGTTCGAGAACACCGGCACCGCGGCCGCGCCGCGCTACCGGTACGCCAGCCCCGTGTCGGCGAAGTCCGGCTCCGCGACCGCCACGACGACGAACGCGAAGGTCGTCGACGGCAAGATCTACGTCAACAACGGCTTCTGGGACACCTACCGGACCGTCTGGCCGGCCTACAGCCTCCTCTACCCGGAGGTCGCGGCCGAGATCGAGGACGGCTTCGTCCAGCAGTACCGCGACGGCGGCTGGGTCGCCCGCTGGTCCTCGCCGGGCTACGCCGACCTCATGACCGGCACGAGCTCGGACGTCGCCTTCGCCGACGCCTACCTGCGCGGCGTCGAGATCCCCGACCCGTTGTCGACGTACGACGCGGCGCTGAAGAACGCGACCGTGCTGCCGACCTCGAGTGCGGTGGGCCGCAAGGGCATCGACACCTCGACGTTCCTCGGCTACACGAGCACCGCGACGCACGAGTCGGTGTCCTGGGGACTCGAGGGCTTCATCAACGACTAAGGCATCGGCAACATGGCCGCGAAGCTCGCGACGGACCCGGCGACGCCGGACAGCCGCCGGGCGGGCCTGCGCGAGGAGTCGGCGTACTTCCTGGAGCGGGCGACGCACTACGTCAACAGCTTCGACGAGGCGACGGACTTCTTCCGCGGACGCCAGCCCGACGGCGCCTTCCCCGACGCCTCCTCCTTCGACCCCGAGGACTGGGGCGGCGACTTCACCGAGACCAACGGCTGGAACTTCGCCTTCCACGCACCGCAGGACGGGGTGGGCCTGGCCAACCTTTATGGCGGCCGGGACGGGCTCGCGAAGAAGCTCGACGAGTTCTTCTCGACGCCGGAGACGGCGACCAAGCCGGGCGGCTACGGCGGCGTCATCCACGAGATGCGCGAGGCCCGCGACGTCCGGATGGGGATGCTCGGCCAGAGCAACCAGGTCTCCCACCACATCCCGTACATGTACGACTGGACCGGCCAGCAGTGGAAGACCGCCGAGAAGGTCCGCGAGATCCTGCGGCGCCTCTACGTCGGCACCGAGACCGGCCAGGGCTACCCCGGTGACGAGGACAACGGCGAGATGTCGGCCTGGTACGTCCTGTCCGCGCTCGGCATCTACCCGCTGGAGGTCGGCTCGTCGCAGTGGGCCATCGGCTCGCCGAAGTTCGAGCGGACGACGATCCACCGCACCCAGGGCGACCTGACCTTCGAGGCCCCGGGCAACTCGGAGCGCAACATCTACGTCCAGGGCGTCACGGTGGACGGCAAGACCCACCAGAGCGTCTCCCTCGACCAGGCGGACCTCACCGGCGCCACGACCGTGACGTACCGGATGGGCCCGACGCCGTCCGACTTCGGCTCGCGGGAGCAGGACCTGCCCCCGTCGCTGACGAAAGGCACCGAGGCCCCGAACCCGCTCAAGGACGCCACCGGCAAGAACCGCGGGAAGGCAGCGGCGACCGACCTCGCCTCCGGTGGCTCGGCGGCGTCGCTCTTCGACAACACCTCGAGGACGTCGGCGGCCTTCACCTCGGCCACCCCGTCGGTCACGTACTCCCTGTCCGGCGCCGGCCAGCGGGCCACCTGGTACACCGTCACCTCCGGCCCGGAGAAGGGCGACCCGACGGCGTGGCGGCTCCAGGGCTCCAAGAACGACGGGAAGACCTGGCGCACGCTCGACACCCGTAGCGGTCAGACCTTCCCCTGGCGGGTCCAGACCCGGCCCTTCCGGATCGCGCACACCGGGACCTACACGAGCTACCGGCTCGTCGTCACGGACGCGACCGGCAGGGTGAACCTGTCCGAGCTCGAGCTGCTCACCGACGGCTCGAAGGAGCAGAACACGGCCCTGAAGGTCACAGCCGGCGACGCCGTCGAGACCTCGGCCGGCCAGGAGTGGTCCGGCCAGGTCGCGACGTTCTCCGGTGGCGTCGCCGACAACGGCACCGGCTCCGACGTCACGGCGACGGCGACCATCGACTGGGGCGACGGCACCGAGCCCAGCCAGGGTGTCGTCAAGGCCGGTGACCTCGGGACCTCCACCGTGTCCGGCACCCACACCTGGGCCGAGCCGGGGTACTACCAGCCCCGGGTCACGGTGACCCTCGGCAAGGAGTCGGCCTCGGCCCTCGGCGCCGCCACCGTGCACCAGGCCGTCCTCCCGTCCTACGCGGCGGCGTTCGACCTGCAGTGCATCGGCGACGTGGGGACCTCGGTCGCCTGCGACGGCGGACGGTCGGGTATCGCCCGCCAGGCCCTCGTCGACCAGGGCGTCGTGCCGGGCAAGCTCCTCACGGTCCCCGGCTCCGACCTCTCCTGGTCGCTGCCGGCGGTCCCCGCGGGTGATCCGGACAGCGCGACGGGTGCGGGCCAGACGCTGGACGTCACCCTCGCCCCCGGCGCCACGCAGATGTCGCTCATCGGCACCGCGACCCAGAAGAACCAGGACACGATGTCGACGGTGACCTTCACCGACGGCTCGACCGTCCAGTACCCGGTGCAGTACGGCGACTGGTGCGGTGACGCCCGCTTCGGCAACACCGTCGCGGTCGAGATGACCTACCGGACGAACGGCACGGGCACCGACAGCTGCCACGTCAAGCTGTTCGCCACCGCGCCGCTCGACATCCCGGAGGGCAAGACCGTGCAGTCGGTGACGCTGGCGAGGCAGACGGGCGACCCGCAGTCCGCGGGCCGGATCCACGTCCTCGCGGTCGCCGACGACGGCGCGCCCATCGCCCTGGAGACGGCGGCGGACGCGAGCACCACGAAGGGCTCCGCCGCCACGGTCACGCTCGGCACGGTGACCGGCGGGGTCCCCGGCGACGGCTACACCGCCCGCGTCCAGTGGGGCGACGGGACGGTCACCGAGGACGCCACGGTGACGGCCGCCGCCGACGGCACGGCCACGGTCAGCGGCTCGCACACCTGGGCGGCGGCGGGCACCTACACCGTCCACGTCCTCGTCGGCGACGAGCGCACCGACGTACTCGGCTCGCTCACCGTCACCGTGCGGTGACCACGAAGGGGCGGGTCCGCCGCCCCCCGCCCCCGTGGGTGGGCGGCAGCGGGCCGTCCCGGCCGCCCGTGGGGTTCGCGGTCAGGCGGCGGAGAGGCGGGCGACGACGTAGAGGACGCCGAACGGGTCGGCGGTCTCGAGGTCGGCGCAGTGCAGCCCGCCACGCCCGGCCAGCGCCGCCGCGGCGACCTGCAGCGGCGCTCGGCCGTGGGCCAGCAGCTCGGCGGCGAGGGCCGGGTCGAGGTCCAGCAGCGCCGCCGGGTCGGCCGCGCGCAGGGCGGCGACGAGGTCGTCGTCGAAGACGACGGCCCGGGGGTCCAGGTGGCCGGGCGCCTTCTCCCCGCGGCGCGCGCTGCCGTCGGCGACGGCGACGAGGGTCACGGCGGGCCGGCCGGCCAGGTGCTCGCCCAACGCGCGGCACTCGGCCACCGGGGCGTCCCAGGCGACGACGAGGACACCGTCGACCCCGACCCCGGCCAGCCCGCACAGGTGCGAGCCCACCCGCTGCCCGAGCGGCGAGCGCGTCCCCCGCTGTTCACGGTCGGTGGCGACGACGAGGACGACGCGGTCGGTGCCGTCGAGGTCGGTGGCGGCGCCGATCGCCTGCACCGCCCGCTCGCGCAGCGCGGAGCCCGCGTCGGCGCGGCCGGTGTACTCGGGCAGCAGCAGCGGCGCGCCGGGGACGACGACGAGCGAGCCGCTCACGCCAGCCCCCGCACCGTGCGCGCCGGGGGCAGGTCGCCCGCCACGACGGACACGAGGTCGAGGACCTCGCGGGTCTGCGGCACCTCGTGGACGCGGTAGACCTGCGCGCCGTGCCAGGCGCACAGGGCCGTGGCCGCGAGGGTGCCGGTGAGGCGCTCCCCCACCGGACGGTCGAGGGCCTCGCCGACGAAGTCCTTGTTCGACAGGGACACGAGCACCGGCCAGCCCAGCGACGTCAGCTCGTGCAGCCGCCTCGTGACCTCGAGGGAATGCCAGGTGTTCTTGCCGAAGTCGTGCGCGGGGTCGATGACGACCCGCTCCCGCTCGACCCCGGCCGCGACGGCGCGCTCGGCCTGCCGCAGCAGGGACTGGCGGACGTCGGCGACGACGTCGTCGTACTCGATCCGGTGCGGGCGGGTCCGTGGCGTCACGCCCCCGGTGTGGGTGAGGACGAGCCCGGCGCCGAACTCGGCCACGACCTCGGGCAGGGCGGGGTCGGCGCCGCCCCACGCGTCGTTGACGACGTCGGCGCCCACCTTGAGCACGGCGCGGGCCACCTCGGCCCGCCAGGTGTCGACGCTGATGACGAGGTCGGGGTGCTCGGCCCGCACCCGCTCGACGAAGCCGACGACACGCTGCTTCTCCTCGGCGGCGTCGACCTCCACGCCCGGGGCCGCCTTGATGCCGCCGATGTCGACGAGGTCCGCTCCCTCGTCGACGACCTGCCGGACCCGGTCGAGGGCCGCGTCCTCGGCCCAGGTGAGGCCCCTGTCGTAGAAGGAGTCCGGCGTCCGGTTGACGATGGCCATGACGAGCCGGGCGCTCGCGGGGTGGCTGCGCCGGCCGAGCCGCAGGGGTGCACCGCGGGTCATCGCGCACCCCCCGGGTAGCCCGGCGTGCTCACCGCGGGCGGACGCTCGGCGAGGTCGACGTCGCGCGGCCGGGCCTCGAACCCCGAGGGCCCGCGCTCGTACTGGACGAGGACCGCGGTGTCCGGGCGCTCGGCGGCCCGCCCGACCCGGCGCTCGACGGCGGAGAGCACTTGCACCGCCATCGGGCCGAGGGTGTCGTGCCGGTGGTGCCGGTGGGCACGGCGGCCGAGGTCGACCTGCGCCACCGCGTCGGCGCCGAGGGCGGCGGCGGTGTCGAGCACCGCGGCGATCTCGACGCCGTACCCCACCGGGACCGAGAAGCGCTCGAACACCGACCGGCGGACCGCCCACTCCCCCGCCAGCGGCTGGACGAGCCCGGCGAGGTCGGGGCGGTGCAGCGCCAGCAGCGGCCGGGCGACGAGCTCGGTGACCCGGCCGCCGGTCTCGGCCTCGTGCCCGGCGGCGTCGAGCAGCGGCCGGTCGTAGACGGCCTTGACCAGCGCCACCGTGGGGTCGGTGAGCAACGGCGCCAGCAGCCCGCTGACGAAGCCGACGTCCCACTCGACGAGGTCGGCGTCGACGAAGACGAGGACGTCCCCGCGGGTGACGTGCAGCGACTTCCACAGCGCCTCGCCCTTGCCGCGGGCGGGCCCGAGGTCGGGACGCACGTCCGCGGCCGCGTGCACGGTGGCGCCGGCGGCCGCGGCCACGGCGGCCGTGGCGTCGGTGGAGTCGGAGTCGAGGACGACGAGCTCGTCGACGAGCGGGACCCGGTCCACCCAGGCCCGCCGGATCCCGGACACGACGTCCCCGACCGTCGCCTCCTCGTCGCGGGCCGGGACGACGACGGTGACGACCGTGTCCCCCTTGGCCGCGAGCAGCTCCTGCGCGTCGTGGCCGCCGGCGAGGGTGCGGACGGGCATCAGGCCCCGCCGGGGGCCGGCCGCCGGAAGACGGCGAGCAGTGCGAGGGCCGCGGCGACCCCGCCGACCGCGGCGACGACACCCCAGACCACCCCGGAGAGCGGCAGCCCCAGCGCCGCGTCCAGCGACCAGGCGCCCGGCCCCAGCACCGCGAGCGCGACGGCGAGGACGGCGACGACCGCGACGTACTCCCAGCCGCCCTTGAAGACGAAGAAGCCCTTGCCCCGGTGGTCGGTGAGCGCGGCGACCGTCATGAGCCCGACGAACGCGGTCGACGCGAGCCCGGTGAGGAGGCCGAGGGTGACGAGCACCCCGGCGACGAGCTCGGTGCCGGCGCCGAGCCGGGCGTGCAGCCACCCCGGGCGCAGCCCGAGCCCCTCGAACCAGCCGGCGGTGCCGTCCAGCCCGCCGCCGCCCCACACCTTGTTGTAGCCGTGGACGACGAGCATCGGCCCCAGCGCCAGCCGGATCAGCAGCATCCCGAGGTCGAGGTCCATCACGCTCCGTCCGTCGCCGGTTCCTGGGGCCCGCCCGACGATCCGCGCGGTCGTCACCACTCTAGGTCGCGCCCCCGGCGCCCCGGCGCGCACTCACCCCCGGACGGTTGTCGCGTCCGGGGTCAGCCCGGGATGCTGGGGCGATGAGCCAGGACACCGCCGCCCTCGCCGCCTCCTTCCTCGACCTGCACCGCGCCCGCGACCTGCTCACCGTCGTCAACGTGTGGGACGTCGTCAGCGCCCGGGTCGTCGCCGACGTGCCGGGGACGACGGCGCTCGCGACGGCCTCGCACTCGATCGCCGCCTCGCTCGGGTACGAGGACGGCGAGCACATCCCCCGGGACGAGATGCTGGCCGCCGTCGGCCGCATCGTCCGGGCCACCGAGCTCCCGGTGACCGCCGACCTGGAGTCCGGCTACGGAGACCCCGGGGACACCGTCGCGCGGGCCGTCGACCTCGGGGTCGTCGGGGCGAACATCGAGGACGGGATGCGCCCGCTGCCCGAGGCGGTCCGGGCGGTCGAGGCGGTGATGGCCGCCGCGGAGTCCGCCGGCGTCCCCGACTTCGTCCTCAACGCCCGCACCGACGCCTTCGTGCGGACGGCGGACCGCTCGCCGCAGGAGTGCCTGGACGAGGCCGTCGCCCGCGGGCGGGCCTTCCTCGACGCGGGGGCGCCCTGCGTGTTCGTCCCGCGGGTGACCGAGCGCGCGCATGTCGAGGCCCTCGTCGACGCGCTCGGCAGCCAGCGGCTCACCCTCATCGAGGTGCCGGGCAGCCTGCCCCACGCGGAGCTCGAGCAGCTCGGGGTGGCCCGGGTGTCCTACGGTCCGTGGTCGCAGCGGGTGGCGCTGACGGCGCTGCAGCAGCTGGTGGAGCGGGTCGTCGACGGGTCGGGTGCGCTGCCCGAGGACGTCCGCGCCCTCACCTGAGGGTCGCGGTCGCCCCGGTCAGGCGGCGACGACCGGGACGAGCGGGTGGATGGCCACCTCGCCCGCGAGCAGGTCCTGGGCCGCGGCGAAGGCGGCCGCCAGGTGCTCCGAGGACATGTGGGCGTCGAGGGCGGCCTGGTCGGCGTACCTCTCGACCATGACGAACACGTCCGGGGCGGCGGCCGACTCGAAGAGGTCGTAGGCCAGGCACCCCTCCTCCGCCCGGGTCGCCTCGACGAGCGTCCCGAGGACCTCGAGCGCCTCGCTGCGCCGGTCGGGCCGGACGGGGATGGTAGCGACGACCTGGACCTGGCTCATGACGGACCTCACTGTCCTCGGGGGGGTCTCCACCGTAGGGCCGGGAGCGGGGGGCCGGAACCCCCCGACCGGGCTGCGCCGGCCCGGGGGTCACCGCTCCGCGAGCTCCTTCCACGTGAGCAGCTGGCGGCGGGCCATGACGAGGTCCCCGACGGAGACCGGGGGCGCGAGGAGGCGTCCGCGCACCAGGACGAGCTTGAGCACGAGCCGGGTGGCGGCGGGCCCGAGCGGCTCGAGCCGGTAGCTCATGACCGCGCCGAGGATGCGTCCGGTCAGCTGGCGGCCGGGGTCCACGGCGAGGATCTCGCCCTGCGGCCGGCCGAACGCCGTCGTGAAGGGCTCCCCGGCCCGCGGCTCGGCGAGCCCGACGAGCCGCCGGGGGGAGCGCCGTCCGAGGTTGTCGACGAGGTCGTAGGAGTACGGCGCCACCCGGACCTGCGCGACCCACGGCCAGACCCGCAGCGGTGGAGCCTCGACGGTGACGCCGCGCCAGGCCGAGAGCACGGGGGCGGGGACGAGGTCGTCGCAGGCGAACCGGGACGCCACCTCGGCGTCCGTCACGCCCCACCGGTCCCCGAGCACCCGCCCATCCTCCCAGCCGACCGACACGAACGCTCCCGCGCACGACGCGTCCCGCACGAGCACGGGTCCCGCACGAGCACGGGTCCCGGCCGGCCGCGTGGCTCCGCGCGCGGTCCCGGGACGGAGGTCGTGGCGCCGGGCCCGGGACGGCGAGGACCTCAGCGGGGCTGGATCTCGCCCATGGGCCCGAAGCCGGTGACCTCCTCGGCGTCGACGTAGATGATCTGCGGCTGCGCGGCGACGATGTCCGGCATCTCGGACATGAACCGCGCGACGTGCTCCTGCTCCATGTGCGCCTTCCCCGCCGCGTCGTCGCGGAAGCCCTCGATGCACACGAAGGTGTTGGGCTCGTCGACGCTCTCGGAGAACTCGAAGAAGACGTTGCCCGGCTCGGCGGTCACGGCGTCGACGTAGAACCGGGACAGCTCGCGCCACTCGGCCAGCTTGTCCTCGCGGATCGGGAACTTGACGGTGATGAGGATCATCGGGGGTCCTTCCTCGGTCGGGGTGTCGCGGACGTGGGTGACATCGATCGTCCGGGCGAAGGATGTCACCCCCGTCCGCGGGTCGGGGGTGGGAGGCCCCGGGTCAGGGCACGAGGATGGCGCGCCCGCGGACGTCGCCGTTGTCCAGGTCGGTGACGGCCTGCTGGAAGTCGTCGAGCGCGTACTTCTGGGTGTGCAGCGTGACGAGCCCCTTGGCCGCCAGCGCCATGAGGTCCTGGAGGTCGTTGTAGGACCCGACGAGGTTGCCGACGACGTTCTTCTCGCTCGAGACGAGGTCGATGGTGGGCACGTCGACGTTCTCGCCGTAGCCGACGACGTGGTAGTCGCCGGCCTGCCGGGTCATCGCGAGGCCCTCGGCCGTCGAGCCGTTCTCGCCGACGAAGTCGACGACGACCTCGGCCCCGGTGCCGCCGGTGAGGTCGAGGACGGCCTCGACCTGCCCGCCGTCGGCCGGGACGCCGACGTCGGCCCCGATGGTCCTCGCGAGGTCGAGGGCGGCCGGGATCCGGTCGACGACGACGAGCCGGGCCGGTGTCAGCGCCTTGAGCACCTGGATGCCGATGTGCCCGAGGCCCCCGGCGCCGATGACGACGCAGGTGTCCCGGGGCGTGAGCCGGCGGGCCGCCTTGGCCGCCGCGTGGTAGGCGGTGAGGCCGGCGTCGGCCAGGGCGGCGACGTCGGCCGGCTCCAGCGCGTCGTCGATCCGCACGCAGGAGCGGGCCGAGGTCAGCAGGTACTCGGCGTACCCGCCGTGGGTGTCGATGCCCGGGAAGGCGCTGTTCTCGCAGTGCACGTCGTCCCCGGAGCGGCAGGCCCGGCACAGCCCGCAGGTGACGAGCGGGTGGAGGATGACCTTGTCGCCCTCGGCGACGTTGGTCACCGCGGACCCGACGGCGTGCACCCAGCCCGCGTTCTCGTGGCCGATCGTGTACGGCAGCGTCACCTGCGACTTCTCGGCCCACTGCCCCTCGAGGATGTGCAGGTCGGTGCGGCACACGCCCGCCCCGCCGATCCGCACGACGACGTCCCACGGCCCGGTGGCCTCGGGGACGTCCACCTCGGTCATCTCGAGCTTCTCGTGGTAGCCGACGACGCGGACGGCGCGCATGGTGGACATGGCTCAGGTCTCCTTCACGGTGAGGGGCAGCAGGTGGTGGTGGTCGGCCGGCTCGGCGCCGTCCTCGCGGGGGCTCTGGTCGTCGCCGGAGCCTGCGTAGCGGGTGCGCAGCAGTCCCCGGCAGAAGTGCGCGTTGCCGTCGATGCTGATCCGGGTCGAGCGTGCCTTGCGGAGGAACAGCGCGACCCGGTCCCCCGGCGGGGGGACGCCGTCGTGGTCGACGAGGACGAGCGCGTCGCCGTCGGTCGGTAGGCCGAGCGCCTCGCGGCGGGCGAGCAGCGCGAGCCGCTCCCGGCCGTCCGGCAGGTCGGCCAGCCGCACCGACCCCAGCGAGGCCTCGGTGCGGGACGGCTCGGCCCGCAGCAGCGCCGTGAGGCAGCGCTCCAGGGCGGCGGTGTGCGCCTTGCGCCGGAACGTGGCGCGCAGCTCGTCGAGGTCGCTCTCGGCCTCGTGCCCGAAGGTGCCGACGTAGCCGGCGTCCGCGGCGAGCCCGCGGTTGATGAGGTCGGAGTCGTGGTGGTCGTCGAGCTCGACGACCACCCGCCCCACCCCGGCCAGCCGGCCGACGGCGTCCTTGGCGTCGGAGGCCATGAGGTAGGCGAAGTTCGGCGCGCAGAACGACGTCGGCAGGCGCAGGTGCACGGTGACGTCGGCCGCCCCGGCCCCGCCGCCGACCGAGACCGAGCGGACGAAGCCGAGGTCGGTGACCGGCTCGTCGAGCTCGGGGTCGACGACGGTCCCGAGGGCGGCGCGCACGTCGGCCTCGGTGACCGGGCCGGACGCGGTGCGGGTCGCGAGCGCGGTCATCAGACGCTCGCGAGGTCGGCGGCCTCCGGGTCCCGGGGGCCGGTGGCGGTCTCGTCGGCGTCGGGCAGCCGCAGCTCGGCCGGGACGTCGAGGCCGTACATCTTCGCCGCGTTGAGCCCGAGGATCTTCTTCTTCTGCTCGGTCGTGATCGGCGCGTACTCGCTCATGTCCTCGGGGATCTGGAAGTCGACGAACCGCTCGACGAGCCAGCGCGGGGTCCAGATGGCGTAGTCGCTGGAGAAGAAGATCCGGTCCTCGCCGATCCAGTAGAGGAGCTCGCCCATGATCTGCGCGAAGTAGCGGGGCCGGGTGTGGATGAACGGCATCGCGACGGCGAGCCCGCCGTAGACGTTGGGCTCCTGGGTGGCGATCCAGCAGTAGTCCTCGAGCCGGGGCAGGCCGACGTGCTCGACGACGAAGTTGAGGTCGGTGAAGTCGGTGGCGACGTGGTCGATGTCGGCGACGTCGAAGGCGTCGCGGTCCAGCGGGCGGATCGTCGGGCCCTTGTGGACGTGGATGTTCGTGACGCCGAGCTCGCGGCAGGCCTCGAGGTAGCGGTAGGCCCACGGGTCGGTGAGCTTCCACCCGCGGGACTCCCCGTGCCACTCCGCCGTGTAGAGCTTGACCCCGGTGAAGCCCATCCGCTCGTGGTCGGCACGCAGCTGGTCCAGCCCCTGCTCGCCGTTGCGGGGGTCCCAGTTGTGGTTGTACGTGAGCCTGCCGGGGTTGGCGCGGGTGAGCGCGAAGGCCTCCTCGGTCTGCCCGAAGCCGCGCTCGTAGAACTCGGTGAGGGCGGCCGGCTGGAAGATCGCGTGGTCGACGTACCCGTCCTCGAAGAGGTCCTTCAGGAGGCGCTCGCCGCCCTGGTAGAGGTACTCGTCGTAGCCCCACACCTCCTGCTCCGGCGAGAGGTTGCGGTGGTAGTCGTAGAAGCAGTCGATGAACTGCTTGCCGTGGATGTTGCGCTGGTTCTCGGGCCGGGCGTCCCACAGCGCCACGTGCGCGTCGACGATGTAGTAGCTCTCGCCGTCCTTGGTGTACATCGGCAGGTCCCCTTCTCGCGACGCCGTCGTCGCGGACGCTGTCGACGCTAGGTCGCGGGCCGGGCCCCGACGAGGGGGCCGGTGTCCCACTTTGGGACACTCCGGCGCGCCGGGGGAGGTGGGCCGGGGTTACCGTCGGACCAGCACGAGAGGAGCCGGCGATGGAGCCGTCCGACGCGGTGGGCCCACCCCGCCGCGCGGCGCTGCCCGGAGCCGTGGCGGGCACGGTCGACCGCCGGCTGCTCGCCTCCTGGCGGCGCAGCGAGGAGTACGGCGTCTCGCTCGAGGCCGTCGACCCCGTCTGGGCCGGCACCGGCCCCACCGACTCCCTCTTCGCGCAGTGCGGCCACGAGGTGCTCACCGACCTGCACCGGACCCTGGCCGCCGAGCCGCTCAGCCTCATGCTCACCGACGCCGACGGTCTCGTGCTCGGCCGGTTCTCGGGCGACACCTCGCTGCTGCGGGCGCTGGACCGGGTGCACCTCGCCCCCGGCTTCGCCTTCTCCGAGCGTGAGGCCGGCACCAACGGCCTCGGCCTGGCCCTCGCCGACCGCACCCCCTCGCTGGTGCGCGCCGACGAGCACTACAGCGCCAGCCTGTGCACGTACACGTGTGCCGCCGTGCCGGTGCTCGACCCGGTGAGCGGGGCCCTCGAGGGCTGCGTCAACATCACGACCTGGGCTCGCTCCTCCGCCGACCTGCTGCTCGCCCTGGCCCAGTCGGCGGCCGGCACGACGAGCGCGCTCATGCTCGCCCGGGCCGGCGGACGGACCCCGCGGACACCCCCGAAGGGCGGGGTGTTCCGAGTGCAGCGGGCCCGGCTCGAGCCGGCGGCGGGCACGGTGCGGGCGATGTCCGCGGCGTGGCAGCGGGCGGGCGCCGAGGCCGAGACCGCACTGCGTGACGGGCGGGTCGTCGCGGCCGTCGGCGAGCCCGGGGCCGGGCGCGCCACCCTGCTCGCCCAGTCCCTGAGGCGGGCGCACCCCCGCGTCCGTATCCTCAGCGCCGCCGCACCGGCGCCCGAGGACGTCGAGCAGTGGCTGCGCCTGTGGACCCCGGAGCTCGCCAAGCCCGAGACCGCCGTCGTCGTCGAGCACGTCGACACCCTGCCGGCGTGGGCCGCCGAGGAGCTGCGCGCGCGGGCCGTCGCCGCCCGCCGCACGTCCGCGGGTGGACCCGACGGGACCGGTCCGCGCGTCGCGTGGGCGGTGACGGCGGCCTCGCTGGCCCGGGTGCCGGCCCCGCTCGCGTCGCTCGTCGACACCGTCGTCGACGTCCCGCCGCTGCGCGAGCGCCCGGACGACGTGCTGCCCCTCGCCCGCTACGCCGGCTACCAGGCCCGGCTGCGGGAGGTCGCCTTCACCCCGGCGGCCGAGCGCGCGCTGCTCGCCCACTCCTGGCCCGGCAACGCCGACGAGCTCGTCCGCGTCGTCCACGACGCCGCCTCGCGCGCCGACACCGTCGACGTGCGCCACCTGCCGCCCGGGGTGCTCGGCGGGGGCGGGTCGCGGCTGTCGCGCCTCGAGTCCCTGGAGCGGGACGAGATCGCCCGGGTGCTCACCGAGCCGGGGACGACCATGACGCAGGCCGCGCTGCGGCTCGGGATGGGCCGCTCCACGCTCTACCGCAAGGTCGCGCACTACGGGCTCGGAGACCTGCGCGCCTGACCGGACGCCCGGTCCCGGCTCCGTACGGGCGACGCCGACCGACGCGCTCCCGTCCCTGAGAGAACGCTGGGAGTCGTGCTGTCGGCGGGCGTTCGGGGCATGAAGTTGTCATGATGACCGCAACGTGTCGACGGCAGGGGTCGCACACCGAGTACCAGGAGTCCTATCAGCATGTCCAGGGTCGTCGCCATCACCGGAGCCTGTACCGAGACCGCGGTGGCCGCGGCGCGCGAGTTCGCCCGACGCGGCGACGCCGTGGCCCTCCTCTCCCGCACTCCCGCCAGTGTCGACGCGGCGACGACCCTCGTGCGCGACCTCGGGGCGCAGGGCCTCGGGCTCGTCGTCGACACCACCGACCCCGACGCGGTCGAGTCCGCCGTCGACCGGATCGAGGAGGCCCTCGGGGAGGTCGACGTCTGGGTCAACACCGCCGACGACCCCGGCTCGGTCCACTTCGACGACCTGTGCCCCATGGAGCTGCGGCGGGTCACCGACCTGCTCTACCTCGGGCACGTCCACACGACGATGACGGCGCTGGAGCGGATGAAGGAGCGAGAGTCCGGCACCGTCGTCCACGTCACCTCGCCGCTGTCCTGGCGCGGACAGGCGGGGCGCGCGGCCGAGTCGGGTGCGGCCGCCGCGCTGCGCGGGTTCCACGAGGCAGTCGCCGCCGAGCTGCGCGAGGAGGACAGCCCCGTGCGGCTCGTCCTCGTCGAGCAGACCGAGGACGCCCGCCCGTCCGCCACGGCCCACACCATCGTGCAGGCGGCGCGACGGCACGACCGGCGGGCCCGGATCCTGCGGGCGGGGGCCATCGGCACCGGCGCCGCCGTCGCGGCCGGCACCGCCGCGGCCCTGCGGCGCCGCTCGCGCTGACCCGGAGAGCGGCCGGCGGTGCCTCCGGGCGCCGGCGGGTCGAGGACGTCCTGCGACGACGGCCCACCCCGGCAGCGGACCGCGCCGGTGCTCACACCGGGCGGGACCTAGGGTTGGGGTGGGACGAGCACCCCTGACCTCCGGGAGCGAGCGGCGATGACGACCATCGGGACGAACTGGGCCGGCAACCACACCTACCGCGCCGCGGCGCTGGAGCGACCCGACTCGCTCGACGCGCTGCGCGAGGTCGTGGCCGGCGCCCCGTTGGTGCGCGCCCTCGGCTCGCGGCACTCCTTCTCCGACCTCACCGACACCCGCGGGGTGCTCGTCGACCTCTCGGGCTTGCCGGACGACGTCGCCGTCGACGAGGCCGCGCGGACGGTGTCGGTGAGCGGCGGGGTGCGCTACGGCGACCTCGCCCGGGCGCTGGAGGACCGGGGATGGGCCCTGGCCAACCTCGCGTCGCTGCCGCACATCTCGGTCGCGGGCGCGGTGGCCACCGGGACGCACGGCTCGGGCAACCGCAACCGGTCGCTGGCCGCGGCCGTCGCGTCGGTCGACGTCATGGGTCCGGACGGCGAGGTCCGCCACCTCGCCCGCGGGGACGCCGACTTCGACGGGTCGGTCGTGGCCCTCGGCGCGCTCGGCGTCGTGACCCGGCTCGAGCTCGACGTCGAGCCGACCTACCTCGTGCGCCAGGAGGTCCGCACCGGGCTGACCTGGGACACCGTGGAGCGGCGCTTCGACGACATCACCGGCGCCGGCTACAGCGTGAGCATGTTCACCCGGTTCGACGGTGACGGCGTCACCCAGCTGTGGGTGAAGAGCCGGGCCGACGAGCCCGCGCTCGCCGACGTCTTCGACACCGTGCCCGCCGCCGACACGATGCACATGCTGCGCGGCGGCTCGACCGAGGCCGTCACCGGCCAGGGCGGCGAGCCGGGGCCGTGGCTGGACCGCCTGCCGCACTTCCGGATGGAGTTCACCCCGAGCAACGGCGAGGAGCTCCAGGCCGAGTACTTCGTGCCCCGCGAGCACGCCGTCGCGGGCATCGAGGCGCTGCGGGGCATCGGCGAGGAGCTGTCGCCGCTCCTGGAGGTCGCGGAGATCCGCACCATCGCCGGCGACGAGCACTGGCTGAGCGGTGCCCACGGCCGCGACACCGTCGGGTTCCACTTCACCTTTCGCCGCGAGGAGCCCGCCGTCCGCGGCGTGGCCCGGCGGATGGAGGAGGTGCTCGCGCCCTTCGACGTCCGGCCGCACTGGGGCAAGGTCTTCGAGATGGACGCGCCCGCGCTGGCGGCCGTCTTCCCCCGGCTGGGGGACTTCGCCGACCTGCGCGAGCGCGTCGACCCCCAGCACGTCTTCGGCAACGCCTTCCTCGACCGCGTCCTGCCCTGAGCCCGTCCGCCCTCGCCCGTCCTGCGGGACGGGGGCACCCCGGTCAGTCGCGGCCGAGGCGCCAGGTGGTGCGGGTCCGGTACTCCTCGCCGGGCCGCAGCACCGTGCTCGGGAAGTCCGGGTGGTTCGGGGCGTCCGGCCAGCCCTGGGTCTCGAGGGCGACGCCGGCCCGCGCCCCGATCGGACGGCCGTCCAGCCCGGTCTGCGAGCCGTCGAAGTGTGCGCCGGTGTACACCTGGACGCCCGGCAGGTCGGTGGTGATCTCGAGCCGGCGGCCCGAGGTCCCGGTGAGGCGGGCGGCGACGCGGGGGGCGGCGTCCGGGCCGGGCCCGGCGCCGGGGACGACGAGGCAGTAGCCGTGGTCGAGGCCGCCGGCGAACCGCAGCTGCTCGTCGTCGCGGGCGAGGACGTCGCCGATGCGCACCGGTGAGCGCAGATCGAGGGGCGTGCCGGCCACGTCGCGGACCTCGCCGGTGGGGACGAGGTCCTCGCGCACCGGGAGGACGGCCGGCGCCGGCACCTCGAGGACGTGGTCGTCGACCGGTCCGGACCCGGCGCCGTCCAGCGCCCAGTAGGCGTGGTTCGTGAGGTTGACGACGGTCGGCGCGTCCGTGCGGGCGCGGTAGTCCAGGGTCACCTCGCCGGGGGCGACGCGGTAGGTCACCGTCACCTCGAGCCGGCTCGGGAAGCCCTGGTCGCCGTCGGGGCTCGTGAGCGCCAGGGTCGCGTGGTCCGGCCCGGAGTCGACCACCTCCCACGCGTGCCGGTCGAAGCCCCGCGCGCCGCCGTGCAGGGTGTTGCCGAACTGGTTGGTGCTGAGGGAGTGCTCGGTGCCGTCGAGCGGGAAGCGCCCGGCGTCGATGCGGTTCCCGTAGCGCCCGATCGTCGCGCCGAGGTAGCCGCCGTCGTCGACGTAGTCGGCCGGGTCCGCGAGCCCGAGGACGACGTCGACCGGACCGGAGCCGTCCTCGACGACGAGCCGGCGGACGGCCGCCCCCGCGGTGACGACCTCGAGACGGAGGCCGTCGGCGGTCAGGTCCAGGGTGCGCGGCGTGCTCATGCCGCCATCCTCGCGCACCCGGGCGGGGTGGGCGGGGTGGGCGGGGTCAGGCGGTGGTCGTCGGGGGCCGGGCCGCGGACCCCAGCAGGGCGTACTCCGCCGGCGTGACGGGGGCGGACGGGCCGACCCGCACGAGGTGCTCGGTGGCGAGGAAGCGGCGGCGCAGGTCCTCGGGCAGGTCGTCGTACGGCGAGCGCTGCGAGTGGTGGACGGCGATGGCCGCCAGCCGCTGCTCGTAGTGCGCCCCGGAGTCCAGGACCGTCGTGAGGTCCCCGTCGGGGGTCCCGATGTCGGGCAGCTCGACGTAGGCCGCGGAGTGCTCGTCGCCCGCCCGGGAGAGGATCCACTCGTGCATGAGCGAGCGGGGCAGGCACTGGAGGTAGAGCGGCAGCCGCTGCTCGAGCGCCACCGACGTCAGCGCCGCCCGCACCGCCAGGTGGTCGCGGTGGCCGTCGTCCCCGGCGAGGCCGGCCAGCACCTCGGGCCGGTGCCGGGCGACGGCGTCGGCGACGCGGGCGGCCAGGGCCTCCGGGGCCTCGGCGCACACCGACCCCGCCGGTGGCTCGCCGCCCATGCCCGAGTCCACCAGGCCGAGGACCTCGACCTCGGCCACCCCGAGCAGGTCGGCCGCGGCCCGCAGCTCGGTCTCCCGGAGCTCGGCGATACCGCCTGCGGGGAGGTCGACGCCCTCGCGGACCTCGCCGGCCTCGCCGCGCCCGGCGCACACGACGACGGTGCGGATGCCGGCCGAGGCGGCGGCCAGGAGGAGGGACCCGCAGGCGAAGGTCTCGTCGTCCGGGTGCGCGACGACGACGAGCAGCGTCATCGCAGGCCCGCCACGAACGTCTCGATGCGGTCCGCCATGACGTCGGGGACCTCGAACATCGGGACGTGGCTGCGGGCGTCCAGCCGCTCGACCGAGAACCACGGGCGCTGCGCGGCGTACTCCTGCTGCGCGGTGAGCGCGGCGTCGTCGGCGGGCTGGGCGTAGAGGTGCAGCGTCGGGAACGGCTGCAGGGCCTCGATGGCGTCGAGCGGGACGGGCGACTCCGCGAAGGCGGCCGCGATCTCCCGGCCGGCGCGGGCCCAGTGCAGCCGCCCGTAGTCGCCCATGGCGTCGACGTACCGCTGGAGGTCCGGCAGGTCCAGGCCCGCCGTCCACATCTCGCGGAGCCGGGCGTTCACCTGCGCCCAGTCGGGGCCCTGCAGCGCGGCGAGGGCGTCCTCGAAGCCCGGAGGGGTCCCGAGCACCATCCAGTCCAGGAGCACGACCCCGGGGACGAGGTCCGGCCCGAGCCGGCGACGCAGCTCGACCGCGGCCCAGCCGGCGTGGGACATGGCGACGGGGACCACCCGGGTGATGCCGGTCCGCGCCATCTCGGCGACGAGGGTGTCGACGACGAACGCGGTCCCGTAGTCGCCGGGGTCGGGGGAGTCGCCGTGGCCGGGCAGGTCGACGGACACGGCGTGCCGGTGGACCGACGCCCGCTCGAGGAGGCCGTCGAAGACGGAGCGGTCGCCGCACCAGCCCGGGACGTACAGGAGGGCGGGCCCCCCGGTGCCCGCGTCGGTGCAGCCGGGGAGCCGCGTCGGGCTCGCCTCGACCGTCGGGTCGGCCATGCGGTCGGGCATCGCGGTGCTCCTCGTCGATGGTGCAGCGTGCAGTAAGTGAGGACGAGTAGATACTGCAACCGGCACCATGTCAAGATGTTTCATGCCCTCCGTCCCGACGACGACCGGATACGCCCTCCTCGGCCTCCTGCACGTCCGCCCCTGGACGACCTACGAGCTCGCGAAGCAGATGCAGCGCAGCCTCCACTGGTTCTGGCCGCGGGCGGAACGCCGGCTGTACGACGAGCCGAAGCGGCTCGTCGCCGCGGGCCTCGCCGTGGCCCGCCGCGAGCACACCGGCCTGCGCCCGCGGACCGTCTACGCCATCACCGACGCCGGGCGCGCGGCCCTGCGCGACTGGCTGTCGACGCCGGCGGCCGGTCGGGTCGTGGAGTCCGAGTCGATCCTGCGGGTGTTCTTCGCCGACGCCGGGTCGCTGGAGCAGCTGCAGGCCGGGCTGGACCGGATGGAGGCCGAGGCGATCGAGCGGATCGACGCCCTCGCCGGGCTGGCCGAGACCCCTCCCGACGACCTGCCCTTCCCGGAGCGCGGCCACATCACCGCCCTCCTCCTGCGGCTCCTGCTGGACGAGGAGCTCGCCGTGCTGCGGTGGGCCCGGTGGGCGCGCGGCACGGTCGCGGAGTGGCACGGGGCGGGCGACCCCGGGTCGTGGGACGGCGCGACCGACCTCGCCGCCACCGCGGCGCGGGCCCGGGCCGCGGTCCGGGGCGGCTGACCGCCGGTCCGGCCCGTCCCGCGCCGCGGCCCCGGCGCCGGTCCGGCCGCTCGCAAGCCCCCGACCTTCACCACCGCGTCGACGAATCTGTCGAAGGTTTGTTTCAGGTCCGGTGGGTGGGGTAGACAGACAGGACCTGTACGACGAGAGAACGGAGCTGGAGCATGTCGACCGACGAGAAGGTGGCCAAGGACCTCGTGGAGACCCTGCGGGACGGCGAGAAGGGTTTCGCCGAGGCCGCGGACAAGCTCCGGGGCAACGAGCACCCGGAGTGGGCGGGCACGATGGAGCGGCTGTCGAAGCAGCGCGAGACCTTCGCCCGCGAGATCGTCGAGATGGGGCACGACTACGGCGACGAGGTGAACGAGAGCGGGTCCGCCGGTGCGGCGGTCCACCGCGGCTGGCTGTCCCTCAAGGACGCGCTGACCGGTGACGACGCCTCGGGCGTGCTCGGCGCGGCCGTCTCCGGCGAGGACCACACGGTCAAGGAGTACGAGAAGGCGCTCGACCACGACGACCTCAGCGAGGGGTTCCGCACGCTGGTCAGCCGCCAGCACCAGGCCGTCGTCGCCGCGCGCGACGAGGTCAAGGCCCTGCGCGACGCCGGCTGACGACCGGACCGACGGCGCGGCGACCGGGACGACCGGTCGCCGCGCCGTTCGTGTGTCCGCGCGGGTGCGGAGCGGATGGCCCGTCGGTGGGGGCGTGGGCGACCGCCCGGCGGGCCGCCCGCAGCTGGCCCGCGAACGAGCCGGACGCCGGCACGTCCGCGGCCGGCCCGACGTCGGCGACGAGGTCGTCGGCGCGGCGGAGGGTGCGGACCGCACGGTCGAGGTCCGCCTCCGCCGCCAGCGCGACGAACCGCGGGACCTCGTCGGCCTCGCCGCGCACGACGTGGTGGTCGACCGCGGCCGCGAGCAGCCCCAGCTGCACCGACCAGGACTCGCAGCGCGGGCCGAGGTCCTCGAGCCGCTCGGCGCGGTGGCCGAGCTCGCGGACGCCGTCGTCGCCGGGGTCCGGCAGCAGCGCACCCCGGTCGGGGTGCAGCGCCTCGTGCTCGGCGGCCTCGTGGACGGCCAGGTAGCGGACGAGACGAGAGCAGGCGGCCTCCCGGTGCTCGACCGGGGCGTGCGCTGCCTCGTGGAACAGGTCCCGGATGCGCGCGTGCTGGTCCGCGACGACCTCCGCCACCTCGATGTCCACGCCGGCCGGCCTCCTCTCGTCCCGTCTGCCGGACCCGTTACCCCGTCCCGACCGGCTCCATGCACACCGACGGGTCGGGGACGGCACCCGGGCCACGCCTCCGCCGTCGGCGGATCCGCCCGCGGCAGCACCACCGGCCGGCCCCCGCCGCGTCGTCGCACGCTGGCCCCATGGACGACGACCGACACCCCCGGACCACCCTCGACAGCGAGCTGGGCCGCCGCCTCTTCGCCCGCCGCGTGCTGCTGCTCGGCGAGCCGCTGGAGGACTGGAACAGCAACCGCCTCTGCAACGGCCTCCTCCTGCTCGCGCTCGAGGACCCGAAGGCCGACATCCATCTCCTCGTCAACTCCCCCGGCGGCTCGGTCCCCGGCATGCTCGCCATCCGCGACTGCATGCGCGCCGTGCCCAACGACGTGCGCACCGTCAACCTCGGCATGGCCTACAGCGCCGGTCAGTTCCTCCTGTCCTCGGGCACCCAGGGCAAGCGGTACGCGATGGCGCACTCGAAGGTGCTGCTGCACCAGGGGTCGGCCGGCATCGGCGGCACGGCCATGGACATCGCCATCCAGGCCGAGGACCTGCGGGCGACCCGCGACACCGTGCTCCGGCTCGTCGCCGAGGACACCGGCCAGAGCATCGAGACCATCGAGCGCGACTCGCGCCGGGACCGGTGGTTCAGCGCGCAGGAGGCACTGGAGTACGGCTTCGTCGACGCGGTGGTCGACGGCCTGGAGGACGTCCTGCCCGACGGCCGCCGCGTCGTCGGCCTCGGGGGTGCGCGATGAGCGGATACCCGATCCCGTACGTCACCACCCGCAGCGCGCAGGGCGAGCGCACCGTCGACATCTACAGCCGGCTGCTCTCGGACCGGGTCGTCTACGTCGGCACGCCCATCGACGACGGGGTCGCCAACGCCGTCATCGCCCAGCTGCTGCACCTGGAGACCGACCGCCCGGACAGCCCGATCTCGCTGTACGTCAACTCACCGGGCGGCCACCTCTCCGCGACGCTCGCCATCTACGACGCGATGCAGTACGTACGGGCGCCGGTCGAGACGACGTGCGTGGGCCAGGCGGTCGCCAGCGCGGCACTGCTGCTCGCCGGCGGGGCGGCCGGCTCGCGGCAGATCCTCCCGCACGCCCGGGTCGTCGTCCACGCCCCGGCCGCCGAGGGGCGGGGCACCATCCCCGACCTCATCCTCGAGGCCGACGAGGTCGAGCGGGTCCGGCTCGTGCAGGAGGAGCTGCTGGCCCGGCACACCGGCCGCACCCCCGAGCGGGTGCGCGCCGACACCGAGCGCGACCTCGTCCTCACCGCCGAGGCCGCGGTGGACTACGGCGTCGTCGACGCGGTCGTCCGCTCGCGACCGGTCGACTGACGGACCGCGCCGCCCCGGCTCAGGCGGCGAGACGGACGGCCCCACCGGGCGCCGCGACGGCCCGCGCGAGCCGGCTCGAGGCCCGCCCGGCCAGCTCGGCGACGGTGAGGTCCAGCGCGCCGGCGACCGCAGCCAGCACCTCCGACGAGGGCTCCTTGAGCCCGCGCTCGACCTCGGAGAGGTACTGCACGGACACCCCGGCCCGGGCCGCGACGTCGACGAGCCGCTCCCCCCGGTCGGCGCGCTCCTCGCGCAGCTCGGTCCCGACGGCCTCGCGCCACAGCGGCTCGGGCGCGGCCGGCCCGGCGGTGGGGCGGGAGGGTCCGGAACGGCGGTGCAGCGGGACGACGGCGCTCATCCGCCGACGGTAGCCCCGGCCACCGGCCACGGGACCCCCGTTCCGCCCAGGGCGGACGTGAGGGCCGGCGTCAGAGCCCGGCGGCCAACCGGTGGTAGGCCGCGGACCAGCGGAGCGAGTCGCGCAGGGCGGGGACGGTGCTCGAGCCGTCGATGACGACGAGCTCGGTACGCAGCATCTCGGCCAGCTCGCGGAACTCGGGCGTGCCGACCGCGGTCGACAGGACGGTGTGGTGCGGTCCGCCGGCGAGGATCCAGGACTCGGTCGAGGTGGCGAAGTCCGGCTTCGGCTCCCACACGGCGCAGGCGACGGGGAGCCTCGGCAGCGGCTCGGACGGCTCGACGACGTCGATCTCGTTGAGCACGAGCCGGAACCGGTCGCCCAGGTCGTTCATGCCCACGACGACGGCGTCCGGCGCGGGTGCCGCGGTGAACCGCAGCCGCACGGGGTCCTCGCGGTCCCCGATCGCCAGCGGGTGGATCTCCAGGGTGGGCCGGCCCGCGGCGATGGTCGGGCAGACCTCGAGCATGTGCGCGCCGAGGATCCTCTCCCGGCCCGGCGTCGCCAGGTCGTAGGTGTAGTCCTCCATGAACGAGGTGCCGCCCGGGCGGCCGGCCGCCATCGCCTTCGTCGTGCGCAGGACCGTCGAGGTCTTCCAGTCGCCCTCGCCGCCGAAGCCGTAGCCGTCGGCCATGAGGCGCTGCACGGCCAAGCCCGGCAGCTGTCGCAGGCCGCCGAGGTCCTCGAAGTTGCTGGTGAACGCCGTAAAACCGCCGCCCTCGAGGAAGGAGCGCAGGCCCCACTCCACCGCCGCGCCGTAGCGCAGCGACTCGTGCCGCTCCCCACCCGCCCGCAGCTCCGGGGCGACGTCGTAGGTGTCGGCGTACTCCTCCACGAGCGCGTCCACCGCAGCCGGCGGCGCGGAGTCGACGAGGTCGGCCAGCTCGGTGACGCCGTAGGCCTGCACCTCGACGCCGAACCGCAGCTGGGCCTCGACCTTGTCGCCCTCGGTGACGGCGACGTTGCGCATGGTGTCGCCGAACCGGGCCAGCCGCATCGTCCGCAGCTCGTGGGCCCCCCGGGCCGCCCGCGACCAGACCGCGACCCGCTCCCGCACGACCGGGTTCGACACGTGGCCCGACACGACCGTGCGCGCGACCCCGAGCCGCGCCCCGACGTACCCGAACTCGCGGTCGCCGTGGGCGGCCTGGTTGAGGTTCATGAAGTCCATGTCGATGGTGCTCCACGGCAGCTGCGCGCCGGCCTGGGTGTGCAGGTGCAGCATCGGCTTGCGCAGCGCGTCCATGCCGGCGAGCCACATCTTCGCCGGGCTGAAGGTGTGCATCCACGTGATGACGCCCGCGCAGTCCGGGTCGGCGTTGGCCTCGAGGATCGCGGCGTGGATCGACGCGGCGTCCTTGAGCACCGGCTTCCACACCACCGTCACCGACAGGTCGCCCTCGGCCTCGAGCTGCTCGGCGACGGCGCGCGACTGGTCGGCGACCTGGACCAGGGTCTCCTCGCCGTACAGGTCCTGGCTCCCCGTGAGGAACCACACGGTGAGGGGGCGGATGGGAAGCGGCGCGGACATGTGCGGATCTCCAGTTCGGGACGTGGTCGGGGCGGGGTGCGGCCGGCGCGCTCAGCGCTGGCCGTAGACGTTCTGGTAGCGGTCGAAGAGGGAGGCGACGTCGGCCGGGTCGATGGGCTTCGGCTCGCCGAGCTGGCGGGAGACGTGCACCGATCGGGCCACGTCCTCGAGCATCACGGCGGCCTTGACCGCCTCGCGGGCGTCCGTGCCGATGGTGAACGGCCCGTGGCCGGCCATGAGCACCGCGCGGCTGTTCGAGTCCTTCAGGGTCTCGACGATGCCGCGGCCGATGGAGTCGTCGCCGATGAGCGCGAAGGGACCGACGGGGATGTCGCCGCCGAACTCGTCGGCCATCATCGTCAGCACGCACGGGATCGGCTCGGCCCGCGCCGCCCAGGCGCAGGCGTACGTCGAGTGGGTGTGGACGACGCCGCCGACCTCCGGCATGTGCCGGTAGACGTAGGCCGCGGCGGCGGTGTCCGAGGAGGGGGCGTGCTCGCCCTCGACGACCTCGCCGTCGAGGTCGCAGACGACCATCGACTCCGGGGTGAGGTCGTCGTAGGAGACGCCGGAGGGCTTGATGACCAGGAGGTCGTGGTCCGGCACCCGGGCCGAGACGTTGCCGGCGGTCCACACGACGAGCCCGTACCGGGTGAGCTCGCGGTGCAGGTCGCTCACGGTGCGTCGCAGCTCGGCGATCGTGGCCTGGACGTCGGAGACGGCGGTCATGCGGGGGGAACCTCTCGGAGTGGGTCGGACGGGGCGGGGACGGGTCAGCGGAGCGGGGGCGGCGGGGCGGTGCTGGAGCGCACGACGAGCTCGGGGACGAGCAGCGGCACCGGCTCGGCCGGCTCCCCGGCGACGAGCCGCTGGACGAGGTCGATGGCGCGGCGGCCGACCGCGGCGAAATCCTGCCGGACCGTCGTCAACGGCGGGATCAGGTAGGCGGCCTCGGGGATGTCGTCGACGCCGACGACGCTCACGTCGCCGGGGACCGTCCGCCCGCACTCGTACAGCGCGCGCAGCAGCCCGAGCGCGATCTGGTCGTTGGCCGCGAACACCGCGGTGACCTCGGGCCGCTGGCAGATCTGCAGCCCGGCCCGGAAGCCGCTCTCGGAGCTCCAGTCCCCCGTGATCGGCGACGCCGGCCGCAGCCCCGCGTCGAACATCGCCTGCCGCCAGCCCTCGAGCCGGGCGCGGGCCTCGGCCCAGTCCAGCGGGCCGCTGACGTGGACGATCTCGCGGTGCCCGAGCCCCACGAGGTGCTCGGTGACCGCCCGGGCGGCGGCCCACTGGTCGACGCCGACGCCGGACGAGTCACGGCCGAGGTCGCCCTGGGCGACGACGACCGGGACACCGGTGCGCTGGGCCCGCACGATGCCGAGCGCCTCGTCGTGGCCGGCGATCATGACGACCGCCTCGACCCCGAGGGTGCGCAGGTGGTCGACGGCCTGCTCGAGCGCCGCGGTCGACAGCTCGGGGAGGTTGACCGACGTCGGGAAGAACCCGGCCGCGGCCGCGGCCTGCTCGACGGTGCGCTGGATGCTCACGGGACCGAACTCCACCGACGCCGTGGCGATGACCCCGATGATCCCGGTCCTCCCGCGGACCAGGGCCCGTGCCGAGGTGTTCGGCCGGTAGCCAAGACGCTCGATGGCGTCCAGCACCTTCTCGCGGGTCTCGGGACTGATGTGCGCCGCGTCGTTGACGACCCGCGAGACGGTCTGGTGCGACACCCCGGCGAGCCGGGCGACGTCGGCCATGACCGGGGCCCGGACGGTCTGGCTCACGACCCTCCGCCCGGGACGCCGAGCCCGACGACGCCCGTCCCGGGTCGGGTCGCTCCGTGCATCGTGGCGCCCTCGCTCGTCCGGGGCCCGTCCGACCGGGCCGTCTTGTTAACGCTCACATCACACGGTAGGGGCCCGCCCCGGGCGGTGTCAATCGCCCCCGGGCCCCTCGCCGCCTGCCCCTCGACGCAGCGCCCGAGCTTCGGGCTCGAGTGGTCGCGCGAGCACCCCGACCGCGCGGCGGCGGCTGGTGCCGCCCCTTTGTGAGCGCTAACATCATGGTTGGCCACCGATGTCCCGTCCCCCGAGGAGCACGCCCATGTCGACCACCGACGACCGGTCCCCCGCGCGGGACGTCATCGCCGACGGCCGGGCCGTGCTCGGCATCGAGCTGGGGTCCACCCGGATCAAGGCGGTCCTCGTCGACGACGCCGGCCGGCCGCTCGCCGGCGGCGGGCACGACTGGGAGAACCGGTACGAGGACCGCACCTGGACCTACTCCGAGGACGACGTGTGGACCGGTCTGCGCGAGTGCTACGCGGCGATGGCCGCCGACTGCGAGGAGCGGCACGGCGTCACCCCGACCTCGCTCGCCGGCCTCGGGGTCTCGGCGATGATGCACGGCTACCTCGCCCTGGACAACACCGGCGAGCTGCTCGTGCCCTTCCGGACCTGGCGCAACACCTCGACGGGCACCGCCGCCGCGGAGCTCACCGAGGCGCTGGGCTTCAACGTGCCCCTCCGCTGGTCGGTGGCGCACTTCTACCAGGCGGTGCTCGACGACGAGCCGCACCTGCCGCAGGTCGCCGGGCTCACGACGCTGGCCGGCCTCGTGCACCGCGCGCTCACCGGCGAGCACGTCCTCGGCGTCGGCGACGCCTCCGGCATGTTCCCTATCGACCCCGCCACCGGCACCTACGACGCCGACCGGCTGGCCCGCGTCGACGCCCTCGTGGCCGAGCGGCGGTCGGGGTCGGACCTGTCCTCGCTCCTCCCCCGCGTCCTGCCCGCGGGCCGCGAGGCCGGGCGCCTGACCGCCGACGGCGCGGCGCTGCTCGACCCCACCGGCACCCTAAGGGCCGGGGCGCCGGTGTGCCCGCCCGAGGGCGACGCCGGCACCGGCATGGTCGCGACGAACGCCGTCGCGCCACGCACCGGCAACGTCAGCGTCGGCACGAGCATCTTCCTCATGGCCGTCCTGGAGCAGGAGCTGGACGCGGTGCACGAGGAGATCGACATCGTCACCACGCCCGCCGGCGACCCGGTGGCGATGGTCCACTGCAACAACGGCGCCAGCGAGCTCGACACCTGGGCCGGCGTCTTCGGCCGGTTCGCCTCCGCCCTCGGGCACGAGGCCGACGCCGACGAGGTCTTCCGCGTCCTGCTCCACGAGGCGCTGGAGGCCGACGCCGACGCCGGCGGCCTGCTCGCCTACAACTACCTGTCCGGCGAGCCCGTCACCGGTCTCGACGAGGGACGGCCGCTCGTCCTGCGCACGCCGGACAGCCGGCTCACCCTGGCCAACTTCGTGCGCGCCGAGCTCTACGGCGCCTTCGCCACGCTGGCCCTGGGGATGCGGGTGCTCGACGCCGAGGACGTCGCCCTCGACGTCGTCGTCGCGCACGGCGGGCTGCTGCGCACCGAGGGCGTCGCGCAGCGGCTGCTGGCGGGGGCGCTGCGGACGAAGGTCGCCGTCGGCGAGTCCGCCGGCGAGGGCGGGGCCTGGGGCATCGCGGTGCTCGCCGGCTACCTCGCCCACGCGGACGAGACGTCGCTGGGCGAGTACCTGGACACGGTGTTCGCCGACGCCGAGAGCACGGTCGTGGAGCCCGAGCAGGACGACGTCGACGGGTTCGCCGCCTACCTCGAGCGCTTCGAGGCCGGGCTCGCCGTCCAGCGCGCCGCGGTCGACGCCGGCTGACCCCGGCCCCACCTCCGGACGTGTGTGAACACGCCGCGGATCCGCGGCGTGTTCACACACGTTCGGGGAGGTCGTCAGACGTGGTCGCGCCAGGAGTGCTGCGGGTCGTAGCCGAGGACCCGCCGGGCCTTGTCGATGCCGAGCAGCGTCTCGTGCTCGCCGAGCTCCTTGGTCACCGGCACGTCCGGGTACACCTGCGCCATGAGCTCCGCCGACGAGCGTGACATCACGGTGTCGTGGTTGGCGATGACGAACACGTCGGCGCCGGGCACGTCGTGCCGCAGCCCGCGCTCGACCGCCTGGGCGCCGTCGCGGGCGTCGATGTAGCCCCAGAGGTTCCACCGCCGCAGCTGCGGGTCGGCGTCGAAAGAGGGGAACTGCGCATAGTCCTCGACGTCCATGACGTTGCTGAAGCGCAGCCCGACGCAGACGAGCCCCGGCTGCCAGCGGCAGAACTGCCGGGCCAGCTCCTCCTCGAGGGTCTTGTTCAGCGAGTACGTCGACTCCGGCCGGGGCGGGTACTCCTCGTCGACCGGGGCGTACGGCGGCGGGGTGTCGAAGGGCAGGCCGAGGACGGTCTCGCTGGAGGCCCAGACGACCCGCCGGATCCCGAGCGCGCGGCTCGCGGCGAAGACGTTGTACGTCGCGGCCGAGTTGTTCGCGTACGTGGCGGCGTTCGTCGTCATGCCGGGCGCGGGGATGGCCGCGAGGTGGACGACGGCGTCGACGGCCTCGTGCTCGTCGACGCTGCCGGAGAGGGCCTCGATCACCTGCCCGTAGTCGGTGAGGTCGATGGCGAGGAACTCCCCCTCGACCTCGCGGGGGTCGCCGCCCCACCGGTCGAGGGCGAGGACGTCGAGGCCGGTCTCGCGCAGGTGGGCGACGACGGCACGGCCGAGCTTGCCGTGGGCGCCGGTGACGGCGACGCGGCTCGCGGCGGGCGGGGCGGAGGCGGAGGGACCGCCGGGGCCGTCGGCGGCGGTGGTCGCGGGGGTGTCGGTCATCCCCCCATCCTGCGCCCCGGAGGGCCGCCGTCGACGCCCGGGTGCGCACCCCCTGCGGCCGGTGCGCGCGTTGCTACGGTCGGAGGACACCGCCACGGACGAGACGAAGAGGTGCGCCATGGCCGGCCGCGTGTACGTCGTCGGGACCGCCGACACCAAGGGCAGGGAGCTCGCCTACGTGCGGGACCGGGTGCAGGCCGCGGGGGTGGAGGCGGTCGTCGTCGACGTCGGCACGTCCGACCCCGACGCGGCGGGCGGCGGCGACGTCACGGCCGCCGAGGTCGCCGGGCACCACCCGGACGGCGCCGACGCCGTCTTCGTCGGCGAGCGCGGCGCCGCCGTCTCCGCCATGGCGGTCGCGCTCGAGCACTTCCTCACCGGCGTCGACGACCTCGGCGGGGTGATCGGCATCGGTGGCTCGGGCGGCACCGCCCTCGTCACCCCGGCCCTGCGGGCCCTGCCCGTCGGCGTCCCCAAGGTCATGGTCTCGACGGTGGCCAGCGGCGACGTCGCGCCGTACGTCGGCCCCTCGGACATCGCGATGACGTACTCCGTCACGGACGTCGCCGGCATCAACCGCATCTCCCGCGTCGTCCTCGGCAACGCCGCGCACGCCGTCGCCGGCATGGTCGCGACGTCGGTGCCCTCCGGCGACGAGGACCGCCCCGCCGTCGGCCTCACGATGTTCGGGGTGACGACGCCCGCGGTCACCCAGGTCGTCGAGCTGCTCGGGGACGACGTCGAGCCGCTGGTCTTCCACGCCACCGGTACCGGCGGCCGGTCGCTGGAGAAGCTCGTCGCCTCCGGGCTCGTCGGCTCCGTGGTCGACCTCACGACGACCGAGGTCGCCGACCACCTCATGGGCGGGGTGTTCAGCGCCGGCGAGACCCGTCTCGACGTCCTCGCCGACCACCCGGTGCCGTACGTCGGCAGCTGCGGCGCGCTGGACATGGTGAACTTCGGCGCCCGCGACACCGTCCCGGAGAGGTACGCCGACCGGCTGTTCCACGAGCACAACGCCCAGGTGACGCTCATGCGCACGACGGCCGAGGAGAACGCCGAGATGGGCGCCTGGATCGCCCGCAAGCTCAACGCCGCCGCCGGGCCGGTCCGCTTCCTCGTCCCCGAGGGCGGGGTGTCGATGCTCGACGCGCCCGGTCAGCCCTTCCACGACCCCGAGGCCGACGCCGCCCTCTTCGACGCGCTGGAGGCGGGGTTCGAGACTACCGACGACCACGTCCTGGTCCGGCTACCCCACCACGTCAACGACCCCGAGTTCGCGCAGGCGGTCCTCGCCGCCCACCGCGAGCTGACCGCGAAGGAGACCCCGTGACGATCCGCCGCCGGTTCACCCGCGCCGAGCTGCTCGCCCGGTTCCGGGCCAAGATCGACGCGGGCGTGCCGATCATCGGCGGCGGCGCCGGCACCGGCATCTCCGCGAAGTGGGAGGAGGCCGGCGGCATCGACCTCATCGTCGTCTACAACTCCGGCCGCTACCGGATGGCCGGGCACGGCTCGCTGGCCGGGCTGCTGGCCTACGGCAACGCCAACGACGTCGTCGTCGAGCTGGCCGACGAGGTGCTCGCGGTCGTCCGCGACACCCCCGTGCTCGCCGGCGTCAACGGCACCGACCCGTTCATGGACACCGAGCGGTTCCTCGGCCGCCTGCGCGACCTGGGGTTCGCGGGCATCCAGAACTTCCCGACCGTCGGGCTCATCGACGGCACGTTCCGGGCCAACCTGGAGGAGACGGGCATGGGCTTCGACAAGGAGGTCGAGCTCGTGTCCGTCGCCCACGACGCCGACCTGCTGACGACGCCGTACGTGTTCTCGCCGGAGGACGCCCGCGCCATGACCGAGGCCGGCGCCGACATCGTCGTCTGCCACCTCGGCCTCACGACCGGCGGCGGCATCGGGGCACGGACCGCCCGCACCCTGGAGGACTGCGTCCCCGAGGTCGACGAGTGGGTCGCCGCCGCCCGCGAGGTACGCCCCGACGTCATCGCTCTCGTCCACGGCGGCCCGGTCTCCTCCCCCGAGGACGCCGAGCTCATGCTGCGCTCGTGCACCGGGCTCGACGGGTTCTACGGCGCCTCGAGCATGGAGCGCCTGCCCACCGAGCGGGCGCTGAAGGAGCAGACCGAGCGCTTCACCTCCATCACCTTCGCCGCCGCCGGGTCCGACGGCTCCGGCGGCCCCGACACCCCCCACACACCCGACACCCCGCAGGAGAACCGATGACCGGGTCCTTCGTCCGCTCCGCCGACATCACCCGCGACACCCTGGACTGGGGCGAGCTCGGCTGGGTCGTCACCCCCGCCACCGCACCGGGCTCCGGGCTCACCGTGCTCGACGTGACGATCACGCCCGGCCAGGGGCACGCCTTCCACCGGCACCCCGACCAGGAGGAGGTCATCACCGTGCTCTCCGGGACCATCGAGCAGTGGGTGGAGCAGGAGCGCACCACCCTCGGCCCCGGCGAGAGCGTGCACGTGCCGAAGGACACCGTCCACGCCTCGTTCGTCGCCGCCGACGCCGACGGTCCCGCGCACCTGTCGGTCGTCCTCACCCCGAGCGTCGGGGAGTCCGGCTACGCCGCCGACGAGGTCGCCGACACCGAGCCCTGGGCCTCGCTGCGCTGAGGCCGCGTGCCTCGCCGTGGGTCAGGGTGCCTCGGGGGCGAAGTCGCGGATCTCGTCGTGTCCCGCGCCGACGACGCCCACCGAGGACTCCGGGTACTCCACCCACTCGCCGGGCAGGTCGCTGAGCGGCTCGGAGACGACGACGCGCGCACCCGCCGGGGCGGCGTCCGGGTCGGCGTGCAGGCCGCGCACCGCGTCGTCGTCGGCGGTGTGGAAGAGCGTGCGGGTGTCGTGCTCGCTGGAGTACCGGAACGCCCACAGGGTGGCTCCGTCGGTGACGGCCACGGTCATCATCACCGGGTGCTCCACCCCCTGGTCCGCGCCGACCGCCTCGACCAGTCCCACGGTGCGGGCGACGGCGCGGACCGGGTCCTCTTCCAGCCCGAAGGTCAGGGCGAGCAAGAAGAGGAGCTCGGAGTCGGTGCTCCCGCGCAGGTGCGGGTAGCGCCGGGGGTCGAGCGCCAGCGCCAGGTCGCGGCGGAGGCGGTCGATGCCGCGGACCTCGCCGTTGTGCGCCCAGAGCCAGCGTCCGTCGGCGAAGGGGTGGCAGTTCGTCGGCTCCACCGGGCTGCCGGTGGCGGCCCGGACGTGGGCGACGAACAGCGGTGAGCGGACGGCCCGCGCGAGGTCCGGCAGGTTCGGGTCGCCCCAGGCCGGTCGGATGCTGCGGAAGCGCGCCGGCCGCGGGTCGCCCTCGGTGTACCAGCCGACGCCGAACCCGTCGGCGTTGACCTCGTCGGCGCCGAGCCGGGACCTCCGGCTCTGGTGGATGAGCGAGTTCTCCGGGTCCGCGACGAGCGAGGCCAGCGGGACCGGATCGCCCGCGTACGCCAGCCATCGGCACATCCCTGCATGCTCCCCCCGGTGACTGGACCTCCGCTGGGCGCGAGGACCGATTCCGCTGTCAGTCCCGGTCGCCGGCTGCGAGGTCCTGGAGGACGGCGAGGGCGGCGGCGACCGCGGGCTGGCCGTCGCTGCCGCGCCGGACGCCGGTGAGGATGCGCCGTGAGGGCACCGGGTCGCCGGAGAGCGGCACCCGGACCACGGCGTAGCCGTCCGGGATGTGCGCCAGCCGGGGCACGAGCGCGATCCCGAGCCCGGCACCGACGAGGGCCGCACCGGTGTCCCACTCCGCCGCGTGGTGGGCGACCGAGGGCGTGAACCCCGCTGCCGCGCAAGCGGTCTGCAGCAGCTGGCTGTACGGGCGCCCGGGCCGGTCCATGATCCACGCCTCGTCGCCGAGGTCGCGCAGCGGGACCGCAGGCTCCGCCGCCAGGGCGTGGCCGGACGGCAGCAGCACGTCCAGCGGGTCGTCGAGCAGGTGGTGCAGCGCGAAGCGCGGTTCGCTCGTCGCGGGCAGGCCGGGGGTGGCGACGACGACGGCGACGTCGGCCTGGTCGGCGAGCAGCAGCGCGAAGCACTCGTCCGGCTCGGCCTCGATGATCCGCACCGTGCAGCCCGGCATCCGGTCCCGCAGCGCCGCGGCCGCGGGGGGCAGCAGCGCGGCGGCGGCCGTGGAGAACCCGCACAGCCGCAGCAGCCCGCCCCCGCCCTCCGCGGCCGCGGACACCTCGGCCCGGATCTCCTCCCAGCGGGTCAGCAGCTCCTCGGACCGTTCGAGCAGCACCCGGGCCGCCGGGGTCAGCCGCACCCGTCGGCCGTCCTGCACGAGCAGCTCGACCCCGAGGTCGCGGGCCAGCCCGCGCAGCTGCTGCGAGACCGCCGACGGGGTGTAGTCGAGCGCCTCGGCGGCCCCGGTGACCGTGCCGCACTGCGCGACCATCCGCAGCACGTGCAGGCGCCGGTCGATCATGCAGCAATGGTGCACGAACCAGTGCACATTCCGGCGCTGGTGCCGCCGCGGCTCACGGCCCCACACTCGGGGCATGCGCGCCCTCGACCCGCTGCTCGAGCCGTACGAGCTGAGGGGCCTCACGCTGCGCAACCGGGTGGTCAGCACCTCCCACGAGCCTGCGTACACCGAGGCGGGCATGCCGCGGGACCGCTACCGCGCCTACCACGTCGAGAAGGCCCGCGGCGGGGTCGGCCTGACCATGGTCGGCGGCTCGGCCGTCGTCTCGCCGGACAGCCCGCCGGCCTTCGGCAACATCCTCCTCCACGACGACGAGGCCGTCCCGTGGCTGCGCGCCCTCGTCGACGACGTCCACGACGCCGGCGCCGCCGTCATGTGCCAGGTCACCCACCTCGGCCGCCGGACGAGCAGCTACACCGGCGACTGGCTCCCCGTCGTCTACTCCTCGCCGCTGCGCGAGCCCGCGCACCGGGCCTTCCCCAAGGAGGCCGAGCCCTGGGACCTCGACCGGATCGTCGCCGACTACGTCGCCGCCACCCGGCGCTGCGTCGAGGCCGGCCTCGACGGCATCGAGCTCGAGTCCTACGGCCACCTGCTCGACGGCTTCCTCTCCCCCGCGACGAACCACCGCACCGACGACCTCGGCGGCGACCTCACCCGCCGGCTCGCCTTCCCCCGCCGGGTCGTGCGGGCGGTCCGCGAGGCGCTGGGGCCGGGCCCCGTCCTCGGCATCCGGATGTCGCTGGACGAGGACCGGGCGGGCGGGCTCGGCCGCGAGGAGGCGCTGGCCGCCGTCGCCGCCTTCGTCGAGGACGGCGTCGACGTGCTGTCCGTCGTCAAGGGGACGATCGAGAGCGACGCCACCCTGGCGAAGGTCATCCCGTCGATGGGCACGCCGTCGGCGCCGTTCCTCGACTTCGTCGGTGGCATCCGGCGCGAGGTCGGCGTCCCGGTCATGCACGCGGCCCGGATCGCCGACGTCGCCACCGCCCGGCACGCGCTGCGCGACGGCCTGCTCGACCTCGTCGGCATGACCCGGGCGCAGATGGCCGACCCGCACCTCGTCGCCAAGGTCGCCCGCGGCGAGGAGGACCGGATCCGGCCGTGCGTCGGGGCCAGCTACTGCCTCGACGCGATCTACGAGTCCGGCGACGCCAAGTGCATCCACAACCCCGCGACCGGCCGCGAGCTGACCCTCACCCACGTCGTCCCCCGGGCCGCGACCGCGCGGACGGCGGTCGTCGTCGGCGCCGGACCGGCGGGGCTGGAGGCCGCCCGCGTGCTCGGCGAGCGCGGTCACCGGGTCGTCGTCCTCGAGGCCGCGGACGTCCCCGGCGGGCAGGTCCGGCTGGCCGCCACCCCGGCCCGGCGGCGGGACCTGCTCGGCGTCGTCGACTGGCGGCTCGCCGAGGCCAAGCACTCCGGCGTCGAGTTCCGCTTCGGCGCCTACGCCGACGTCGACACGGTGCTCGCCGAGGAGCCGGACGTCGTCGTCGTCGCCACGGGCGGCCTGCCGAACCGGGACTTCCTCGCCGAAGGCGCCGCGCTGGTCAGCGACACCTGGGACGTCATGGCCGGCGACGTGCGCCCGGTCGGCCGGGTGCTCGTCTACGACGACAACGGCGCCGAGCCGGGGCTGGACGCCGCCGAGCTGCTCGCCGCCCGGGGCGCCGCCGTCGAGCTCGTCACCCCCGAGCGCACCGTCGGCCCGCTCGTCGGCGGGATGAACTCGCCGGCCTACCTGCGGGCCTTCGACGAGCACGGCGTCACCGTGACCCTGGCCTCCCGGCTGGTCTCCGTGACCCGTGACCCCGCAGGAGGGCTTCGGGCCCTGCTGCGCCACGAGTACAGCGGCGCCGAGGTCGAGCGGGTCGTCGACCACGTCGTCGTCGAGCACGGCACGCTCCCCAACGACGAGCTGTACCACGGGCTCGTCCCGCACTCGGGCAACGGCGGCGCGGTCGACCACCCGGCGCTGCTCGCCGTCCGGCCCCAGCCGGAGCCCGCCGACGGACGGTTCCTCCTCTTCCGGGTGGGCGACGCCGTCGCCAGCCGGAACATCCACGCCGCCGTGTACGACGCGCTGCGTCTCTGCCTCGCGGTCTGACCGCACCCCCGCCGACCGCACCACCGACAGGAGGACCGATGACGACGACCGCCGGACCCGCCGCCCCGACCGACGAGGTGCGCGACCTCGTCGCGCGCCGCGTCCCCGGACACACGCTCGAGGCGCCCTTCTACACGAGCGAGGCGGTCTACGAGGCCGACCTCTCGGCGGTGTGGTCGCGCACCTGGCTGTTCGTCGCCCACGAGGCCGAGGTCCGCGAGCCGGGCGACTTCGTGACCGTCGACGTCGGGCCGTCCTCGGTCATCGTCCTGCGCGACGACGACGGGGTGGTGCGCGGCCTGCGCAACGTCTGCCGTCACCGCGGGGCACGGGTGCTCACCGAGCGCGAGGGCTCCGTCGGCAACCTCGTCTGCGGCTACCACCGCTGGACCTACGCGGTCGACGGCAGCCTCCTGCACGCCGGGGACCAGGCGCCCGACTTCGACAAGGGCTGCTGGAGCCTCAGGCAGGTGCACGTCCGCCTCGTCGCCGGGCTCGTGTTCGTCTGCCTGGCGGCCGACCCGCCGGACGACGTCGACGACCTCGTCGCCACGGTCTCGCCCTACCTCCTGCCGCACGCGCTGCACCGGACGAAGGTCGCCGCGCAGGTGGACCTCGTCGAGGAGGCGAACTGGAAGCTCGTCATGGAGAACAACCGGGAGTGCTACCACTGCGAGGGGTCGCACCCGGAGCTCACGTGCACCTTCTTCCCCACGTGGGGCATCGCCCCGGACCGGGTGCCGCCGCGGCTGCGGGTGGCCCACGAGCGCTACCTCGCCGCCGAGGCCGCGCTGGAGCGCACCTGCGACGAGCGCGGCCTGCCCTACGCGGAGGTCGAGGCGCTGGAGGCGGAGCGCCGCACCGCCTTCCGGGTGCAGCGCGAGGCGCTCGACGGCGCCGGGGAGTCCTACACGACGGACGGCTCGCTCGCGGTCCGGCGGCTGCTCGGTGACCTCGACGTCCCCCGGCTCGGCCGGGCCTCGGTGCACACCCAGCCCAACGGCTGGTACCACGCGCTGTCCGACCACGTCGTGACCTTCTCGGTGCTGCCGCTCGGCCCGACGCGCACCCTGGTCCGCACGACGTGGCTCGTCCACGAGGACGCGGTGGAGGGCGAGGACTACGACGTGGACGCGCTCACCCTCGTCTGGCGGGTGACCAACGAGCAGGACTCGGCCCTCGTCGCCCGGGCCCAGGCCGGCGTCACCGACCCCGGCTACGTCCCCGGCCCCTACGCCCCGAGCGAGCGGCAGGTCGAGACCTTCACCGCCTGGTACGTGGCCCGGATGCAGGAGCACCTGGCCCCGTGACCGCCACCGTCGAGCGCGTCGCGCCGCCGCTCCTGGACGGCGTCGACGGCGACCTGGTCTGCGTCGCCGCCCGCGACGAGACCCACGACGTCCGCAGCCTCGTGCTGCGCGCACCCGGCGGCGGGCTGCGGTTCGACCCCGGCCAGTACCTCACTCTCACCGCCGACGTCGGCGGCGTCCCGGTCTCGCGCTGCTATTCGATCTCGTCCTCGCCGCACCGTCCGGAGGAGGTGACGGTCACCGTCAAGCGCGTCCCCGGCGGACCGCTGTCGAACCACCTGCACGACCACGTCCGGCCCGGGGACACCGTCCGCGCCACCGGGCCCCTCGGCACGTTCTCGACCGCGCACCACCCGGCCGGCCGCGTCCTGCTGCTGTCCGCCGGCAGCGGGATCACCCCCGTGGTGTCGATGGCCCGCACGCTGCACGGGTCCGCCGACGTCGCCTTCGTCCACAGCGCCCGCACCCCCGCCGACCTCGCCTTCCGCGAGGAGCTCGAGGCGCTGGCCGCGACCGACCCGGCGTTCGCCCTCACCCTCGTCTGCGGCAGCGACCCCACCGGCACCTGGACCGGGCCGCGCGGCCGCCTCACCGCCGACGTCCTGCGCGCGGCCGTCCCCGACGTCGCCGAGCGCGAGGTCTTCGTCTGCGGGCCCGCCGGGTACCGCGAGGCGGTCCGCGGGATGCTCGACGGCCTCGGCGCCGACCCGGACCGCTGCCACGAGGAGTCCTACGTCCTGGGGCCCCCGGCCACGACCGGCGTCGACACCGGGACGGCCCCGACGGCAGCGGGCGCCCCGGCGTCGCCGGCCCCCGCGGCCGGACGCACGTTCCGGGTCGAGCTCGCGCGCAGCGGGCGGGTCCTGGACTGCCCCGACGGCACGACCGTCCTCGAGGCGCTGGCGACCGCCGGCGTGGTCTGGCCCTCGTCCTGCGCCGAGGGCATGTGCGGGACGTGCAAGACCACGCTCGTCGGCGGCAGCGTCGACATGGACCACCAGGGCGGCATCCGCCCGCGCGAGGTCGCCGACGGCAAGATCCTCCCCTGCTGCTCGACCCCGCGCGAGGACCTCGTCCTCGATGCCTGAGCGCGACGACGGCCGCGGGCCCGGTCCGGGGGCCGGACGCGGATGAGGATCGCCTCCGTCCGGGTCTGGTCCCGCCTGCGGCCCGTGGTCGGCGGCTCCTACGTCATCGCCGGCAGCACCGTGTCCTGCCTCGACAGCACGCTCGTCGAGGTCACCACCGACGACGGCCTCGTCGGCTGGGGCGAGACCTGCCCCGTCGGTCCCACCTACCAACCGCACCACGCGGCCGGCGCCCGGGCCGCCCTGGCGGAGCTCGCACCGGGGCTCCTCGGGGCGGACCCGGGCCACCCCCTGCTGCTGCGCCGCCGGATGGACGCGACGCTCGCCGGTCACCGGTACGCCAAGGCGGCGCTCGACATCGCCGCCCACGACCTGCTCGGCAAGCACCACGGGGTGCGGGTGGCCGACCTCCTCGGCGGACCCGCCACCGAGCGGGTGCCGTCGTACTACGCGACCGGGGTGGGCGAGCCCGACGACGTGGCGGCCGTCGCCGCCGACCGGGTCGCGCGGGGCTACCCGCGCCTGCAGGTGAAGATCGGCGGGCGCGACGTCGCGGTCGACATCGAGGTCGTCCGCAAGGTCTGGGAGGCGGTCGGCGGACGCGTCCGTCTCGCGGTCGACGGCAACCGGTCGCTGACGACCGCGGACGCGGTGACCCTCAGCCGGAGCTGCGCGGACGTGCCCTTCGTCCTGGAGCAGCCGTGCGACACCCTCGACGAGATCCGCTCCCTGCGGGGGCGCGTCGCCCACCCGGTGTTCGTCGACGAGAGCGGCACCGACCTCGCGACCGTCGTCGGGCTCGTCGGCCGCCGCGAGGTCGACGGCTTCGGGATGAAGGTGACGCGGATCGGCGGGCTGCAGGCGATGGCGGCGTTCCGGGACGTCTGCGAGGCCGCGTCCGTGCCGCACACCTGCGACGACGCGTGGGGCGGGGACGTCGTCGCCGCCGCGTGCGTCCACGTCGCCGCCACCGTCTCCCCGCGGCTGCTCGAGGGCGTGTGGGTCGCGCAGCCGTACATCGCCGAGCACGACGACCCCGAGCACGGGCTCGAGGTGCAGGACGGGCACCTGCGGCTGCCGTCCGGGCCCGGCCTCGGGGTGGTGCCGGACACCGCACGGCTCGGGGCGCCGGTGCTCGAGGTCGGCTGAGCCGGCCCCCGACGGGACCCACGACCGGGTGGCCACGGCGGGCCGGGGGGCGGCCGGGCAGCGCCATACTCACAGGCATGCGGCTGCGCGACCGACCGGACCTGCTCTACCTCGTGCGCGAGTACGACCGGATCTACCGGCACGGGTCCTCGGGGGGCAGCAGGCCGATCCGCGGCCACCTGCGGCGGGTCCGGGAGGGCATCGCCGACGTCGTCGAGGCCGACCCCGAGGTGTCCGACCGCGCGCCGGCGTCCCTCCCGGTCACCGACCACCTGGGCCGGGCCCTGGACGCCGGCTCGCGGGGCGTGCTCGGTGGCCTCGCCGACGCGTTGGGCCGGGTCGCCGGGCTGCTCACCTGGGAGTACGGGTACGAGAAGGTCCCGCGCGGGCTCACCGGCAAGTACGGCTACTGCGAGATCGTCGGGCCGCGCGGGCCGGTCGTCACCGACGAGCTCATCCTCGGTCTCGTCCTCTTCGCGCCCGACACGATCTACCCGCAGCACCACCACCGCGACATCGAGGAGTCCTACGTCGCCATCTCCGGCGCGTGGAGCGAGAACGACACCGCCGTCTACGCGCCCGGGTCGCTCATCCTCAACGTCCCCGCGCACGAGCACCGGATCACGACCGGACCCTTCGAGCCGTGCCTCCTCGCGTACGCCTGGCTCGGCCCGGTCGAGCGGCTGACGACGCCGGGGATGCGCTTCAGCGCACGACGCCCCCGCCGGTGAGAACCGGCGGGGGCGTCGGACGGGCTACTTGCCGAAGCCGGCGGTGAGTCCGGCGAGCAGCTGGCGGCGGCCGATGGCGTAGAAGACGACGATCGGCAGCGTCGTGAGGACGACGGACGCGAGGACCGCCGGCACGTTGACGCCGTACTGCCCCTGGAAGCTCCACACCGCCAGCGGCAGCGTCCGCTTGCTCGGGTCCTGGGTGAGGATGAGCGGCAGCAGGAAGTTGTTCCAGGTGAGCAGCGCGTTGTAGATCGTCACCGTCATCAGCGCCGGCTTGGTGAGCGGGAAGGCCAGGCGCCACATCGTCGTCCACTCCGAGGCACCGTCGAGCCGCATCGACTCGAAGAGCTCCTTCGGGACGTCCCGGATGAAGTTGCTGAGCACGAGGACCGACAGTGGGATGGCGAAGGCGATGCTCGGCAGGATCATCCCGCCGAGGGAGTCGTACATCCGCATCCGGATGATGATGAGGTAGACGGGGATGATGACCGCCTGGAGCGGGATGGCCAGGCCGAGCAGGAACAGCGAGTTCGACAGCCGCAGGAAGACGCTGTTGCCGCCGCGGACGATGGCGTAGGACGCCATGAACGACATGAGCACCGCCGGCGCCACAGCGCCCACCGTGACGACGAGGCTGTTGACGAAGTAGCGCGCGAAGTCGCTCTCGATGACGAGCTTGTAGGACTCCAGGGTCGGCTCGGTCGACGGCAGCATCGGGTTGGTGAGGAAGTACGTGCTCTGCGACTTGAAGCTCGTGATGACGATCCAGTAGATCGGCACGAGCACGATGGCCACCCACACCCAGCCGGCGAGCCCGCCGGCCAGGTTGTAGCGGCCGAGCGAGAACCGGGAGGGCCGGTGCTCGCGCGGGGGCGGGGCGTCGCGGCGGGGCGTCGCCTGCTCGGTGGCGCTGGGCGTCGTCGTCGCCATGCCGGTCACATCCCTTCCAGCTGGCTGGCGGAGGCGTCACGGCCCCCGAGCCGGCGCAGGAGCTGGGCGATGACCAGGCCGCTCAGCACGATGATGACGGCGATGGCGCTGGCCGGTCCCATCTGGTTGCCGAGGAAGCCGGTCTGGTACATCTCGACGGCGAGCACCCGCGTCGCGTCGCCGGGACCGCCGGCGGTGAGGACGAAGATGAGGTCGAAGAAGGTCAGCGACCCGACGACCATGAGCGTCGAGCTCGTGATGATCGTGTACTTCAGCTGCGGCAGCGTGATGGAGAAGAACTGCCGCACCCGCCCGGCGCCGTCGATCTCGGCGGCCTCGTAGAGCGAGCGCGGGATCTGCCGGACACCGCCCTGGTAGATGAGGGCGTGGAACGGCACGAACTGCCAGGACACGATGAAGATGACGACCGCGACGGCCAGTCCGCCCTCCCCGAGCCAGTTCTGGCTGAGCAGGGGGATGCCGAGCCCGGCGCCCAGCCCGAAGTTGGGGTCCAACAGGGCCTTCCACGTCACGGCCAGGGCCGCGGAGGACAGCAGGAGCGGCAGGACGTAGAGGACGGCGAGGACGCCGCGGTAGCGCTGGAAGCCGGCGAGGAAGGTGCCGAGGAGGATCGAGGCCGGGGTCTGCACCGCCCACGAGATGACCATGATCTCGAAGGTCACGAAGATCGAGTGCAGGAGGCCGGGGTCGGCGAGCACGGTCCGCCAGGCGTCCAGGCCCCCGAAGGTGATCGCGCCGATGCCGTTCCAGCTGGCGAAGGAGAGCCCGAAGACGCCGAGCAGTGGGACGACGCCGAAGGTGACGAAGAAGGCGAGGGCCGGCAGGACGAGCCACCACAGGCCCCCCGTCCCCCCGCCGCGCCGCGGGGTGCGCGACGCGGCGGACGGGACGACGGGAGCGCCGGCGGTCACTTGCCGATGACCGCGTTGAGGTTCGAGGCGAACTGCTGCGGGCTGATCGACAGCTGGAAGAGCTTGGCGATGTTGTCGAGCAGCACCTCGGCCTGGGTGGGCGGCAGCGCCTGGTCCCAGGACTGCGCGAAGCTCTTGGCGTTGGCGGCGGTGTCGTACTGGAACTTCAGCCAGTCGGCGTCCTCGCCGCTGCCGATGAGGGAGTCCGAGCCCTGGGCGACGGGGATGTTGCCCGAGTCGATCCAGGCCTGGAGGATCTCGTCGGTGAACTGGCTCTCGGCGAGGAACTTCTTGGCGCTCGCCTTCTCCTCCTCGGACGCCTTGGACGAGATGGACAGGTACTGCGCGGGGTTGCCGACCGAGTCGCTCGGGTCACCCTTGCCGCCGTCGTAGGCCGGGAAGTTCATGTAGCCGAGGTTGCCGCCGGAGACGAAGTCGCCGCCGTCGTTCTTCATCCCGCCGTAGGTCCACGCGCCGTGCAGCATCATCGCGGCCTTGCCGGTGTAGAGCAGCGCCTGGTCGGCGTTGGAGTCGGCGGTGATGGAGGCGAAGCCCTTGACGAAGCCGTTCATCTTGATGAGCTTCTGCATCTCGGTGAGCGCCTGGATCGAGTCCGGGTTGCTCCACGCGTCCTTCTCGCCGTCGAACACGGCCTGGAAGACCTCGGGACCGCCGATGCGGTCGTAGAGGAACTCGAGCCACATCATGTTCGTCCAGCGGGACTGCCCGCCGAGCGAGAACGGCGCGACCCCCGCGGCGTTGATCTTGGGGACGATGTCGAGGATCTCCTGCCACGACTGCGGCGGCTGCACGCCGACCTTCTCGAGCACCTTCTTGTTGTAGAACAGCACGATCGGGGTGACCGTCTCGCACGGCAGGGCGTAGACCTTGTCGTCGACGGTGGCCGCTCCGAACGAGGACGGGAAGATCTTGTCCTTGAGCGCGGAGTTCTCGGCGAAGAAGTCGGTGAGGTCGTCGACCTGCCCGGCGTCGACCCAGCTCTTGAGGCCGCCGCCGCCCCAGCCCCACAGGATGGTCGGCGCCTGGCCGGCCCCGAGGGCGGTCTTGACCTTCTGCTTGTAGGCGTCGTTCTGGAACAGCGTGATCTTGATCGGGGTGTCGGGGTTGGCCTTGTTGAAGGCGTCGACGGCCTGCTGGCGGATGTCCTCCTGCGGCTTGCCGCTGAGGGTCCAGAAGCTGGCGCCGGTGCCGTTGCCGCCGCCGCTGCCTCCGCTCGCGCTCCCGGACGCGGAGGTGCCGGGGCCCGACGAGCCACAGGCGGCGAGCCCGCCGATGAGCGGCAGGCCGGCGGCCATCCCGAGGATGGCGCGACGGGTGGCGGTCGGACGGTGCTGAGACTGAGGATCCACGCTGATCTCTCCCGAGAGGCCGGTGCGGCGTCGTCGCCGCTGGACGGGGACGGCGGGGGGTCCCGCCGGACCGCGCCACCGTCCGCGGCGGCGCGGTGCGCGTCGAAATTTGCGATAAGTTTCGGGCGCACGGTCACGCTAGGAGCCCGGACGCGGTGCTGTCAACAGGCGCCGCCGAGCAGTTCGGTAACGATGTCGAGATGGCCTCGCCGCGCGTCTTGTCCGGTGAACGCGCTTGCATCGGCCCACCCTCACGCGCCAGACTCTCGCTGAGCCGGACGACGACGACCGACGGTCGCCTCGCGCCGGATCTGTCGAAACTTTCGAACGGAGCCCGTATGAGCTCGGCGTCCCCCGCCGTCGACCCGTCCACGTCCGCCACCGACCTGCCGGTGTGGCGCGACCCGAGCCGGTCGGTCGACGAGCGCACCGACGCCCTCCTGGCGGCGATGACCCTGCGCGAGAAGGTCGCCCAGCTCGGCAGCCGGTGGGTCGGCAACGACATGAGCGCCGACCCGGAGCAGGAGGCGGGCGGGGACGAGGACGCCGGCGAGACGTTCGTCGTCGCCCCCATGCAGGACGTCTTCGCGGCCGCCGGCAGCGTCTCGCTCGAGGAGGCCAGCCGCGACGGACTCGGCCAGCTGACCCGGGTGTTCGGCAGCTACCCGCTGACCGTCGCCGAGGGCGTCGCCGAGGTCGTGCGCCAGCACCACGTCGTCCTCCGGGACAGCCGCCTCGGCGTGCCCGCACTGGTCCACGAGGAGTGCCTCACCGGGTTCACGACCTTCGGCGCCACCGTCTACCCCGCGGCCATCGCCTGGGCCGCCACCTTCGACCCCGACCTCGTCGAGGAGATGGCCGCCGCCATCGGCCGCGACATGGCCGCGGTCGGGGTGCACCAGGGACTCTCGCCGGTGCTCGACGTCGTCCGCGACCCGCGCTGGGGGCGGGTCGAGGAGACGATGGGCGAGGACCCGTACGTCGTCGCCACGCTGGGGTCGGCGTACGTGCGCGGGCTGCAGTCGGCGGGGGTCGTCGCCACCCTCAAGCACTTCGCGGGGTACTCGGCCTCGCGGGCCGCGCGCAACCACGGCCCGGTGTCGATGGGCCGCCGCGAGCTCGTCGACGTCATCCTCCCGCCGTTCGAGACCGCGGTGCGCGAGGCCGGCGTGAAGTCGGTGATGAACTCCTACAGCGACGTCGACGGCGTCCCGGCCGGCGCCGACCCGTGGCTGCTCACCGAGGTGCTGCGGGAGGAGTGGGGCTTCGAGGGCACGGTCGTCTCCGACTACTGGGCGGTGCCCTTCCTCGCGTCGATGCACCGCGTCGCCGGGGACGTCGACGCCGCCGGGGTCGCCGCCCTCACCGCGGGCATCGACGTCGAGCTGCCCGACACCTCGGGCTTCGGCGCCCACCTCGCCGACCTCGTCGAGGCCGGCGCGCTGGACGAGGCGCTCGTCGACCGGGCCGCACGGCGCCATCTGCGCCACAAGGTCGAGCTCGGTCTCCTGGACCCGGACTGGACGCCCGAGGGCTCGGTGGCAGGGTCCGGCGACCTCGACCTCGACTCCCCCGGCAACCGCGACATCGCCGCCCGGATGGCCGAGCGGTCGGTCGTCCTCCTCGACCCCGGCAGCGCGCTGCCGCTCGCCGGCCCGGGCCGGACAGCCCCCGCCCGGGTCGCCGTCCTCGGCCCCTGCGCCGACGACCCCCGCACCCACATGGGCTGCTACGCCTTCCCCAACCACGTGCTGCCCCGCTACCCCGGCCGCGGCCTGGGGCTCGAGGTCACGACGATGGTCGACGCGCTACGCGCCGAGCTGCCCGACACCGAGATCGCCTACGAGCGCGGCTGCGCCGTCGAGGGCGAGGACGCCTCGGGCATCGGCGCCGCCGCGGAGGCCGCGGCCGGCGCCGACCTCGCGGTCGTGTTCGTCGGCGACCGGGCCGGGCTGTTCGGCATCGGCACCTCCGGCGAGGGCTGCGATGCCGAGGACCTCCGCCTCCCGGGCGTGCAGCCCGCGCTGCTCGACGCCGTGGTCGCGACGGGGACGCCGACGGTGGTCGTCGTCGTGTCCGGACGGCCGTACGCCCTCGGCGCCTGGGCCGACCGGGCCGCCGGGCTCGTCCAGGCGTTCATGCCGGGCGAGGAGGGCGGGCCGGCGGTCGCCGGCGTGTTGTCCGGCCGGGTGCAGCCGAGCGGCCACCTGCCGGTGCAGATCCCGTACGGCCCCGGCGGGCAGCCGCGCACCTACCTCCAGCCGCCGCTGGGCTCCCCCGATAGCAGCGGCGTGAGCAGCCTCGACGCCTCGGCACTCTTCCCCTTCGGCCACGGCCGCAGCTACACGACCTTCGAGGTGGCCGACCTCACCCTGTCCGCGGACGAGGTCGGCAGCGACGGCGCGGTCGAGGTCTCGGTGCGGGTCACGAACACGGGGGACCGCGCCGGCGAGGAGGTCGTCCAGCTGTACGGGCGTGACGTCGTCTCGTCCGTCGTCGTCCCGGTGCGCCGGCTGCTCGGGTTCACCCGCGTGCCGCTGGAGCCCGGAGCCTCGGCCACCGTCACCTTCGACCTGCACACCGACCGGCTGGCGCTCGTCGGCCGCGACCTCGAGCGCGTCGTCGAGCCGGGGCTGTTCGAGCTCACGGCCGGCAGCTCCGCCGGGGACACCCCGTGCCGGGCCGCCCTCGAGGTCACCGGCGAGCCCCGGGTGCTCGGGGGCGAGCGCCGTCTCACCGTCCCGGTCCGCCTGACCCGCGAACCGGCCCGCCCCTAGGGTCTTCCCGTGCCCGCCACCCGCACCACGCTCGCGACGATCGCCGACTCCGCCGGCGTGTCCGTCGCGACGGTGAGCAAGGTGCTGAACGGGCGCAGCGACGTCGCGGCCACGACGCGCGCCCGGGTGCAGGAGGTCATCGAGGCGCACGAGTACACCGCCCAGCAGCGGCGGCGGCCCGAGGCCACCCGCTCGGTCGAGCTGCTCGTCGACCACCTGCACTCGCCGTTCACGAGCGAGGTGCTGCAGGGGGTCGCCGACGCCGCGGCCGAGGAGGAGGTGTCGGTGACCCTGAGCACCCGCCAGTCCGGCGCCGGCTCCGGGACCTCGCCGGGGACGTGGGCCCGCGAGCTCGTGGCCGCGGGCCGCAGCGGGCTCATCTCCATCGCCGGGGAGATGACCCGCCAGCAGGTCCGGGCCTTCGGCGACGCCGACCTGCCGCTCGTCCTCATCGACCCCATCGACCCGCAGGCCAGCCACGCGCCGAGCATCGGCTCGACGAACTTCACCGGCGGGCTGAGCGCCGGCGCCCACCTCATCGCCCTCGGGCACACCCGGATCGGCTACGTCGGCGGGGCGCTGCGCGCGGCCTGCAACGCCGCCCGCGTCGGCGGGCTCCGCGCGGCCCTGGAGCAGCACGGCCTGGGGCTGGACCCCGGCCTCGTCACCGCCGGGCAGGTCTTCGACTACGACACCGGGCTCCAGGGCGGCCTGCAGCTGCTCGACCGGCCGGACCACCCGACGGCGGTCTTCTGCGGCGCCGACGAGGTGGCCCTCGGCGTCATCGAGGCCGCGCGCCAGGTCGGGCTGCGGGTGCCGCAGGACGTCTCCGTCATGGGCTTCGACGACACCCCGTCGGCGATGACCGGGTCACCGCCGCTGACGACGATCCGTCAGCCGCTCGGGGAGATGGGGCGGGTGGCGCTGCGCACCGTCCTGCGCCTGGCCGAGGGCGGCACCGTCGACGCGCCGCACGTCGCCCTCGCGACCCGGCTCGTCGTCCGCGCCTCGACGGCGCCCCCCGCGCGCTGACCCGGCGGCGGTCCTGCGCCGCCGCGCCGTCCCTTTGGGTCCTGCCCCGCACGACGGACCGGCCCGGACGGTGCGTCCGGGCCGGTCCGAGGGGACGCGGTGCTCAGCCGACGAGGTGCTCGACGGCCAGCTGGTTGAGCTTGACGAACCCGTAGTCGCGCTCGGCGGCCTTCTCGGGGTCGAAGCCGTCGTCGGTGGCGAGGAAGTCCTCCACCGACTCGCCCGGGTCGAGGGTCGGCTGGGCCAGGCTCATGACGCCGGCGTACTCGGCCGCCTCGGTGACGCGCGGGTCGGCGCGGAAGGCACGGGCCTTCTCGGCGAGCAGCAGGTAGGTCTGCATGCAGGCCTTGGCCGACTCCCACACCCCGTCGAGGTGCTCGGTGCGCGAGGGCTTGTAGTCGTAGTGGCGCGGACCGGTGTAGCGAGGGGCGTCGGGGTTGCCGATGAAGCCGTTCTCCAGGAGGTCGACGGTGAAGAACGCCGACATGAGGTCGCCGTGCCCGAAGACGAGGTCCTGGTCGTACTTCAGCCCGCGCTGGCCGTTGAGGTCGATGTGGAACAGCTTGCCGCTGAAGAGCGCCTGCGCCAGCTGGTGGGTGTAGTTGAGGTTGGCCATCTGCTCGTGCCCGGTCTCGGGGTTGAGCCCGACGATGTCGCCGTGGTCGAGCTCGGCGATGAGGGCGAGGGCGTGACCGACGGTGGGCAGGAAGATGTCGCCCCGGGGCTCGTTGGGCTTCGGCTCCAGGCCGATCCGCAGGTCGTAGCCCTTGTCCTTGATGTAGCCGGCGACGGTGTCCAGCCCCTCCTTGTACCGCTCGAAGGCCGAGTACAGGTCCTTGGAACCGTCGTACTCGCTGCCCTCGCGGCCACCCCACATGACGAACGTCGTCGCGCCCAGCTCGGCGGCGAGGTCGACCGCGCGCATGACCTTGCGCAGGCCGAAGCGGCGCACGCCGCGGTCGTTGGCGGTGAGCCCGCCGTCCTTGAAGACCGGGTGGCTGAAGGTGTTCGTCGTGACCATCTCGATGGTCAGGCCGGCGGAGTCACAGGTCTGCTTGAGGCGGTCGACGCGCTGCTGCTTCGTCGCCTCGTCGGCGTCGAAGGGGTAGACGTCGTTGTCGTGGAAGGTGATCCCCCACGCGCCGAGCTCGGCGAGCCGGTCGGCGTACTCCCACGGCTCCAGGGCCGGGCGGGAGGGGCCGCCGAAGGGGTCGGTGCCGGTCCAGCCGACGGTCCAGAGACCGAAGCTGAACCTGTCCTCGGGGGTGGGCTGACGAACCACGCTGTCCTCACTTCCACGTATTTGTTGTGTTGTAGAACTTTACGGAACCTCCGGGGTATGGTCAACCCGTGCCCGCATCGCGTTCCGCGAGGTCCCTCGCCGCGTCCCCGGTGGCGGGTCCGGCTGCGGGGGTGGGGATCTCGCAGGCGGCCCTCCGGGCGACGAACCTCGCGACCGTGACCCGCGCGGTGCTCGCCGCACCGTCGCCGCCCTCCCGCGCCCGCGTCGCGGAGGGAACCTCGCTCACCCGCTCGACGGTCTCCCGGCTCGTCGACGAGCTCGTGGCGGGCGGGGTGCTCGCCGAGGGGGCGCCGGACCTCCCGGCCCGGCGCGGACGGCCCGGCATCCCGCTGTCCGCGGGGCGGGTGGCCGCGCTGGGGATGCTCGTCAACGTCGCCGGCATGACCGCCCGGGTGCTCGACCTCGGCGGGTCGGTGCTCGCCCAGGCCTCGGTCGAGCGGGACCTGCGCGGGGAGTCCCCGGACGCCGTCCTCGGCGAGCTCCTCGGGCTCGCCGACCGGGTCCGGGCCGAGGTGAGCGAGGGGCTCCCGCTGGCCGGTGCCCGGCTCGCCCTGCCCGGCGTCGTGACGACGGGGTCCGACGTCCTGCTCGTCGCGCCCAACCTCGGGTGGACCGACGTCCGCCCGGCCGACGTCCTCACCCCGGGCGCCCTCGGCGGGCTCGCCCTGCGGCTCGGGAACGAGGCCGACCTCGCCGCCCGCACCGTCGCCGACCTCGCGCCGGGACGCCCCGGGCCGCTGCGCGACTTCCTCTACGTCTCCGGCGAGGTCGGCATCGGTGGGGCCGTCGTCGTCGACGGACGGCCGCTGAGCGGTCGGCACGGCTGGGCGGGCGAGATCGGCCACGTGTGCGTCGACCCGCGGGGCCCGTCGTGCCGGTGCGGGTCCACGGGGTGCCTCGAGCGGTACGTCGGCCGGGAGGAGCTCGCCGCCCGGGCGGGGGTCGCCGCGGCCGACGTCGGGCGGCTCGTGCGGCAGCGGGTGGCGGAGGGCGACAGCCGGGCCGCCGAGGCCGTCGAGCACGCCGCGTGGGCCCTCGGCGTGGCGCTGTCCAGCGCGGTGACGCTCATCGACACCCCGGCCATCGTCCTCGGCGGGCACCTCGGGCAGATCGCGGACCTGCTGCGCGAGCCGCTGGAGGCCGCGCTCGAGCAGCGCGTCCTGTCGGCCCACCGGGTGCGCCCGACCGTGTGCGCCCACGACGGCTCGGTGTCCTCCCCCGCGGCGACCGGCGCCGCGATGGCCGAGCTCGACGAGCTCCTCGCCCGCCCGGACGCCTGGCTCGCCCGCGTGACCGACGTCGACGTGCCGGGGGGCGTCGCCGCGGACGGGTAGCCGGACGGGCGGCCGGACGCGCCCGTCGACGACCTCCGGCGGACGTCGGGAGGCGTCGGGTCAGTGGGCGGTGCGCGCGGGCGGGGCGGTCGAGGAGCGGTGGACCAGGCGCGTCGGCAGGGTGAGACGGCGGGTCGGGGGCTCCTCGCCGCGGAGCAGGTCGACGACCATCGTGAGCGCCGCGGACCCCATCTCGCGCAGCGGCTGGGCGACGGTGGTGAGGGGCGGGTCGGCCAGCGCGGACTCGGGCAGGTTGTCGAAGCCGACGACGGAGAGGTCCTCGGGGACGCGCAGCCCGAGCCGGTGGGCGACCTCGAGGACGGCGACCGCGGACTCGTCGTTGGCGGCGAAGACGGCGGTCGGCCGGTCGGGGCGGTCGAGCAGCTCGAGCGCCGGCGCCGTCGAGGTCTCGCGCCGGTAGCCGCCGACGCGCACCGAGGCGGGGTCGACCGCCAGCCCCGCGCCCGCCATCGCGGTGCGGAACCCCTGCTCGCGGCGGCGGCTGGACTCGAGGTCCTCGCGGCCGGCGAGATGGGCGATGCGGCGGTGCCCGAGCCCGAGGAGGTGCTCGGTCGCGGCGACGGCGCCGGCGACGTTGTCGCCCTCGACGGTGGGGATGTCGGTCGGCCCGAAGTGCGGGTCGACGACGACGACGGGGATCTGGGTGTCGGTGGAGACGACGGTCGGCGTGACGAGGATGGCGGCGTCGACGAGGGTGCCGCCGATGCGGCTCAGCGAGCGCCGCTCCCAGCCGACCGCGCCGCCGTTCGCGCCGCCGGAGTAGGCGAGCAGCTCGTAGCCGGTCTCGCCGAGGGCGTCGGACACCCCCATGAGGAGCTCGTTGGTGAAGCTCGTGAACTCCGCAAGCAGCACCCCGACCGCGTTGCTGCGCCGGCCGCGCAGGCCCTGCGCCCCGAGGCTCGCCTGGTAGCCGAGCTCGTCGATGGCGGCCTGGACCCGGGCGAGGGTGGCGGGGGCGACGCCGTCGCGACCGCCGACGACCTTCGAGACCGTGGGCACCGACACCCCCGCGGCCCGAGCGACGTCCGCCATCCGCACCCGGCCCGGTCCGTCCATGCGCCGAGCGTAGCCGTGGCGCGGGCGGGAGGACCCCGGGTTCCCGGTCCCGGAGCCCTCCCGTCCCCCGCCGGTCAGCGCGCCGGCTTCTGCGGGATCCGGGGCAGGACCATCGGCGGTCCGGCGTAGGCGAGGTCGGCCTGCAGCTGGGCGTACGCCGGCTTCGGCCGGTAGTCCTCGTCGTAGATGGCGGCCAGGGCCTCCGTGCCGACGCCGCCGCCGAAGTCCCAGTCGTTGGTCCAGCTGTGCCCGTCGTCGAAGCCCCAGACGGTGTAGGAGATGCACTTCCGGCTGGCCAGGCAGCCCTGCATGAGCGCGCCGTAGTTGAACGCCTGGGCCTGGAGCAGGGGGTTGATCGTGTCGCCGGTGCGCTCCTCGGGCAGGAGGTTGCGCACGTCGACCTCGGTGAGGGCGGTGGCGACGCCGAGCCCGGCGAACCGGTTCAGCGCGTCGGCGATCTGGAAGGAGGAGTAGTTGGGGTACCGGGTGGACAGGTGCGCCTGGCTGCCGACGCCGTCGACCGGGACGCCGCGGGCCTTGAGGTCGCGGACCATGTCGTAGACGAACTGCGTCTTGTCCAGCGAGCCCCCGTCGGCGAAGGCGTCGATGTTGTAGTCGTTGTAGAACAGCAGCGCCTTGGGGTCGGCGGCGCGGGCCCAGCGGAAGGCGTCGGCGACGTAGCCGGGCCCGAGGTTGTCGTACCAGAAGCCCTTGTAGCCGACGACGCCGTCGGGCCCGGGGTCGAACCCGTCCTCGACGGCCTCGTTGACGACGTCCCACTGCCAGATCCGGCCCTTGTAGCGCGTGACGACGTCCGTCACGTGCTTGCGCAGCAGGGCGCGCAGCTCGGTCCTGTCGATCGAGCCGTCGGCCACGCCCTCGGTGAGCCAGCCGGGCAGCTGGTTGCTCCAGACGAGGACGTGGCCGCGGACCTGCTGGTCGTTGGCCTCGGCGAAGCGCATGAAGCGGTCGGCGGCGCTCCAGTCGTACCGGCCCCGGGTGGGCTCCAGCGCCTCCCACTTCATGACGTTCTCGGGGGTCACCGTCGAGAACTCGGTGGAGGCGATGGAGCGGTAGGTCGGGTCGGACAGCGCGCCGACGTCGATCGCCGTGCCGACCGCCAGGTGGTGGCGGTCCGCGAGGGTGGCGAGGGTCTGCGTCGACGGGTCCGAGGGCGGTCTCCGGGCGACCGCCGGGGACGAGGTGGCCACGAGGGCGGTGACCGCGGCGAGGGCCAGCCCGCCGAGGGCCGAGGCGGCGCGGGTACGGGTTCGCGACATGGTGGGCGCTCCTTTGCGCGGGTCCCGATATCGTTATCGGGACGGATGGGCGAGACCGTAGCGGGGGCGGGCGTCGGTGGCAACCGGTGGCCACGGTCGGGGATCGCACCGGAACCTTCGGGTTCGCGCACCTTCCGAATCCCGGCGAACCCGAAGGTCCGGGGATCAGGCGAGAAAGCTCGGGTCCGCGCACCAACCGAACCCCGGCGAACCCCAAGGTTCCGGGATCAGGCGAGAAAGCTCGGGTCCGCGCAGGAACCGAACCCCGGCGAACCCCAAGGTTCCGGGATCAGGCGAGAAAGTTCGTGGGGCCGAGGGGGTCGTCGTCGGGGGCGGCGGGGGCGCGCTGCTCGGGGCGGGTCGAGGCGCGGTCGGGCAGCCACACGACGAACGTCGCCCCGGCGCCCGGGCTGCTGTGCACCGCGATCCGGCCCTGGTGCGCCTCGACCACCTGGCGGGCGATGGTCAGCCCCAGGCCGTGCCCCTCGGTGGGCGCTGCGTCGGGGCCGGCGGTCCGGGCGAAGCGCTGGAACACCCGGTCGCGGTCCTCCTCGGCGATCCCGGGCCCCTCGTCGCGCACCGCGACCCAGGCCCAGCCCCGCACCGACCCGGAGGCCACGACGATCTCGCCGCCACCGGGCGACAGGCGCACCGCGTTGGACAGGAGGTTGCCGAGGCCGCGCGCGAGGGCCTCCCGGTCGCCGATGACGGTCGGCCCGGGCGGCAGAGCCAGCGAGAGGACGAGCCCGCGGTCGGCCGAGAGGATGCGGTACTCGTCGACCGCCTCGGCGGCGAGCCGCGGCAGGTCGACGACCTCGTCGGCGAACGCGCCGGACCGTGAGCGCGCCGTCGCCAGCAGGTCCTCGAGCAGCCCGGTCATCCGCGAGGTGGCCCGGTGGACGACGACCGCGGCGTGCGCGCGCTCCTCGGCGGTGACGTCCTCGCGCGACAGCACGGCGTCGACGTTGGCCTCGATGACGGCCACCGGGTTGCGCAGCTCGTGCGAGACGTCGTCGACGAGGTCGCGCTGGGCGGTGAAGGCGCGCTCGATCCGTTCGAGCATGCCGTTGATGGTCTCGCCGAGGGTGCGCAGCTCGTCGGGCGGGCCGTCGGTGGGGATGCGGCGCGAGAGGTCGGTGGCGGAGATGTCGCGGGCCGTCGTCGTGATGGCACCGACGGGCCGCAGCGCCCGGCCGGCCACCCACCAGCCGACGGCCAGGCTGAGGACGAAGAGCCCGGCGAGGGCCAGCCACGAGTAGGTCCGCAGCGTCTCCAGGGTCGAGAAGTTCACGAAGGCCTGGACGTCCTCGATGTCGGCGGCCTGGAAGTCCTCGCCCGGCCGGTACTTCACCGTCCCGCCGGGGCCCTTCTCGAACTTCTTCACCGTCACCGGGTCCAGCGGCCGTGACTCCACCGAGCCCGCGAGCGCCAGGTAGATGCCCCCGAGCAGCAGGGCGGTCACGCCGAACAGCACCGCGGAGTACGTGAGCGCCAGCCGGGCCCGGATGGTGCGCAGCCACGACGGGAGCACGCCGGCCACACTCGCCTTCACGACGCCTCCCCGCCCGCCCGCAGCCGGTAGCCGCGGCCGATGACCGTCTCGACGACCGGCGCCTCGCCCTCGGCGGTGAGCTTCCGGCGCAGCGTGCCGACGGTGACCCGGACGGTCTGGGTGAAGGGGTCGGCGTTCTCGTCCCACACGTGCTCGAGCAGCTCCTCGGCGGAGACGAGGTGGTCCGGGCGCGACATGAGGTAGCGCAGGACGGCGAACTCCTTGAGGGTCAGCGACAGCTCGCGCCCGCCGCGCCGCACGAGGTGGCGCGAGGAGTCCAGCGTCACCTCCCCGACGGTGAGCACCGAGGACTCGGCCCGCACGTCCCGGCGCAGCAACGCGCGCATCCGGGCGGTGAGCTCCTGGAGCGCGAAGGGCTTGACGAGGTAGTCGTCGGCGCCCTCGTCGAGTCCGCGGACCCGGTCGCGCAGCGCCGTCCGGGCGGTGAGCATGAGGATGCGGGTGTCCGGCACCCGCGCCCCCTCGACCTGCCCGGCCCGCACCTCACGGGCGAGGTCGTAGCCGGAGCCGTCCGGCAGGTTGAGGTCGAGCAGGACGATGTCGTACTCGGTGAGCGCGAGCCGCTCACGGGCGCCGGCGCAGGTCCCGGCGACGTCGACGGCGTAGCCCTCGCGGACCAGCCCCGTGCGCAGGGCACCGGCGAGCCCGTCCTCGTCCTCGACCACCAGCACCCGCACGGGCCCACCGTAGGCGGGGTCCGCACGCCGCGCCCAACGCGCTTTCGCCCGATTTTCGATCCGGCTTCCTGCCGTTTTCGGCGCCCCCTGATGTCGTGGACGACGTCACCACCCGTCCCGGACCCCAGGAGGCAGCCATGCTCGAGCCGCACCACGACCCCGACGAGCGGACGGGCCCGACCCCCGGCGCGGACGCACCCCAGGGCGCCCACCACCGCCCCTCGCCGGCCGCCGACCGGGCCCTGCTCGAGCGCGCACTGTTCGAGGTCAAGCGGGTCGTCGTCGGCCAGGACCACATGGTCGAGCGGATGGTCGTCGGGCTCGTCGCCCGGGGCCACGTCCTCCTCGAGGGCGTGCCGGGTGTCGCGAAGACGCTCGCCGTCCGGACCCTGGCGCGGACCGTCGGCGGCTCGTTCGCCCGGCTCCAGTTCACCCCCGACCTCATGCCGGGCGACATCGTCGGCACCCGGGTGTGGCGGCCGAGCGCGGAGTCCTTCGACGTCGAGCTCGGGCCGGTGTTCGCCAACCTCGTCCTCGCCGACGAGATCAACCGCGCCCCGGCCAAGGTGCAGTCGGCGCTGCTGGAGGCCATGGCCGAGCGCCAGGTGAGCATCGCCGGCCGCACCTACCCGCTGCCTCGGCCCTTCCTCGTCCTCGCGACCCAGAACCCCATCGAGTCCGAGGGCGTCTACCAGCTGCCCGAGGCCCAGCGGGACCGCTTCCTGCTCCAGGTCCACGTGCCGCACCCGAGCGAGGCCGAGGAGCTGACCATCCTCCAGCGGATGAGCGTCGCCCCGCCGGAGCCCGAGCGGATCCTGTCCCTCGCCGACGTCGAGACGCTGCAGGCGGCCGCCGACGACGTCTTCGTCCACCACGCCGTCGCGCAGTACGCGGTCTCCCTCGTCATGGCGACGCGTGAGCCGCACCGCTACGGTCTCGGCGGGCTCGACGGCGTCGTCGAGCTCGGCGCCAGCCCGCGGGCGACCCTCGGCCTCGTCGCCGCCGCCCGGGCCCTGGCGCTGCTGCGGGGACGCGACTACGTCCTGCCCGGCGACGTCGCGGACGTCGCGCTCGACGTCATGGCCCACCGCCTGGTGCTCGGCTTCGACGCCGTGGCCGACGGCATCGACCCCCGGGACGTCGTGCGGGCGGTGCTCGCAGCCGTCGAGCCGCCCCGCGTCGCCCCCTCCCAGGCGCCGGACGACACCACCGAGGTCCCGGAGGGGGCGGGCCGGCGGTGACCGGCGCCGACCCCGCCGCGGCGCGCGACCCCGCCCGGGCGTTCGCCGCGCTCGACCTCGTCGTGCGGCGCCGGCTCGAGGGCCTGCTGCACGGCGACCACGCGGGCGTCCGCCTCGGTCCCGGCACCGACCCCGAGGAGGTCGTCCGCTACCGGCCGGGCGAGGACGACGTCCGCCGCATCGACTGGAACGTCACCGCCCGCAGCCTCGAGCCGCACGTCTGGCGCCCGGTGGCCGAGCACGAGCTGGAGACCTGGCTGCTGCTCGACGAGACCCCGAGCATGGCCTTCGGCACCGCCACGGTCGAGAAGAGCACGCTCGCGGCCTCGGCCGGCGCCGCCGTGGCGCTGCTCACCGACGGCCCGGGCAACCGGCTCGGGGTCGCGCGGCTGCGCCCGGACGGCCTGCGCTGGGAGGCGCCGCGGTCCAGCCGCGCCGGGGCCCACCGGGTGGCCCGGTCGGCCGCGGACGTCCCGCGCGAGGGCGCCGGCGGGCCGTCGCTCGCCGAGGCGATCGGCGCCCTGGAGCGGCGCGCCCGGCGGCCCGGGGTCCGGGTCGTCGTGAGCGACCTCGTCGAGCCCGACGGCACCCACGCCCGGCCGTTCCCGTGGGAGCCGGCCCTGCGGCGGCTCGCCGCCCGGCACGACGTCGTCGTCGTCGAGGTGGTCGACCCCCGCGAGCTCGACCTGCCCGACCTCGGGCTGCTCACCCTCACCGACCCCGAGTCCGGCCGCGCCCGCGAGGTGTGGGTGTCGGCCGACCTGCGCGAGCGCTACGCCGCGCTCGCGGCGAGCCACCGGGCGGCCGTCGCCGACGCGGTCCGGTCCTGCCGGGCCGGCCACGTGCGGCTGCGCACCGACGGCGACTGGGTGCGCGACCTCGCCCGCTTCGTCCTCGGCCGGCGCCGGGGCCACCGACCCGTCCCCCGAAGGAGGACCCGATGACCTTCCTGTCCCCGTGGTGGCTCCTGCTGCTGCTGCCCGTCGCCGCGCTCGTCGGCGCCTACCTGCTGGCCCAGCGCCGCCGCCGCCGGTACGCGGTGCGCTTCGCCTCCCTCCCCCTGCTCGACGCCGTCGCGCCCGCCCGGCCCGGCTGGCGCCGCCACGCGCCCGCCGTCGCGTTCTCGCTGGCCCTGGCCCTGCTCGCCCTCGCCGCCGCCCGGCCCGAGGCGAGCATCCGGGTGCCGCACGAGCGCGCGACCGTCGTCGTCGCCCTCGACACCTCCCGCTCGATGGAGGCCGAGGACGTCGCCCCCAACCGGCTGGACGCGGCCCGCGCCGCGGCCGAGACGTTCGTCGAGAACCTCCCGGACTCCTTCAACGTCGGGGTCGTCGTCTTCTCGGGGACGGCGACGGTGCTCGTCGAGCCCACCACCGACCACGACGCGGTGGCCGCCCGCCTCCAGGACCTCACCCTCGGCAGCGCCACGGCCATCGGGGACGCCGTCGTCACCTCGCTGGACGTCATCGAGCGCACCACCCGTCCGGAGCCCACCGACCCGGCCGACGAGACAGCGGCGCAGGCCGAGCCGGTACCCGGTCGCGTCGTCCTGCTCTCCGACGGCACGAACACCCGGGGCCGAACCCCCGAGGAGGCGGCGGCCGCGGCCGAGGCGGCCGGGGTCCCGGTCTCGACGATCGCCTACGGCACGCCGGGCGGCGTCATCACCTCGGGCAGCCGGACGGTGCCGGTCCCCGTCGACGAGGACGCCCTCACCGGGCTGGCCGACGGCTCCGGGGGGCAGGCCTACACCGCCGCGAGCGGGGACGAGCTGGCCGCCGTCTACGAGGACATCGGCTCCTCCATCGGCTGGCGCACCGAGGACCGCGAGCTCACGCCCTACCTCGCCGCCCTCGCGGCCCTGCTGCTCACCGTCACCGGGGTCATGTCCATCCGCTGGTTCGCCCGGCTCCCCTGACGCCCGTTCCCCGAGGAGGGACCCATGTCCGAGCACCCCACCCGCCCCGAGCCCGCCCCCGGACGCCCCGCGGCCCCGTCGCCCGTCCGCGGGCTCGGCCAGCCCGCCGGCCCCGACTTCCGCCGGCCGGACCCCGCGATCCGGGCCGGTGGGCGCGGTCCCGGGCGACCGGAGCGGTCCGACCCCGCGCCGGTGCCCGCCCCGGCCGCGGTCCACGACCCGACCCTCCTCGGCCCGACGATGCTGCCCGACGCCGCCACCATCCTCGGCACGGCCGGTCTGCCGGGTACCGGGCGACCGTTCCCGGGGGGCGAGGCGACGCCGCGGCCACCGCAGGACGACGGGCGGCGACGCGGTCGGCCAGGGTCCCGGCTCGCGGCCGCCGCCCTCGTCGGTGTCCTCGCGGGCGGCGCGGCCGGCGCCGGCGCGGCGGTGTGGACCGCCGAGCGCGGGGACCGGCCCGGTGCGGCCGCCCCCGGGGTGGCCGCAGCCCCGGCCGGCAGCGCCCAGGCGGCCGCCACCCGGGCCCTCCCGAGCGTCGTGCAGGTGCGCGCCGGCCGCTCCTCGGGCAGCGGCTTCATCCTCGACGACCGCGGCCACGTGATGACCAACGCCCACGTCGTGGGCGACGCGTCCCAGGTGCGGGTGCAGCTCTCCGGCGGACGCAGCGTCGCCGCCACGGTGGTCGGCAGCGACGACGAGAACGACGTCTCGGTCCTGCGGATGAGCAGCCGGGGCGGCGCGCCGGCGGCGGACCTCGGGTCCTCAGCGGACCTCGCCATCGGCCAGGGGGTCATCGCCGTCGGCTCACCCCTCGGCCTCACCGGGACCGTCACCGGCGGGCTGGTCAGCGCCGTCGAGCGCGAGGCACGGCTCGGCGGCGGCGCGGCCCAGGAGGTCATCCAGACCGACGCCCCGATCAACCCCGGCAACTCCGGCGGACCGCTGGTCGACATGGCCGGTCGGGTCGTCGGGGTGAACACCGCCATCGCCACGCTGAGCAGCGGGTCGGGGTCGATCGGTATCGGCTTCGCCATCCCCATCGACCGGGCGCTGGCCGTCGCCGACCGGATCGTCGCCGGCTGACCGCCGCGCCCCGGTCACGTCGAGGGCCGGGGCGGCGTCCGGCGATCGGCTCGCGGCCGGCCTGAGCGTCCAGGGCACGTCGACGACCTCCCGGCGGCGCAGCGTGCGCACCGGCCCGGTGAGGGTCACGGACACGGTGCACGGCAGGTCCTCGCTCGAGGAGCCCGCCGCGAGGTCGATCCGCCCGGGCTCGACGACGAGCTCCTCGGCCAGGCCGGCGAACGCGAAGCGGTCGGTGTGGACCTCGAAGGTCACCGTGGCCGCCTCTCCGGGCTCCAGCGACACCTTCGCGAAGGCGAGCAGGCTGCGCACCGGCCGGGTCACCTGGGCGACCGGGTCCGTGGCGTAGACCTGGACGACCTCGCTGCCAGCCCGGTCCCCGGTGTTGCGCACGTCCACGGCGAGCTCGAACGACCCGTCGGTGCGCACGACCTCGCGCGAGGCCCGCAGCCCGCCGACCTCGAACGAGGTCCCGCTCAGCCCGTGCCCGAACGGGAAGAGCGGCGTGGGGTCGAGGTTGGACAGGGCCGTCTGCCGACCGCCGAGCGGCGCGTGCAGGTAGGTGTGCGGCTGGCCGTTCGGCGTCCGGGGCACCTGCACCGGGAGGCGCCCTGTGAAGGGGACAGCACCGGTGAGCAGGCCGGCCAGCGCCGGGCCGCCCTCCTCGCCCGGGAGGAAGAGCTGGACCAGCGCGGCCCGCTCGTCGACGAACCCCAGGGCGTAGGGCCTGCCGCTGCTCACGACGACGACGGTCGGACGCCCGACCGCGAGCACCGCCTCGACGAGCTCCTGCTGCGAGCCGGGGAGTCGTAGGTCCTCGACGTCGCAGCCCTCCCCCGAGGTGCCGAGCCCGAACATGCCGGGCCGGTCACCGACGACGAGGACGACGGTGTCGGCCGCGCGCGCAGCCTCGACGGCGGCGGCGATCCCGGAGGTGTCCGGCTCACGCACCGGGCAACCCGCCGCGGAGGTGACCTCGACGTCCGGCAGGGCGGAGGCCAGCGCGGCCCGGTGCGTCGGCACGTCGACCCCGAGCCCGAGCTCCGGCCGGTCGGACAGCACGTGGTTGGGGAAGGAGTAGCAGCCGAGATGGGTGTGCGGGTCGTCGGCGCACGGGCCGAGCACGGCGAGGCGTCCGGTGCTCGGCAGCGGCAGCGCGGCGCCGTCGCGCAGGAGGACCGCGCTCGCCTCGGCGACCTCGCGCGCCAGGGCCCGCGACGCCGGGCGGTCCAGGTCGAGGGTGCCGTCGCGAAGGCCCGGCGGACGCGGGTCCCAGTCGGGGTCGAGCAGGCCGTGCGCGGCCTTCTGCGCGAGCACCCGGCGGACCGCCCGGTCCACGAGGTCCTCGGCCACCGCTCCGGTGCGGACGGACTCCACGAGGGCCGGGCCGAAGCCGCGCTGGTCGGGAAGCTCGACGTCCATCCCCGCCGTGAGCGCGAGCACGCCGGCGTCGGCGTCGTCCAGCGCCACCCGGTGCGAGGAGACGAGGAAGGGGATGGACCAGTAGTCGGACACGACGGTGCCCTCGAAGTCCCAGCGCTCGCGCAGCATCGTCGTGAGCAGCCACTCGCTGGCCGCGGGGGCGACGCCGTCGAGGTCGGCGTAGGAGTTCATCACCGACTCCACGCCGGCCCGCACACACCGCTCGAAGGGGGGGAGGAAGACGTCGAGCAGCTCGCGGTGACCGACGTGCACGGGCGCGTGGTTACGCCCGGCGGCGGACGCGGAGTACCCGGCGAAGTGCTTGAGTGTCGCGCCGACCCCGTGGCTCTGGAGCCCGGTGACGTACGCCTCGGCCATCTCACCGACGAGGAAGGGGTCCTCGCCGAAGGTCTCCTCGCAACGACCCCAGCGGTGGTCGCGGACCACGTCCAGCACCGGCGCCAGCCCGAGGTGCACCCCGGCCGCCGCGAGGTCCTGGCCGATGGCCTCGCCGACCCGCCGCACGAGCGCGGGGTCGAAGGTCGCGGCCAGGCCGAGCGGCGTCGGGTACATCGTCGCCCCGAAGGCGGTGAACCCGGTGAGGCACTCGTCGTGGGCCATGGCCGGGATGCCGAGCCGGCTCAGGGCCACCACCCGGCGCTGACGGTCCGCGTACACCTGCGCGTGCTCGAGTGCGGTCCGGGGGACGGTGCCGTAGGGCCGGGTGAGCTGCCCGAGGCCGTGCGCGGCGGTCTGCTCCAGCGGTCCGACCACCCCGAGCAGGGAGGTGCCGGGGGCGACCTCCGGCCCGGCGGGCTCGACGTCCTCCCACGCGCTGCCGAGCTGGGCGACCTTCTCCTCGAGGGTGAGGGCACCGAGCAGGTCCTCGACCCGCTCGGGCACCGGGCGGCTCGGGTCCCGGAAGGGCCGGGTCGCGTCGGTGGTGGAGGGGACGGTGCTCACGGGCTGCTCCTCCGGCTCGCCGGACGCCCGTCGACGTCGAAGTCCTCGGCCCGCAGGACGGCCCCCTCGCTCCCGAGGTCGAGGGTCCGGGCCGCTCCGTCGTAGCGAACCCTCACCCGGGTGGGGCGCTCGGCCCGCAGGCGCACCTGCACCAGGCGGCCGCCCCGCCACTCCAGGTCGACCCGGACCCCGGGTCTCGCGGTGAGGCCGGACGCGCGGCCGTCGGCGAGCTCGGACGGGAGCGCGGGGAGCAGGTGGATGTCGTCGTGGCTCTGGACGAGCGCCTCGGCGAGGGCGGCGGGGAAGCCGAGGTTGGCGTCGATCTGGAACGGCGGGTGCGCGGCGAAGAGGTTCGGGTACAGCCCGCCCGCCTCGGGACCCTGGTCGGTGGGGACGTGACGGAAGAGCAGCCGGGCCAGGTCGGACACCTTGTCCCCACGGCCCAGCCGCGCCCAGAGGCACATCTTCCACACCAGCGACCACCCGGAGGAGTCGTCGCCGCGTCGCTCGAGCGTCGCGACCGCCGCCGCCAGACCTGCCTCGTCCCAGCCGCCCCACCCGGGGTAGACACCCCAGAGGTGGCTGACGTGCCGGTGCCCGGGCTCGACCTCCTCCCGCTCGCCGGCCCACTCCTGCAGCGTCCCGTCGGCGGCCACGGCCGGTTGTGGAGACAGCGTGACCGTCCGCGCCCGGCTCCGCACGGCGACGTCGTCGTCCTGGAGGCCGAGGCGCTCGGCGAGGTCGGCGACGACCCGGAAGAGGGCGTGGACGAGCTGCTGGTCCAGGGCCGTCGTCTCGTCGACCGCGACCACCGCGCCGTCCGGGCCGCGGTAGACGTTCTCGGGCGAGGTGGCCGGTGCGGTGACCCAGCGGCCGTCCCCGACCTCGTGGTGCCAGGCGAGGAGGAACTCGGCGGCGCCCCGAGCTAGCGGCCAGAGCCGCTGCGGGTGGCCCGCGCCGAACTCGACGGCCGACCAGAGCTGCACGACGAGCCACGGCGCGGCCATCGGCCAGGAGGACCAGCGCGCCTGTCCGTGGCCCTCCCCGACCGGGCTGCTGAAGAGCCACTGGTCGGTGTTGTGGTGGACGCACCAGCCCGGCGCGTCGTACAGCCTCCGGGCCGTCTCGCGACCGGCCACCGCGAGGGCCTCGACGAGCGCGAGGAGGGGCTCCGCGGTCTCCGACAGCGACGTCGGGTGGCAGGCCCAGTGGTTCATCTGGGCGTTGATGTTCAGCGTGTAGTTGCTGCTCCAGGGCGGGCGCATCTGCGCGTTCCAGATCCCCTGGAGGGTCGGGGGCAGGCCTCCCTCGCGGGCGGAGGCGACGAGCAGGTAGCGGCCGACGTCGTAGAGGAGCCCGGCCAGGCCCGGGTCGGCCGCCCACGGATGGGTCCCGGACGAGAACGCCGCCTCGAGGCGGCGCCCGAGGTCGCGGTCGGGCTCGACCGGCGAGGCGGTCTCGACCCGGCTCCGGCCGAAGAGCCGGCCGTGGTCCTGCGCCGCCTGCGCGAAGACCTCGTCCACCGGGAGCACGCAGGCATGCGCGACCCGCGCCCGGGCGCGCTCCACGGCGTCCTCGACCCTGCCGCCGCCGGTCCGGCCCAGGCCCGGGAAGGTGGTCTCGAGGGCGAGGACCACGAGCGACCCTCCGTCCGGGGCGGGGCGGGTGCGGGCGAGCACCACGCCCTCCAGCGCGGCGCCCGGCGTCGGGTCCCAGGTCGCCGCCGGGTAGTCCTGCTCGTGGACCGGCGGCACGTCCGAGGGCCACCGCACGAGCAGGACGCGCTCGTCGCCGGACTCTCGGCGGTCCACGACGGCGAGCGGGGTGTCCAGGGCCACCTCGACGGGACAGGTCGTCTCGACGGCGAGGACGCCGAGCGGCGCCGAGGCCACGACCCGCTGGCGCACCTCACCGGCACGCACCTCGTGCACCCCGGTGGCCAGGTCGAGGCTGCGCTCGTAGCCCCCGTCCGGGGCCGCCGCGCACCGCAGCACGCATTCGCCCATGGGGAGGAAGGCCTGCGAGTAGCGGCCCTGCATCCGAGCCAGATGCCCCTCGGCGTCGGCGGGCCGCCCGTCCGCGAGCGCCCTCCGGGCCCGGGCGAGGGCCGCGGCGGCGATGTCGGCCGGGACCGACGCCTGCCGCTCGCTCCCGGGGGAGCCGGACCAGCCGTGCTCGTGGTTCAGCCGCAGGCGTCCCTCGGGCACCCCGCCGTCGAGCATGGCACCGACCGACCCGTTGCCCAGGGGCAGGCACTCCAGCCAGGTCCGTGCCGGCCGGTCGAAGCGCAGGACCGCCGGGGGGGCGGGGTCCGGGGGGACGTCACCGACTGACGGCATGATCCCGGGGGACCTCCTGCGCCGGGGTGGCCTGCGCGAGAAGCACCCGCACCGACCACGGGGCCAGCCGGATCCGGGAACCCGGCGTGAGGGAGCCGTCACCGTCGCCCACCCCGACCGGCACGAGCACCTCGGCCTCGTCCCGGCTCCAGTTCGACACGAACCACAGCCGCCCGTGGGTGCTACGCCCGGAGGTGACGGTCACCGCCGGGTCGCGGGTCCAGTCGGCCGTGGCGGTCCGGGGCACGGCCCAGCGCAGGAGGTCGGCGGCCAGCGTCCGGTTCGGGACGGTCCCGACGTACGTCATCCGGCCGAGCCCGACCTCTCGGGTGGTGACGGCGGGACCCCCGGCGTAGATGCCGTCGGTGTAGCACACGAGCACCTCCGCCCCCTCGACGTGCAGGCCGTCGGCCCACGCGTCACCGGCGGCCCCGTCCCCGAGCGGGACCGTGCTGCTCGTGACCGCCGCCGGGCTGTCCAGGGTCGTGTACTCGTCGTACATGACGCCCGCGGCCGGCCCGATCCTGGCGGGTGCGACCTCGGGCCGCGCCCGGGCGAGCTCGTCGCCGTACCCGGTCCGGATGCCGACGACGAGGTGCCCGCCCGCCTCGGCGTACGCGACGAGCGCGTCCAGCTGCGCGTCGGAGGCGACGTAGAGCGACGGGACGACGAGGACCGGGTGCTGCCGGACGGCGTCCGCCGGGGTCAGCGCGGTGAGCTGCTCGACGTGGAGGACCCGCGCCTGCGCCCCCGCCTCGAAGGCGCCGCGGTAGAACGCGTCGAAGATCCGCAGGTAGGAGTCGCGGTCCGGTCCACCGTCGGCGTCGGCCAGGGGTGGGTAGAAGTCGAAGCTGCGCTTGGTGTCGGTGGAGTACACCAGCGTGACGTCGGCGTCTGGGACGAACCCCTCGAGCTGCGGGGACAGCTCGCGCAGCCGGTGCCCGAGCCGCGAGACCTCGCGGTAGATGCGTCCGGGGCGTCCGCTGTGCGGCAGGACCCCGCCCCAGTAGGTCTCGATGCCGACGTGCAGCGTCTGCCACTGCCAGTACTCGATCATCGCGGCGCCCCGGGCCACGAGGGCGAGGCCGGCGAGCTCGATCTGCCCCGGGTAGGGGATGTGGTTCTGCCAGTGCGACTGCCCGATCGACTGGGCGTTGGTCTCGGTGACGAGGAAGCGGTCCTGCTTCGAGGACCACATCCGGTCGGCCTGCTCGTAGAGGCCCCACACGCCGGAGGACCACCACATCTCCTCGCGGCGCACCTCCCGGGTGATGTCCAGGGCGTCCTGCATCTTGTAGTACGGGTTGCCCGCGGTGACGTCGAGGGCCTCGGTGAGGGACCGGTCGTCGACCGCCGGCCGCTCGTAGGAGATGCAGGTCGTGACGAACTGGTCCTCGCCGGCGTACTCGCGCACGATGTCGGCCTGCCAGGCGATGAACTCGTCGACGAGCAGGTGCTGGAAGCGCCGCCACTCCAGCTGGTACTGCGGCGAGTGGTTGCCGTCCGGGCGCCACAGCTCGTCCAGGTCGCGCAGGCGGTGCGACCAGTAGGTGAGGCCCCATCGCTCGTTGAGCGTCTCGACGTCCCCGTAGGTCGCGAGCAGGTGGTCGCGGAAGCGCTCGAAGAGGTGCTCGTTGTGCAGGAGGTGCAGTCCGGGCTCGTTGTCGACCTGGAACCCGATCACCGCCGGGTGCCCCGCGTAGCGGGCGACGACCTCGCGGACGACCCGCTCGGCGTACCAGCGGAAGGTCGGGTGGGTGATGTCGACCTCTTGGCGCGAGCCCCACGGGTGCGGGGTCCCGGTGGCGAGGTCGGCGGCGATCTCGGGGTGCATCGTGCTCAGCCAGGCCGGCACGGCGTACGTCGGCGTCCCGAGGACGACGCTCAGGCCGCGCTCGTAGGCGCCGTCGAGCACCGGGGCCAGCCAGTCCAGCGAGAACTCGCCGGGCGAGGGCTCCCAGGTGGACCACACCGACTCCCCGACCCGGATGACGGTGAACCCGGCCCCGACCATGAGGTCGAGGTCCTGGGCGAGGCTTCCGGTGCGGCGGTACTCGTCGTAGAAGGCGGCCCCGAACAGGATGCGGTGGTGGCGGTCGAGGTGCGATGGGCGGTTCACGGGAGATCTCCAGGCTCGGCGGACGGCGGTGTCGGTGCGGCGCTCACGGCTCACGGCAGGGGGGCGGTCGACCCCCGGTGGACGAGCCGGGCCGCGCGGTCGGGCAGCACCGGCGGGGGCGCCCCGTCGATGAGGGCGATGAGCGTGGCCACGGCGGCCCTCCCCTCGTCCTCGTAGGCGGGCAGGATCGTCGTGAGCCCCGGCGCGACGTACGCGGACTCCGGGATCGCGTCGAAGCCGACGACGCTGACGTCCTCCGGCACCCGGCAGCCCAGCTGCCGGAAGCCGTGCATGCAGCCGATGGCCATCGCGTCGTTCGCCGCGAAGACGGCGGTCACGCCCGCCTCCGCGAACCGCCGGGCCGCCACCTCGCCCGACTCCGGGCTCCAGTCCCCCTCGGTGACCGCCTCGACCGACGCGCCGGCCCTGTGCACCGCGGCGAGGAAGCCGTCGCGGCGCTGGCGGGCCGGCAGCCAGCCGAGCGGACCGGACAGCAGCCCGAACCGGCGGTGGCCGAGGTCGAGCAGGTGGCCCGCGGCGAGCGCCGCGTCGTGCTCGACGTGGCTCGTGCCGTCGAGGGCGGCCTCGGCGGGGTCGACGATGACGGGGATCTCCGAGGACCGGTGCTGCACGACCGCCCGGACGTCGTCGGTGAGGGTGACGGCGATGATCCCCGCCACCTGCTCCTCCTGGAAGGTGTCGAAGGCGGCCTCGACCGACGCCGCGCTCTCGCCGTCGACCCCGACGATGCTCAGCGAGTACCCCGCCTGGCGGGCCGCCGTCGTCGCACCCTGCAGCAGCCGGGCCGGGCCGTAGGCGAACATCTCGTGCACGAGGGCCCCGAGCCGGTAGGACTTGCGCGTCCGCAGCAGCTGCGCGGCGCGGTTCGGGCGGTACCCGAGCTCCCGGATCGCCGTCTCGACCCGGAGTCGGGTCTCCGGGCGGATGCCGTCGAAGCCCTTGAGGAGCCGGGAGACGGTCTGCGCGGACACACCGGCCAGGGCGGCCACGTCGTGCACGGTGGCCGGCTTCTCGCGCTCGACCGGAGCGTGGGGGACGGTCGTCACTTGCCACCCACTCCCATGAGGCCGCGGACCAGGGCCCGGCGGGCGAAGATGTAGAGCAGGAGGATCGGGATGACGGTGAGGAGGATGGCGGCCATGATGCCGGGGATGTTGAGGCTGTACTCCTGCCGGAAGATGCCCAGGCCGAGGGTGGCCACGCGCAGGTCGTCCGAGCGGGTCAGGGTGAGCGGCAGGAGGTAGTTGTTCCACGCCTGCAGCGCCGCGAAGATGACGATGGTCGCGATGCCCCCCTTGGACAGGGGCAGCACGAGACGCAGGAAGGAGCGCACCGGGCCGGCGCCGTCGAGGGCCATCGCCTCGTAGAGCTCGTTGCCGATCTCGCGCATCGACGAGGACAGGACCAACGTCGTCAGCGGGATGGTGAACGCCGCGGTCGGCAGGATGACGCCGATGAGCGTGTCGTACAGACCGACCTTGGTGATGAGGAAGTTCAGCGGGATCACGACCACCTGCGCCGGGATGGCGAGGCCGAAGAGCATCGACTGGAAGCTGACCCGGGTCCAGCGGCTCTGGCCGCGGACCAGGGCGAAGGCCAGCGGGGGCACGAGGACGACGACGATGAGGACGGTGCCGAGCGTGACGATTCCGGTGTTGAGCATGTACCGGCCGAAGCCGTTGTCGAACGCGTACCGGAAGTTCTCGAGCGTGAACTCGGTCGGCAGGCCGAGCGGGCCGTTCTCGGAGTACGTCGCCCGGCTCTCGAAGGCCGCCCGCACCATGATGTAGATGGGCAGCAGGATGATGAGCAGCCAGAGCCCGGCGAAGGCGCCGGCGAGGTAGTTCGGTCGCTGACGCATCAGATGCCCTCCTGCGTTCCGGCCATCTTGTCGTAGCCGGTGGCCTTGACCATGACCGCCGAGGTGGCGGTGGCGATGACGATGAGGATGGTGGCGACGGCGCTGCCGTAGCCGAAGTCGAGCGCGGCGATGCCCTGGTCGTACATGTAGTACGGCAGGTTCGAGGTGCCGCCGCTGGGTCCGCCCCGGGTGAGCAGCAGGATGATGTCGAACGAGGTGAAGGTGCCGACGACCATGATGAGCGTCGAGGTGACCATCGTGTTGCGCAGCATGGGGACGGTGATGCTCACGAACTGGCGCACCCGGCCGGCGCCGTCGATGGCGGCCGCCTGGTAGAGCACCTCGGGGATGTTCCGGGCCCCGGCCTGGTAGATCAGGGTGTGCAGCGGCGAGGAGCCCCAGAGGTAGATGAAGGCGATGACGCCCAGCGCCGTCGTGGAGTTGCCGAGCAGGTTGCTGAAGACGTTGTCGACCGGCAGGTTGAAGATCTCCCGCAGGGTGGCCGGGATGCCGAAGTTCGGGTCGACGAGCGAGGCGAACAGCACGGTGATGGCAGCCGTCGACATGAGCAGGGGGATGAAGTAGAGCGCGGCGACGACCGCGCGGTTGCGCTGGGGGCCGGCCGCCCAGACGCCGATGAGGAGAGAGATGGGGACCTGGGTGACCACCGCCAGGACGATGAGCGCGACGGTGACGTAGATCGCCTTGTGCAGTCCCTCGTCCGTGAGGAGACGGTCCCAGTTCTGCAGGCCGATCCACTCCGGCGGGAGCAGGGGGATGCCCTGGTAGGAGGTGAACGAGAGGTAGATGGCCACCGCCAGGGGCACGACGGAGAAGAAGGCGAAGAACAGGAGTGCGGGAAGCGACCAGACGAAGTTGGGGCGGCCGGCCGAGGGCCGGCCGCCCCGCTTCGTCCCGGCCCGCTCCGTGGTGCGGAGGCGGTGCATGGGGGACCTTTCGGTGGTGCGTGTCGAGCGACGGTTACTTCGACGAGGTGATCTGGACCATCTTCTTGATGAACCCGTCGGCGTCGATGGCGCCGTTGAAGAAGTCGGCCGCGGCGTCCTGCGAGGCCACCTGCTGCGAGGCCGGGACGGTCTGGTCCCAGGACAGCTGGAAGGTGGGGGCGTCGTTGACCAGGCCACTGACGAACGTCAGGTGGTCCTTGGTCGAGGCGTCGAGCTTCTTGCTGGAGTTGACGAACTGCGCGGCGTCGGTGGTCGGCGGGAGGTTGCCGAGCGCGAGCTCCGCCTTCTGGAAGTCCGGGCTGTAGAGCTCCTTGAGGAAGTCACGCACGGTGTCCGGGTAGCGAGTGTCGGCCGACACGTTGTAGTAGTTGCTGAGGTTGCCGACGATCTCGCCCTCCTGGCCGGCCCCGCCGGAGATGGTGGGGAACGTGGTCCAGCCGAGGTCCTTGGCGTCACCGACGGTGGCGTAGTGCCACGAGCCCATGAGCTCGTAGGCCGACTTCCCGGAGCGCAGCAGCGCCGCCGAGCCGTCGCCGCCGTAGCTGACCGACGCGAAGTTCTGGCCGAAGGCCCCGGCGTCGATGAGGCTCCTGATGTCGGCGAGCGCCTTCTTCGAGCCGTCGGACTCCCAGACCGAGGCGTCCCCGGCCAGGCCCTTGGCGACCTGGTCGTTGCCGATCTCGCGGGCGTAGACGTACTGGAACCAGATCTGCTGCGGCCACTTGTCCGCACCCGCCAGCCCGATCGGGATGACGTTCTGGCCCTTGAGGGTCTGGACCTGGCTCATGAGCTCGTCCCAGGTCGTCGCCGGCTTGAGGCCGGCCTTGTCGAGGACCTTCTTGTTGTAGTACATGAACTCGGGGGCGACCCCGCGCATCGGGATGCCGTAGGACTTCCCGTCGACGACCTCCTCGTCGAACACCGAGGGGACGAACATGCTCTTGAGCTTGGGGTCCTCCTTGATGAAGTCGTCCAGGGGCAGGAGGGCCTTCGCCTTGAGCAGCGGCGCGATGCCGGCCGCGCCCCAGCTCATGAAGATGTCCGGCGCGTTCGGCGTGCCGATCTGGGTGCGGACGGTGGTGTTGTACTCGGCTCCGGCGGTGGCGCCGGTGTCGATGACGACCTTGACGTCCGAGGTCTTGTTGAACCGGTCGGCCGCGGCCTTCTCGGCGGACGCCGCGGCGTCACCGAGGACCAGGACGTGGATCTCGTTCTCGGGACGGCTGTCGTTGGGGCGCCAGCCCGCAGGACCGGAGGCGGTGCTGCCCGAGCCCTCGTCGCTGGTGCCGCTGTCGCTGCTGCCGCACGCCGCCACGGTCCCCGCCAGGGCGATGCTCAGCCCCAGGGTCAGGACGCGCTGGGCACGTGTGTTCTTCATTGAACGCCTCTCCGCCGCAACGGTGCGGCTTCCTGCTGTGGGTGATGCTCCGAGAGTCGGAGGGTGGGGCTCCGAGTGGATGTTAACGATGACGTGATCGATAACATCGGGAACCGTACGTCGCCGGGGACGGTGCTTGTCAAGCCCTTCCCAAAAAATCGACACAGATTTTGGTATCGATAACATCACGGCAGCCCGCGGTGCGCCTGCCGCGGCCGCCGCGGGTGTGCCCGTCAGCCGTCACGCCGTGGGCCGCTGCTGGCGCGGACGACGAGGTCCGCCGTCACGACGGTGGCGGCCGGGAGTGCGGCGTCGGCGTCGGTGATCCGCGTCAGCACCGTCTCGAGGCACCGCCGCCCGACCTCGGTGAGGTCCTGACGGACGGTCGTCAGCGGCGGCCGGAAGAACGCCGCCTCCGGGATGTCGTCGAATCCCACGACGCTCACCTCGCCCGGGACGTCGCGGCCGCTCTCCGCGAGGGCCAGGAGGACGCCGAGGGCCATCTGGTCGTTGGCGGCGAACACCGCCGTGAGCTCCTCCATCCGGGCCAGGATCCGTCCGGCCTCGTACCCGGACGCCCCGTCCCACGTGCCGTGGAGCGTCGGCGGCGCCTCGACACCGGCGGCCTCCAGCGCGGACCGCCATCCGTCCTCGCGCGCGACGGCGTCGGGCCAGTCCCTCGGTCCGGCGACGTGCCAGACCGTCTCGTGACCGAGGTCCAACAGGTGACGGGTGGCCTGGCGGGCGCCGCCCTCGTTGTCGACGCCGACGAGCGGCAGCGGCGACGGGGCGCGGGACCCCTGGAGGAGCACCGTGGGAACCGCGTCGAGGAGCGGCGAGAGCAACTCGCCGTCGGCCTCCAGCGGCAGGACGGCGACGACCCCTGCGACCCCGAGCGACAGGAGCCGCTCGCACGCAGCACGAACGGCGCCCGGCGACGTGCTGGCGAGGTTGACGACGACGACCTCGTAGCCGGCGTCGGCCGCTGCGGCCTCGACCCCGTACAACGCCGCCGACGGGCCGAAGAAGGAGGTGCGCGAGGACAGGACGCCGATGAGCCGCGACCCACCGCGCAGCGAGCGCGCCGCGTGGTTGGGGCGGTACCCCAGCTCGGTCATCGCCGAGGTGACGAGGGACCGGGTCCGGTCACTGACGTTGGGGTGCTCGTTGAGGACGCGCGAGACGGTCTGCGCCGACACCCCGGCCACCTTCGCGACGTCGTGGATCGAAGGGGTCCGTCGGCGCATGGACGTAGCCTGCCCTACCACCGTGCGGGGGCCTGCGCCCCCGTGGCCCGACCCGGGCATCACCCGACGTCCATCACGCGCCGTCCTGTCTTGTGATCGATATCAGAGTTGGGTCCGCATGGGCACGTGCGGGCGTCCGTGACCGCAGGGCCGACCGGCACCCGCACGCCGGGCCGGATCGTCAAGAACCGCTGATGGGACGGTAAAGGGACAGCAAGGATCTCTCGCCCCCCTTGACGCGGCACCGCTCCGCCGCGCACTGTTGTTATCGATCACAACACATCCCGTCGGACACGATGTCCGGCCGCACCCCGAGGAGCCGGCAATGTCGCCGACCAGTCCCCCACGCCGCGTCACCCGTGCGCTCGTCGCCACGACCACCGGACTGCTGGCCCTCGGGCTCGCGGGCCCGCTGGCCCCCGCCCGGGCCTACACCCCGACCCCCGGCGTCATGTACACCCTCCCGAGCGACACCCCCTGCCTCAAGGGCCGGGGCAACTGTGCCGTGTACCCCAAGGCCGCGCAGCTGCCGAACGGCCGCCTCGTCGCGGGCTTCGAGCTCTCCACCGTCCAGGCCTCCGGGTCGGCCGTCGGCCAGACCATCCCGATCTACGTCAGCGACGACACCGGGGACTCGTGGAAGCACCTCACCGACGTCAAGCCCCCGGCCGAGATGTCCGACGACCCCGCGGTCGCCAAGTACACGAGCAACTGGACCAACCCGTACTTCTACGTCATGCCCGAGACCGTGGGCGACCTCAAGAAGAACACGCTCCTCATGGCCTCGGTCGTCTCCGGCGACGACGAGTACTACCTCGAGCGGAAGAAGGCCGACCCCACGTGGACGCCGGACAACGACGGTGACCGCAAGGACGTCGCCATCGCGCTCTACGCGAGCATCGACAACGGCAACCACTGGCGCTTCGTGAACATCGTCACCGAGGGCGGATGGCAGGGCGGCAGCGCCGGCGCGCCCGGGCGCAACGTCGCCACCGCGAACACCCACCGCCAGCTGGACCCGGTCTGGGAGCCCTATCTCATGGTCTACCGCGGCCGTCTCGTCGCCTACTACTCCGACGAGAACGAGTACAGCGGCTACGACCGGGCCACCGGACGACCGACGCCCTCCCCGGTCAACGACACCGCGGCGGACCCGAACACCCAGATCCTCGCCCACCGCACGTGGGACGGCACCGGGCGGTGGAGCGCACCGGTGCTCGACGTCTCCGGGTCCTCCTTCGAGCAGGGCGGGCAGCAGTACATCGGCGGCGGACGTCCCGGCATGACCAACGTCGTCCAGACGGCCGACGGCCGCTGGATGATGACCTTCGAGTACTGGGGTCTGCCCTGGTGGCAGGCGAACAACCGGTTCAAGCTCGCCGACAGCCCGCTGGAGTTCTTCCGCGACGGCGACCCCGACGGCCTGCCGGTCAGCGACATCGACGACGCCGTCCAGGAACCGCTGAAGCACGCCGCGGGCTCCCGGGGCCTCGCCTGGGGCGGCAACCCCGTCCTCGTCCGGCTGCCCGACGGCCGGATCGTCTACAACGCCGGCGGCGACCCCGACCTGTGGCTCAACCCCACCGGTGACATGGACGACCCCTGGACCCAGATGCACACCGACGTCCCGGGCGGCTACAGCCGGAACATCACCTACGAGCGCAAGAGTGGCCGCCTGCTGCTCCTGCAGGCCGGGTGGGGCGGGGCCGACGCCAACTCCGTCGTCCGCTTCGGGCACGTCGACGTCGGCCACTCCACGGCCAGGTACACCCAGGTCACCAACCGCGCCACCGGCCAGGTCATCGGCACCGGCGGGAACTGGACCGACGCCCAGTTCGGCAACGCGTGGACGCCCGACGTCCGCCTCGAGAAGCCGGGCGCCACGGACGTCCCCGACACGCAGTACTGGTCGGTGGTCACGAAGGACGACGGCAACGTCACACTCCTCAACAGGGCGGGCGGCCGCGCCGCCGCCATCTGGGGCGACACCCCCAGCGAGGGCGTGCGGATCGCGTCCTGGGCCGACAACGTCGAGAAGGGCCTGTGGACCGTCGTGCGCACCGACGGCGGCTACGTCCAGCTCCGCTCCGCCGGCGACCCGAGCCTCTACGTCACGGCCGACGCCGACCACCGGTTCCTGACGCTGGAGAAGGAGCGCACCGACGGCTCCCAGGAGTGGCTGCTCGGCAACGGGGTCGCACCTCGGCCGGGTGCCTCCGGCCGCTGACCCGACCACCGGCTCCCGGCCGCCCACCCCTGCCGGCCGGGAGCCGGACCATCCCTTGGCAGCACCACCGTTCGAAGGAGAACAGCACGATGCGCCGAACCTGCCTGACCCGAGCCGCCGGGGCCGCCGCCCTGGCCGCGACCCTCGCCGGCGGCACCGTCGTCGCCGCCTGGGCCTACGTCCCCACCCCGAAGGTCCTCTACCAGCTGGACGGCGCCGAGGCGTGCCTCAAGGGCCGCGGGAACTGCGTCATCTACCCGAAGACCACCGAGCTGCCCTCCGGGCGGCTGGTGGCGGCGTTCGAGAAGTCGACCGTCGTGGGCTACCCCTCCCCCGACACCGCGGGGGGCGCCGTCGGACAGACGATGCCGGTGTGGAAGAGCGACGACCACGGTGACAGCTGGCAGCCGCTGTCCCAGGTCCGCCCACCCTCGCAGCTCAGCTCCGACCCGGCGGTCGCGAAGTTCTCGAGCAACTGGACCAACCCGTACCTCTACGTCATGCCCGAGACCGTCGGCAGCCTCACCAAGGGAACCCTGGTGCTGGCCAGCGTCGTCTCCGGCGAGGACGAGTACTACCGGGAGCAGAAGGCGCAGAACCCGAGCTGGGAGCCGACCAACGACGGCGACCGCCGCAACGTGAGCATCGCCCTGTTCAGGAGCAACGACTCCGGGGCGTCCTGGTCCTTCGTCAACATGGTCGCGGTCGGCGGCTGGCAGGGCGGCAGTGCGGGGAACATCGGGTCGGCAATCTCCCGGGCCAACGTCAGCGGGCAGATCGACCCCTTGTGGGAGCCGCATCTGCTCGTCCACGGCGGCAAGCTCGTCGCCTACTACTCCGACGAGAACGACTACAGCGGCTACGACACCACCACCGGCGTCCCCACCCTGGCGGCCGACAACGACACCGGCCACGACAGCGGGGCCCAGATCCTCGTGCACCGCACCTGGGACGGGACGAGCCCGTCGTGGAGCGCGCCCGTCGTCGACGTCGCGGGTGACCCGTTCACCGACAACGGCGCGCCGCGCATCGGGGGCGGCCGGCCCGGCATGACGACCGTCGCGCCGACCACCGACGGCCGGTGGATGATGACCTTCGAGTACTTCGGCGGCGGCTCCTCGACCCGCCACAAGGTCGCCGCGGACCCCACGCGCTTCTTCGCCGACGGCGACCCCAACGGTGAGCCCAACTCGGGCTTCGCGACGACGCGCGGGTCCGGCGCGATGGGCGGCGGTGGCTCGCCCGTGCTCCAGTCCCTGCCCGACGGACGACTGATCTACAACGCCTCGAACAGTGGCAGCGTGTGGATGAACGACGGCAGCAGCACCGGGGCGTGGACCGAGTACCAGACGACGCTCGGTTCCGGCTACAGCCGCAACCTCCAGTACGTCACGGCCACCGGTCGCGTCGAGGTCCTCCAGGCCACCTGGGGCGGTGCGTCCACCCAGCCGGTCATCCGGCACGCGGACGTCGACCTCGGTCGGTCGGCCGGCACGTACTACCGCATCACGAACCGGCGCCACAACCAGGTCGTCGGGACCGGCGGCAACGTCACGGACGCGAACATCGGCGCCGGTGACCGGCCCGACGTGCGCGTCGAGGGAGCCGGGTCCGCCCCGGCCGCCACGCAGCAGTGGCACCTCACGACGAAGCCGGGCGGCGGGACCACCCTGCTCAACCGGTCCGGCGGTCGCGCGGCGTCGATCTGGGGCGGCAACGCCTACGGCGGGGCGTCGATCGGCTCCTGGGTCGACGACACCGTCACCGGCCAGTGGACGGTGGTCGACCTCGGCACCGGCTACGTGAAGCTCCGCTCCACCGGCGACCCGAACCTCTACCTGACGGCGACCCGCAAGAGCACCGGCCTGTCGCTCCAGCCCGCGACGAACGACGGCTCCCAGGAGTGGCGTCTGGACGTCACTCCCTGACCGAGCCGTCCCGACCCCCGAACCCGACAGATCGGAGTCATCATGAGATGGTCCCCCCGCCGCGGAGTCCTCGCGGTCGTCACCGCCGCCCTGCTCGTCGCCGCCGGCCCGCTCCTGGCCGCGCAGGCCTTCGGGCCGAACGTCCTCTACGCCCCGAACCCCGGCGACTGCCGGCGGGTGTCGTGCGTGACCTACGTGAAGTCGGCGCAGCTGCCGAGCGGCAAGATCGTCGCGAGCTTCGAGGACGACAGCCAGGACTACAACGGTCAGGTGTGGCCCATCTGGTCCAGCACCGACGACGGCCGCAGCTGGTCGCGGACGTCCGAGGTGCCGGACACCCACCGCGGATGGGGCAACTGGACCAACCCGTTCTTCTACGTGCTGCCGCAGCCCATCGGCGGGATGCCGGCCGGCACCCTCCTGCTGGCGGGGATCTCGGCGCCGCCGGACCGGTCCAGGACGGCCGTCGAGATCTACAAGAGCACCGACGAGGGCGTCACCTGGTCCTTCCTCAGCGAGGTCGCCGTCGGTGGGGCCGAGAACGGCACTCCCGTCTGGGAGCCCTACCTCCTCGTCGCGGGCGGCAAGCTCATCTGCTACTACAGCGACGAGCGCGACAAGGCCCGCCACAACCAGAAGCTCGTCCACCAGGTGTCGACCGACGGCGTGTCCTGGGGTCCGGTGGTCGAGGACGTGGCGCTGGCCGACTCGCGTCTGCGCCCGGGTATGCCGGTCGTCACGAGGATGGCGAACGGGCAGTACATCATGACCTTCGAGGTGGTCGGCGCACCCGGCGTCCCCAACAACTTCAAGATCTCCGCCGACCCGGAGTCCTGGAGCCCCAAGAAGGTGGGGACGACCATCGACTACGGCGGCAGCCCGGTCATCACGACCCTCCCCAACGGCCGGCTGGCCTACAACTCCTACGACTCCGGTGACATCCGCATCAACACCGGCAACGGCACCGGGCCCTGGACGAAGGTGGGCACGAACATGCCGGTGGGGTACAGCCGGATGATGCAGTACGTGCGGGGGACCGGGCGGATGCTCGTCCTGTCCGTCGACGGCTTCTGGAGCAGCACGACGAACGTCGTGCGGGCCGGTGACGTGGACCTCGGGTACTCGACCGGCCCGTACTACACGCTCGTCAACGTCAAGAGCGCCAAGGTGCTCGACGCGAGCCAGGCGAGCCTCCAGGACGGTGGCTCGGTCATCCAGTGGACGAACACCGGCGCGGCGAACCAGCAGTGGCACGTCTCCGACGTCGGCGGCGGGTACCGCGCGATCCTCAACCGGAACAGCGGTCGCGCGGTGAGCATCGAGGCCGGGTCGACGGCCGACGGCGCACCCGCGATCCAATGGGTCGAGAACAACGGCGACGACCAGGACTGGCAGCTGGTGCCCTCGGGCAGCAGCTACAAGCTGGTCAACCGCCAGAGCGGCAAGCTGCTCACGGTGAGCCAGGGCTCGACCTCCGACGGCGCCGCTGTCGTCCAGTGGCCGGACCGGGGCCTCACCGAGCAGCTCTGGACGCTGGTCCCCGTCTCCTGAGGCGACCGTGAGGGCGTCGCCGCCGGGTCCGTCCGGCGGCGACGCCCTCCGTGCGTCCGCGGCGCTCCCCGGGCGGGGACGCACGGCCCGCGTCGCTCAGGACGCCGGTGGCCGGAGCACCACGTGGTCCATGCCCCCGTCGACGGCCAGGGTGACGCCGGTGGTCGACCCCGCGCCCGGCGAGGCGAGGTAGGCGACGGCCTGGGCCACCTCGTCGGCCGAGACGAGCCGACCGTGCGGCTGGCGCGCCTCGAGCGCCGCGCGCTCGGCAGCGGGGTCGTCGGCGGCCGCCAGCAGCCGTCCCACCCAGGGGGTGTCGGCCGTGCCCGGCGCGACGGTGTTGACGCGGATGCCCTCGCGCAGGTGGTCGGCGGCCATCGCCCGGGTCAGGGCGTGCACCGCTCCCTTGGTCGCACTGTAGAGCGCCCGCTGGGGCAGTCCCTGGGTCCCGGCGACGGAGCCGACGTTCACCACGGACGCGGCCCGGGAGCGGCGCAGGTACGGCAGACAGGTCCGGGTGACCCGGGCCGTGCCGAGCACGTTGACCTCCCAGACACGGCGCCACTCGTCGTCGGCGTTGTCGGCCACGGTCCCGGCGGCGCCGACGCCGGCGCAGTTGACGACGACGTCCACGCCGCCGTACGCCACGACGGCGGTCTCGACGCCGCGCACCACCGACTCCTCGTCCGTGACGTCGCACGTGACCGGCAGCACGCCCGGCCCGCCGTCGACCCCCGACACGTCGCGGTCGAGAACGGCGACCTCGCAGCCCTCGGCGCGCAGCACGTGGACGACGGCCGCACCGATGCCGGAGGCACCCCCGGTCACGACCGCGACGAGCCCGTCGAACCGGCTCATCGCGCCTCCTCCTCCCGCACCGCCGACGCGGGGGCCCGCGCCACGAGTGCCTGCCGGGCCCGGCCGAGTCCCTCGACCTCCACCTCGACCACGTCGCCGACCCGCAGGTACGGGAACCGACCGGAGAGCGCGACCCCCTCGGGGGTGCCGGTGAGCACGAGGTCCCCCGGCTCGAGCGTCAGGTACCGGCTGAGGTCGTGCAGCAGCTCACCGACGGAGAAGACCATGTCTCCCGTCGCGGAGTCCTGGCGTGGCTCACCGTTGACCCAGCTGCGCAGGCGGGGGTCCGCGGGCACGTCGTCCGGGGTGACGAGGAAGGGCCCGGTCGGGGTGAACGTGGGGCAGCACTTGCCCTTGCTCCACTGGCCCCCGGAGAGCTCGAGCTGGAGCTCGCGCTCGGAGACGTCGTTGACCGTGCAGTACCCGGCCACGTGGGTGAGCGCCTCCTCGGGCGAGGAGAGCGAGCTGCACCGGCGTCCGACGACGACACCGAGCTCGACCTCCCAGTCGGTGCGCGTGCTCCCCGGGGGCAGGACGACGTCGTCGCCGGGGCCGACGACCGTGTTCGGGTGCTTGAGGAAGACGACCGGGCGCTCCGGCGGCGCGGCTCCGGACTCGGCGGCGTGCGCCGCGTAGTTCATCCCGATGCAGACCACCGCCGGAGGCCTGGCCACCGGGGCGCCCCACCGGGTGTCCGGCGGGATCTCGAGGAGGGGCAGGTCCTCGAGATCCGCGCGCACCCGGTCGAGACCTCCGGACTCGAAGAACGGGCCGTCGAAGTCGCGCGTCAGCCCGCGCGCGTCCGCCCAGCCGCCCGGTCGCTCGACGACCGGGATCTCCTGCCCCGGGTCTCCGCGTCGTGCCAGTCTCATCCGGTCCTCCCAGACATCGGGTCTCTGTTGGTTCTGTTGCGGCAGAGTCTAGACTCGACCGACGAGAGATCCGATGTCTGATCGGACCGACCGCCCTGGACGGAGCCCATGAGCACGATCACCGCCTTCCGCACCCACGACGTGCGGTTCCCCACCTCCACCCTGCTCGACGGCTCGGACGCGATGAACCCGGACCCGGACTACTCGGCCGCCTACCTGCGCATCGTCACCGACGACGACGGGCCCGACGGCCACGGCTTCGTCTTCACGATCGGCCGCGGCAACGACGTGCAGGTGGCAGCCGTCCGCCTCCTCGAGGGGATGCTCGTGGGACGGGAGGTCGAGTCCGTGCTCGGCGACCTGGGGGAGACCTGGCGGCGGCTGGTCCACGACTCCCAGCTGCGCTGGCTGGGACCCGAGAAGGGGGTGATGCACATGGCGATCGGGGCGGTCGTGACCGCCCTGTGGGACCTGCGGGCCAAACGTGCGGGGTTGCCGCTGTGGCTTCTGCTCTCGTCGTTGTCGCCGGAAGAGCTCGTCGACCTGGTCGACTTCCGCTACCTGACCGACGCCCTCACCCCGCAGGACGCCCTCGACATCCTCCGGACGGCGCTCCCCGGTCGCGAGGAGCGCACGGCGACGCTGCTGCGCGAGGGGTACCCGGCCTACACGACGACCCCGGGCTGGCTCGGCTACGACGACGCCAAGCTCGAGCGGCTGGCGGCGGAGGCGGCCGCGGAGGGGTTCCGGCAGATCAAGCTCAAGGTCGGCAGCGACCTCGCGGACGACCGTCGGCGCCTGGCCATCGCCCGGCGGGCCGTCGGGGACGGGGTGGCCATCGCCGTCGACGCCAACCAGCGGTGGGGCGTCGACGAGGCCGTCGAGTGGGTCCGGGCCCTGGAGGACCCCACGCTGGCGTGGGTCGAGGAGCCGACCAGCCCCGACGACGTCCTCGGCCACGCCCGTATCGCCCGGGAGGTCGCGCCGATCCCGGTCGCCAGCGGCGAGCACATGGGCGGGCGGGTCATGGCCAAGCAGTTCCTCCAGGCGGACGCTGTCCAGGTTCTCCAGATCGACGCCACCCGGGTGGCCGGCGTCAACGAGAACATCGCCATGCTCCTCCTCGCCGCGCGGTTCGGCGTCCGGGTCTGCCCGCACGCCGGGGGCGTCGGCCTGTGCGAGGCGGTCCAGCACCTGTCGATGTTCGACGTCGTCGCCGTCAGCGGCACGCTGGAGGGGCGGATGATCGAGTACGTGGACCACCTCCACGAGCACTTCGCCGAGCCGGTCGTCGTCCGCGGCGGCCGGTACCTCGCGCCGTCCGGTCCGGGGGCGGGCACCGAGATGCTCGCGCCGTCGATCGCGGCGTACGAGGTGGGGACACCGCGGTGACCCTCGAGGTCGGGTCCATCACCCTGGGGACCGCCGAGATGGGCAACCTGTTCCGGGTGATGCCCGACGCGCAGGCCCGGGCCGTCCTCGACGCCGCCTGGGAGTGCGGCATCCGCTCCTTCGACACCGCGCCGCACTACGGCCTGGGGCTGGCGGAGCAGCGGCTCGGCGCGTTCCTCGGCACGGTCGGGCGCGAGAGGGCCCGGGTGTCGACGAAGGTCGGCCGGCTGCTGGTGCCGCGCCCCGACGGGCGGGCGGTCCCCGACACGGACATCTTCGCCGTCACCTCCACCCTCACCCGCCGGTGGGACTTCTCGGACGCGGGCGTGCGTGCCTCGGTCGAGCAGTCGCTGGAGCGGCTCGGGACCGACCGGCTGGACGCGGTGTACCTGCACGACCCGGACGAGTCGCCCGACCCGCCCGGGGCGCTGCACTCCGGGCTGTCGGCGCTCGCTCCGCTGCACGCGGCCGGGACCGTCGGCGTGCTGGGCGTCGGGACCAAGTCCGTCGCCCAGATGGCCGCGGCAGCGGCGGACGACCGCGTCGGCGAGGTCATGGTCGCGGGGCGCTACACGGTGCTCGACCGGAGCGCGCGAGGTGAGCTGGTCCGGTGCTCCCGCGCCGGGGTGCGGGTGGCGGTCGCGTCCGTGTACGCGAGCGGCCTGCTGGCCTCGGACGAGGTCGCCGGGACCTACGGCTACCGGACCGCCGGTCCCGACGTCGTGCGGCGGGCCCGCCGGGTGGCGGAGGTCTGCCACCGGTACGGTACCGACCTGCCCACGGCCGCCCTCCGCTTCGCGGCGCAGGGCCCCGGGGTCGCGTCCGTCGTGCTCGGCGCGAGGTCACCGGAGCAGGTCCGCCAGAGCGTGGCCCGGGCGACGGCCCCGATCGACCCCGCCCTCTGGGCCGCACTCGAGGAGCTCGAGCCGGACCCCGGGCCGGCGCGATGAGGATCGACGCCCACCTCCACCTCTGGGACCCGGCCGAGGGCATCTACCCCTGGCTGCGTCCAGAGCACGGGCCGCTGCACGCTCCCTTCTCCGCGGCGGACGCCGAGCCCCTGCTGCGGGCCGCCGGCGTGGACCTCGCCCTCCTCGTCCAGGCCGCGGACGACGGACGCGAGAACGAGCGGCTGCTCGCGACCGCGCGGACCCACTCCTGGGTGGCGGGCGTCGTGGCCTGGGTCGACCTGGAGCGTCCGGACCTCGCGGACGGGGCCCTGGACGGGCCGCTCGCCGACCCGCGGGTGCGCGGGGCCCGCCAGCTCCTGCACGACGACCCGCGTGAGGACCTGCTCGACCGGGCGGCGGTCCGGGAGACGCTGCGCGTCCTCGCCCGGCGTGACCTCGCGGTCGACGTGCCCGACGGATTCCCGCGGCTCCTGCCGGGCGCGGCCCGGGCCGCGCAGCGGACCGACGGTCTGCGCCTGGTCGTCGACCACCTCGGGAAGCCGCCCCGCGCGGGCGGACCCGAGGCCATGGCGGCCTGGCGGCGCCAGCTGGCCGCGGTCGCCCGGACGGGCACCACGGTGGCCAAGGTCTCGGGGCTGTACGTACCCGGGCTCGCGTGGAGCGAACAGGCCCTGCTGCCGGTCCTCGACGTGGCGCTGGAGCTCTTCGGCCCCGAGCGCCTCATGCTCGGGAGCGACTGGCCGGTGACGGTCGCCGGGCCGGGGTACGCGGGGACGGCGGACGTCCTCGACGGGCTCGTCGCCCGGCTCTCCCCGTCCGAGCAGGAAGATCTGCGGTGGCGCACCGCCGCCCGGACCTACCGTGTGGGACCGGCGGTCCAGGACCGGTGACACCCTTCTCCGCCGCCCCACCTCTCCGAGGGAGAAAGCCATGGCCGTGACCGACGACGCGATCCTGCGCATCAAGGCGATGATCGTCCAGGGTGACCTGCGCCCCGGCGACCGGCTGCCCCGCGAGGCCGACCTGGCCGACCGTCTGGGGCTCTCGCGCAACTCCCTGCGCGAGGCGGTCCGGGCGCTGTCCCTCGTGGGGGTCCTCGACGTCCGACGCGGGGACGGCACCTACGTGACGAGCCTCGACGCGGCGCTCCTCATGGGCGCGATGGAGTTCATCGTCGACCTCCACCGTGACGACACGGTCCGCCATCTGGTGCAGGTACGCCGGATGCTCGAGCCCGCGGCGACGGCGCTGGCGGCGGCCCGGATCGGCGACGACGACCTCGCGGCCCTGGAACGGGACCTGCGGGCGGTCGGTCCGGACACCGGTGCCGAGGAGCTCGTCGCCGCGGACCTCGCCTTCCACCGCCGGATCGCGGCCGCTTCGGGAAACCCCGTGCTCGCCTCGGTGCTCGACGGCCTCAGCGCCCCGACCCAGCGGGCGAGGGTCTGGCGTGGGCTCACCGAGGCCGGCGCCGTCGAGCGGACGGTCGCCGAGCACCGGGGCATCTGGCTCGCGCTGCGCGACCGTGACCCCGAGGCCGCCCGCACCCGGGCGCTGCTCCACGTGGCGGGGACCGAGGCGTGGGTCGGCGACGCGATGGAGGGCGTCGTCGACGGGTCGTCGCCGACGTCCACGGACCCGGCGTCAGGGTCGGGGTGACCGCGGCGGTGCGAGGTCAGCGGCGGCGGGTCCGGGCCCGCCGGGCGGGCGCGGGGTCGGTCCCGGGCAGGGCGGCGAGGTAGCCGGCGAACCCGCCCTCGACCCGCCCCTGGAGCCGCGGCGAGGTCCGCACCCGGGTCCGGTCGGTGGCGACCCACGGGTGACCGAGCGCCCGGACGCGCCTCACGAGCCCGACGTCCTCGTGGCGGACGAGCCGCCGGAAGCCCCCGGCCGCCGCGTAGGCCGTGAGCCGGACCCCGAGGTTGGCACCGTGCACGTAGGGGTGGCCGTCGCGCAGGTCGTGCCGGGAGTGCCACTCCGCGAGCCGGACGGGGTCGAGGTCACCGGCCGGGACGACGGTGCCGACCACGAGGTCGGCGCCGCCCTCGGCCAGCGCGACCTGCTCGGTCAGCCAGTGCGGCGGGACCTCGCAGTCGGCGTCCGTGCTCGCGATCCAGACGGCCTCGTTGGGGATGTCGGCCGGGCGCAGGGCGAGACCGCCGCGGACCCCCAGCCGGCGCGCGGCCCCCACCGTCCCGGCGAGGACGGGGAACGCGGTCACCGGGTACCGCGCGGTCACGGCCGCCGAGCCGTCGACGCACCCGTCGAGGACGACGACGACGTCGACCGCGACGTCCGGCCGGGCCCGGCGCAGCCGCGCGGCGGCGACCTCGAGGCTGCGCAGGCACGGCCCGAGCACCTGCTCCTCGTCGCGCGCGGGCACGACGACGAGGACGTGGCGGACGGCGCTCACCGGCGCCCCTCGGCGGCCGCCACCGACCCCGGCCCGCCCCAGACGTCGGCGAGCACGTCGGCGTCGGCGTGCCGCACCCGGTGGCCGAGGTCGGCGAGGACGGCGCCGGCCTGGGCGTGCACGGTGGGCCCGTCGAGCGGCACCTCGTCCGTGGAGTGCCGCCAGTGGACGAGCACGACCTCGCCCTCCGGCGCCAGGGCGGCGTGCACCCGGCGCAGGGTCGCGAGCAGCTCCACCGGGGTGAGGAAGTAGCCGACCTCGGACACCACGACGAGGTCGAACGGGCCGTCGGGCACGGCCCCGGGCGCCCGGCCCCGGACCCAGGCGACGTGGGCCGGCGCGTCCCGGCGGGCCTGCTCCAGGGCCCGGGCGCTGACGTCGACGGCGACGACCTCGTCGGCGCGGCCGGCCAGCCGGCGGGTGAGCAGGCCGTCCGCGCAGCCGATCTCGAGGACCCGGCGGTAGCGCTCCCGGCCGAGCAGCGCCGCGGTGAGGTCGCGCTTGCGGGACTCGTAGAACGAGCCGCGGAAGCCCCACGGGTCGGGGCCGTCGTCGTACATGGCGTCGAACGGCTCGGCCACGGTGTCGTCGGCGCGGGCGGGCCGCACGGGCAGCACGCCGTCGGCGGCCAGGAGCAGCTCGACGACGCGGGCGGCCCGGCGCAGCACGGGCGGGGTGAGGACGGCCTCGTCCCCGGAGCCGGGGCCGAGCGGGCGGGTCTGCGAGGGGTAGGCCTCCAGGGCGCCGGCCTTGGCGTCGAGGTCGGCCGGCGTGAGCTCGACGACGTGGGCCCGGGACCAGTCCAGCTCGTCCGGCGAGCCCCAGTGCCACAGCCAGAGCGGGTAGTGCGCGAGGCCCGACCCGTCGCCGACCGCCCGGGCGGCCGCCCGGCCGAGGGCGTCGTGGTCGGGGTGGCCGTCGCCGGTCCACGGGGCGAGGACGAGGGTGCGCGGGCCGCGGCGGCCGGCCACCTCGGCCACGAGGACGTCCTCGGCCGCCTCGAGCCCGCCGTCCGGCAGCTCCAACTGGTCGACCGGCGCCCCGGGGGCGAGCCGGCCGACGGCCAGCGTGGCCTCGGCCCGGCGGACCTGGGCCAGCAGCCTCGGGGTCCAGGCCGTCGCGTGCGGGTGCGAGCCCTCGCCGCGGGTCGCGACGAGGACCCGGACGGGCAGGCCGGCCCGGGCCGCCGCGGCGACGAGACCGCCGACGGCCAGCGACTCGTCGTCGGGGTGGGCGGCGAGGACGAGCACGTCGTCGTAGCGGTCCGCGAGCCCGGGGACGTCGACGAGCGGGACGTCCGCCCAGCGCGGGTCCAGCAGCCAGGCCGGCTCCGGGGTGCCGGGGTCGCTGTGGTGGAAGAGCGGCTGGACGCGGGCCGTCATCGGTCGTCGTCCCCCAGCACGAGCGACCCGAGGGCGGCGAGGTCGCGCTCGGCGTGGTGCTGGCGGAGGTAGACGGTGAGGTCGGCGACCCGGCCGGCGTGCTCGTCGTCGTGGGTGAGCGGCGCGGGGCCGAGGCCGTGCCCGACGACGGTGAGCACCTCCTCGGCGACGCCCGCGACGACGGCCCGCACCCGGGCGGCGAGCAGGGACCCCGCCGGGCCGTCGGCCGACCCGTCCCCGATGGCGCGGGCGGCGTCCCGGAGGGCGAGCAGGGCGGTGTGCAGCCCGCGGTCGGCGGTGCCGAGGTGGAGGAGCGCGACCTGGTCCGGGGGGCGGCGGCCGGCGGCGTCCACGAGCCGGCCGCCGAGCGCGGCGGCCCCGCCGAACCAGACCGCGGCGACGCCGATGCCGCCCCAGGCGAAGCCGGGCCGCGCGAGGTACCAGCCGGGCTCCCCCACCGGGACGGCGGGCACGTCGTCCAGGACGACCGCGCCGGTGGTGACGGCGGTCAGGCCGCGGGCGACCCAGTCCCCCGCCTCGTGCGCGACGCCGCCGTGGCGCAGCGGCACTGCGTACAGCCCGGGCCGTTCGCCCTCGTCGACGGTGACGAGGGCGTGGCTGAGGCTCGGCGCCAGCGAGCACCAGGCCTTGCGCCCGGAGACCCGCCAGCCGGTGTCGTCGGTGCCGCTCGAGCGCGTGGCCCGCAGGACGGCGCCGGGGGCGCGGGCGGCGTAGACGCCGAATGTGCTGTCCTCGTCGACGCCGAGGGGCGTCAGGTCGGGGCGCCCGGCCTGCTCGAGGACGGCGACGGCGTCCAGGTGCGGCTCGACCGTCCGGGCGGTGCCGAGGTCGCCCGCCCCCAGCGTGGCCAGCGTCGCGAGGTAGCGCCACGGGTCCGCGGGCAGGTCCCGGGCGACGGGCGCCAGCCGGCGGCCCAGGTCGAGCGCGGGGCCCAGGCCCGCCGGGACGGCGGGCGGGTCCGGCTCGGCCCACTCGGCGGCCCGCCACACGGTGCTCACCGCGACCCCGCCGTCCGCCGGGCCGGGCCGGTGGCGACCCAGCCGCCCGCGCCGTCGCGCCGGACCAGCCCGAGGTCCTCGAACCCGTCGAGCCAGCCGCCCATCGGCCACCAGCCCCAGCGCCGGGCGAAGCGGCCGCCGTTGGCGACGATGTCGTGGACGTGCTGCACGGGCAGGCCGCCGTCGCCGTGGTGCTGGTGGTAGGCGGTGGCGCCGCCGAGCCAGAGGATGCTGCCACCGGCCGCCTCGAGCCGCTGGCCGACGTCGGTGTCCTCGGCGCCGTAGCCGACGTAGCCCTCGTCGAAGCCGCCGACCCGCTCGAAGTCGGTAACCGTCGCCGCGAACGACAGCGACCAGAACAGCCGGGCGTCGCCGCCGCGCTCGACCGCACCGGCGGGCGGCGCGGGCCGGGCGGCGTGCGGGGTCGAGCCCGCCTCCAGCGCCGAGTCGTCGACCCAGACCGGGCCGGCCGCGGTCGTCGCGGCGTCGAGGTAGCGCACCACCCCGCAGGCGAAGACCGGCGGGTCACCCTCCGCCGCGGCGGACGCCAGCGCGGCGAGGTAGTCAGCGACGAGGTCGGGGGCCGGGACGCAGTCGACGTCGAGGAGGACGACGACCTCGGCGCCCCGGTGCGCGGCCTCACGGACGCCGGCGTTGCGCGCGGCGGCCAGCGGCAGCCGGCCGTCGACGAGGTCGACGTCGACGACGTGGGCGGGCGGGCCGTCCGGCGCCTCGGCGAGGACGCCCGTCACGTCGGGGTCGCCCATGGCGACGACGACGTGCGCGTCGGGGGCGTGGGTCTGGCGGGCCAGGCCCCAGCGCTGCCCGGTGAGGTGCCGGTGCCGCCCGTGCACCGGCGTCACGACGGCGACCCGGGGGGTCACAACGGCACCCGGTCGGGCCGCGGGGCGGCCGTCCGCCCGGTGGGGTGGTCGGTCGGCTCGTCGGCCAGGTCGTCGGCGATGGCGTCGAGCCGCCGGGCCGCGTCGGCCGCGGCGTCGCCGGGGCTCCACCGCTCCCAGCCGGCACCGCCGAGGGTCCGGGCGCGCTCCAGCAGCGCCGGCCAGGCGTCGGCGTCCGGCCACTCCGCCAGGCCGACGGCGAGGCCCAGGGCGTCGACGCACCGGGCGGTCCACGCCTGCTCGTCGAAGGGCCGCGGCTGGGCGACGACGACCGCCGGACGCCGGGCGGCCGCGACCTCGGCGACGGCGTTCTGCCCGCCGTGGGTGACGACGACGTCGGCGTCGAGCAGGGACTCCCACAGCTCCTCGGGGCCGGTGTCGCTGCACTCGGTCCACTCCCAGCCGGGGGTCGCGGCCCGCGCGGCGGCCACCTGCCCGTCCGTGGTCGACCGGCCGCCGGCGCCCCAGAGCAGGAGGACGCGCGGGGCGTCGCGGCGCGCGGGCGGGCGGACGGGACGGCCGTCGAAGCGGCTCATCGCCCCGACGGTCCAGACCTTGCCGGCCCATTCGGACGGCCAGGCGACCTCGTGGGTGCCGGCGGGCCAGGGGGCGAGCAGGGCCTCGGCGACGTCGTGGGCCAGGGCGTGCACCGGGTCGGACCGGTCGCCGGGCAGGACGGCGACGACGACGGGCACGCCGCACAGGCGCGCGAGCAGCGTCACCTCGACCGAGACGTCGACGACGAGCAGGGCCGGCCGTTCGGCGGCGGCCCACGCGGCGACCCGGGCCGAGCGGGCGGCGAGGCCGGCGTCGCGCCGGGGGACGTGGTGCAGCACCCCGCGGGCGGTGGCGTCGGCCGGGGCGGGGTCGAGGTCGTCGGGCTCGAGGTCGACCCAGTGCCCCGTCCAGCCCTCGGGCGGCGGACCGGACCCGAGGCCGGTCACGGGGTGGCGCAGGTGCGCGGCGACGGCGGCGGCCCGGGTCGCGTGCCCGCGCCCCTGGTGGTGGACGTACCACCCGATCACGCGACGAGCCCCGCGCTCAGGGTCTCGTAGTGGTCGAGGTACTCGCGCACCATCCGGGTCACCGAGCACTCGCGCACCGCCCGCTCGCGGCACGCGCGGCGGTCGAGGCGCCGGGCGGCGGCGACGGCGTCGGCCGCGCGGTCCAGCAGGTCGGGGGCGTGCGGGTCGAGGAGCACGCCGGAGGTGGCGTCGATCACCTCGGGCAGGCCGCCGCGGGCCAGGGCGACGACGGGGGTCCCGCAGGCGAGGGACTCCGCGGCGACGAGCCCGTACGGCTCGTCCCACTCCGGCGTCACGAGGGTCGTGGCGCTGGAGCCGAACAGCGCGGCCAGGCCGGCGGTGTCGAGGTGGCCGACGTACTCGACGTCGTCACCGAGCTGGGGCCGGACGAACCGGTCGAAGTACACCGGGTCGCCGACCGGTCCGGCGAGGCGCAGGCGCCGCCCGGCGGCCCGCGCCATGGCGATGGCGACGTGCGGCGCCTTCTCGGGGACGAGCCGTCCGCCCCAGGCGAGGTCCGGACCCCCGAGTCCCGGGGTCCAGCGCTCGACGTCGATGCCGTTGCGCACGACCTGCACGGGCGCGACGTGCCGCCAGGTCTCGGCGGTGTGCTCGCTGACGGCGACGTGCCGTGAGGACCGGCCGGGCGAGGCCTCGGCGATGGCGATGGCGGGCTCCAGCCAGGGCGTCGGCGGGGTGTGCAGCGTCGTGACGACGGCGGCGGGGACCGACCCGGCCATGGCGACGGGCAGGTGGTGGAGGCTGTTGTTGTGGACCACGTCGACGTCCTCGCGGCGCTGGAGCTCGAGCATCACCTGGAGGTAGGCGTGGTGCTCGCGCAGCCAGGGCTCGGGGACCATGCTCACGTCGGCCCGCGCGGCGTCGCTGAGCCGCAGCGGGCTGGTCCGCAGGATCCGGGCCCCGAGGCCGGGGTCGGTGCCCTCGCCGGCGAAGACGGTGACGTCGACCCGGTGCTCGCGCAGGCCACGCACGAGGTGCCAGGTCAGCGACTCCAGGCCGCCGGCGAAGGGCTCGGCGACCGGGTGCCGGGACGCGGCGAGGATCACGACGTGCACGCGGCCTCCCCGGCGACGGGGACGACCGGGTGGGTCGTGCGCGGGGAACGGGTGGCCGGCGGTCCTGCCGTCACCGAGGGCCGGTCGTGGGCCCTGCCGCGGACATGGGTCCGCTGCCGCCCCCGAGGGTCGTGCTGGTCATCGTCGCTCCTGCCGTGGTGTGGCCCTCCCTGTACCCCCTCGGGGGCCCGGTCATGCCCCCCACCTCGCCGGGCGTCGGCGGCCGCGTCGTCGCCGTCCGCCCCCGCGGCTGTGGGGCGGGGCCGGGGCCGGGCTCAGCCGGTCCGCTCCTGCGCCGCGCGGGCGTGGGCCGCGATCTCGGCGACGAGCCGGGGCCACAGCTCGCGGGGCAGGTCGTGGCCCATGCCGGGGAGAGTGACGAGGCGCGCCCCGGGCACGGCGTCGGCCGTGGCCCGGCCGGCCTCGACCCGGATCAGCGGGTCGGCCTCGCCGTGGACCACGAGGGTGGGCACCGCGAGGCCGCGCAGCCGCTCGGTGCGGTCGCCGGACGCGAGGACGGCGGCGTACTGCCGGGCGACCCCGACCGGGTCGTTCGCCCGGCGGTACGCCGCACGGGAGCGCTGCGCGACCTCCGCCTCGTCGGCGGGGTAGGCCGGCGAGCCGATGACCCGTGCGACGGCCACCCCGCGCTCGCCGGCCGCCGCCTCGTCCGGGACCGGCGGCAGGGTGAGGACGGCGAGCGCCTCCGGTGTGCCCCGCCCGACGCCCCCGCCCGGGGTGGACATGACCGAGGTCAGGCTGGCCACCCGCTCGGGATGGGCGAGGGCGGTCTCCTGGGCGACCATGCCGCCGAGCGAGACCCCGACCAGGTGCACCCGCTCGACCCCGAGGGCGTCGACGAGGCCCGCGGTGTCGGCGGCCATGTCGGCGAGCGTGTACGGCGCGTCCGTCACCGTCCCGCCCTGCGCCAGCGGTGAGAGGTCGGGCCTGCCGGCCTCGTGCAGGTGGGTCGAGAGCCCGACGTCGCGGTTGTCGAACCGGACGACGTGGAAGCCCTCGGCGGCGACGGCCGCGCAGAGGTCGGGGTGCCAGCCGGTCAGCTGCGTCCCCAGCCCGTTGACGAGGAGCACGGTCGGGTCCTGCGGCGAGCCGAGGGTGTCGTAGGCGATGTCGACGTCGCCGCAGCGGGCGGTCCGCACCTCGGGCTCGGGCTGTCCGGTCATGGCTCGCTCCTGTCGCGGGGGTCCCTCGTCGTCGGGGACGGCGCGCGGTCCACAGGGGGCGCGAGCCGCTCAGGCCCACGCTACGTCGGCCACAGGTCCGTGACAGGCACGCCCCGGACCGTGGGGCGACGAGCGGCCCTCCGGCCGTTCGGACGAACCCAAGGAGTGTCATCATGCGACGCAAGACCCTCGGCGTGGCCGCCGCCTCCCTCGCGGCCGTCGGAGCCTTCGCCGTGACCGGCGCGGCCATCGCCGCCGCGGCGGACGACTCGTCCGCCACCCCCTCCCCCTCCTCGTCCGCGAGCGCGTCCGGGTCCGCCGGCGACCGCGGTCCGGGCGGCCCGGGCGGGGCGGACCAGCACACCGCCGTCACCGGCGCCGAGGCCGAGAAGGTCGTCGCCGCCGTCGAGGCCCAGGACCCCACCGCCACCATCGACACCGTCCGCAAGGACCCCGACGGCTCCTACGACGCCCTCGGCACCAAGGACGGCAGCCCGGTCATGTACGACGTCAGCGCCGACCTCAAGACCGTCACCGAGCACACCGGCGGCCCCGGCGGCCCGGGTGGTCACGGCGGTCCGGGCGGGGCGGACCAGCACACCGCCGTCACCGGCACCGAGGCCGAGAAGGTCGTCGCCGCCGTCGAGGCCCAGGACCCCACCGCCACCATCGACACCGTCCGCAAGGACCCCGACGGCTCCTACGACGCC